>NZ_AOHZ01000030.1 GCF_000337215.1 Natronolimnohabitans innermongolicus JCM 12255 | reverse complement strand
GCTCAGAGATGTGTATAAGAGACAGCGGTAACGGAGTGTCCGAGGTGCATCGTCGTGGCCTCAACGCATCGTGTCCAGCGAGACGAATCCGTCGTCGTGGGCGACGATCCAGGCGGTGCTGAGTTCGTCTTCGCTGACCTCCCGCGGAAAGAGTGCACATTCGTCGGGAGCATCTTCGTTCTCGATCAGCGCGTGATCGAGTTCGATCGACGATTCATCGGTCGGCGTCTCGATAGGGGTGTCGATGTCCGGGGTCATAGATGACGGGCGATTCAGTGATCGCTCTACTCCGTTCTTCCAGTAGCTCACCTATTGTTATCTCGTTGCTAACCTGTTCATCGAGGATTGTCACGAACGGTTTACTCTCAGTGTAATCGAACACATCACGAGTCTGAGATCGAAACGAGAACTGACGTGTACGGGCCGGTTACGGACGGATCGACGTCGAGACCGGACAAAACAGGCGGGTTAAGAAACCGTTTCAAACGCTCGAGTCGCGTTCTGCGGTCTCTTCGAACACCCCGCGGGTACCGAACCCGCCCGAACCGCTGGGTTGCGGTCGTGCGCCGAGCGTCATCGACACGGTCGTTTCCGAACCGTCGCGCCAGCACTCGAGGTCGATCGTCTCGCCCGGACTCGTCCGGAGCGCGAGATAGGTCGAGAGCGCGTGACGGTCCGGGATCGGTTCGCCGTCGATGGCGAAGACGACGTCGCCGCCGGTCGGGACGCCGTCGCTCGTTCTCGGCGTCGCGTCCTCGAGGACGCCGTCTGCGGGACCGCCGCTTTCGACGTCGGTGACGACGATTCCCGTCGTTTCGGGAAGGTCGTTCGCCTCGGCGATGGGTTTGTCGACGGTCGCGAGTCCGATCCCCAGGTACGGATGGTCGTACTCGCCCGACTCGATGAGCGCTGGAACGACCCGGGAGGTCAACGCCGCCGAGATGGCGAAGCCGATGTTGTCGCCGCCACCGGCATTGATCACGCCGACGACGTCCCCCTCGAGGTCGACGAGCGGGCCGCCGCTGTTGCCGGGGTTGACGGCGGCGTCGGTCTGGATCACGTTCGGGAAGGAAAAATTCCGGTCTCGAAAGTCGAGCGTTCGATCGACGCCGCTGACGACGCCGGTGGTCATCGTCCCCTCGAGTCCGTAGGGGTTGCCGATGGCGAGCACCTCCTGTCCGACGACGGGCCGGTCGGTCGAGAGCGACAACGGCGTCGCTTCGTCGGGGACGCGGTCGACCTCGAGGACGGCCAGATCGCTGTCGTGGTCCGTTCCGACGACGGTGGTGTCGGTCCAGTCGCCGGTGACGTACTGCAGGTCGACGTCGTCGGCGCCGGCGACGACGTGTTCGTTCGTGACGACGTGCGTCTCGTCGAAAAGGAAGCCGGAGCCCTGGCCTTCGCCGCCGCCGAAGGGGGAGTCGACGATCCCCATCGCACGAACCTGTGTGACGGCGTCGATGACGGATTCGTAGACGTCGGTGTACTCCGACCCCTCGGCGAGCGTTCGCTGGCCGATCGGCGACGGCGAGTTCGCCTCCGAGTCGTCGTCTGCGGAGGGTTCCGCACAGCCGGCGAGCGATCCGGCGACGCCGGCCCCAACGAGCGCGAGGAAGTCGCGACGATCCGTTCGGAAACCGTTCATGTCGAGCGGTTGGAATCGAACCCATTTGAACCTCCCTGCTCGAGCGTGCGTCTCCCTCGCTCGAATATTCGCGTTCGAGTCCGCGTACGAGCGCGGTTCCGGACTGACGAAGGGAAAACGTGTTACCCGCGGCCCCCCGATTCCCGTTCATGATCACGGACGACGCCCGCGCGCTGCTCGAGACGGGCCCCGTTTGCGACTCCTGTCTGGGTCGGCCGTTCGCCGACCGAAGTTTCGGACTGAAAAACGCCGAGCGCGGCCGGGCGCTGCGGACGACGATCGCCCTCGAGGACGACGAGCCCTACGAAGCCGACGACCCCGACGAGTGCTGGGTCTGTGAGGGGTATTCGGGAACCGTCGACGCCATCGCCGAGACGATCGTCGACGAACTCGCCGACGTCGACTTCGCGACCTACCAGGTCGGCTCCCGCGTCCCGCCGCTGATCGAGGAGAACGACCGACTCGTCCGCGAGGACGCCGCCCTCGAGCCCGACGCCGGCGAGGCGTTCAAACGCGAGATCAACCGCGAAGTGGGCCGTCGCGTCGGCGCGAAGACCGGCACCGACGTCGACTTCGATCGTCCGGACGTCCTCGCGGTCGTCGACCTCGAGGCGTTCGACCCGCTCGAGGCGCTCGAGGCCGAGTCGGTCACGAGCCACGCCGTCGACGTGCAGGTCAATGCCGCGTTCGTCTACGGCCGCTACCGCAAACTGGAGCGGGACATTCCCCAGACGGAATGGCCCTGCCGGGAGTGTGGTGGCAGCGGCGTCCAGCTCGGCGACGACGGCGAAGAGCCCTGTGACTACTGCGGCGGCTCGGGGTACATGTACGACACCAGCGTCGAGCAGGTCGTCCGCCCGCACGTCGTCGACGCGATGGACGGCGAGGAGGGCACCTTCCACGGCGCGGGCCGCGAGGACGTCGACGCCCGCATGCTCGAGGGCGGCCGGCCGTTCGTCCTCGAGGTCGATCGCCCCACAATCCGGGATCCGGACGTCGCGACGCTCGAGCGCGAGATCAACGCGGCCGCGGAGGGGGCAGTCGAGGTCGAGGGGCTTCGTCTCGCGACCTACGAGATGGTCGAGCGTGTCAAGGAACACGACGCGAGCAAGGAGTACCGCGCGGACGTCGAGTTCGCCGATGCCGTCGACGAGACGGAGTTCGAAGACGCACTCGAGGAGCTGTCGGGTACCACCGTGCAACAGGACACGCCCCAGCGCGTCGACCACCGTCGAGCCGACCTCACGCGCGAACGAACCGTCTACGACGCGGACGGCGAACTGCGCGGGCCGACCGAGGCCGAGGTTCGAATCCACGGCGAGGGCGGCCTCTACATCAAGGAACTGATCAGCAGCGACGAGGGCCGCACCGAGCCGAGTCTGGCCGGCGTGCTCGAGACCGACGCCGAGGTGACGGCGCTCGACGTCCTCGGCGTCGCGGGCGAAGACGAGCCCTTCGAACTCGAGGAGTACTTTCTCGACGAACCACGCGAAGACGGCGAATCGACAGCGGACGACGATTGAGACGGATTGCTGTCCCGATGTCCCGGCGCAACCGCCGCCCGGGTCGCGGGTGCACCGGACCTGACGGACAGTAATCCGTATGACGGCGGCTTCCGCCGCTGACTACGTGTCAGTTCCGACCACGACGAGCGAACAACGCAACGGTTTAGCCGCCGGCGAGGCACCCTCGAGGCATGCCATTCGGCGTCGACGAAGCCGGCAAGGGACCGGCGCTGGGCTCGATGTTCGCCGCGGCGGTCTACTGTCCGGATCCCGACAACCTCCCCGCAGGAATCGCCGACTCGAAGCGACTCGCGCCCGAGCGCCGCGAGGAACTGGCGGCGGCGATCCGCGACGACGACCGCCTCCGCGTCGGCGTCGCCGAAGTTCCGACGCGGCGCATCGACGACCCCGAGACGGACATGAACTCGCTCGCCGTCGCGGCCCACGCCGAGGCGATCGACGCGGCGCTCGCCGGACTCGAGGGCGAGTCGAACGACGACCTCGAGAATCCCGTTTCAGGTCTCTGTGACGCCTGTGATACCGACGCCGAGCGCTTCGCACGTCGAGTCCACGACGCCTGTTCGATCGGGGCGGCATCGACTCCCGACGCGACCGCCGACTCCCTCGAGATCGACCTCGACCTCGAGGCCCGCCACGGCGCCGACGACGAGTCGCCGATCGTCGGCGCGGCCAGCATCGTCGCCAAGGTCGAACGCGACGCGCACGTGGAGTCGCTGTCAGCGGCCTACGACGCGTACGAGACCGTCGGCAGCGGCTATCCGAGCGATCCGAACACGCAGGCGTTTCTCGAGGCCTACGTCGACGACCACGGCGAGTTACCCGTGTGTGCGCGAGAATCGTGGTCGACCTGCGAAAAACTGCTCGCCGAGGCTGAACAGACGGGCCTCGGCGAATTTTAATCACTCCGTCCGCGACGCGTCGGTCCACTCGCCGTCGAACTCCTCGTGGCTGAACGGCCTGGCGTCCTCGCCGGCGTAGGTGGCGACGCGGTGGCCGTCGCCCTCGAGGTGGTACTTGTAGGTCGTCAGCCCCTCGAGGCCGACGGGGCCGCGGGCGTGAATCTTTCCGGTGCTGATACCGACCTCGGCGCCGAGACCGAAGCGGTAGCCGTCGCTGAAGCGCGTCGAGGCGTTGTGGAAGACGCTCGCCGAGTCGAGGCTGCGCATGAACTTGCTCGCTCGCTCGTCGTCCTCGGTGAGGATCGACTCGGTGTGCTTCGAGCCGTACTGGGTAATGTGACCGATCGCGTCCGTGAGGGAGTCGACGACCGCGACCGAAAGGACGAGGTCGCCGTACTCGGTCGCCCAGTCCTCGTCGGTGGCCGCTTCGACGTCGACGAGCTCCTGGACGCGGTCGTCGCCGCGAACCTCGACGTCGGCCTCGCGGTAGCGCTCGACCATCTCCGGCAGGAACGCCTCGGCGACGTCCGCGTGGACGAGCAGCGTCTCGACGGCGTTACAGACGGCCGGATACTGCACTTTCGCGTCGAAGGCGACGTCGGTCGCCATCTCGAGGTCGGCTTCGGCGTCGACGAAGACGTGACAGATGCCCTCGGTGTGGCCGAGAACGGGGATACTCGTGTTGTCCTGAATGTACTGGACGAACTCCGAACTGCCACGCGGCATGAGGAGGTCGATCGAGTCGTCCATCTCGAGGATGGCGTCGACGTCCTCGCGGGCCTCGATCTGCTGGGCCCAGCCGTCGGGGAGGTCGGCGGTCGCCTCGCGGATGATCTCGTAGAGGATCCGGTTGGAGTGACTCGCCTCGCTGCCGCCCTTGAGGATGACGGCGTTGCCGGATTTGAGGCCGAGCGCGGCGATCTGGACGAGCGCGTCGGGTCGGGACTCGAAGATGGTTCCGACGACGCCGATCGGCACGGCGACCTTGAACAGTTCGAGGTCGTCGTCGAGGCGTCGCGCGGCGAGGGTCTCACCGAGCGGGTCGTCCTGCTCGGCGACGCTTCTAACCATGTCGGTGATGCTCTCGAGTTTCGACTCGGAGAGCTTCAGGCGGTCGACGAGCGCCTGGCTGTACTCGCCCGCTGCAAGCAGTTCCTCGCCCGCCTCGACGTCTTTCTCGTTCGCCGCCAGAATCTCCTCGTGGCTGTCGTCGATCGCGTCGGCGATCGCGTGCAAGCCACGCTTTCGCTCGGCGTCGGAGAGCGTCGCGAGCTCGAGCGAGGCGGCCTGTGCCTCCTGGACTTTGGTCGTGGCTGTTTTTTCAGTCATCGTCATCGCTGGCTCCGTTGATAGGGACGAATAGCGTCCCGACGGGCTTGGCACTGGCGATTTTCTCGAGGATGTCCGCCTCGGTCGACCGCGCGATGACCGCCGGGATACCGTGCTCGCTGACGTCGCGTGCGCCCTTGACTTTCGTCTGGATGCCGCCGAACGTACTGGAGGAGCTCTCGTCGATGATCGTCTGGACGCGGTCGTAGTTCTGGCCGACGGCCTCGATCCGCTCGGCGTCGGGATCTTCCTTCGGGTTGCCCGTGTAGACGCCGCCGACGTCCGTCAGCGTGACCAGCAGGTCGGCGTCGGTGCCGATGGCGACCGACGAGGAGAGCATGTCGTTGTCGCCGATCCGGATCTCCTGGGTCGCGACGGCGTCGTTCTCGTTGATGATCGGGACGATGTCCCACTCGAGTAGCGTCTCGATCGTGTTCCGGAAGTTCGTGAAGCGCTCGGGGTTGTCGAGGTCGTGCTGGGTCAGAAGCAGTTGAGCGATCTTCCGGTCGTAGCGCTCGAAGCTCTCGGTGTACCGGCGCATGAGGTAGCTTTGCCCGACGGTCGCGAGCGCCTGGGACTCCTCGACCGTTTCGCCGGTGTAGCCGACGCGTCCCTTTCCGGCGCCGACGGCACCCGACGAGACCAGGATGACGTCTTTCCCTCGCTCGTGAAGCGCCGCGATGTCGTCGACGAGTTTGTCGAGTTTGTCGTCGTCGAGGTTCGATTCGTCGTCGGTCAGCGAGTTCGTTCCGGCCTTGACGACGACGCGTCCGGCGTCGGCGGCCAGCTCTCTCGCGCGTTCGATTTCGTCGTATTCCAGTGTCTCACTCATCGGTACGTTCTTCGGCGAGTTCCGCGGATCGGCGTTCGGCTGCCCGTACGGCGTCGGCGACCGCGTCGTCAGCGGTGCTGTCCCAGAGGACGTCCATCCCCTCGATGGTCGTCCCGTTCGGCGAACAGACCGCGTCGATCAGTTCGTCGATGGACTTCTCGGAGCGCAACACGGTTTCGGACGCGCCCTTGAACGTCTGGGCGGCGAGGACTGTCGCCTGCTCCTCCTCGAGGCCGCCCTCGACGCCGGCGTCTTTCATCGCCTGGATGAGATAGAAGACGAAAGCCGGGCCGCTGCCGTTGACGGCGGTCGCCACGTCCATCTGCGACTCGTCGATTTCGACGTACTCGCCGACGGCCTCGAGGATGGCTCTGACCTCGTCGGTGACGGTGTCCGCCGTCACGGCGGCCGCCATATTCCCCGTTTCCGCCGCCAGGTTCGGCATGACGCGGACGACTCGCGCGTCCGTGTAGGGCTCGATGAGGTCCGTCGGGACGCCCGCGACGATCGAGAGCAGCGTCTGGTCGGTCGAGAGTTCGAGGTCCTCGAGGACCGTCCGGATGACCTTCGGTTTCACGGCGACGACGACGACGTCGGCGTCCGCGGCGACGTCGATATCGGCCGTCGTCTCCGCGCAGTAGGGCGCGACGGCCTCGCGCGCCTCGGGATCGAGGTCGCAGGCCGTCAGCGTGTACTGCTCCGTTTCGGAGAGCCCCTTCAGGAAGGCTCCCCCCATGTTCCCGCAACCGATAACGCTCACAGCAGTCATTACCGTGTGAACTGCCACTGGCCGAATATACAACTTGGCTTTTCGCATCGGCGCCGGCCGTTTCCGGCCCAATCGTCTCGTCGCTGTGAGCGCACGTCGCCCGATTGAGAACACGTGATGGCCGAGCGCGTTCACACAGCCCGTCTCGACCGGCTGCGCTCGCAAGCCCGTTGCTCTTGACATCCTCCTCCGCGTGAACACGGAGGAATCCTGAGCGTTGGAGATTTTAGGTTTACAGCTCCACCGAGCATCCAACCAGTACGANGAGGAATCCTGAGCGTTGGAGATTTTAGGTTTACAGCTCCACCGAGCATCCAACCAGTACGAATCTGAGAGGGATGCTCGTGGTCTGTAACGGGTGGGGCTGCTGGGAGTGCCAATCCCCCGGTACTCCTATCCTCGACTAGGTTCGACCCTCGTGGTTGTTTTTGCCCAGCGAGGGTCGAGTCAGTGTCACCAGACTTGGAGTTACTTTGAATCGTGCTTGCAGCAGTCAACTCCACTCGTACTCTGTGAGAGTACGGNAGAGTACGGCGGTCATCGACTGGTTCCGATTACTGCTTGGTTGCTTGGGGCGGACAGGCCGCCATCGTAGGACTGGTGGGAATCGCCCTCTTCCCAGCCCGATTCCTACTCTCTCAGTATGTCGCCTACCTACTTTAACGCTAACATTTAACTCTTAGATTGGCAGCCTTGCGTGGATAGATTCCCAAGTGACGGCGCGTATCCACGCCGTAAACGACGTGGTATTGCGCCTGTTCAGTATATAATCGTCACTGTGTTTCGTTCGTCTCTGCCCATGCCGATCTGTACTAACTGCGACGAACCCGTCTCGCTGGACTTCGCTCGAGTCTACGGCACCGACGGCGCCGTCGACTGGTGTCCGCGCTGTCGGGACGGGTGAGCGAAGCCACGAGCGGAGACGACGATCCGAACCGCGATAAACCGCGAGAAACGACGAGGGTTCGAGCCGTCTCCCTACTTGTCCGTCAGGAGCCGCTGGAGGATGTCCCCGTATGCCGGTCGGGTGATGAGGACCCCGATCAGCACGCCGAGGATGGTGATGATGGCGAACCCTTGCAGGTCGCCGAGACTGAGGACGGCCAACGGCGACATGGCGATGATCGTCGTCGCCGCGGCGGCGCCGATGATCCAGAACGCCTTCCGGAAGCGGGATTCGAAGACCTTCTGGGAGTTCACCTCGCCCTCGTCCATCACCTCGTCGGCGATTATGAGGAGGTCGTCGACTCCAGTCCCGACGACCGCGATGAAGCCGGCCACGTGGGAGAGATCGAGCGGCATGCGTATCAGCGCCGCGAAGCCGAGCAGGATTACCACCTCCGACATCGCGGTGAGGATCATCGGCGTCGCGACCCGAACGTCGCGGTAGCGCAGGAAGACCACGCCGCTCACCGTCAGGATCGACAGCGCGCCGATGATCAGCGAGTAGAGCTTGAACTGATCCGCCAGTGCCGGCGACAGCGAGTACGTCTGCTCGTCCTCGAAGTTCAGCGGCGCGGGCAGTTGGCCCGACTCGAGGTTCACGGAGAGGGCCTGTGCCTGTTGCTGGTCCTGTGCTCCCATCTGGAACGTTCGGTCGCTGTCCCACGTTTCGGCGCGCATACCGTCGGCGAGGTCGCCCATCGAGTGCGCGTCGACCGGTTCGCCGTCGACGACCGTGAGGAGACAGTAGTGTTCGCCCGCCTGATCGAAGTCGACGCCGTCGGTGCCGGTGGCGAGCCCGCACTGTCCCATCCCCACGTTCGGATCGGTGAAGCCGAGTTCGTTCATCCGATCCTGGAACTCGGGTGCGGCGTTGCTGTCGACCTCGACCGGAACGGCGTATCCGCCGCCGTCGGCCCGCGGCGGATCGACCGCCGCGATGTCGCCGCCCTCCAGTACCGTCTCGTTGGTGTGGTTGCCGTCCTCGTCGGGGTAGTAGGCGACCACTTCGACGAGTCCGCGCTCGGAGAGCAGTTCGCGGAGTTCGTCGGGGTCCATGTCGGGGACCTCGGTCACGACGTAGTAAGCGCCCCCGAGTTGGGCCGACTCGTAGACGTCGCCGCCGGAGAGCCCGGCCGCGTTGATCCGCGAGTCGATCGTCGCGATCATATCGTCGCGCGTCTCCTCCGTGACGCCCTCGCGGATGCCGTCGTCGGGATCGACCTCGACGTCTGCGGCATCGAGCGCGGCGGCGAACTCGTCTTCGCTTACCTCGTCGGTAAAGATTTCAGCGTGAACGCTGCCGCCGTCGTCGACGCTGACCCGCACGTCGCCGGTCTCGAGGCCGAGTTCGTCGTACAGCGCGTCCTCGATCTCGGTGAGGCGCTCCCGGTCGATCGCGCCGTCGTCGCTCACGGCGCCGGCGTCGATGTCTTCGGCCGTCATTCCGATCGGCGGCGCGCTGATACGCGTCCCGCCGTCGAGGCCGAGGCCGTACTCGAGGTTGGTCGGGTTGTCGTCGAGGCTCTCGTCGTCGACGTAGCCGTCGTCGGCGATGACGCCGCCGGGGTAGAACAGGGCGATCCCTGCGCCGGCGACGAAGACGAGCAACAGCATGAGCCGCCAGTACTCGAGGATGAACCGTTTCGGTCTCATGACGATCGAATCCCCTCGAATTTGTACCATCGAAGCAGGCTGAAGTTCAACATGTACGTGTTCATCAGGTCGGCCGCGAGGCCGACGAAGAGGATGATCCCGATCGACGCGAGCAGTTCGACGCCGAACAGCCACGCGGCGACGCCCATGACGAGCATGGCGGACATCGACGTGATGGTCATCGTCACGCCGGTCTGGGTGGCTCGCTGGACGCTCTCGTAGAAGTCACCCTGCCGGCGCAACACGTGGTTGTTCAACAGGATGTCCGAGTCGACCGAGTAGCCGATCAACATCAAGAGCGCGGCGACGGTCCCGAGCGACAGCGAGATGCCGGTGACCGTCATGAACGCGAGCGGGATCACGATGTCCGAAAACGCCGAGACGACGATCGCGATCGACGGAACGAACGTCCGAAACAGCAAGAACGCGATGACGCTCATCCCGACGAACGCGACGGCGATCCCGAGCAGCGCGGTCTGCTGGGTCTGTGAGCCGAAGCTCTCGGAGACCGTCGACTCCTGTTGGACGATGTCGACGTCGCCGTCCTGTGCCAAGTTCGCCTCGGCCTGGTCAGTCAGCGACTCGAGATCGGTCGAGGTAAACTGTACGATGTACTGGTTCTCCGTGTCGGGTGCGGTCACCGACTGGATCGATTCGGGCTCCTCGTCGAACGCCTCGACGATCTCCTCTTCGGAGGAGGTCGTCTGAACCGTCAGCTCCGAGCCGCCGGCGAAGTCCATTCCCAACTGAACCGGCGTTCCCGTCACGAGAAACGAGCCGGTGAGAACGAGCAGCGCAACCGCGAGGACCGCGAGCGGCACCGCCGCGAGCTGGCGGTTGCTGTACCGGGTGTAATCGAACTCCGGTACGTCGAAAGTCGCCATATACCCCATTCCTGACGCCCGCCTCAAGTAAGCCTTCTCAATTTCTACAGGATGTTTTCTCGAGAGAACAGTGGCGTCGCGACATCTTCCGTCGCCGAGTCTATGTCGATCGGCGACGAACGGGCGCTATGAGCATCGTGGCAGAGTTTTCTGTCAAGGCGGATGACTTCGCGTTGTATCACGCGCTGACGACGGCCCCGGAGATGATCGTCGAGATCGAGCGCGTCGTCGCGACGATGGAGGATCGAGTTATGCCGTATTTCTGGGTCAGCGGCGACGATCACGAGGTGTTCGAATCCGCGTTTCGCGAGGACGAGTCCGTCACGAACGCCGCCGTGATCGACGAGGTCGAAGGCGCGAGACTGTATCGCGCCGAGTGGACGAAAAACGTCGAAAGCCTCGTCTACGCCTACGTCGAACTCGGAGCAACGATCCTCCACGCGATCGGCCGGGCCGAAAACTGGGAACTACGGATGCGATTCGACGACCGTGACGCACTCTCGAAGTTTCAGTCCTACTGTGCGGAGCACGGGATCCCGTACGAACTCACGCAGCTCAAAGCGCAGGAACAGCCGATGGCCAGTGCCCAGTACGATCTCACGCCGAAACAGCGCGAAACGCTGTTAACGGCACTCGAGTCGGGGTACTACGACGTTCCGCAGGCGGTGACGATGGGCGAGCTTGCAGCCCAGCTGGGAATCTCTCAACAGGCGCTCTCGAAGCGATTCCACGCCGGTCACAAGAACCTCATCAGGAGCACTCTGACGATCAGCCACCCGGACGACGAGTGACGAGCGAGTCCGGCTCACCGACGACTGCACCGAACCCGTCGAAACGCCGACCCGATATGGATTAGAACGTCGTCAAAGCAGGAAGCCCCTGCCTCAAGGAGCCGCCGAAGACGGCGAGTAGGCAGGGTAGTTCACCGTTCTCGTCCACGGGACGGAGCTGGTACTCGAGTGCTACGGCTGTGGCTGCGTCGCCGAGCTCACGATCGAGGAGGACGTGCCGTTCAATAGCCTTCGAACCGAGGAACTGGAACACGCCGCCGAAGAGTACGCTCGCGACTGAGCGAAACGGCGGCTTGCGTCCGACGTTGCACGCGGATGCGACTCGGTTACTCGGTAGTCAGTCCGGGAGATACCGCACGCTCAGCACGCCCGCGTCGGGCGCTCGCCGAACCTCGACGCGGACCGCCTCGAGTCGTGCGGCTCTGGCGACGGTCTCCTCGTCTTCGAGAACGTCCGTCGCCGCGGCCTCGACTTCGTCCTCGGGAACGCAAAAGACGTGGATTTCCCCGGTTCCGGCCCGTTCTTCCTGCTGGAGATCGCCGACCTCGGCGTCGGCCGCGAGGTCTTTCTCGTGTTGGGTCGGCTCGAGGTCGCTGTCGACCAGTTCGATGGACCGTCGATCGCCGACGTCGATCACTTCCCAGGTCACCTCGAGGGGTGGCTCCGGCGCGACGGTCGCCTCGAGGACGTCGTGGACCTCGAGGCCGGGATTCGAGGCGAGGGTGTGGACCTGTGCGGTCTCGACGTCGCGGACGACGGCCGACTCGCTTTCGGCGTGGGTGACGACGAACGTACCCGTCTTCTCGCTCATGAGCGGTCGTACGGTGGGGATCGGTTTCGGGGTTTCGACTTCCAGTTGCGGCGACGCCGAGACTGATTCACCCGCTTAATCAAAACTCAGACAATCATGAAAATGTGTGCGACTTAACACCGCTGGTTGCGAATGATCTGGTCATGTCACGGGTGCTCGATGACCTCTTCGAGGCGCTGTCGAACGAACAGCGACGACGGATCCTCTTCAGTCTCGTGATGGACGATGAACCGATTCGTCTCGGCGAGCGCTCGGATGCCGCTGCCGGCGACCGTTCGGTGGCGATCGCACGACGCCACCATCATCTTCCACAACTCGAAGCGTGTGGCTTTATCGAGCGGAATCAGCAGACCGACGAAATCGAGCGCGGACCAAAATTCGAGACGATCGAACCCGTACTGAAACTGTTTCTCGAGCGACGACATTCCTTCCCAGTTGCATTAGTGTAGTATGTCCTCGATATCTCCGGATACCCATTCGTTCGAACCGGTTGACGTGTTGCTCATCGAAGACGACCCACAGCATCGTGAGCAGATACGGACCGCCTTCGAACAGATCGAGACGGATCGCAACGTTCGACTGCACACCGCTGACAGCGAGAACGAGGCGATGTCGTTTCTCCACCCACAGGACGGCGCACAATCGACGACACGCCCGGATCTCTTGTTGCTGGATCTGACGGTACCCGATCGACACGGTAGCTCCCTCCTCGAGTCGATAACGGACGACGACGCGTTACGGCCGCTTCCGGTGCTCGTGCTTGCGGACTCCGAGTCGAGTGCGGACGTCGTTCGGTGCTACGATGCGAACGCGAACGCCTATCTCACGAAACCGACGTCCGATGACAAATTCGCGACGTTCGTCGAAGCGATCGTCTGCTTCTGGGTCGAGGAGGCATTGCTCCTTCCCCGTCAGCGTGACATCCACCCCGACTCGACGGGTGGGGAACTCTTTCCGTCACTTTTTGTCGGGTGCAGCCACCGTTCTCCCCGTAATGTGACATCCTCGCCGCCCTAACGAGCGACGCTTCCCGAGGTTCCTCTGTTGCTCCCGTCAATTCGGATGGTCGGGAAGCTACGGTTTGCGACCGACGGCGCTGGCTCTGCCACGAAGCCGGTACTCCTACCGTGGTGACGGCTTGGAGTTATCTTGTTTTGTGTCGGTCGGCGCGGTCGGTTTACGTGTTTGGTTTCGGCTCTCGCCGGGGCAAACACCGAGTCAACTGCCAGTTTTCCGCACACATCCATCTCAACGAACGGAGTGGATGTGAATATGCGCCATGCGCAGTGAAAATGAAACGAAGACGGGCGCTGTATCCCCGCCGTGAGCGGCGAGGTTTTAGCGCCCTGTACCGCATACATAATACAGACGCGACCGCACAGCGTCGCGAGCCGAAAACTCACGACGACAGCGTGGATGACTGTCGTAGCCCTGCTTCGGGCTACTGTACGTCATTTTCGAGGCAATCGTGACCCGCCCCGCGGCCGTGTCGACAGATCGGCGCGGCGGACTAACTTGTCACTAGAGCGGTGAGTATCTGGTAGGCCTCGCTGTGGTTGGGCCATCGCGAGACCTACCAGTACCTACTATCGAACGTATCATTAAGTAGTTTGTGTGATAATCTGAGTGAACACCCCGTTCGAGTCAGCAGTCTGGCCATATCGGCAGGACGGTTCGATCAAACACGAATTCTTTTCCACCCTCAAGCCGTATTCTGGGTGATCGGATATCCGAATTCGTGGTTGGGCCATGACACAGGACGAAACAACGGCAGAAGCGATCAGTCTGCTACAGGATCTGGGGTTGCAGGAGTACGAAGCACGCTGTTTTATAGCGTTGAATCAGTTGCCGAACGGCACGGCCAAGGAGATCCACGAAATCTCCGAAGTGCCGCGCACGAGAGTGTACGATGCGATTCGCGTCCTCGAATCGCAGGGTCTCGTGGAGGTCCAGCACTCGAGTCCACAGCAGTACCGAGCCGTAGACATCAACGAGGCGACACAGATCCTCCGACAGCGGTACAACGATCGGATCGACACCCTCGAAACGCACCTCAAGAACACCGAGGTCCAGCGAACGGACGAGGACGATTCCGTCCAGGAAATCTGGTCGCTGACGGGCTACGAGGCGATCGAATCACGAACGTTCGAACTCATCGAGCGGGCGGACTCAGAAATCGTGCTTCTCGTCGTCGACGAAGCGGTTCTCTCCGAGACGCTGTTCGACAGCCTCGAGCAGAGCGCCGGTCGAGAGCTCTCGGTGGTCCTCGGTGGACAGTCGGAGGCGGTTATCGACCGACTCGAGTCGAGACTCCCCGATTTCCGCGTGTTCGAGACCGGTCTGGACTGGCTTGTCGCGTCCGAGGACGAAACCGAGGTCGCGATCAGCCGAATTCTGCTGATCGATCGCGAGACGCTCCTGATTGGCACGTACTATCCGTCCACTGGCGAAACGAAAGAGCAGGCGATCTTCGCAAAGGGGCTGCAAAACGGCGTCGTCGTACTACTGCGCCGGTTAGTGACTGCGGGTCTTCCGCCGATAAACGATCCGGGAAAGTGATCGACGACGAGACGACCGCCGTTCCTCGATCGGCCGTTACGAGGGTGCGGGCGGATGGCGCGCCGATTCGATCCAGAAGTCCTCGATCGCCTGTGCTAGCGAATCGAACTCGTCGGGCGTATCCGGCTTCGTGAGGTAGGCGTTTGCGGCCCGGTCGTAGCTTTCGGTGATGTCCTCTTCTGTCTCCGAACTCGAGAGGACGAGGATCGGTGGCGGCGGGTAGTCGAGTTCGCTTCGAAGGATCTCCAGGATCCTGAACCCGTCTACGCGGGGGAGGTTCAGATCGAGCAGGATCAGGTCCGGATTCGTTCCTTCGATGTCGGTCTCGCAGACGTCGAAGTATCTGGTCGCCTCCTCGCCGTCGGTGACGGTGTGGAACTCGGTCTCGCTGTCGATCGATTTGAACGCCTCCTTGGTGAGTCGCACGTCCCCCGGGTTGTCCTCAACGAGCAGGATGTCGACCGGCTCGCTCGGTGTGTGCGCAGTCATTGTGCTCGAGTCGTCCTAGACCTGTCGATGGTGTAAGGCTAGCCCCTACACATGTAGTGGTGGTCACGTCGGTTGTGAGCGCCGTATTCGGCTCGTTTCGACGGTTCCATCGAGACCCGCTGCGCGCGGCATCACGCGACAACAGTGCGAAAGCCCACGAGTGTACTCGTGGGTGGCTGACGGAACTTCTTTGACCCCGGCAGTCGCTCTCTCGGTTATGAACGTCGACATCGGGAACGCGCTGGCATCCGTCGCGTCGCCGGGCGTCTCGAAGGACTCTCTCGAGCGCCTGGACGAACACGTCGCGGACGCTCACGAGCGTATCGAAGGCGGGATGGCAAACGCCGAGCACGGCTACGAGGCGCTGAATCTGCCACGGCGGACCGATCCCGACGAGATTCGATCGGCCGTCGAGCCGGTCGCCGACGCCGACGCCTTACTCACGGTCGGCATCGGCGGGAGCGCCCTCGGCGCGGCGACCATCACGGACGCGCTGGCCGACGAAAGCGACACCGAGGCGATCTACCTCGACAACGTCGATCCCGAGTGGATCACGGGCCATCTCGAGCGACTCGATCTGGAGAACACGGCGATCAACGTGGTCTCGCGGTCGGGAACGACCGCGGAGACGCTGGCGAACTTCCTCGTCGTTCGCGAGGCCTTCGAGTCAGCGGGCGTCGACTGGACCGAGCGCACGATCGTCACCACCGGCGAGGCCGGCCCGCTGCGTGAGCTCTCCGATCGACACGACCTGCCGTCGCTGAAGGTCCCCGACGGCGTCCCAGGCCGGTTCTCGGCGCTTTCGGCCGTCGGGCTCGTCGCCGCCGAAGTCTGCGGTCACGACCTCGAGGCGCTCCTCGAGGGTGCGGCCGCCGAAGCCGAGACGCTCTCCGGATCGTTGTTCGACTGTCCGGCCTACGCCTACGGCGCGACGACCTACGCGCTCGACCAGCGCGGCGCCGGCGTCAACGCGATGGTCCCCTACGCCGAGTCGCTCGAGACCTACGCCGAGTGGTTCGCCCAGCTGTGGGCCGAGAGCCTCGGCAAGGACGACCTCGGCCAGACGCCCGCCCGCGCCCTCGGCGTGACCGACCAGCACTCCCAGTTACAGCTCTACCGGGCCGGGCCGCGGGACAAGCTCGTCACCTTCGTCTCGCCGGGCGACCTCGAGGATCGGGAGATTCCCGAGACCGACGTCGAGGACCTGTCGTATCTCGGGGGTACCGGTCTCGGCGAGTTGCTCGAAGCCGAGTTCGAGGCCACCGAAGCGAGTCTGGCGGCCGCGGGGCGGCCGAACGTCCGGATCGAACTCGAGGGCGTCGACGAGTACGAACTCGGCGGGCTGCTGTACGGGATGGAGGCCGCGACGGTGCTCGCCGGCGAACTCTACGGCGTGAACACCTTCGAACAGCCGGCCGTCGAGTGGGCGAAGAAGGCGACCCGCGGCCTGCTAGGCGGCGGGGACTTCGAGGAGGCAGACGCCGTCGCCGAGAAGACGGCGCTTCGAATCGAGCGGTAAGCCGTCTTCGGGACTCTCCTCGACCGGTCGAGCGATTCAGCTGAAGCGCTCGAGCGCCGGCTTCGTCGTCCGTACCCGCAACCCGGTCATCGAGAACCCCTACACGCTGCTCGAGGCGATGCCCTGCCCACCCGATTCCGGTCGCCGGTCGCCCGCTTTCGGTTCGCCTATGGGGACGCGCTCGAAGGAGTAGACATGAGCGATACCGCGCGGGCCGCCGACGCCGACGACGGCGTCCCGGTCTCGTCCGCCACCGTCCCCGCCGTGGGTACCGCCCTCTCGGTCGTCGCGTTCGTCGCGCTCGCCCTCTCGATCGGGAGCGGCGTCGACGACGTCGCCGTCGTCGCGGCCGCGGTCGCGGCGTTGCTCGCAGCCGGCGCCTTTCTCGCCCGTCGAGACGACCGTCTCGGGCGACGCGTCGGCGGCGCCGTCGCCGCCGGCTCGAGTCTCGCCGTCGTCGCGCTTTCGGGCTACGTGATCGCGCTCGGATCGACCGGTTCGATTTCGATACCCGGGCTCGGGTGGTCGGTCTCCACGCTCTTTCTTGCGTTTTTCGTCGCCATCGGTGCCGTTAGCGCCGCGGTCGCTGAATCCGCTGGCATCTCCGGCCAGGGATTGGTTCAGCGGACGAGGTGGCTGATCGAAGTCTCGATTCTCGCGGCGGTTGGACTCCTGAGCCTGTCTGCTGCGGGTGCGTTACTCGCGTTGCCGGCCCAGCTCGTCTTCGGCGAACTGTCGGAGTTTCAGTGGACGGTCATCAACTACCTCGCGATGGGCGTCGGTCTCACCGCCGTCTCGCTCGGCTACCTCGCGTTCCGCGAACGGGACCGCTCGTTTCTCGACCTCGAGCGACCGACTCTGCGGACGATTAGCTGGATCGCCGTCGGACTGGTGGTGATCCTCGGCGCGAACGTCGGGATGTCGTCGCTCATGAGCTACGCCGGCATCGAAGGGTCGGAACACTCGCTGACCGAGGACATCCTCGAGAACCCCGACCTGCTGCTCGTCGTGATTCCGGCGATGCTGTTGATCGTCGGCCCGGCCGAGGAGTTGCTGTATCGAAACGTCATCCAGAAATCGCTCTACGAGCCGTTCTCTCGCTACGGGGCGGTCGTCGCGACGAGCGTCGTTTTCACGCTCGTTCACATTCCAGCGTACGCGACCGCGGGCGCGGGTGAACTCCTCGCGAGCCTCTCGCTCCTGTTCGTGCTCTCGCTGATTCTCGGGACGGTTTACGAGCGAACGGATAACCTCCTGGTGCCGGCGCTGGTCCATGGCGGATACAACGCGGTCGTCGTGGCGCTGGTCCTCGTGTGAACGACCAACCGCGGAACGGTGGCGGTCTCGAGGGGACTACGACGGATTCTTGCGTGCCAGCTCCGACCCACAGATCGGACAGCGGTCCTTCTGCTCGTCGAACTCACGGCCACAGCCCTGACACTGGTAGTGCCAGTGACGTTGTTCTTCGATGCCGTCGCGGGCGATCACTTCGACCTCGACGTGTAGCTTCTCCGAGACGTTTTGCATCGCGTAGTCGTCGGTCACGAGCGTCGCGTCGAGTTCGAAGCTCGCGGCGACGAGGCGGATGTCGGTATCCGAGAGGACGTCCAGATCGCCGGACTCCTTGGCCGCCCGTTTGACCTTCTCGGTGGTGTCCTCGTTTGGAATGTGGATGTGCATCCCCGATCCTTCCATCGCGTCGAAGCGATAGGCGCTCTCGTCCTCGAGTTCCTCGCGGACGAGCGGGATCGTTGCAGTCTGTTCTGTCGTGTGGAAGTCGTGAATAAACGCCGAGGAGTCGAGAACGTACATACCGTTAGCGCTGAACGACGATGTAGTCTTTGACCGCCTGAACGCGGTTGACGGGGACCAGGAAGCGGTCGGCGTCGTCGCGGTCGAAGTCGACCGCTCGAGACGGAAGCTCGTCGTCGGGTTCGATGACGAGGTCGTGAAGCTGGCCGGATTTGAGGTCCATCGTAATGTTGTAGAGCAGTCCCAGTTCAGTGCCGTCGGAACCCATGACGGCTTTCCCCGAGAGGTTCTCAGCGAGTATATCGCTCATGCATACCCGTATTTACTAATCGGTATTAAAATCCTCGGGGAACGCGACGAGTATCCGTCTCCCACTCGGGGCGGTCGACCCTCGCGTCGTCGACTCGAGTGCGCGCTCGACCGGCCGTCGTGTCCCGTGGCGCCCGATCGCGGACGCGGATGACGATGGGTTTAACTACCGCTCTACCGACGCCTTAGATAAGACCTTCTCGGTGGTTCACCATGTCGAATACGGATACGCGCGACCACACATCTCTCAGGACGCCGATCGTCGCCGTCCTCGGACACGTCGATCACGGCAAGACCAGTCTCCTAGACAAAATTCGCGGCTCCGCGGTTATCGAAGGCGAAGCCGGCGCGATCACCCAGCACATCGGAGCGACGGCCGTCCCGCTGGATATCATCTCCTCGATCGCCGGCGAGCTCGTCGACCCGGACGACTTCGACCTGCCCGGCCTACTCTTCATCGATACGCCGGGTCATCACTCCTTTACGACGCTTCGCTCCCGCGGCGGTGCACTGGCCGACATCGCCATCCTCGTCGTCGACGTCAACGACGGCTTCCAGCCCCAGACGCTCGAGGCGCTGGACATCCTCAAACGCTCGCAGACGCCCTTTATCGTCGCGGCGAACAAGATCGACACCGTTCCGGGCTGGTCGGTTAACGAGGACTCGCCGATCAACGACACCTACGAGGCACAGACCGACCGCGTCAGCTCGCGACTCGACGAAAGCCTCTACGAGATCATCGGCAACCTCTCCGACGAAGGGTTCTCGGCCGACCTCTACTGGCGCGTCCAGAACTTCCAGCGCAACGTCGGCGTCGTCCCCGTCTCGGCGATGACCGGCGAGGGCGTCCCCGACCTGCTGACCGTCATGATGGGCCTCTCCCAGCGCTACATGAAAGAGGAGATGGAGATCGACGTCGCCGGACCGGGCGTCGGCACCGTCCTCGAGGTCAAAGAGGAGAAAGGGTTCGGAAAGACGGTCGACATCGTCCTCTACGACGGGACGATCCGCGAGGACGACACGCTCGTCGTCGGGGGCCAGAACGATCCGATCGTCACCGAAGTTCGCGCCCTGCTTCAGCCCCGCCCGCTCGCCGAAATTCGAACCGAGAGCCGGTTCGAAAACGTCGACGAGGTCGGCGCCGCGGCCGGGATCAAGGTCGCCGCGCCCGAACTCGAGGACGCGATGGCCGGCGCGCCGGTTCGCGTCGTCCGCGATCGGAGTCTCGACGAGGTCGTCGGCGAGGTCGAGGCCGAACTCGCCGATATCGCAGTCGACACCGCCGAAGAGGGGGTCGTCGTCAAAGCCGACACGCTCGGTAGCTTAGAGGCGATGGCCGACGCCCTGGACGAAGCCGAGGTGCCGATCGTCCGCGCGGAGGTCGGCGACGTCGCGCCGCGTGACATCTCGGTCGCCTCGACGGCCGAGGATCCGAAACAACAGGCGATTCTGGGCTTCAACGTCGACGTGTTGAGCGACGCCAAACAGCGCGCCGAGATCGAGGACGTGACGGTCTTTACCGACCAGGTCATCTACCAGCTCATCGAGGAGTACGAGGACCACGTCGAAGGGATCGAGAAGGCCCAGCAGGATACCATCCTCGAGAACATCTCTCGACCCGCTCGGTTCCGAATCCTGCCGGATCACACCTTCCGCCAGAACGATCCCGCGGTCGTCGGCGTCGAGGTAAACGCCGGGACGATCCAGAACAACGCGAACGTCGTCAAGTTCGACGGCAACGAGCCAAACCGCGTCGGACAGGTCAAAGGGATTCAGGAACAGGGCGAGGACGTCGACGAGGCCCGCGCGGGCAACCGCGTTTCGGTCGCCATCGACGGCCCCACGGTCGGCCGCCAGATCGAAGAGGACGACGAACTCTGGATCGAGATCCCCGAGAAACACGCGAAGATTCTCGAGCAGGAACTGGCCGACGAGATCCCCGGCGACGAACTCGAGGCGCTGAACATGTACCTCGACAACCAGCGCAGCCGCGATCCCTTCTGGGGCAAGTAGCCGACCGTCGCTCCGACTCGACCGCTGGTCGGGCGTTGCTTTCCCAGTCCGTTTCGTCCGTCGATTCGTGCACTCTTCGAACCCGGCCGATTCCGTTATCGTCTCTCGAAGCGTGTCTGTCGTATGTACCGGATCGTCTGGATATTCGTCGTGTCGTACGTCGTCCTCGGCGTCGGCATCTTCTACAGCCTCGTCGTCGAGTCGTCGCCCCTGTTTCTCGCGAGCGCCGCGACGTTCGTCGTGCTCGCGGCCTCGCAGTGGGTTTTCGTCTTCCTCTCCCGTCGCGGCGAGCACTTGAGTGCGTCCGGCGGTCTCCCGCGAGACGGGACCTGACGGATGGTTCGGACGGTGTTGGAAACGACCTTGTGTATTCCCCTGAAACAATTAACACGCGTCCGGTGGTGTATCGCGCCGTGCTCGTCCAGCTTTATCAGTACAAACACGAGGAGGTACAGTTCGACGACAACCGGACGACCGGTGAGTCACAGACCGAAGACGCGGTCGACCAGGATCCGAAGTCGTACTTCGGCGTCGATGTCGACGAGTTAGGCGCTGAGACGTGGGAAACCGTCGAGTACGACGACGATCCGATCCAGCGCCGTTCCGTCACCGTCGACGGCGTCACCGCCCTCTCCGTCCTCGAGGCGCCGGACGAGACGGACGGTGAGAACGGCGAGGCGGACGACGCCGGCGGGACGGAGTACGCGACCCTCCCCGGACGCCCGATTCAGTTGCGACTGGACGGCGGGACCGAACGACTCGAGCACGCTGCGGTCGTCGACGTCCAGGACCACGATCCGTCCTCGTGACGTCGACGGCGGACGGCGAGTCGGTGTGGCGACGGGGTGACTCAGCGACGGGGCGACTCGGTGACAACCTGTCACGCGCGAGAATGACAGCGTCTCTCGGTGGCGGTCCGTTCCCGAAATCGTTTTCAACCGGTCGCGCTCACACTCGGTATGCCGACGGAATCGGACACTCATTATGACCCCTCCCTGGGGAACAAGTTCATCTTCGTCACCGGCGGCGTGATGTCGGGACTCGGCAAGGGGATCACGGCCGCGAGCACCGGCCGGCTCCTCACCAACGCCGGCTTCGACGTCACCGCAGTCAAGATCGACCCGTATCTGAACGTCGATGCAGGAACGATGAACCCGTACCAACACGGGGAAGTGTACGTCTTAGAGGACGGCGGCGAGGTCGACCTCGATCTGGGGAACTACGAGCGGTTCCTCGACATCGACATGACCTCGGATCACAACATCACCACGGGGAAGACCTACCAGCACGTCATCGAGAAGGAGCGTGCGGGCGACTACCTCGGGAAGACCGTCCAGATCATCCCCCACATCACCGACGACATCAAACGGCGGATTCGGGAGGCCGCCGAAGGCACCGACGTCTGTATCATCGAGGTCGGCGGCACGGTCGGCGACATCGAGGGGATGCCCTACCTCGAGGCGCTGCGCCAGTTCGCCCACGAGGAACCCGAGGAGAACGTCCTCTTTACGCACGTCACGCTCGTTCCGTACTCGAAAAACGGCGAGCAGAAGACGAAGCCGACTCAGCACAGCGTCAAGGAGGTTCGTTCGATCGGTCTCCAGCCCGACGTCATCGTCGGTCGCTGCGAGGACAAACTCGACCCCGAGACGAAAGAGAAGATCGCGCTGTTCTGTGACATTCCGACCGAGGCCGTGTTCTCGAACCCCGACGTCGAAGACGTCTACCACGTCCCGCTGATGGTCGAGGAGGAAGGACTCGACCAGTACGTCCTCGAGCACTTCGGGATGGCCGACGAGGCCCTGCCCGAGGGAGAGCGAGCGAACGAGTGGCGCGAGATCGTCACGACCGACAAGGACGGCGAGGTCGACGTCGCGCTGGTCGGCAAGTACGACCTGGAGGACGCCTACATGTCGATCCACGAGTCGCTGAAACACGCCGGCTTCGAGGTCGGCGTCGACGTGAACGTCCACTGGGTGTCGGCCGACGAGATGGCCGACGCTCACGACGGCCGACTCGAGGACATGGACGGGATCATCGTCCCCGGCGGCTTCGGGATGCGCGGCTCGGAGGGCAAGATCGAGGCCGTCCGCTACGCCCGCGAGAACGATATTCCGTTCCTCGGCCTCTGTCTGGGCTTCCAGATGGCCGTCGTCGAGTACGCCAGGAACGTCCTCGGACTCGAGGACGCCCACTCCGCGGAGATGGTCGAGGACACGCCGCATCCGGTCATCGACATTCTGCCCGAGCAGTACGAGGTCCAGGACATGGGCGGGACGATGCGACTCGGCGAGCACACGACCGTTATCGAACCCGAGACGCTGGCGTACGAGCTGTACGACGACACCTCGTGTACGGAGCGCCACCGTCACCGCTACGAGGTCAACCCCGAGTACTTCGACGACTTCGAGGACGAGCCGCTGACGTTCTCGGGCACTGCCGGCAACCGGATGGAGATCCTCGAACTCGACGACCACCCGTTCTTCTTCGGGACGCAGTTCCACCCCGAGTACACGTCGCGACCCGGCCAGCCGAGCCCGCCGTTCCTCGGACTCGTCGATGCCGTTCTCGCGCAACGCGAGCGTACGAACGACGACTCGAGCAACGACGCGGACGCGGATGCGGATGCCGATGCAGACACCGAAACTGAGGTAACCCACTGATGGTAGACACCGACACGTTCGTTCCAGACGCAGTCGAAGAGATCGACAACGAAATCGGCGACGCAAATGCCGTCATCGCCCTCTCGGGCGGCGTCGACTCCTCGGTCGCCGCCGCACTCGCCTACGAGGCCATCGGCGACCGACTCACCCCGGTCTACGTCGACACCGGCCTCATGCGAAAGGGCGAGACCGACCAGATCGCAGAGACGTTCGACTACATGGAGTCGCTGCGAATCGTCGACGCCAAGGACCGCTTCCTCGAGGCGCTCTCGGGCGTCACCGACCCTGAAGAAAAGCGCAAGGTTATCGGCGAGCAGTTCATCCGGGAGTTCGAGCGCGAGGCCAAAGACGCCGACGCGGACTACCTCGTCCAGGGGACGATCTACCCCGACCGCATCGAGAGCGAGGGCGGCATCAAGTCCCACCACAACGTGGGCGGCCTCCCCGACGTCGTCGACTTCGACGGCATCGTCGAACCCGTCCGCGACCTCTACAAGGACGAGGTGCGCGAGGTCGCTCGCCACCTCGGCCTCGACGAAATCGTCGCCGAGCGCATGCCGTTCCCCGGCCCCGGACTCGCCGTCCGCGTCATCGGCGAGGTCACCGAGGAGAAACTCGAGGTCGCCCGCCACGCCTGTCACGTCGTCGAGGAGGAACTCGAGGAGTACGAGCCCTGGCAGGCCCTCGCCGCGGTCGTCGGCAAGGCCACGGGCGTCAAGGGTGACAACCGAGTTCACGGGTGGATCGTCTCCGTCCGCTCCGTCGAGAGCCGGGACGGGATGACCGCCCGCGCCCAGGAGATCGACTGGGAGACGCTCCAGCGCATCCAGTCCCGGATCACCGGCCAGAACGAGAACGTCGCCCGAGTCGTCTACGACGTGACGCACAAACCGCCCGCGACGATCGAGTACGAATGAGTCTGCGCGCGATCGTCGTCGGTCCCGACGAGGACGAGCTCACCGCCGCCCTCGAGGCCGAGGGCGCCGACGTCGCCCGACTCACGGGCGTCGTCTCCCGGCCCGCCCTCGAGGAGGCGGGCGTCCTCGAGGCCGATCTCTACGTCCTGACCGACGTCGGGCAAGCGACGACGATTCCGATCGTCTGCGATCTCGCCGACGAGATTCGGACCGTCGTCTACGCTCGGGATTCGGCACCCGAGTTCGTGAAAGGTCAGTTGGATCTCGCGATCGATCCGGCGCTGATGTCGTCGTCGATCGTCGCGGAAGAACTGGCCAACTGAGCCGACGGTCGGCCGTTCGTCGGCGCCGAAGCTGAGACGCCGTCTAGCGGCTGGGATGCCCGTTCGTTGGGACGTTTCTCCCGGAAATCGCTCGTTTCGACCAGATCCGGCGTGATAAACGTTCTCGAGGGCGTATTGCGTCGGGTAAACGCGAATTAAACTCGCACGAATTCGACATAAGCCTTCGTACCATCGCCGGCGTTGAAGTGGGAGTCGCCCCACTACTCAGATGGAGGTCGACGGGCAGACCCCACGGCATCCACCGCCTGTTCCCGCGACTTCCAGCAACCCCACCCACAGCACCCTTCCCCCACCACCGCCACACCGTATCCGATCCGGACCTGCACCAGTCTGCGATCCACCCTGCGGGTGGCATTCTCGAGGCGCGTTCTCGCGCGCCTCGGCGCCGTTTTCACCCGGGCGCAGCCGCGGTGTCTCTCGACTGCAACGTATCAGTAGCCGCGGCTCTCGTCCAACCGATCGCGGTCACACGGGCACGCGGTCGTCCCGTGCTACGGCTGCAACCGCTTCAACACCGGAATTTCTTCGAGTCGCTCCTCGGACAGCGCGTCCCAGTCGATGCCGGTCGGTCCCTCGCGCTCGTCGGGTCGGTACGTCCGCTCGGGCGTGACGACGAGGTCCATCGGAACGTCGTGGTCGTCGGTCGGAACGGGGTCGTCGATCAGCTGGCGCTCGTGAATCGTCGTCGCGACCGGCGTCTCGTCGTCGATCAGCCCGAGGTCGTAGAGGATCGCGTGCTCGAGGTCGCTGTAGCCCTCTCCCTTGCCGATCCGGCCGCCTCCGAACGCGTTGGCCCCGTCGTCTCCCGGTTCCGCGGATCGATTGACGCCCACCGCGACGCTCCCGGAGACGATCAGATCGATCTCGTCGACCGCGTCGGGCCCGACCTGCACGCCGTGTTTCGACGATCCCGAAACCGTCGTCGCCGCGTCGTAGTCCTCGAGTTCGTCGGGATCGAGCCGCAGGAAACACCGCTCGTCGGCGAGACGCGGCACGGCCATGTAGACGGTTTTGCCCTCGCGAAGCGCGCGCCGGCGAACCGGTAGCTGCGGAGCGTCGGGGTTGGCCTTGATGGTGGTCGCCTCCTGCCACTCCGGTTGGTCGGCGAGACGGCGTGCGGCCTCGTCGGCACCCGCGAAGTTCGGGATTCGGCCGTGGGGCGGGAACGGAAATCGGGCGTCGCCGCTCTCCTCCAGGTCGTCCCAGACGCGCTGGCGGATCGACGCTTTGTCGTCGGCGTCGGCGGCGCCGACAGCGTCGACGTCGTCACTCTCGTCGGCTTCCCCCATCTTACCGGCCTCCGTTCTGGTCGGTATCGGCTCGGCCGTCGTCACCGGCTCCGTTCTCGTCCTCGTCACCGGCGACCGCCCACCTGTCGCCGTCGAGGTCCGCCCGGGCGAGGTCGATCAGGTAGGCGACCTCCGGGAGGATCAGGTTCTCGAGTGCGAGTCGCGACGCGTCGGCGTTTCCGGGGAGACAGAACACCGGCACTCCGTCGGCGACGCCGGCGACCGTTCGCGCCGCGACGGCGCGGGTGCCGACGGCCTCGTAGACGAGTCTGGTGAACAGTTCGCCGAACGCCGTGAGCCGTTTGTCGAGCAGCGGCTCGACGGCCTCGATCGCGACGTCGCTCGGTTCGATACTGGTCGCGCCGGCCGTCAGTACGACGTCGACGTCGCCGCGGTCGATCATCCGCGAGACGATCGACTGGATGCGGTCGTGGTCGCTGCCGATGTGTTCTCGCGTGACGATTTCGTGATCGGCCGACTTCAGAGCCGTGGCGATCGTCTCGCCCGCAGCGTCGGTCTCGAGTCGCCGTTCGGTGGCGATCGTGACGACGCCGACCCCGAGGGATTTTCCCTCCGCGGTGCGGTCGCCGTCCGCCGTCTGCTCGTCGGTTGCACTCGATTCCGTCCGTTCGTCGGTCCCGTTTCGGGGGGCCGCCGCTCCGTCCGCATCCGTCTCACTCATGCTGGCCCGTTCGACCGCCAGCAGGTAAACGCTGGTCTCCTGTCGTCCGCGCTCCTCGAGTACCGTTGATCAACACAGTACACATCGACGCGACCGGTCTCGAACTATCAGGTCAGTTTCCTGGGCCGGTTGGGTGACTAGCGTGCTGGTAGGCCAACTGTTAACACCCGAGTTTCCGTCATACCCGACTATGCAAGCTGTGAAAATCACCGAGCACGGCGACACCGACGTCATCGAGTACGGCGAGCTCCCCGATCCGGAGGTCAGCCGCGACGAAGTGCTGGTCGACGTGAAGGCCGCGGCGCTCAACCACCTCGACATCTGGACCCGCCGCGGGATTCCCGGACTCGACCTCGAGATGCCCCACATCCCGGGCAGCGACGGCGCGGGCGTCGTCGAAGAGGTCGGCGAAGACGTCACGCGCTTCGAGGAGGGCGACCGCGTCGCACTCTCGGCAGGCGTCGGCGACCTGCGGATGGACGACCCCACGCTCGATCCGCGATTCCACATCATCGGCGAGCACGTCGACGGGATCCACGCCGAGTACGCCGCGATCTCCGAGGACAACCTGATTCCCGTCCCGGAGCACGTCGACTGGTCGGTCGCCGGTTCGAGCTGTCTGGTCTTCCAGACCGCCTGGCGGATGTTGATCGAGCGGGCCGAACTCCAGGCCGGCGAGTCCGTGCTCGTTCTGGGCGCGAGCGGCGGCGTCGGCCACGCGGCGCTCCAGATCGCCGACTACGCGGGCGCGGAGGTCTACGCCACCGGCAGCACCGAAGAGAAGCTCGACTACGCGCGCGAACACGGCGCCGACCACGTCTGTAACTACGAGGAGCAGAGCTTCTCGGACTGGGTCCGCGAGGAGACCGACGGCCGCGGCGTCGACGTCGTTGTCGAACACGTCGGTGCGCCGACCTGGCAGGACTCGCTGGCGAGTCTCACCAAGGGCGGCCGGCTAGTGACCTGTGGCGGAACCGGCGGCGGTAACCCCGAGACCGACATTCCGCGGATCTTCTGGAACCAACTCGAGATCATCGGCTCGACGATGGCGACGCCCGACCAGGTCGACGACGTGATGGAACTCGTCTGGGACGGCACGTTCGAGCCGGCGATCCGGGAGGAGTTGCCGATGAGCGAGACGCCGCGGGCCCACGAGATCATCGAAAACCGCGAAGGGTTCGGGAAGGTGGTCGTCAGACCCGACAGCGAGTGCTGACCAAGCGCGCACGCTGACCCACGGACTGTCGTGGGGTCGAACCGTGAACGCTTTTACCATTCCCTCGAAACCGTCGTCTGTGAGCTCGAGTGACGACGGCGGCTACGTTCACAACCCGGCCGCGTTCGACGACGACGGAGAGCGGACTGACTCGTCCGACGACGACTGGCTCGAGCGACCGATCCATCCCGAACAAGCGGATCGCGAGTTCGACTGGCGGGGCTGGGTCGTCGTCGGAATGATCGTGTTGACGTTCATCGTCGCCCCGATCATCGTCACTCTCTGGCCGCCGGGTGCGGTCGGCTATCGCTTCGCGTTGATTATCTTCCCGCTGTTCCCCGCGCTGTTTCTCGCACTGGCGGCCGTCTGGGGAACGACCCGTCCCTGAGCGGCCGGAGACGCGCCTCCGTTGTCAGAACGATATCGTCGAAAAACGAGAGCGAACGGATCTCGAAGCCGCCAGTTAGCAGATTACACTTTCGACTCGAGTCCGTCCTCGAGTTGGTCCACGACGTCCGATCCGTGGACGCAATCGCGCTCGGGAGCGTCTTCGCGGCCGAGATAGTCGATCATCGCGTCCGCGAGCCGTCGCGCCTGTCGGTCGGTGAGTTCCTCGGTGCCGTCTCCGGCCTCGATCGCCTCGAGCAACTCGAGTGTCCACGACGGCGGCGTCTCGTCGGCGTCGATAGCCGAGTCGATATAGTCGGCGAGAGTTGCATGAACGACCCATTGCTCGTCTCTGGAGAGGCTGACTTCCTGCGTCTCGGTTTCCGGTGGTTGGGAACTCATTACGTCACACGGACCTGTGTTATCGGTCCTCACGCCAGGCTACGAACGGGTGGATTATAAACCTTGTCTCTAGTTACCATATCTCGAAAAAGCGATGGGTCGTGCGTTCGTCCGTGCCGACGGACGGCGGGGTGTCTCGGCCGGCCGCTACTGCTTGCTGACGTCGCGACGCATGGCGATTTCGAACCACGGACAGAGCCGGAGCTGGCGGTACCACTCGGGGTTCTCGTGAAGCCGCTCGTAGGGTACCCACAGCAGTCCGGCAACCTCCGTTTCGTCGGGCTCGAGGCTGCGGTCGGTCAGCGTCAGCTTCAGGACGGCACAGACCTCGTGTTCGACGCCCGCGTTCTCGAAGTAACGCTTGTACTCGAAGCGGTCGGTTAGGCGCAGGTCGCCGTACTGGTCGGGCGTGATCCCCAGTTCTTCCTCGAGTCGCTGCCGGGTGGCCTCCTTTTGACTCTGGCCCTGCACGGGGTGGGAGGCGACGGTGCCGTCCCAGTAGGTTCCCCAGAGGCGCTTGTCGGGGGCTCGCTGGGCCAGCAAGATGTTCCCCTCGCCGTCGAAGACGAGCGACGTGAACGCCCGGTGGCGGATTCCGTCGCCGGTGTGGGCCTCGAGTCGGTTGACGAGTTCGCGTTCGGTGTCGTCCGCGTCGACGGCGATGACGTCCTGTTCGGCGTTCTCGTGCAGGTCGTCGTCTCGAGGCGTGCTCATACGTCACAGTCGGAGCGAATCCTCAAACCAGTATCGTCTCGGCGCGTCCCGTCGTTTCGTTCGCGACGGCTCTCGACTCCGATTTCCACGTCCTGGTGATCGCCGTCCGACTATCACCGTGCCATACTGTTGGACAGCAGTCAGTGAGCAGTCGGTCGCGACGTCGCGGTCGGCTCCGACGGCGACGACCGCAGTCGCGCGACCGATCGTCAACTCGGTCTGTCCGGCAGTATCAGTCCGGATCGGTTTGATACCCGTCGCCGACCGACTGCAGACGAGAATTCGGTCCGTCCTCCCGTCTCCCACCGTCTTCCGGGGCATGGGACATATCTCGAACCAGACCGGCTCGGCGAAAAAGCCCCGTCTGGCGTACGCACCAGCCGCCACGTTCTCCGAGAGGGCGCCGTGAACGATGTAGCAAGAACAAAGCCCATCGTTCACGATGGTTGAGATATGTTCGCCGTCGATCTCCACGCGCACACGCGATTCTTCCACGGTCGTCGCCGCCTCGGCGACCGGTTCGATCCCCTCGGATTCCGGTTGGTCGCTCGCGCCCTCGAGCGACGCGGCATCGACGGCGTAGCGACGACGAACCACGACTACTGTACGAGGTTTTCGTCGTCGCGCGTCGTCTCGATTCCCGGCATCGAAGTCTCGACCACGCACGGACACGTCCTCGTGATCGGCCCGGATCCGCCGACCGAGACGGTCCCACTCGAGTACACGCCCGCCGAGGTCGTCGAACTGGCCCACGACCGCGGCTGCGTGGCGATCATCGCCCACCCCTACCGCAACAGTGAGGTGGCGAGCGAGCGGTTCGCCGACGTCGACTTCGACGCGGTCGAGATCAACGGGAAACACCCGCGCACGCGACCGCTGGTCGAGCAAATCGCCGCCGAACGCGACGTTCCGATCGTCGCCGGAAGCGACGCCCACTTTCCCTTCGAGGCCGGACGAGCGTACACGCTGGTCGACGCCGAGACGCTCACGCCGGCGTCGATCGTCGACGCGATTCGCGACGGTCGCGTCGAAGCGCGCGTCGAGAACAGTCCAGCCGACGAACTGCTCCGTCAGTTCTACCGACAGATTCACGAGCGAAAGTACCCCGACGACGTGCTAGCACGGCCGAGGACGGCGATCGATCGCCTCGACGCGCGCCGTTCGAACGGGTAAGCCGTCGAACAACAGGGTCCGAGTATGGCTTCCTCTCTCTTCACGGGAATCGTTTCGAGTCTCATCCGTCGATCGTTTCGACCGTCACCGTTCGTTTTCCTTCGTCACATCGCGTTCGCTTGCGGCTGACGGGTCGATAGCCGAACCGTGACACGGCGAGTCACTATGAGCGTCCTACAGTGGTGAGTTCGTTGATAATTACGGCCGCAAACGGCTGTAAGCAGGAATAACTTAACCGCGTCGTGCTGGCACGTCACCGAATAGACGACCGATGGCTAAACAAGCGACAGGCAACATTCACTCGAACCGAGAGGTAACTACCGCCGGGACCGTACAGACGGTGGCGGACACCGACTCCGGTCTCGAGGTGAACGTGTTGAACACGGTTCGGGCGATTGACCGCGATCGGTGGAACGACGTCGTCGAGCGCGCCGACAACGGGACCGTCTTCCACCGCTACGAGTGGCTCGAGGCGATCGAGAACGCCCTCGGTCATCCGGCCAGACACCTCGTCGTCGAGAAGGATACGAACCCGATCGGTCTCTTTCCGAACTTCATCGTCGAACTACCGAAGACACCGTTCTACCGCCTGACGTCGATCTATCCCGGCTTCGGGGGGCCGCTGCTGACGACCGACGTCACCGACTCGCTCTCGCTGATCCTCGAGGCGGTACCCGAACTCTGCGATCGGCGCACGATCGTTCACGAGATTCGCGCCTCGAACACGGACTTCCTGCGATACAACGACTATCTGGAGGCCAAAGGCTACGACTCGAGTCGCGTCGGCGGCCGTTTCGTGATGAACCTGGAGAAGGGGTACGACCAGCTGTTCGACGACATGTCGAGTTCGAAGCGCCGCGCGATCCGACGCGGTCGCGAGACCGACCACGAAATCGTCGAAGCCGATCTGACCCACGAGGAACTCTCGCGCTTCCACGAGAAGTACGAGCGACACATGAAGGATATCGACGCGAAGGTCTACCCCCTCGAGTTCCTCGAACAGTTGCGGGCGATGGAGGATCGAATCCTGCTCCTCCAGCTCTACGTCGAGGGCGAGTACGCCGGCGGCTTTCTCGAACTGCTCAACGACGAACAAGACACCGTCCACGGCTTTTTCGCGGGCGTTCCCTCCGAGTACTTCCAGTATCACGCCTCCGAGGTGCTCTACGACTACCTGTTCCAGTGGGCGATCGACGAGGGGTACGAGACCTACGACTTCGGGGGCGGCGGCGCGGACTTCGAAGACGGCGCGTTCCAGTTCAAAGAGGAGTTCGGGGGCGAGTTGATCCCGAACATCTACTGGGAGCGGGGAACCAACCCGTCCTGGAAGGTCGTCGACGCCGGTCGGTCGCTGTACAACCGATACAACAAGTCGACAGATTCTGCTTAGTACTCTGGATTCGACACTGGCGCCGACAGAGTGTCTCGACTCGACGAACTCCACTCGACAGCGCTGAAGTCAGTTCGGTCGCGTGACCGTCTCGCGGGCCCGCAGTTCTAAATCGTCGGCTCCCCAATAAGGGCGTATGACCATCGTCGCGGCGGTCGACCGCTCCGACCGAGCGGTCGCCGTCATCGAACAGGCGAACGAACTGGCCGATCGCTACGGCGTCGACTTGCACGTGATTCACGTCGGTGATCCGACGGTCGACGCTCGAGAGGACTTTACCGACGTCGGTGAGGAGGCGCTTCGCGCGTACGACGGCAAGCCGTCCGAACTCATCGTCGAGCGCGCCCAGGCCGGGGCGACCGACGTCGCCGTCGAGGCCGCCGAACAGGTCGAGGGGCTCGAAGAGTACGAGGCGGTCGGGCTCGTCGGCGACGCCGCGGAAGTGATTCGGAACTACGCCGCGGAACACGACACCGAGTACATCGTCGTCAGCGGTCGCAAGCGGCGCCCACTAGGCCAGGCGCTGTTCGGGAGTATCACCCAGTCACTGTTGTTGAACGCGGACTGTCCCGTCGTCGCGGTGCCACACGACGACTGACCGACGACCGTTGGCGATCGCTCGAGACGCGTGCGGTGTCGACTGACGGGAATCGTCGCCGGTACCGCGTCGGGATCGGTCTGAAACGGTCGGTCAGCCGAGTTCTTCGTCGAGGATCAGCCGCGTTTTCGTACTTACGACCTCCTCCTGATCGCGTGCTTGTGTGATGAGTCCGTTGACCCCGCGCGTGTCCGCGGCGTCGACGACGAGGACGACGTCCTGTTCGCCCGAGACCATCCAGACGAAGTCGACCTCCTCCCACTCGGCCATTCGCTCGGCGACCGCCTTCGTATCGACGTCGACCGCGACGCTGATCTCGATCATCGCCTTGACGTTGCCCGTCCGCGTCGAGATCGTAAAGCGCTCGATGACGTCCTCGTCCATCATCCGCTCGACGCGGTTGCGGACGGTCCCCTCGCTCGTCTCGACTTCGTCGGCGATCTCCGTATACGGCGTTCGGGCGTCTCGCCGAAGAATATCGAGGATCTGTCGGTCCAGCTCGTCCATAGAGATGCGTGAGTACGTGTGACTCACATTTACCGATTACGAAATTCGTAACTCAGCTTCGAAGACAACACTTATGCCGGTCGATCCAATACGTAGATCGTAATGACACAGGCGTACGTTGCACTCGAGGGCGGCCACGTAATCGAGGGTCGTGGTCGTGCTCCGGGAACGGCTCGCGGCGAACTCGTTTTCACGACGGCGTATACGGGTTACGAGGAGAGTCTGACCGATCCATCCTACGAGGAACAGATCCTGACGTTCTCCTACCCGCTGATCGGCAACTACGGCGTCCGCGAGGAGCGGTTCGAGGACGATCGCGTCCACCCGCGTGCCGCGCTGGCAAAGGAGTTCACCGCGGACGTCGCCGAGTGGCTCGAATCGGAGGGCGTCCCGGCCGTCGACCACCTCGACACCCGCGAGATCGTCACCGACATCCGCGACGAGGGCGCGATGAAGTGTGGCATCGCCGTCGGTGAGGACGTCACCGAAGAGGACGCCCTCGAGCAACTCGAGGCCTGCAAGGGCATGAGCGAACACACCGACATCGGCGCGCAGGTCAGCGTCGACGAGGAGACCGTCTACGGCGCGGACAACGACGGCGCCGACGTCGCGCTCGTCGACTGCGGTGCGAAGGGCTCGATCGTCGACTCGCTCGTCGCCCGCGATGCGACGGTTCACGTCCTTCCCTACGACGCGGCCGCCGATGACGTCGCCGCGATCGATCCCGATATTCTGTTCATTTCGAACGGTCCCGGCGACCCCGCCAACTACGAGCAGGCCATCGGCCTCGTCCAGGAGTTCGTCGAGGACACCCCCGTCGCCGGCATCTGTCTCGGTCAGCAGATCGTCGCCGAGGCGCTTGGCGGCTCGACCGAGAAGATGACCTTCGGTCACCGCGGCGTCAACCAGCCCGTCCTCGACCTCGAGTCGGGACAGGTCGTTATGACCACCCAGAACCACGGCTACACGGTCGCCGAACCCGGTGACCACCTCGAGGTCACGCAGATCAACGTCAACGACGACACGCCCGAAGGCTTAGACGGCGTCGTCCACGACGTCATCACCCGTCAGTACCACCCCGAGGCCAACCCCGGCCCGGAGGACACCCTCGACTTCTTCGACGACGTGCTCGCGATGGCCGACGAGCGAGCCTCGACGGCCGTCCCCGCGGACGACTGAATTGCGGATTTCGAAATTCGTACTTCGTTTTCTGGCCTCACGGAGCGCTTCGCCCGAAGAACCGTGCTCCTCGTCTCGCACTCGACCGAAAAGCAGAGGAATCGGTGACTCGATTTCAGGGTGCGCCGAACGTCATGTGTTCGCCCTCGTAGGCGAGCGCACCGGTCTCGAGGTGAACCGAGACAAAGAAGTGTTGGTCGTCGAACGTCGAATCTGTCTCGGGTTCCTCGTCGACCGCCGTGCGAAGTTCCTCGCCATCGCCGTAGAGGTAGAGCGTCTCTCCCTCGGACACGTCCTGATCGAGGATACCGTCGAGGGATCGATCAGCATGGAGGTGGACAAACGAACCCTCCGGGATCGTTTCACCTCCTTCCATCGTCAGTGCGATCGCCGACTCGTCATCCGTCAGCTCGATCGTCATTTCGACTGCGTCGTCGAGTCCTTCGTCGAGCCACTCGGGCTCCCCGAGATCGGTCTCACCGACGTCCTCGACCGTTATCGTCTCGGTTGACTCCGCCATTTGATCACCGGCCGCCCCTTCGAGTTCGTACTCGTACTCGACGAGGGCGTCCGTCGATACCGTGGCTCTCGCATCGAACGCGTCGTACTCGTCGAAGTGTTCGAGGTCTCGAAGCGACTCCTCGTCAGTCAGTTCGGCCGACTCGAACACCACGACCGGCGTATCGTCGTCGTCATCGAGTTCGGCTGCATCGAACGATGCGGCGTTCACCATCGCGTCGAGCGCGGCGATTCCGTCTGCGTCGTCGACGATCTCGTGTAGGTGCTCGCTCGCCAGATACCGGACGTTCGACCCGTCGTCACTGCGGAGGAGAACCGGATCCTCCTCGCTCATCGAGTCGACCCATATTTCCAGGGCTGTACCCCCCTGCTCAGTCGACAGTAGCGCTTGATCTCCCTCTATCTCGGCAGTCTCTACCGAGGGATCCGCTCCGTGACCGCCCATTTCGAACGTCTGCTCTCGAGTCACCGTCACCGATCCGGCTTCCGAGAGATAGGCCTCCTGTACGCTCGCTAGGTCACTGTCGAACCCGTCCTCGCTTACCCCTTCCGGATAGTCGAACGTCTCGAGCGTCAGCTCTTCCTCGTCACCATTGTGGGCCCCCTCATCGGCTCCGTCACCGTCATCGGCTCCGTTTTCCGACTCTTCGCTCGTTTCGCTACAACCGGCCAGCGCCGCCAGGACCGCGGCGGACGTTCCGAGTACCGCTCTTCGTTGCATCAGGGGTGATTTTCTATCAAACTATCATAAGTCGTATGGCCGTCTTACCGCCAGTATCGGTGCGTTCTACGACGGTGCTCTCGGCGTGAACGCTGGCGGGATCGCTTCCAACAATCCTGTCTAAAACAACGAAAGCCTCGTTCCGTTCGTCTTTCGAGCTTCCCCGTAAACGCCATCGCGGCATCGACCTTTTTCTCGACCAAAAAGCCGCTCACTTCGTTCGCGGCCGTTCAATCGTGCCGGAAACAACGAAAGACTCGCTCCGCTCGTCTTTCGAGCTTTAGACACTCCTTCGCGCTGCTCAGTCGTGTCTAAAACTCCGCTGCCCCGTAAACGCCATCGCCATGCCGTGTTCGTCCGCGGCCTCGATCACGTCGTCGTCGTTGACCGAGCCGCCGGGCTGGACGACCGCCTCGATGCCCGCCTTCGCGGCCTCCTCGATGCCGTCCGGGAACGGGAAGAAGGCGTCAGACGCCATCACGGCGCCCTCGGCGTCCTTGCCCTCCGCGTGTTCGTCGGCCTTCATGGACGCGAGCCGGACCGCGTCGACGCGGGAGACCTGTCCCATGCCGATACCGACCGTCTCGGTGCCGTCGGCGAAGAGGATGCCGTTCGATTTGACGTGCTTGAGCGTCTGCCAGGCGAACACCATCGACTCGAGTTCCGCCTCGGTCGGCTCGCGCTCGGTGACGACCTCGAGGTCGTCGACCGAAATCGACTGCAGGTCGCGCTCTTGGACGAGTCGACCGCCGACGAGGGGCTTCTCGGTGAAGCGCTCGGTGCGCTCGCCTAACTCGCCGACGTCGAGCACGCGGAGATTGTCCTTCTCGAAGAGCACCTCGAGGGCGTCGTCGGTGTAGCCGGGGGCGACGACCACCTCCTTGAAGGAGTCGATGATCAGTTCGGCGGTCTCGGCGTCACACTCGCGGTTGAGCGCGACGATGCCGCCGAAGGCGCTCATCGGGTCCGTCGAGAGGGCCTTCTCGTAGGCCGCCGACAGGGAGTCGGCGGTCGCACAGCCGGCCGGGTTGGTGTGTTTGATCACCGCGGCGGCGGGGTCGTCGAACTCCTTGATGAGGTTCAGGGCCCCGTCGGCGTCGTTGTAGTTGTTGTACGACAGCGCTTTCGCACCCTCGTTGAGCTGGTCGGCGTGGACGACGCTGGCCTCGTCTGCGGTGTAGTCGGCGTACACGGCGGCGTCCTGGTGGGGGTTTTCCCCGTAGCGGAGGGTGTCGACGCGGTCGCTCGAGACGAGTCGACGCGCGGGGAGTCCGTCGTGGTCGTCGTCGCCCACGGTAGCGACGTCGGCGTCGACGCTGACCGTGCCGGCGTCCGTATCGACGTCGACCACACCCTCGGCGAACCACTTCACCGCACGCGGGTAGGCGCGGAACTCGCCCTCGTAGAGGACCCGTTCTTTCAGCGAGTCGGCGTCGTCGCCCTCGTAGACCGGAATCGGCTCCTGAGTGACGATCGGGCCGGCGTCGACTTCCTCCTCGAGGACCTCGCCGTCCTCGTCGGTCGCGTCCGTGACGACGTGAACCGTACAGCCCGTCACGGAGACGTCCGCCTCGAGCGCGTCGCCCCAGGCGTCCATGCCGGGGAACGACGGGAGCAGCGAGGGGTGGACGTTGAGCGTCGTCGGGGCCTCCTCGAGGAAGGTATCCGAGAGGATGCGCATGTAGCCGTCGAGACAGACGAGGTCGAACTCGTACTCCGCGAGGGCCTCTAGGACGGCCTCCTCGTGTTCGCTGCGGCTCATTCCGTCTTCCTGCGGAACGGTCTCGGTCGGAATCTCACGTTCCGCGGCGGCCTCGAGGACCGGCGCGTCCGCGTCGTTCGTCAGGACGACGGCGAGTTCGACCCCGCCCGGCGCTCGATCGGCGATGTTCAGTAGGTTGCGCCCCCGGTTACCGGCCAGCCCGGCGATTCGCGTCATGAGCGTAGGGCCGCCCGCGAGAGGCAAAGTGGTTGCGGTCTCGGTCCCGGAGTTATACACGACAATGCATTACTACGACAGTATTTCCGAGACGGGAGCCGAATATATGCATGCTCGTGGCTTCGCCGGACCGTAACTTCGATACGTTTTTGCACCGCGTGCCGGAAGAGTCGCGCAATGACCGATACCGACGCCCTGTACGCCGTCTCGCCGCTAGACGGCCGCTATAGCAACCGGACCGCACCGCTGTCGCCGTACGCCAGCGAGGCCGCGCTCATGCGGGCCCGCGTCCGCGTCGAAGTCGAGTACCTGCTCGCGCTGGCCGACCTCGAGGCGACGCCCCTCGAGATCGACGGCGACGAGCGAGAGCGACTGCGCGGGCTCTACCAGCACTTCGCGGAGGAGGACGCCCGCCTGATCAAGACGCTCGAGACGGAGGGCTACGCCGACTTCGAGGCGACCAACCACGACGTCAAGGCCGTCGAGTACTTCCTCCGGCACAACCTCGACGACGACAGCGATGCCTCGCCGTGGATCCACTTCGGGCTGACCAGCGAGGACGTGAACAACCTCGCTCACCGGCTGCTCGTCCGGGACGCCGTCGACGAGGTGCTGCTGCCCGAACTCTACGACGTTCGCGACGCGCTCGCGGAACTGGCCAGGGAGTACCGCGACCTCCCGATGCTCGCCCGCACCCACGGCCAGCCCGCGACGCCCACGACGTTCGGCAAGGAGATGGCCGTCTACGCCGCTCGGCTCGGTCGCGCGACGGGGCGCATCCGACGGGCGACCGACGAACTCAGCGGCAAGCTCGGCGGCGCCTCCGGGACCTACGCCGCCCACGTTGCCGCCTACCCGGACGTCGACTGGTCGGCGTTCGCCGAGGCGTTCGTCACCGACGAACTGGGCCTCGAGTTCGAGTCGCTCACGACGCAGGTCAACCCGTGTGACGACCTCGCGGCCGTCTTCGACGCCTTCCGCGGCGCGAACGACGTGCTCCTCGATCTGGATCTCGATATGTGGCTCTACGTCTCCGACCGCTACCTCGGCCAGGAGGCCGTCGAGGGCGAGACGGGGTCGTCGACGATGCCCCACAAGGTCAACCCGATCGACTTCGAGAACAGCGAGGGCAACCTCTCGAAGGCGAACTCGGATCTCACGTTCCTCGCCGACTACGTCACCACCTCCCGCCTCCAGCGGGACCTCTCCGACTCGACCGTCAAGCGCAACATCGGCGCCGCCTTCGCCCACTGCCTGATCGGCTACGGGAAGACGCAGGCGGGCCTGTCGAAGGTCGTCCCCACCGAGCGGGTCATGCGCGAGGACCTCGAGTCGACTCCCGAGATCATCGGCGAGGCCGTCCAGACCATCCTCCGCCGGGAGGGCCAGGCCGACGCCTACGAGCGCGTCAAGGCCGTGACCCGGGGCCAGGACGTTTCGCTCGAGGACTTCCGCGAGATGTTCGACGACCTCGAGGTCGACGAGGACGTCCGCGAGGAACTGCACGCGCTGACGCCGACTGGCTATACGGGCGTCGCGGGCGAGTTGGTGGACGACCTCGAGTAGTCGCGCCGGGTTTCGTTCTCCCGACCCGGTTATCAGGGAGGCAGAATCCAGGTTCGAGTCTCGAGTCGAATGCGCGGACGTGTCAGTACCTACTTCTATCACGAACGACTAGCGGCGTCTGTGTCCACGAGACGTTCGATCGCGGTGTCGGTCCGGTCGCGGAGTCGCGCCGTCGCCGTCTGCCTCGCCCTCGCGTTCGGCGGCTGGTTCACCGGCTTCGCTGCGACGCTCGGCGTCGAACTTCACACCCTCGCGCTCGGCTACGACGCCGCGGCGATCCTCCAGATCGGCAGCTCCGTCGCGTTCAACGTCGTCGGCGCCGCCGGACTCGCGCTGACGTACCTGATCGTCCGTCGGAACGGATTCGACCTCGAGTTCGCGCTCTCGTTTCTTCGCATTCGAAAGCCAACGGTGTGGGACCTCGCCTGGATCGTTTTCGGCCTCGTCGGCGCGTTCGTCGTCCTCACGAGCTACCACGCGTTCATCGAACTCGTCGACCCGTTCGGAACCGGCGGCGAGGGCGAGACGCACTCGAGTATCGAGGAAAACCGCGAGTATCCGGTCTTGTTCCTGGTCGCGATTCCGATCGCCATCTTCCTGACCGGCCCGGGCGAGGAACTGCTCTACCGGGGCGTGATCCAGTCCCGGCTGGGCGAGTCGTTCCCGACGGCCGTCGCGGTCGTTGTCGCCTCGTTCGTCTTCGCCATCGTGCACCTGCCCGTCTACATGGGCGACGACTTCGGGGCCGTGCTCGTGAGCCTCGGGACGGTGGGAATGCTCGGACTCTACTTCGGCGTGCTCTACGAACTCTCGAACAGCCTGTTCGTCCCCGCGTTGATCCACGGGCTGTACAACGCGACGGTCTACCTCTCGAATTACCTGACGTACGCCTGAGACCCGAACTCTCCGTCCTCGACGGCGCCTGAGGTCGTCCGCGTTCGACTCGCCCCTCGAGCCCGTCAGCGCCGGTTTCCCGCCTCGCCGTCCTTGCCCCGTTTCGTCCACTCGTCGTTCGACCGAGCGTCCTTAGTCTCGTTCTCGTTCTCATCCGTCCCCTTATCCTCGCCACTGTCGTCAGTCTCCCACTCCCAATCGTCGACCGTCCAATCGTCGCTGTCGGCCGTTCGACCGTCGCCGTCAGCCGTCCAGCGGGTGGTGCTCGTTTCGGCGCCGGCTCGAGCGTCGCCTGTCTGTGCGCTCTCTTCCCACACGCCGTCCGTCGGTCTCGAGCGGTCGGCTTCCCAGCCGGCCGTCTGTCCCGGCGACCGTGCGGGAGACGGCGCCGGCGCCGTCGCCGAGCGCGTCGGCGTCGCGGTCGGAGTCGGCGCGGACTCGGGGCCGTCGAAGAGCCGTCCGTCGACGTCGAACCGCCGACGCAGGAACACGCCGGTTGCGGCGGTCGCACAGCCCATCGCGACCAGCGCTCCGACGACCGGGACCGCCTGGCTCGCACCCAGGACGACGCCGCCGCCGGCGATCCCCCAGCCGAGCGACGGCGACTCGCCGCCGATCCCGAGCCGTCGGACGAGGCGGTCGCCGACGGCGATCGCGCCGAGACAGCCCCCGACGACCCACAGCAGTCCCCACGCCAGCAACCCCGGAACCGAGAGGATCGCAAACGGGGTCACGAGCGGGTGCTCGAGCAGCGTCGCGGCCATCAGCGGGCCCGCGGCGACCACGAGCGCGCCGAAGAAGCCGAGGAAGCCGGCCGCGAGGGTGCGATCCGGCGACCGCGAGAGTTCGTCGTTGACCGACCGGACCGTCGTCGGGGCGGCAGCGAGGAGAACGACGCCGATCGTCACGGCGAGCGCGGTCGAGCCGAGTGCGATTCCGAGCGGGCCGGACAGGCTCGCCTCGAGGCTCGAGAGCGCTGCTGGCGCTTCGATCGCGGTGGCGACGACGTCGGTATCGGCGGCGGAGAGCGGAGACACGTGCGTGTCGCGTAGATTAGTCACTGCCGACAAAAAACGTGCGATCGGGGCGGTTTGCGTTCCCACGCAGCGAGGGTGTAGCCCAACCGGACCGGTACCGAAAACGACATCAACACCGCTTTGGGCGGGTGCTGCCAAGGACGCGTATGAGCGATTCGATAGTCGACCTGCTCTTTCCGGAGATCGCCACCGCTGCCCTGTTCGTGGTGGCGATTATCGGCATGATCGTGCTTCTTTACATCTCCACACGGTGGTAGCTCGCCGGACGGATCGACGGACGTCAGCGTCAGCGTCGACATCGACATCGACGTTGCCTGTGCCCGAGGCGCTTCTGGCCGCCGAGCGGCGATCCGAGTTCTCCCGTGTCGAACTGGTAGATCCATAACGATAATTTATACCATATTGGGTGTTATTGTCAATCGCGATATGGAGTACCACAACGGAGAACGGCTGACACACATGGGTGCATTGCCGACGATGGCTGCCGATCGATACGGCGAGAAGACGGCGCTGTCGTTCATGGGATCCGAAACGTCGTTTCGGGATCTCGAGGCGCGAGCGAACAGCGTCGCGAACGTGCTGGTCGACAACGGCGTCGAACCCGACGACCGCGTCGGACTCTACATCCCGAACACCGACCAGTTTCCGGAAGCCTACTTCGGGGTGATCAAGGCCGGTTCGATTCCGGTGCCGCTGAACCTTCGGATGGATCCGTCCACGCTGGAGTTCGTCCTCGAGGACGGCAACGTCGACCACATGATCGCCTCGCCGCTGCTCGCCGGTGGGATGGACACCGACGACGGACGGATCATTCCGCCGACGGACCTCGCTGAGCGGGCTGGCGTGTCCAACGTCTACGTCTCGGCGGTTACCGACGACAGCGTCATCGACTACTCCGCGGCGGTTGCCGACGCCGCTACGGAGTTCGAGACGGTCCCGCGGGCGTTCGACGACGTGGTTTGTCAACCCTACACCTCGGGGACGACCGGCAAACCGAAGGGCGTTCTATTGACCCACGAGAACCTGCTGTCGACGATCGAGGCCTACGCCAAGGGTGGGATCGCGGTCGATCCCGACAACAGTATCGCGCTCGTCCTGCCGCTGTTTCACATCTACGCGCTCAACGCCATCCAGGGGACCTTCCTCTACAACGGCGCGACGATGCACATGGTGCCGCGCCCGGACCCACAGATGCTCCTCCAGACGCTCTCGGAAAAGGAGGTCACTAACTTCGCAGGTGTCCCCGCACTGTTTACGATGATGTGGCAGGAGTACCGGGAGAACCCCGAGGCCTACGATTTGAGTTCGCTCGAGGACGTCATCTGTGCGGCCGCGCCGCTGGCCGACGACACCCGTCGGACCATCGAAGAAGCCTGGGGCGTGCCGATGGTCGAGGGCTGGGGGATGACCGAGACCGGTCCCGCCGGCACAGTCGAGCCCGCTCGCGGCGTTCGCAAGTCCGCCGGTTGTATCGGCCCGGTGCTCCGGAACGTAGACCTCAGACTCGTCGACCCCGACAGCCGCGAGACGCGGATCAGTACGGAGCAACTCGAGCCATACCCGGACGAGGACATCGACTTCGAGGACGAGGAGCAGGTCACGGGCGAGATTGCTATCCGTGGCCCGACGGTGTTCGAGGGCTACTACAATCGCCCCGAGAAGAACGAGGCGGTTTTCGACGACGAAGGCTGGTTCTACACCGAGGACATCGCCCGCGTCGACGAGGACGGCTACTTCTGGATGGTCGACCGCGCCGACGACATGATCATCGCCGGGGGACACAACATCTATCCGGCCGAGATCGAGGACGCCCTCTACGACCACCCAGATATCGCCGAGGCCGCCGTCGTCGCCGCCCCACACGAAGTCAAAGGCGAGGCTCCGGTGGCGTTCGTCGTCCCCGAACCCGACGCCGACCTCGCAGAGGACGAGATCCGGTCGTTCGCCCTCGAGCGCGTCGCGACCTACGCCCACCCGCGACGGGTGTTCGTCGTCGACGAACTTCCGCGGAGCGCGACCCAGAAGGTCCAGCGGTTCAAACTCGAGGCGGAAGTCGAAGAGCGACTCGAGGGGTCGCTCGAGTCCAGCGACGAAGAGCTGTGACGACGTAGCGTCTTGCTGACGGGTGGTGCACCGACCGACATCGATTTTGATCCGACGGCGAACGGTCGACACGGTCGAACGGCTCGAGATCGTCACCGTATTATCGTTCGTGTTGGTGATCGCCCTGCTGATCGCGCTGCTGTACACCGCAACGCGGAGGTGACGCTCCGCCTCGACGCATCCGGACGTCGTACGCGGCTGTCACGGTGACCGAAGACAGAGTACGGTGACTCTGCTATCGTGGGCGCTGGGGATCGCCACGTCCTCCCCAGCCGATTGCGGTCCTCGCTTCCTCGCGGCGCGACGCGCCGCGTTCGTCCGCTGCGGTTCTCATCCCTCGCGTGATGGTATCGGCCGCCCTCGCAGTTGCTCGGCCGGCCGACAGCACGCGCCACGGCACGGTGTCATTCTAAACTCGCATACGCCGAGCAACGCGAGGCGTTTTGCTACGAGAGCGCGAGCGCTCTCGGCATCACGAAAGAGCGCAAGCGCTCTTTCGAACGACACCGACGGTGAGGCCGAAGGCCGATCCGTCGGCCTTTTGGCATCATCAGAACCGCGTACGGTTCTGATTGGCAGTCAGAACGCGACGCGTTCTGACGGCATCAACGGGTTTTGCCAGCGCGGGACCGGAGGTCCCGCGAGCCGTGAGAACGGGCGCTACGCGCCCGTGAGCAGACGGGGGTTGAGCTGGCGTCGTAGACGCCAGCTGATGCCCCCGGGAAAAGAGGTTGGTTAGTAGGACCGCGGCATCCCGAGTTCGTGTTCGCCCAGGAAGTTCTTGACCATCTCGTTGGTGATCGGCACCGTCTGGAGCAGCCGGGCGTTCGCCCAGAGACCGAAGATCTCGTAGTCGGCGGAGAAGCCGCTGCCCCCGTGGGTCTGGAGAGCCCGGTCGGCGGCGTAGGTCGCGGCCTCGCTCGAGCGCAGTTTCGCCATGTTCGCTTCGGCGCTGGCGTCCTCGCCGTTGTCCCACTTCCAGGCGGCCTTGTACATCATCTCGCGGGCGCACATGACCTCCGAGTAGGCGTCGGCGATCGGGTGTTGAATCGCCTGGTGGCCGCCGATCTTCTGGCCGAACACCGACCGATCGTTCGCATACTCGACGGCGAGGTCGGTCGCGCGCAGCCCGGCGCCGACGGCGCTCGCGGCGCCGCCGATGCGCTCGGTGTTCAGCGTGTCCCACAGCAGGTAGAGCCCGCCGTCCTCGCTCCCGAGAATCCGGTCCTCGTGGAGCCGCAGGTCGTCGATATCGACCTGATACTGGGTCTCGAACCACGGCACCTCGACCTCGAGGGGCGTCAGCGAGATGGCGTCCTGCTCGGCGGGGTTGGGCACGAGAAACAGCGTGATACCGTGGGTCGGGTTGCTCGGGTCGTACTCGCTGGTGCGGGTCACGAGCAGCATCTCGTCGGCGTTCTCGACGCCGCTGATCCACATCTTCTGGCCGTCCAGGATGAACTCGTCTCCCTCGCGCTCGGCGATCGTATCGATGTTCAGCAGGTTCGTCCCCGCACTGGCCTCCGTCAGTCCCATCGCGAAGCGCATCTCGCCGTTCGCGATCGCCGGCAGGATCCGCTCTTTTTGCGCTTCGGTGCCGTGGCGCTGGACGCTGATCCCGCCGAAGACGGGCGTGAGAACGAAGATGACGCCCCCCTGTCCGCCGCCGCGAGAGAGCTCTTCGATCACCATCGACATCTCGAGCATCCCGAGGCCGGCGCCGCCGTACTCCTCGTCGATCGTGACGCCGAGCCAGCCGTCTCGAGCGAGGTCGTCCCAGTACTCCTCCGGGAACGTCTTGTTCTCGACGTGTTCTCGCCAGTAGCCGTGGTCGTAGTCGGCGGCGATCTCACGCACGCTGTTGCGGATCAGCTCGTGTTCCTCGGTTTCACCGTAGTCCATGACAGATCGTCGCTAGGGACGTGCAATATTGTTATGGTTAACCATGACATGAAACGGAAACTGCGTTCAACTCGAGCAACTGGCCGAACGGTTTTGACACTTGCTACCAATAATCTCCCTATGCAACGGGATATCCGACGGCACGACGGAGCCGGGGTGAGCGCATGAAGGTCACTCTCGACGCCACGCCGGACGAGGAGACTGCCCGCGCGATCGCGACCGCGCTGTCGGAACACCTCGGACGTTCGGTCGAACTGGTCACCGACGGCGGGGAATCGATCGCGTCCGCCGGCGAGGGGAGCTGGGAGGATGCGGTCGTCACCGACCGCGAGCAGGAACTGCGCGAGGAGGTCGAGTCGATCCTCTCGGGTGGCCCCGAACGCGGCCACGAGAAGATCGAGGAGCTGGGAAAGGTGTTCGTCCGCGATCGGCTGGATATGATCTTCGACGAAATCGAGTACGAGGACGGTACGTTCGCCCGCCACGACGCGGACGGCGAGCTGCCGGCCGACGGGATGATCACGGGCGTCGGGACGATCCGCGGCCGGACCGTCTTCTTCGCGGCCAACGACTACACGGTCAAGGCGGGCTCGCTCGGACAGATGGGCGTCGAAAAGGAGATTCGGCTGGCCGAGCGCGCCGCGGAGGCCGGCGCGCCGATCCTCCGGCTGATCGACTCGACGGGCGCGCGGCTGAACCTGGACGACCGAGAGCCCGGCGACACCCACATGGACCGCTACCGCGGCGGGAAGATGTTCTACAATCAGTGTATCCACTCCGGGCAGGTGCCCCAGATCGGCGTCCTCTACGGCCCCAACATCGCGGGCTCGGCGTACACGCCCGTCTTCTGTGACTACCTGATCATGGTCGAGGAGATCAGCGGGATGGCCATCGCCAGCCCGCGGGTCGTCGAGGCCGTGACCGGCGAGGAGACGACGATGCAGGAACTCGGCGGTCCCGAGATCCACGCCACCCAGTCCGGCAGCGCGGATCTCGTCGTCGAGAACGAACGCGAGGCCGCCGACTCGGTCCGGGAGCTGTTCGGCTTTCTCCCGCAGCGCCACGACGCGCCGCTGCCGACGCGGGAGCCCGCCCCGCCGGGAGCCAATCCGAAGGGACTCGACGCGATCATCCCGGAGGAGCCAAACGCCGCCTACGACGTCCACGACGTCATCGCCCGGCTGGTCGACGACGACTCCTGGTTCGAGCTCAAACCCGACTTCGCACCGGAGCTGGTCACCGGGTTCGGCCGCATCGATGGCCGACCGGTCGGCGTCGTCGCCAACCAGCCCGCGGTCAAAAGCGGCGCGATCTTCCCCGACTCCGCGGAGAAGGGGGCCGACTTCGTCTGGAAGTGCGACGCCTTCGGCATCCCGCTGGTCTACCTCTGTGACACGCCGGGCTACATGGTCGGCTCGGCCGTCGAGCGCGAGGGAGTCCTCCAGAAGGGCCGGAAGTTCATCTACGCGACCTCGAACGCGCAGGTGCCGAAGATCTGTACGATCACGCGCAAGGCCTACGGCGCGGGGATCTACGGGATGGCCGGCCCCTCCTTCGATCCCGACGCCACCCTCGCACTCCCCAGCGCGGAGATCTCCGTGATGGGGCCCGACGCCGCGATCAACGCCCTGTTCGCCGACCAGCTCGAGGACATGGATCCGGAGACGGCTGAGGGGTTCGAGGAGAGCATGCGGGCGGAGTACGAGAAACAGATCGATATTCGCGCCCAGGCCGGGAAGATGCAGGTCGACGAACTGCTGCCCGCTGGCGACCTCCGCGATCAGCTGGCGGCACGCCTGCGCACGTTGCAAAACAAGCGCCGCACCGAGCGGGATCGGTACCACGGGACGGTGCTGTTCTGATCACGCGTCGTCGACTCACATCGGGGTCGGCGCCAGCAACTGCCCGCCGTCGACCGCGTAGTACGACCCCGTCACGTACGCTGCGGCCGGACTCGAGAGAAAGAGCGCGACGGAGACGCAGTCTGCAGGCGTCCCGAGCCGGTCTGCCGCGAGGTCGTCCTCGATCACTCGTTCGGCGACGGCCTCGCCCATCACCTCCATGACGCCCTCGGTTCGGATCACACCTGGCGCGACGGTGTTCGCACGGATTCCGTACTCGGCCCACTCCGCGGCGATCGTTTGCATCAGGTTGTGGACGCCGGCTTTTCCCGCACCCGAGTGGGCGTGGTAGGGCGCGCCTCGAACGGAGTTCGTCGCCCCCATCGAGATGATCGCGCCGCCGTCCTCGCGCTCGATCATGTGCTCGCCCGCGGCGAACGTGCAGTTGGCGGTGCCGTCGAGAATCGTCCCGACGACGGAGCGCCAGCCGTTCGCCGAGAGGGTTTCGGCGGGCGAGAGGAAGTTCGCGCCCGCGTTGTTGACGAGGATCGAGAGGTCGCCCAGTTCCTCGAGGACGGTCTCGACCATCGCGTCGACCGCGTCCGGCTCCCGGACGTCGACGGTCGTCGCGCAGGCGTCGACGCCTTTCGACTCGATCTCCTCGGCCACGGGCTCGAGGTGCTCCATCGACCGACTCGCGATCGCCACGTCCGCGCCGTGGTCGGCGTAGGCCAGCGCAAGCGCCTTGCCGATCCCCGTCCCGCCGCCGGTTATCAGCGCCGTCTCGCCGGTCAAGAGGTCGTCGGCGAAGACGTCCGTGCTGGGTGGCGTCTCGCCGAAACTCATCGGCCGTCCTCCAGTCCGATGATTTCGCGGGCCTCGTCGGGCGTCGCGGGCTCGCGGCCCACCCCTCGCGCGAGGTCGGCGGCCGCCTCGACGAGTTCGGCGTTGCCGTCGGCCATCTCGCCGTTCGGCAGGTAGAAGTTGTCCTCGAGGCCGACTCGGACGTTTCCGCCCATCGCGAGCGCCGCCGAGACCAGCGGCCACTGATCCCGGCTGATGCCGATCACCTGCCACGGCGCGTCGTCTGGCAACTGGCGGACCTGGTGGGCCAGGTTCTCCACCGTCGCCGGAATCCCGCCGAGGACGCCCATGATTAGACTCACCGTGTACGGTGGGGAGAGGACGCCCTCCTCGAACAGCGGCGTCGCGTTGTTGATGTGGCCGGTGTCGAAACACTCGAGTTCGGGCGCGACGCCGGCCTCGTTCATCCCCGAAACCAGGTCGTGGATCTCCGAGAAGGGGTTCTCGAACACCATATCGAAGACGAACTCCTCGCGGGAGTTCGAGTACTTCGCGTAGTTCATCGAGCCCATGTTGAGCGCGGCGATCTCGGGCTGGACCGCCTGAACGTACTCGAGGCGGTTCTCGAGGGGTTCGTCCAGCGCCCCGGTCGAGAAGTTGATGATGATGTCGGTCCGCTCGCGAACCTCGTCGGAGATCTCCTGGTAGGTCTCGGTCGAAAACGTCGGCGCGCCGTTTTCGGTGCGCGCGTGGATGTGCGCGACGGCGGCGCCGGCCTCGCGGGCGGCGGCCGCGTCTTCCGCGATCTCCTCCGGAGTGTAGGGGATCGCCTCGCACTGGTCGCGGGTCGTGAGCGCGCCGGTCAGCGCCGCCGAGATGATCGGTTTCGCCGGGTGGTTCCCCTTGGTCGACTCCTGTCGGTCGTACAGTTCGATGGTCATGGTCGTGGATCTGCCGCGTCGATCGCCACAGCGTGTCGGTTTCGTGGCTGTACTCGCGATGCCGTTCTGGTCGACGTCGTCACCGCGTTCTTTCGGGGTTTCATCGTCACCGCACCCTCCAGTCCGGTTCTTCGTCCATCAGCCGCGCGTTCAACCCTTCCTCGGTGTCCTCGCTCATCACCAACAGCGCGAACATCTCCCGCAGGTAGGCCAGCGACTCCGCGAAGTCCATCCCCTGCTGGTGGTAGTAGGCTTCCTTGCCCATCGAGATCATCGTCGGACTGCTGTTCGCCAGTGTGTCGACCAGGTCGTCGAGTTCCTCGTCGAACGCCTCGGCCGGGACCAGTTCGCTCACCAGCCCCAGTTCGTCGGCCGTCGCCGCGTCGAACTTCTCGCCGGTAAACAGCAGCTTGAGCCCCTTCTTTTCGTGTACGGTGCGCATGATCGGGGCCATCGCTTGCATCGGGAACAGCCCGCTCTCCTTCTCGGGGGTGCCGAACGTCGCGTCGTCGGCCGCGACGACGATATCGGCCGCCGTCGCCACGCCCATCCCGCCTGCCAGACAGTAGCCCTCGACCGCGGCGACGACGAGCGCGTCGGTCTCGCGCATCGAACGCATCAGCACCGAAATCGACGAGAGCTGATCGCGGTACGCCTGGGGGCCAGCGTCGACGAGTTGGGCCATCTCGGTGAGGTCACCACCCGAGCAGAACGTACCCTCGGCGCCGCGAACGACGACGACCCGCGCCGGCCCCTCGTCGGCCGCCTCGAGCGCGTCGTACAGTCCGGACATGACGTTCTCGTTGAGCGCGTTGTGCCGATCCGGGCGGTCGATCGTCGCCCGGATCACCACCTCGTCGTCGCTGACCGAGACCGAGAGATCCTCGTTCGAGCGGGCGTCAGCGTCGATCATCGGACACCTCGAGCCGGGAACTCGTCGATCGATCGACCCCTCCGATTCCCTCGGCCGGGACCAGTTCGTCAGTGGCGCACGGATCGTCCATAAGTACGTGCGTGTTATTGCCAACCAGGAACGTAAGTGTACAGCAAAACAACTCGTTTGGTCTCGCTTGGAGTTGGTCGGACGATCGAACCCGGAAGGTCGACTATTCGACCAGCGTCCGAAGCGTCTCCTCGAGCGCGCTCGCGGCTTTTCGGACCTGCTCGACGCGGACGTACTCTCGGGGTGCGTGAGCGACAGCGCCCGTCTCGTCGGCGAGCACGCCGGGGCCGAAGACGACCGTCGGCGCGTCCGCCGCGAAGTAGGAGGCCTCCGTCGCAGCGGTGAAGGGACGTACCGCACCCCCCGAGGCGCTCGAGAGAATCTCGACGATTTCGGCGTCGGGGTCGGTGTCCCAGGCCTCGAGGAACGGCGTCGGCCGGTCGGTAAAGCGAAAGTCGACGCCGACGTCGTCTGGCACCGCCCGCGCCAGTCGGTCGGTCAGCGCCGCGTGGAACTCGTCGGCCGTCTCGGGCGGGACGCTCCGGCGGTCGACCGTCAGCGCGCAGTCGGCAGGTACCTGATTCGTCGCCGCCCCGCCCTCGACGACCGTCGGCGTCAGCGTCGCCGCGCCGAGTTGCAGATGCGCGGGCGGCGCGTCATCGCGCTCGTCGAAGGTACGGATCGCGGAGAGAACGGACTCGAGCGCCGCGACCGCGTTGCTTCCCGTCTCGGGTTCGGCCGCGTGGGCGTTCGCCCCCTCGAGGTGGATCGTTCCCTGAAAGCGCCCCTTCGCGGCCGTACAGACGTCGAGATCCGTGGGCTCGCCGACGATCACGGCGTCGGCGTCTCGCGTGGGTGAGTTCTCGCCGGTGACGAGTTCGTACGCGCCGATCGAGAGCACCTCCTCGTCGGGCGTGATCGCGAGCGTGACGCGGCCGTCGGTCGGTTCGACGGCGAAGAACGCGGCTAAGAGCGCGGCCAGCGGCCCCTTGGCGTCACAGGAGCCGCGGCCGCGGATCACGTCGTCTGCGGCGCCGTCGGCGGAGCCGAAGTCGGAATCGGCGTCAGCGCCAGCGTCGGCGTCGCCCGCCACCGGACCGGTCGCGTCCCGCTCGAAGGGGACGTGGGGCGAGACGGTGTCGATGTGAGTGTTCAACACGACGTGCGTCTCGGCGTCGGCCGGCCCGCGGGTCGCGACGACGTTGCCCGCCTCGTCGACGCGCGCCTCGACGCCGCGACTTTCGAGGGTTTCACGGAGAAAGCCTCGCATCGGTTCGACGTCCTCGTGGGAGGGATATTGAACCGCCGTCTCGAGGAAGGCGATGGGGTCGAACCCGTCGCCGGCGTTGGCCGCTGGGGAAGTCGCCGTCGCGTCGGCGTCGTCTCCGTTCACGGCTACAGTTCGGTCGGCGACTCGACGGCCACTTCGCCGTCGAACTCGTGTTCGACGGGACCGGTGAGCGTCGCGTTTCCGCGATCGTTGAAGCTCACCAGCAACTCGCCGCCCGGCGGGTTGACGGAGACCGGATCGGCGTCGGTCAGCCCGAGCCGTCGGGCGACGACGGCGATGGCGACCGCGCCGGTGCCACAGGAGTCGGTCTCGGCCTCGACGCCGCGCTCGTAGCTGCGCTGGTCGAAGCCGCCGTCGCCGTCGGGGCTGGCGATCGTGACGTTCGTCCCCGCGGGGAACTCGTCGCCGTAGCGGATCGGCGGCGCGACCGTCGCGAGGTCGACGTCGTCGACGTCGTCGACGAACGCGACCGCGTGGGGGACGCCCGTGTTGACCATCGTAACCTCGAGGCCGTCGATCTCTTCCTCGAAGACCGGTTCGTCGGCCCTGACGGGGACTTCCTCGGGGTCGAAGGTGGGCGTCCCCATCTCGATGGTGATTTCGTCACCCTCGCGGTCCGCGCGGAGGGTGCCGGCTTGCGTGTCGATCATGACGCTGTCGCTGCCGGTTTTCTTCATGGCCCAGTCGGCCGCACAGCGCGCGCCGTTACCGCACATCGGGGCCGTCGCGCCGTCGGGCTGGACGAGGGTCATGATGACGCGGGGCGGGCGGAACCGTTCTTCGAGGGCGAGATAGAGGATGCCGTCGGCACCGACGCCGTCCTCGCGGTCGCACTCGCGCTCGGCGAGCGCGCCGCGGTCGGGGACGTATTCGTCCGCGTGGATGATCAGGAAGTCGTTGCCGGTGCCGTGGTATTTTTGGAATGGAACGCTCATCGTGCTATCGAGTGTCGTAGTCGTTATGTGCTTCTCGGTCCGCATCAGTGTTCCCGTCCGCGTCTCCGTCCGCCGACCGGGATCGGTTCGTCTCGGGTCGCGTCACGTCGTCGAACGTCTCGCGTCGGCGCGCGAGCCGCGCCGTGTCACCGTCGTCCGAAGCGCGTCGGGTCTCGCTCTCGAGGACGACCGACGCGGGCCGGGGCCGTGAGTTGTACTGGTTCGCCATCTCGTAGCCGTACGCCCCGGCGTTGCCGATCGCGAGGACGTCTCCGCGCTCGCTCGCGGGGAGGTCGCGGTCCGAACAGAAGACGTCCCCGCTCTCGCAGATCGGGCCGGCGATCGTCTGCGGGACCGTCTCTCGGACCGATTCACCCGCATCGCCCTCGAGGGCGGCCGTCAGGTTCCGAATCGGGTGGTAGGCGTCGTACATCGCGGGCCGCAGGAGCGTCGTCATGCCGGCGTCGACGCCGACCGCGAGGGTGTCGCGGGCCTCCTTGACCGTGTTGACGTCCGTCAGCAGGACGCCCGCGTCGGCGACGAAGTAGCGGCCGGGTTCGACCGTCAGCCGCGCGTCGACCTCGCCGAGCGCGTCGCGGGTCGCCTCGGCGACCGCCTCGAGGTCGAGCGGCTCTTTGTCCTCGCGGTAGGGGACGCCGAAGCCGCCGCCGACGTCGACGAACTCGAGGCCGCCGATTTCGCTCTCGACGGAGCGGGCGAGGTCGCCCATCCGCGAGACGAACTCCCGGTGGTCGTCCAGCTGGTCGCTCGAGACGCCCGAGCCGACGTGGGCGTGGATCCCGACGACGTCGAAGCCGCGCTCGGCGGCGTCCGCGAGCACGTCGACGGCACGCTCGGCGGGCACGCCGAACTTCGCGGCCGCGCCGGTCTGGACCTTCTCGTGGTGGCCCGCGCCGATGCCGGGGTTGACGCGGAGACAGAGCCGCCCGTCGTAGCCGCGTTCCTCGAGTCGGTCGATCGTGTCCTCGGCGCCGACGGTGATCGTCAGGTCGGGATACGCTTCCCACGCGTCGACGACCCAGTCCAGGTCCCGCGCGGGCGGGTTGACCGCGGTGTAGTGGACGTCGGCGCCCGATTCGCTGGCTTCCAGTGCGCGTTTGACTTCGCCCGCAGAGGCGCACTCGAGGCCCGCGCCCTCCTCGGAGAGCGCCTCGAGGACGTCGCTCAACGCGTTGGCCTTCACCGCGTAGAGGATCTCCGCGTCGGGAAACGCCGATTCGAGGCGACGGTAGTTCTCGCGTACGCGCTCGAGATCGAGGACGTACAGCGGCGACCCGTAGTCGTCGACGAGCTCCTGGAGGGCGGCCGCGTCCCAGTCACTGAGACGGCGAACGGCCGGCGACTCCGCGAGTTCGGTCATTGGTCGTTCGTAGTGAGCGTGAGAATTCAAGGGTTTGGATTCGAGCTCTCGTTTACTCGAGTTCACGCTCTTCTATCGCGATCCGGCCGTCCGTTACGTCGTCGAACGACTTGTCTGAGGAGATAATGGCGTCCTCGTCCGCGTAGGCGACGTGGTATGCATCGAACGCAGTCAGCCCGTCTTGTTCCATGTAGTCCGCTGCCTGGAACAGAACGTCCTCGTCTTCGGGGACCGTCGCGATCTCGAGCGCGTAGGTGAGCGCTTCCATCTGATCGAACTCGAACCGCTCCGAGATCAAGAGCAACTCGAGCAGCGTCGCTCGTGAGGTGTAGATCTCACCCTCGTTCTCGAGTGCGACCTTCGCTGCCCGGTCCTGCAACCAGTCGTCGTCTTTTACCAGCGCGATAAAGAAGTCCGTGTCGGCGTAGATCATCGAGTCCTACTCCGTTACGTTGTCGACGGCGTTGTCTCGAGCGACGTCGCGTGACTCTCGCTTGATCTCCTCGATGGATGTCTCATCGAAGGCGTCGCCGACGGCATCCCGGAGTCCCTGAATGGGGTCATCTTTTAGCGGGATCAGTTCGACTCGATCCTCAAGTTCGACGACACGATATCGGTCGCCGTGTTTCTCACGGATCTCGCGGGGGATGACGATTCGACCGCGGTCGTCCGCCTCGGCCGTTTTACTCATCGTGTTCACAGTAGTGCGGGAATCGATAAAAAGTCTCCCACGGAAATCGAAGAAATCCCCGGTCGGTTACGGTCGAATCCGTTTCACGAAGTCGACCGCTCTATTCGCGAAGCGCGTCCTCGCGCTCGGTTGCCTCGAGCGTCTCCGTCTCCAGATCCGTCGCCACGACGGCGGGCTTGTAGGCGCCGCCCTCGAAGAGGTCGTGGTCGCTGATCGAGGACTCAACGAAGCGGGTGAACGCGCGGCGGTTCGCCGGCAGTTCGCCGTAGACGACTTCCTCCTCGACGAGGTCGTAGACGGGAATTCGGGGCGTCAGGAGGGTGTTCTCGCCGACGACGCTGTTCTCGCCGACGACGAAGCCGCTGGTGACGCGACAGCCGGCGCCAAGCGAGACGTTGTCCTCGACGATCACGGGGGCGTTTTCGACCGGCTCGAGCACGCCGCCGATGAGCGTGTTGGCGCCGAGTTTGACGTTTTCGCCGATCTGGGCGCAGGAGCCGACGGTGTCACAGGAGTCGACGAGCGTGCCGTCGCCGACGTGGGCGCCGATGTTGACGAACGCGGGGCTCATGAGGATGCAGTCCGAGCCGATGTGGGCGCCCTGGCGGACGACCGTCCCGTCGGGCGTGTTGCGGCTCCCGCGGTCGCCGTACTCGCCCGAGTCGGCGAGCGGCAGGACGTCGTTGTACGTCGTCCCGCCGTGTTCGTACTGCTGGATCGATCGGAGGCCGAAGTTGAGCAGGATGCCCTGCTTGACCCACTCGTTTGCCTCCCAGGTGTCGCCCTGTTTCTCGGCGGCGCGAACCTCGCCGGCCTCGAGGGCGTCGAGGAACTCCTCGAGGGTGGCGTAGGCGTCCTCGCCGGCCGAGTCGGCGTCGATCTCGTCGTTCTGGTACCGGTCCCACAGCGTCGAAACGTCGCTCTGCAGTGCGCTCATTGTCCGATCACGTCCGTAAAGTCGTAGCGACCCGCCTTCTGTCCAGCGATCCAGACCGCCGCGTCGACGGCGCCGGCGGCGAAAACGCCGCGGTCCTCGGCGCGGTGGGTGAGCCGAACTTCCTCGTGGTTGCCCGCGAGGAGAATCTCGTGTTCGCCCGTCACGTCGCCCGCGCGGAGCGCATGGACGCCGATCTCGGGCCCCTCGCGGGGCTGGTCGCCCTCGCGGCCGTGGGTTCGCTCGGTGAACTCGCCGTTGGCTTCGATCTCGTCGAGCAGTCGGTTCGCGGTTCCACTCGGCGCGTCGCGTTTGCCGTTGTGGTGGGTCTCGACCAGTTCGACGTCGTAGCCGGGCAGGTTCCGGACGGCCTCGCCGACGACGTTGACCAGCGCCTGCACGCCGCGGGCGAAGTTCGGCGCGTGCAAGAGCGGAATCTCGTCGGCGGCGGCCTCCAGAGACTCGAGTTGGTCGTCGTCGAAGCCCGTCGTCCCGGTGACGAAGGCGACGTCGGCGTCGACGCAGGCCTCGGCGTAGCCGAGAGCCGACTCGGGGCCGGTGAAGTCGATCACGACCGTCGGGTCGCGCTCGACGACCAGCGAGTCGAACTCGGCGGCGGGTTCGATCTCGACACCGTCGACGGCCTCGCCGTCGGGCTCGCGGTTGACCGCGAACGCGACCTCACAGTCGTCGTGATCGGCGACCGCGGCGATCACTTCCTGGCCCATGCGACCCGTCGCACCGGTGACGCCGATCCCGACCGTCATCGATCACCCTCCACCGCGGCCTCGGGTTCGGAGTCGCCGCCGTCGCCGCCCGCAGGCGACTCGTTCTCGAGGTCCTCGAGGACGGCTGCGAGGTCGTCGCGGTACTCGTCGGCGAGCCGGGAAAGCGGCGAGCGCAGCCGGGCCGGGCCGTAGCCGCGGATCTCCATGGCCTCCTTGACCGGGATCGGGTTGGTTTCGACGAAGAGGTGGCGGTAGAGCGGCCCGAGCGTATGATGAATGTTTCGCGCACGCGTATAGTCGCCGTCGAGCGCGGCGCCGACCATCGCGCAGGTCAGTTCGGGTTCGATGTTCGCACAGACGCTGATCGTGCCGGTGCCGCCGACCGAGAGGATCGGAAGGGTAAGCGCGTCGTCGCCCGAAAGGACCGCGAAGTCCTCGTCGATCGTCCGCTCGGCGATCTCACCGATCTGGCCGAGGTCGCCGCTCGCGGCCTTGAAGCCCGCGATGTTTTCGTGGGCGGCGAGTTCGACGACGGTGTCGGGTTCGATGTTCCGGCCCGTCCGCGAGGGGACGTTGTAGACGATCTGGGGAACGTCGACGGCGTCGGCGATCGTCTCGTAGTGGTCGATCAGCCCGCGCTGTTCGGGCTTGTTGTAGTACGGCGAGATGAGCAGGAGGCCGTCGGCGCCGGCGTCGGCGGCCCGCTCGGAGAGTTCGAGCGCCTCGCGGGTGTTGTTCGAGCCCGTGCCCGCGATGACCGGGACGTCCTCGACGGCGTCGATGACCGCCTCGACGACCTGGACGTGTTCGTCGTGGGTCAGCGTCGCCGATTCGCCGGTCGAACCGACGGGCACGAGCCCGTCGACGCCTGCCTTCTCGAGTCGCTGGGCGTCGGCCTGCAGCGTTTCGAAGTCGATTCGTTCGTCCTCGTCGAACGGCGTGCACATCGCGGGGAAGACGCCGCTGAAGTCGATGTTGGATGTCATGTGTGTGTCGGTGTCCGTGGTGTGGTAGTCGCGTACCGCGTACTTGCGTGTGACTGTCGCATTTCGACTCGAGTGCAGTCGCGGCGACCTCGAGTCAGTCGCGCCCGAATCGCACCCGAGACGGGGACGCTACGCCCGCCTCGAGCGCTGCTTACGGGCGTTTTTTAGGAAAGGGAACCGCACTCGCTCCGCTGCTGTCGACACTGACCGTGGCGGGAGCGGAGCGACGCATAGGCGAACACTCAGCGGGAACGGACTTATGGATTTCGCTCTTCGGTGGCCCTCTCCGAGGAACACGATATATACACGCGTTGACACGCCTGTCGTTACGGAGCCGTCTCTACTCGTTCCGGGGTCGCGGCGGCTGGCGATTCTAAAATGATTGGTATCCCCTGTCACGATGGACGAATATCCCGCTGAATTTATACATGGTGACGACTTACCCCCGCCTATGACAGACTTCGGACTGAAAGTGCGGATGTTCATCGTCGGTTCGATGCTGGCGGCGCTGTACCTGTTCGTCGGGGCTGTCGGGTTGGCGTTCCTCGGCACGGGCGCGTGGCCGATCGTCTTGCTGTTGCTGGTCACGTTCCCGTTCATCCAGTATAAGATCGGGACCTGGGCCGCCACCCGTGGCGCCGAGGAGATGCCCGAGAGCGGCCAGTACGCGGATATCCACCGGATGACCGAATCGCTCTCCCGCGACATGGGCATCGACAAGCCCAAGCTGATGGTCCAGCAGATGGGCGTCCCGAACGCCTTCGCGACCGGCCGGAAAGGCAACGGCGTCGTCGTCGTCAGCGAGGAACTCATCCGACTGCTCGACCGCGACGAACTCGAGGGCGTCGTCGCCCACGAGCTCGCCCACATCAAGAACCGCGACGTCCTCATGATGACGGTCGGCAGCTCCATCGGGATGATGGTCGGCTACGCCGTCTACTTCGTCTACGTCTTCGCCGGCGAGGACAACCCCGGTGGCTTCATCGTCGGGATGGTGCTCTCGATGATCGCCCAGATGCTCGTGACGGTGCTCGTGATGGCCATCTCGCGGTACCGCGAGTACGTCGCCGACGACGACGCCCGCCAGTACATCGGCAGCGGCGACCCGCTCGCCCGCGCCCTCGAGAAGATTTCCCAGGGCGCCGAGAACCGCGAGTCGACCATCGACGACGGGCAGGCTGCGCTCTGTATCTTCAATTCCGAGCGCGGACTGCTCGAGACGGTGTTCGCGACCCACCCGCCGACGGAAAAGCGCATCGAGAAACTCCGCAGCTAGAACGGATACAATCCGTTCCACGACGTTCCGGTCCGTTTCGATCTTTTTCACGGGTTCACACGGCCAGCGTCGTCACCGTCCTCCCGTCAGTTTCGGATCCGCCCGTCGCGCGATGCGGGTCGCGACTCGTTCGGAAACGAGCACGGTAACCGACGCGATTTTTTACCGGCGGCCGCCACAATCTAGCACGTGACCGAAATTCACCCCGGCCAGCGCGTCGCCGTCCTCGTCGACGCCCAGAACCTCTACCATACGGCACAGAGCCTCCACAGCCGAAACATCGACTACTCCGCGCTGCTCGACAAAGCGGTTCAGGACCGCCAGCTCACCCGCGCGATCGCGTACGTGATCCGCGCGGACTCACCCGAAGAAGAGAGCTTCTTCGAAGCGCTGGTCGACATCGGCTTCGAGCCGAAGATCAAGGATATCAAGACGTTCGCCGACGGCTCGAAAAAGGCCGACTGGGACGTCGGAATGAGTCTGGACGCAGTGACGCTCGCGAACCACATCGATACGCTCGTGCTCTGTACGGGCGACGGCGACTTCTCGCGGCTCTGCTCGCACCTGCGCCACGAGGGCGTCCGCGTCGAGGTGATGGCCTTCGAGTCTTCGACCGCCGAGGAACTGATCACGGCCGCCGACTCGTTTCTCGATCTGGGCGAGCGACCCGAAACGTTCCTTCTGTAGGCGGCTATCGTCGCTGCGTCGCCGTTGTGACGTCGCTGCGACGCTCGCTCTCGAGCGCGCTCGAGCGCCCGCGGAGACTCGCGGTTGCAATCGCGTCGAGCGTCGGCGTCAGAAGCGGTTCGGACTTCGGCTCCGCGAGAGGCCGATCAACAGCGCGTAGCCGGTAACAGCCAGCGTCGCACCCGTGAGGAGATACGCGACCGGACCGGAAACGATGGTTGCCGGCCCCGCGAGCGTCATGGCACCGAGTACCAGCAAGGCGACCCCGAGGGTGATTTGCGTGACGTCCATTCGGTAGCGTCACTACCGAATCGAGCACCATAACGTTCGCTATCTCGTTGCTGTGATCAGTTTTGATAGTTAGCCGACCGTGAGCGTCGATCGCCGCGAGACCGCGGTCGAGGTCGAAGGGCTTTCGACCGGCCGCGCGAAAGGGCGGGCAATGAGCGACGCTGGCGACGCGAACGGGGACGGGAGTCGAGGCGAAACCGAGAGTGCGGACGGGGAACGGACTGCGAGCGACAGCGGACGGACGAATACTGGGCAGGCCGGACTCCCACAGCTACGGGTCATCGCTGACTACCAGTTCGGTGCCGGCGCGGGCGAGGCGCTGTTCCCGTCCGGGGAATCGCTGCGGGTCAAACGAACCACGTCCGGTCGCCCCGAGCAGATTCACGCCGACGCTGGCCGGATCGTCTCGTTTGGCACCGACGGCCGGTTTACGCTCGGCCTCGAGGGCGGCCGTCGACTCCACGACGTTCTTTCGCACCCGGCGTACAGGGTCGTCGTCGACGACGAGAGCGAGCCGTTCGTCCGCGACGAGAAGAACGTCTTCGCGAAGTTCGTCCTCGAGGCGGGCGAGGAAATCCGGCCGGGCGACGAGGTTCTGGTGGTCCACGAGCGCGGCGAACTGATCGCGGTCGGGACGGCCCAGCTCGCGGCCGAGGCCATCGCTGACTTCGAGACGGGGATGGCGGTGAACGTCCGCGAGGGGGCGTCCGCCGAGAACTGAGCGGACCGGCGTCGCACTTCGACCATTCAATCCCACCGTCGTCATCCGCTTTGGTTCGTTCGGGACTCCGAACGGGACGAATTTCCGACTCAGAAACTCACGATACACTTTTATGTATTCGATATCACAACTATCGCGTACAGTTCGAGCCACAAACACATCCCCTCCACCGGGCTCGACTCCCCTCCAACCATGTCCCCCGAAACGCTCTCCCTCGAGTACGCCCTCGCAGTGCTCAACGTCCTCGGGTTACCGGCGCTGTTCGTCGTCTTCGTGATGAAAGGCGCCCTCGTCGGGAAGATCTTTCCGACGAGCGTCTTCCTCTCGGGGTACGTCGCCATCACCACGCCGACGTACGTCGGTGCCATCACGATCATCGTGCTCGTCACGGTCGCCCACGTGATCGGGCAGTTCGTCGTCTACACCGGCAGCAGACGGTACGGCGAGCAGATCGTCTCGTCGATCCCGTACGTCGACCTCGATCCCTCGTCGGATCGATTCCAGCGCGTCGACGACTGGTTTACCCGCTACGGCGGGGTGGCCGTCTTCGGGACGAACGTGATCCCCTGGAGTCGCGGCCTGATCGCGATTCCGGCCGGCGTGAGCTCGTATCCGCGCCGACGCTATCTCGTCCACGTCGGTACGTCGACGCTGCTGTACCACACGGTCTACGTCGCCGTTCCGCTGCTCGGCCTCGCGATGCTGGCGTGAGCGCCGGCGGCGGGTCGGCGACCCAGACCGCAGGGTAAAAGGTTGCCGGGAGCGACGTGTCGCGTATGTTTGGAGGAGGCGGCGGCGGACTGAATCCGCGCAAGATGGAACAGATGATGCAACAGATGGGAATCGACGTCGAGGACATCGACGCCGAGGAGGTAATCATCCGAACCGACGAGTACGACCTCGTCTTCAACGACGCCGAAGTCACGAAGATGGACGCTCGCGGCCAGGAAACCTACCAGGTCATCGGCTCTCCGGAACAGGTCGAAGCCGGTTCGGCCGGCGCGTCCGGCGCCGGCGACGCGGACGCCGGCAGTGCGATCCCCGACGACGACGTCGAACTCGTCGCGACCCGCGCCGGCGTCAGCGAGGACGAGGCCCGCGCGGCCCTCGAGGACGTCGACGGCGACCTCGCCGCGGCGGTCGAATCCCTCGAGTGACGTGAGCGACGATTCCGATTCCGATCCGTCCGGTGAGACGGCGGACGTGGACGCAGGTACTGATACTGACACGGACACGAACACGAACACGACGACAGAGACCGACGCAGCCGCGGACGAAGCCACGGCTGACGACCGCGTCCCCGTCCTGCTCGTTCGAGGCGACCGGGAGTTCCTGATCGAACCCGGCGCGGAGCAGGGGACGGACCTGGGCGTCCTCGAGGTTCCCGAGGACGTCCAGCCCGGCGACACCGTCGAAACTCACCTGGGCGAGGCGTTTCAGGTGCGACGGCTCCGCGGTCCGGATCTGTTCCACCAGTTCGAGCGCACGGGCGCGCCGATGGTCCCCCGCGACGTCGGCCTCGTGATCGGCGAGACCGGCGTCTCGCAGGGCGATCGCGTGCTCGATACGGGGACCGGAACCGGCGTCCTCGCGGCCTCGATGGCCCGCGCTGGCGCCGACGTCGTCTCCTACGAGCGCGATCCGGAGTTCGCGGACGTCGCCCGCGAGAACATGGAGCTGGGCGGCGTCGAGGACGCCGTCGACGTCCGGACGGGCGATCTGGCGACGATCCTCGAGGACGGCGGCCTCGAGAGTGAGACCGGCGACGGGACCGACCTCGAGCCGTCCTCGTTCGACGTCCTCACGCTCGATACGGGGGACGCGGCCGATATCGTCGAGTACGCGCCCGAACTGCTGGTCGACGGCGGTTTCGTCGCGGTCTACAGCCCGTTCATCGAGTCGACTCGCGAGGTCGTCGAAACGGCTCGTGCGGTCGACCTCTCGAACGTTCGCACGCGCGAAACGATCCAGCGAGAGATGCAGTTCGACGACCGCGGCTCGCGTCCGTCGACGGCGCCGGTCGGCCACACCGGGTACCTCACACTCGCCCGAAACGTCTGATCGGACGAACCGCCGCTCGGCTAGGTCGTAAGTGTGTGACGCACCCTCGCGAAACCGCCGAGATCGGATTGTAAACAGCCTCTTACTGAAAAATATTCATTCGGTTGTGAGTTGCGAACTCCCGCGGCTGTTCGCAACCTTCTTTATTCGCTCGGGTGTCGAACCAGATAGCAATGGCTGTACTCTGGCTGGACGAGATCAGTGCCGACGACCTCGAGAAGGTCGGCGGCAAAGGCGCCTCCCTGGGCGAACTCACGGGTGCTGGGCTGCCCGTGCCACCGGGATTCGTCGTAACTGCCGGGACCTATCGATCGTTTATCGAAGAAGCTGCAATCGACGACGAACTGTTCGAGGCCGTCGACGTCGACGTCGACGACTCCGCGGCGCTTGCCGACGCGGCCGACCGTGCACAGAACCTCATTCTCGAGACGCCCTTCCCCGACGACCTGCGCGAGGAGATCCTCGAGTCCTACCGCGAGGTCGGCGACGGCGAGGCGTTCGTCGCCGTTCGGTCGTCGGCGACGGCCGAAGACCTGCCCGACGCCTCGTTTGCGGGCCAGCAGGAGACGTTCCTGAACGTCACCGAGGAAAACCTGCTCAACCGCGTCCGCGAGTGCTGGGCGTCGCTGTTCACCCAGCGGGCGATCTACTACCGCCAGGAGCAGGGCTTCGACCACTCCGCCGTGAACATCGCGGTCGTCGTCCAGCAGATGGTCGACGCCGAGAAATCGGGCGTGATGTTTACGAGTCACCCTTCGACGGGCGAGCCGACGATGATCATCGAGGCCGCGTGGGGACTCGGCGAAGCCGTCGTCTCCGGCGCCGTCTCGCCTGACAACTACGTCGTCGAGCGCGAGGACCGCGAAGTCGACGTCACCGTCGCCGAGAAGAAGGTGATGCACGAAAAAGACGAGGAGACCGGCGAGACCGTCGAGCGCGAGGTCCCCGAGGAGAAGCGAAACGAACGCGTCGTCTCCGACGAGGAGATCAACGCGCTCATGGACCTCGGCGAGCGCGTCGAGGACCACTACGACGACCCGCAAGACGTCGAGTGGGCCATCGTCGACGGCGAGGTCTTCATGCTCCAGTCGCGCCCGATCACGACCATCGACGAAGGGGGCGCCGGGGCCGGGACCGAAGCCGCCGACGCCGGCAGCGTCGACGCCTCCAAGGGTCTCACCGACGGTAGCGGCGCTGCACAGGCTGCAAGCGGCGGCGCCTCGAGTCCGGACGCCTCCGGCGAGGTCATCGTCGACGGACTCGGCTCGAGTCCGGGTACCGTCAGCGGCGCGGCCCGGATCGTCAAGAAACTCGACGATCTGGACAAGGTCGGCGACGGCGACATTATCGTCACCGAGATGACGATGCCCGATATGGTGCCGGCGATGAAACGCGCCTCGGGGATCATCACCGACGAGGGCGGCATGACCAGCCACGCTGCCATCGTGTCCCGCGAACTGGGCGTCCCCGCTATCGTCGGGACGACCAACGCGACGACCGTCCTCGATGACGGCCAGGTCGTCACGCTCGACGGCGACAAGGGCCAGGTCCTCGAGGGCCAGGAGGTCGAACCCGACGAGGAGACCGAGCCGGTCGAAGAGGTTCGCCCGCAGTCGCCGGTCAAGCCGATGACCGCGACCGAAGTGAAGGTCAACGTCTCCATTCCGGAGGCCGCAGAGCGCGCGGCCGCGACCGGCGCCGACGGCGTCGGCCTGCTGCGGACCGAGCACATGATCCTCTCGCTGAACCAGACGCCCGCCAAGTTCATCGAGGAAAACGGCGAGGACGCCTACATCACGGAACTGGTCGACGGCATCCGCGGCGTCGCCGACGAGTTCTATCCGCGGCCCGTCCGCGTGCGCACGCTCGACGCCCCAACTGACGAGTTCCGTCAGCTCGAGGGCGGCGAGGACGAGCCGAACGAGCACAACCCGATGCTCGGCTACCGCGGCATTCGGCGCTCGCTCGATCGACCCGACGTTTTCGCCCACGAACTCGAGGCGTTCCGGCGCCTGTACGAGATGGGCTACGACAACGTCGAAATCATGCTGCCGCTGGTCAACGACGCCGAGGACGTCTACCAGGCCAAATCGCTGATGCGCGAGGCCGGCATCGATCCCGAGAAGCGCAAGTGGGGAGCGATGATCGAGACGCCGGCGGCGGCGCTGGCGATCGACGAACTGGCCGAAGCCGGTATCGACTTCGCGTCCTTCGGGACGAACGACCTCACCCAGTACACGCTCGCCGTCGACCGCAACAACGAGAACGTCGCTGACCGCTTCGACGAGCTTCATCCGTCGGTGTTGCGCCTGATCGGCGACGTCATTGAGACCTGTCGCGAACACGACGTCGACACGAGCATCTGCGGGCAGGCCGGCTCCAAGCCCGAGATGGTTCAGTTCCTCGTCCGAGAGGGAACCAGCTCCATCTCGGCGAACATCGACGCCGTCCGCGACGTCCAACACGAGGTCAAACGCGTCGAACAGAAACTGCTGCTCGATTCGGTTCGATAGCCCAGCCCGCGCTGTCGGGATATTTTCGTTCGAACCGGAGCGCGCTCGACCACCGATACCGATCGCCGATCGCGTTCGTCTCGGCCGCCGAGCGTAATTGACATCTTCCGCATAGATCCGCGAATACGTTGAACACTCGAGAATTTCTCTCTCCCTCCTGTGTGCAGTGTTCTCATTGATGCCGATCGTCGCGACGAACGGTCACGGCGGGGCTAAGCGCAACGTTGAAACCAGAGAACGTACTTGTGCGTGATATGCAAATCGAGCCGCAAGCGTTCGACCGGGTTCTGTCGTCGATGTGTACGGAGCCACACCCGGTGGCGCGCGAGGCGGCCGAGCGGTTTCTCGCGACGAACCCCGGCGATCCGGGAACGTATCCGACGGTTTCGGCGCTCGAGGACGACGCGATCGCGTTGCTGGGGGAGATCGCCGGCCTCGAGGATCCCGCCGGATACATCGCCAGCGGGGGGACGGAAGCGAACATTCAGGCCGTTCGTATCGCTCGCAACCGCGCGGAGACGCGGACGCCGAACGTCGTTATGCCCGAGTCGGCCCACTTCAGCTTTCAGAAGGCCGCCGACGTTCTCGGCGTCGAGTTGCGAATCGTTCCGACCGACGAGCAGTACCGAGCCGACCTCGAGGCCGTCCGCGCCTCGGTGGATTCGGAGACGGCGCTGGTGATCGGCGTCGCGGGGACGACCGAGTACGGCCGCGTCGATCCGATTCCCGAACTGGGCGAGATCGCCCGGTCGGTCGACGCGATGTGTCACGTCGACGCCGCCTGGGGCGGATTCGTGCTGCCGTTTACCGACCACGAGTGGCACTTCGGCCACGCGGCGGTCGACACGATGGCGATCGATCCCCACAAGATGGGACAGGCCGCCGTCCCCGCAGGCGGATTGCTCGCTCGTTCGGCGGACCTGCTTGACGAACTCGCCGTCGATACGCCCTACCTCGAGTCGACCTCGCAGGCGACGCTGACGGGGACGCGCTCGGGCGCCGGCGTCGCGAGCGCCGTGGCTGCGATGGAGGAGCTGTGGCCCGACGGCTACCGCCGGCAGTACGTCCGCTCGCAGAACAACGCCGAGTGGCTCGCCGACGCCCTCGAAAAGCGCGGCTACGAGGTCGCCGATCCGACGCTGCCGCTGGTCGCGGCCGACGTTCCGCGGTCGACGTTCGACGCGCTGCGCGCCAAGGGCTGGCGCATCTCCCGGACCGCGACCGGGGAACTGCGAGTCGTCTGTATGCCCCACGTCACCCGGGAGATGCTGGCCTCGTTCATCGGGGATCTGGACCGACTCGAGGTGCGCGCGAGCGTGCCCGTTATGAGCGACGACTAGCCGGGGCGAGTCGGTTGGACGTCTCGGACGATTCTCGAGGGACGGGTTCGAGATCGAGGCGGGTGTCTCCTGAGAGGAGGTCAGTGGTTTTTCGTCTACTGGGAAGCGTTCAGAGACTCGAGCGCGCTGCTCGCACTGGCAACGGGGGATTTCCACGTCCTCCCCAGCCGACTCGCTCGCTCACTTCGTTCGGTCGCTCGTCCCTCGCGCGGCATTGCCGATCGGCCCTCGCTATCGCTCACGGCTCACTCCGTTCGCCGTTCGCATTTCGAGGTGCTCGCGACGCTCACACCTCGCTTCGCTCGATCCGATCGCAGCGCGCACCACCGCGGTGAAGTGTCGGGGAATGCGCAATCGGTAGCCGTTTGTCCCGTCGCTGCGAGGACCGCGTATGGCACTGGATCGGATCGACGCTGCGGCGATCGTCGGCTTCGTCGCCCTGATCGCCGCGTCGACGGTTCTCGAGGGCGTCCTCGTCGCGGCCGCGCTGGGCGGCTTCGCGCTCTCGCTCGCGAGTTGGCGCCTGTACGGCGGTCGGCCGTGGGAGGCGCTGGCCTGGCTGGCGTGGGTCGGCGCGGCGGTCTCGATCGTCGTGGTTCCCGGCGGCGCGCCGTTCGTCGTCGCCTTCTTCGGCTGTCTGCTGGGAGGACTGGGACTGTTGCTCGCGGCGCGACTCGAGTGGCTGCCGTCGATCTGGGACGCGACGGAGCCGGCGGAGGTCGACGAGCGGGCCGACTGACGGCGCGGGGACGACCCTCAGAGCCAGTCGGCGAAGTCGGTCGTGAGGAACTCGTAGTAGTCGAGGATGCCGAGGACGAGCGCGATGATCAGGACGAGCACGACGAGCAGCCGCACGGTCCAGATCCAGACCGGACCGAGCGAGCCGAGGTCGCCGATTCCGCGCTCGAGTTCGTCGACCGCGAGTTCGGAGAGCGACCAGCTAACGAGGATCATCAGGAGGAGCCCGCCGAAGACGAGCAGGATCTGGTCGGCGAACAGGTCGAACAGGTCGAGCAAGACGAGGTCGTACGCCGACGGAATGCCGAGCAGAAAGATCGCCCCGCCGATGACGAGCGCTGCGGTGGCGCGGTCGACGTCCCGTTCGTCGACGACGTAGGAGACGACCACCTCCATGAGACTGATCGCGCTCGAGAGGGCGGCGATGGCGACGGTGCCGAAGAAGACGGCGCCGATGAGCCACCCCAGCGTGAGATCGCCGAACGCGGCCGCGAGCGAGACGAAGATCGCGCCGGCGCCCGGGTCGGCTGGATCGACCCCCGCGGTAAAGAGGATCGGGAAGACGATCAGACCCGTCACGAACGCGATCGCGGTGTCGAAGCCGATGATGATCGCGCCGTCCTCGGCGAGGTTGCGATCCTCGTCGAGATACGACGCGTAGGTGATCATGACGCCCATCCCGAGCGAGAGGGTGAAGAACGCCTGGCCGGCGGCCGCGGGGAGGATGCTCTGCCACTCGGCGGCGATCGTGCCCCACTCCGGCGAGAGGTAGTAGCTGTAGGCGTCGCCGGCGCCCGCGAGCGTGGCCGCGTAGATCGCCAGTCCGACCGTGATGACGACGATTGCGGGAACGATCACCTTCACCGCGAGTTCGATGCCGCGCTGAATACCGACGGCGACGATGGCGATCACGATGGCCATGAAGATCGCGTGAAAGAGGATCGCGTCGAGACCGCTGGCGAGCGTGACGAACTGTGCTTCGGCTTCGGCGGCGTCGCCGAGGTAGCCGTCCTGGAGTCCCAACAACGTATAGCGAATCGTCCAGCCGGCGACGACACTGTAGTACGAGAGGATGACGAATCCGGTCGCGATGAAGATCCAGCCGACGTACTGCCAGACGCCGCCGCCGATGCGTTTGAGCGCGCCGACGGGGTTGCGTTTGGTGTGGCGTCCGACGACGAACTCGACCAGCATCGCAGGGAAGCCGATGAGGACAATGAATAGCAGGTAGATCAAGAGGAACGCGGCGCCGCCTTCCTGACCGACCTGAAACGGGAACCGCCAGATGTTCCCCAGGCCGACGGCGCTCCCGACGGCCGCGAAAATAAAGCCCACTCGAGTCGCCCACTGTTCGCGCGGACTGTCGGCAGCCATGTGTTACCGACTCACGAGGGGTGTCAAAACAGTACACGACCGTCGTCATCAGAAACGGAACGTTTGACACCGTATTGTCACGGTAACTGTTCGGATTCCGAACGGGAACTGGCGGGCGACGCGTCGCGAGTGTGGCGTCACGATTGCGCCGGTCGTTCGCGACCGAAAACCGGCGGGTTTTACGCCCGCCACCGACACCACACTGGTATGAGCAACGACTTTCCGACGGAGACGCCCGCAGTCGTGACCTGTGGGTTGCCCTACGCCAACGGCGACCTGCACGTCGGTCACCTCCGAACGTACGTGGGCGGCGACGCGTTCGCGCGCGCCCTCGAGACGCTGGGACAGGAGACGGCCTACGTCAGCGGCTCGGACATGCACGGGACGCCGGTCGCCGTCAACGCCGAGCAGGAAGGCGTCGAACCGGAGGACTTCGCACTGGAGTGGCACGACCAGTACGAGGAGACGTTCCCCAAGTTCAACGTCGAGTTCGACAACTACGGCCACACCCACGACGAGACCAACACTGAACTCACCCAGGAGATCGTCCGTACCTTAGACGAGGAGGGCTACGTCTACGAGAAGGAGATTCAGGTCGCCTACGACCCCGACGCCGACCAGTACCTCCCCGATCGCTACGTCGAGGGAACCTGTCCCTACTGCGGCGAGAAGGCCCGCGGCGACGAGTGCGACGAGGGCTGTCAGCGCCACTTAGAGCCGGGCGAGGTTGAGGATCCGCGAAGCACGATCACGGGCAACGACGCGGAGTACCGCGAGCGCGCCCACAAGTTCTTCGCGGTCTCGGAGTTTGCAGACTACTTGACCGAGTTCCTGGACGGCCTCGAGGGAACCTCGAACGCCCGCAACCAGCCCCGACAGTGGATCGAAGACGGGCTTCAGGACTGGTGTATCACCCGCGACATGGACTGGGGGATCGATTACCCCGGTGAGGGCGGCGAGGATCTCGTTCTCTACGTCTGGGTCGATGCGCCGATCGAGTACATCGCCAGTACGAAGCAGTACACCGAACGCGTCGGACGCGACGAGTACGACTGGGAACAGGTCTGGAAGGACGAAGGCGAGATCGTTCACATCATCGGTCGCGACATCATCCAGCACCACACGATCTTCTGGCCCGCGATGCTCGAAGGCGCCGGCTACAACGCCCCGCGTGCCGTCGCCGCGACTGGTTTCATCACGATCAACGGGAAGGGGCTCTCGACCAGCCGCAACCGCGCGATCTGGGCGAAAGAATACCTCGAGGAAGGCTTCCACCCCGACCTGCTGCGGTACTACCTGACGACGACGGGCGGCCTCCAGCAGGACGTCGACTTCTCCTGGGACGCCTTCCAGGAGAAGGTCAACGGCGAGCTGGTGGGGACGGTCGGCAACTTCTGGTACCGGTCGCTGCTCTTTGCCTACCGGAACTACGAGGGGACGCCGGACACGGATGTCTCCGAAGACGTCCAGGAACGGATCGAGGGCGCCATCGGCCAGACCCGCGAGGCGGTCAACGACTACGACCTTCGGGAACTCGGCCGGGCCGCCACGCAACTCGCGCAGTTCGGCAACGAGTACATCCAGCGCAACGAGCCCTGGAAGCTCACCGACGACGAGCCCGAACGCGCGGCACAGGTCATCCGCGATTGCGTCCAGATCGCCAAGGCCGTCGGCGTCCTCCTGGAACCGATCGCGCCCGACAAAGCCCAGGCGCTGTGGGAACAGCTGGGCGAGGACGGTGCGGTCGCCGACGCCCACCTCGAGGACGCCCTCGAGGCGCCACCCCGAAACTTCGACGAGCCCGGCGAACTCTTCGAGAAGATCGAAGACGACCGCGTCGACGAACTGAACGAGAAACTCGCGGAGCGCGTCGCCGCCGCATCGGACGACGAGGACGACGGTGCGGACGCGGAAACCGAAAGCGACGACACCGCCGCGGACGAAGCGGGCAGTATGGCAGACACCGACGATCTCGAACCGCTCGCCGACGAGCGCATCGAGTTCGAGGACTTCCAGGACGTCGACATCCGCGTCGGCCGCATCGAGTCGGCCGAGGGCATCGAGGGAGCGGACGACCTCGCGCGACTCGAGGTCGACATCGGCTTCGAGACCCGGCAGGTGGTCGCGGGAATCAAGCAGCTACACGACCTCGAGGAGCTTCCGGGCGAGAAGTGCATCCTGTTGGCGAACATGGCCAAGGCCGAACTGTTCGGCGTCGAGTCCAACGGGATGATCCTCGCGGCGGGCGAGGAGGCGGACCTGCTGACGACCCACGGCGACGCCGAGGTCGGCGAGAAGGTCCGCTAGATCTCGTCGACCAGCTGTGAGAAGTCGTCGGTATCGACGACCTCCATCGTCTGGGCCGACAGCCCGTGTCGGCGCAGCGTCAGCGCCGATTTGAACGCCGACTCGCGGTCGGGGGCGTCGAAGGTGACGAGGAAATCGTGCTCGCCGAGGATCGCGTAGGAGTCGATCACCTCGGCCTCGTGTTCCTCGAACTCGGTTTTGATCTCGCCCCAGATCGACGAGAGCTCCTGTGCGTTCTGCACGTTACGGTCGTCGACGTGTACGAGCGAGGCGTACGTAGCCATATCTCGATAGAGGGTTGTCCCGCGGAAAACCGTTCACGTGGCAGTCGACGGGCTGGCCAGTCGGTGGATGGAATGTATACTCGATATCGAGTAAACCGGCCATCTTTTTGTCCGTGCCCGCGCTAGCTCGAGCCATGAGAAACGCGAAGATCGTCTGTACGCTGGGGCCGGCCTCGAGCGATCGGGGGACGATCCGGGAGCTCGCCGAGGCGGGGATGTCCGTCGCTCGGTTGAACGCGAGCCACGGGAGCCGAGCGGATCGTGCCGAGTTGATCGATCGCGTTCGAGCCATCGACGAGGAACGCGACGAACCCGTCGCGGTGATGCTCGACATGCAGGGGCCGGAGGTCCGAACCGCACCCTTGCCGGAGGGCGAGACGGTGACCCTCGAGACGGGTTCCGAAATCCGATTCGTCGACGGCGACGAGGCGTCGCCGGAGACGGTCGGGCTCTCGCTGCCGATTGACGCTGTCGAAGCGGGTGATACGATCTTACTCGACGACGGTCTGATCGAGACGACGGTGCTAGACCGAACGGAAAACGGGGTCCGTGCTCGCGTCGACACCGGCGGCGAACTGGCCGGCCGAAAGGGGGTCAACGTCCCCGGCGTCGACCTCGACCTCGATATCGTCACCGACTCGGACCGCGAGGACCTCGAACTGGCCGCCGAGAAGGACGTCGACTTCGTCGCCGCGAGTTTCGTCCGCGACGCCGAGGACGTCTACGAGGTCAGCGAGGTGCTCGAGGAACTGGGCGCGGAGATTCCGCTCGTCGCGAAGATCGAACGCTCGGGCGCGGTCGAAAACCTCGAGGAGATCATCGAGGCGTCCTACGGGATCATGGTCGCCCGCGGCGACCTCGGCGTCGAGTGTCCGATGGAGGACGTCCCGATGATCCAAAAGCAGATCATCCGCCGGTGTCGCGAGGCCGGCTCGCCGGTCATCACGGCGACCGAGATGCTGGATTCGATGGTCCACGCGCGCCGGCCGACGCGAGCGGAGGCCTCGGACGTCGCCAACGCCGTCCTGGACGGCACCGACGCGGTAATGTTGTCGGCCGAGACTGCCATCGGCGACCACCCCGTCGCGGTCGTCGACGCGATGGACAGCATCGTCAGACAGGTCGAGGGCTCCGAGGAGTACGACGAACTGCTCGAACAACGCGTTCCCACCGCCGGAGAGGCGCGAACGGACGCGCTGGCGCGGTCCGCACGGTTTCTCGCGCGCGACGTCGACGCCGATGCCGTCGTCGCGGCGACCGAATCCGGGTACACGGCGCTAAAGACTGCGAAGTACCGCCCCGGCGTCCCCGTCGTCGCATCGACGCCGAACCGCGACGTTCGGCGACGGCTCGCCCTCTCGTGGGGGGTGACGCCGCTGTACGCCCACGTGTCGGATCAGGGCGCCGACGCCGTCGTCGAGCGGGCCGTCCAGTCGGCGCTGAACGCCGGCGTCGCCGACAGCGGCGACACCGTCGTCGTTCTCTGTGGAATGATGACCGACCTCGAGGGGGCGAACACGACGAACATGTTGAAGGTCCACGTCGCTGCGGAGGCGCTGACGACCGGCCGCGTCGTCGTCGAAGGCCGAGTGACGGGTCCCGTCGCCGAACTCTCCGACGGCGACCTCTCGAGGGTTCCCGAGGGGGCGATCCTCTCGCTGTCGGCCGACTACGACGAGGAGTTCGAGGGCGACCTGACGAAGATCGGCGGCATCGTCGACGCCCAGCGGGGACTGACGGGGTATCCGGCGCTGGTCGCCCGCGAGATGGACGTGCCGATGATCAGCGGCGTCGACCGAACCGAACTCGTCGACGGCGACGTCGTGACCGTCGACGCGGAGCGCGGGGTCGTCTACGGCGGCGAGATCGGAACGCGGACCGACCGCGACTGAGCGACTGCTGTCCGTCGGTTTCGATACGGCCGCCGGTCGGACCGCGGGTTTTTGACGGCGGAACTACTACGGGCACCCATGGCAGACGACGCGTCCGGAAGCGGTGACGACGGCGAGGAACAGCCGTCGTCGCCGACCGATCCGGACGGCTCGCGATCGACCGCGGATCAGCGGACGGGGAGCGACGACTGGGACCTGACGAACGACGAGCGAGATCGAACGGACCACGACCGTCGGCGCGGAGACAGCGAAAACGGCGAAAACGGTGGTACCGACGCCGACGACCGTGCCGGGATCGGAGCGGTGGACGATACCGCGGCCGTAGACCGCGACGACGAGTACCGAATCCCGCTCGACCTCTCCGGCGGCGACGCCGACGAGGGGGCGAACACCGACGGCGAGTCGGACGCCGGCGAGGAGCCGCAGTACGGCCCGGAGCCGAGTTCGACGCCGGTCGAGCCGGGAAATCCGAGCCTCGAGGCTGCGGTTTTCGTCATCCTCGGTGCGATGGCGATGATGTTCGTGATGGTTCGGCTCTTCGGACTGGTTATGTGACGCCGATCACGACCGGCGGCCGGGCGAAACGCGCGATGGCTCGACAACCTTTAATTCGGGTGAGAACTTAGCTCGGCACATGCTGGAACTCCTCTTCGGGAACATGCCGCTTGCGTTGCTGGTCGTGGGGCTCATACTGATGGGTCTTGAGGCCCTCTCGCCCGGCGCACACCTCATCGTCGTCGGCGTCGCGCTGGTCGGCGCGGGGCTCATCGGCGTGCTCTTTCCAACGGCGCTGAGCCCGTTCATACTGGCGGGACTGACCCTCGTCATCGGTCTCGCCGCGGCGTACGTCTACAACGAGTTCGACTTCTACGGCGGGAAGGGGACCGCCCAAACGTCGGACTCGAGCTCGCTGTCCGGAACGACGGGGTACGCCACGGAGACGATCACGACGCGAGACGGCCAGGTCAAACTCGACGAAGGCGGCTTTGCGCCATACTACAGCGCGCGAACCGCGAGCGGAACGATCGAGGAGGGCGAAGAGATCATCGTTCTCGATCCCGGCGGCGGGAACGTCCTGACCGTCGAATCCCTCGGCGCGATCGGCGAAGACGAGATCGACCGCGCGCTCGCACAGGGTGTCGATTCGGACGAGACGTCACAGAACGAGGAGTCGGAGACCGACCCAGAGACCGAAACCGAAACCGAGCGGTCGAACTGATCCGTCCGACCGGTCCGACGAAACGGGCCGGTAGACCAGTACCGTGCGCCCCGTGCGGCGGTCTCGATTCCGCCCACCGACACTCATCGACCCGTATATGTTGCTGAAATAAGGGAACGTTTTTGCCGCCAGACTCACAAGACGAAACTATGGTCGTAGAACTACTCCCGTTGCAAACCGGTGGCGCCCTCCTGTTCCTCGGCGCCCTCGTCCTCCTCGTCGTTATCGCCGCACTGCTCAGTGCGATCGAAATCGTCGACGCGTACGAAAAGCGCGCACTCACGGTCTTCGGCGAGTACCGTAAACTGCTCGAGCCGGGTATCAACTTCGTCCCGCCGTTCGTCTCGAACACCTACCGGTTCGACATGCGAACGCAAACGCTGGACGTTCCCCGTCAGGAAGCGATCACGCGGGACAACTCGCCGGTCACGGCCGACGCCGTCGTCTACATCAAGGTCATGGACGCCAAGAAGGCGTTCCTGCAGGTCGACGACTACAAGAAGGCCGTCTCCAACCTCGCCCAGACGACCCTCCGCGCCGTGCTGGGCGATATGGAACTCGACGACACGCTCAACAAGCGCCAGGAGATCAACGCCCGCATCCGCCAGGAACTCGACGAACCCACCGACGAGTGGGGAATCCGCGTCGAGTCCGTCGAGGTCCGCGAGGTCAATCCCTCGAAGGACGTCCAGCGCGCGATGGAACAACAGACCTCCGCCGAGCGAAAGCGCCGTGCCATGATCCTCGAGGCCCAGGGTGAACGCCGCAGCGCCGTCGAGAAGGCCGAAGGTGACAAGCAGAGTGAGATCATCCGCGCACAGGGTGAAAAGCAGAGTCAGATCCTGGAGGCACAGGGTGACTCGATTTCGACGGTCCTACGCGCCAAGTCCGCCGAATCGATGGGCGAACGCGCCATCATCGACCAGGGGATGGAGACCCTCACCGAAATCGGCCAGAGCGAGTCGACGACGTTCGTCATGCCCCAGGAACTCACGTCGATGGTCGGCCGCTACGGCAAGCACCTCTCGGGCAGCGACGTCAAGGAAGACGGCGACTCCCTCGAGAGCCTGGACTTCGACGAGGAGACGCGCGAACTGATCGGCCTCGACGACATCGCCGAGATCATCGGCGAGATCGACGAGGAGGCCGAGATGGACCTCGAGGCGATGGAACAGGAGGCCCAGGCGATCAAGGAAGGCAAAGACGCCGCCGAAATCTCGGATCCGGACGACGTCATCGAAGAGATGGATCAGGAGTTTGCGGGTGACGCCAACTCCGATAAGAGTCCGTAGTCCAGAGAGTCCGTTTTCGGTGAATAAAGCGGAGCGAAACCTGTTTTAGGGGCCAACCCGTCCCCGGTAGTACGCACAGTATGACGACATCAAACGGGGTCGACGACGAGAAGCGAGCGACCCTCCGTCGCTTCGCCGCGATCGGTGCGGCATCATCGGTGGTCGGACTCTCCGAGACCGCCGCGGCCGAAACCGGCGAGAGCGACGCTCGCGACGCGATTGCTGGTTACCTGTCGACGACTCCAGGAGCGCACTTTTCGAAGATTCGGGACGATCTCCAGCTCGGAACGGGAGAGACCCAACATCACCTGCGCCGCCTCGAAGAGCTCGAGGTAATAGAGCGTTATCGCGACGGCGATTACAAGCGGTTCGTCACCTCGGGTCGGTTCGACGAGTTCGAAAAGCAAGCGCTCGGCTATCTCCGCCGGGAAACACCCAGGGGCATGCTGATCGAACTCCTCCGACGGCCGGAGGCGACCGCGGGCGATCTCGCCGACGCGCTCGAGGTCTCGCCGCCGACGGTAAGCAAGTACGCCGGCGAACTCGAGGAGGCCGGGTTGCTCTCCCGGGAGGACGGATATGCCGTCGACCGTCCGGCGACAGTGTTGCTCCTCGTCGTCCGCCACGCCGACTCCTTCGGTGTGGCCGCACAGGAACTCGCCCGGAACGCCGACCAGTATCTCGAGTACGTCGAATAAGCGTATCTTATCGGCCGGTAATACGCTATTACTCACCGATTCGGATTCGTTTTGCGTCGGGTTCGCGTTCTGCGACGGTTACTCGCTCGCCTCGACCAGCGACGGCAGCGCCGCCAGCGACTCGAGTTCGTAGGTCGCGTCAGCGGGTCGCTCGAGGTGGTCGTTGTGCGGACGGCGGAGAAACGCGGTCTCGAGGCCGGCGGCGCGACCGGCGGTCACGTCTTTGATCGAGTCGCCGACGTAGAGGCCGTTCGTCACGCCGAGGTCGTCGAGGGCATCCTCGAGGTAGTAGGGGTCGGGTTTGCGACGCTCGAAGCCTTCGAACGTCGGGTCGCGACCGCGAACGACGTCGAAGTCCGCGGCGACCGTCTCGGCGACGAATTCGGCGGTCGCCTGTCTGTTGTTCGTCACGAGTCCGACGGTGGTTCGGTCGGCTAGGGCGGCGATCGCGTCGACGTCGTCGTAGAACCCGCGCTCGTCCGATCGGATTCTGTCGTGTGTTCGTTCGGACGCGTACCGTTCTCGCAGTTCCCAGAACCGCGTCGGGTCGATCCCCAGCCGCTCGCAGTGTTCTCTGACGCCCTCGAGATCGTTGCGTCTGAGATCGGAACGCTGATCGGGGGTTGGATCCGCGTCGAGCGTTTCGAGCGCAGCGTCGGCGGCGTCGGCGTAGACGGCGGGATCGGTCCGCGGCCCCTCGAGAACGACGCCGTCCATATCGAAGCAGATCGCTAGTGGCGTTGGCATTGCTGATTGTCAACTACCAACTGGAGAATAATAACGATGAACGCCGTCAACCCGGAGGAAAGCAGCAGGCCGAACGGCACTGCGTGTCTGGAAGACCGGTCGCGTGAACGCTACGTACTAACCTTCCACGTCGTGCTCGAGGAGTAACCCCATTTTTCGATCTCGACGTCGTAGTTACCGTCCTGTAGCGCGGTGATGTTCGAGCCAACCTCCTTTGCGGTCATCCCGAGTTCCTTCCCGATGAGCCGTGATTTGAAGTACGTCTTCGTTCCGGCGTTATCGCGAAGATACTGGAGGATCTGTCGTTGCTTGCTCGTGAGGTCGGCCGCCATTGCAGTGCTCATACCCGATTGGATGCCAGGAATGCCCTTAGGGGGTTTGGTACGTGCAGTTACCCCGCCGCAGTCTGGCGATTTTTCCGCCGGTTAATGGACCCATAACCCGGCAGAAAGCTTTCGTTGGTACGTCCGGTTAATATAGGTGTATTCTTGACTGTCACTGGGTGTATACCGTCTTTTGTAACTGAATGCTACTCGTGACTGTCTCGAACTACGACGTAGTGTGCGTCCCAGCGTCGGCGACGAAGGGGCCGGCCGCGCAGGCGACCGCCTCAGCGAGGGCTCGCGTGCGATCGGTGAGTCCGCCGGTGAGAACGCCTGCGGCGCCCTCGGCTTCGGCGAGGCCGTCGGTGCCGCGTCTGTCGTCCAGTACCGGCCCCAGCTCGCCGCCGCCGTCGAGTCGCTCGGCGATAGCGTCGGGAAGGCGAAGCGTCGGTCCACCGCCGCGTTCGAGTCGGTCCCCGTCCGTCGCGGCGGCCCACATGATGAGCGAAAGTCCCGGCACGCCGTCGATTCGAGCGACGCCGCCCTCGAGACCGATGCCGTAGTCCGCGTCGGTCGCCGCGAGCGCTCGGCGAGCGCGGTTTTCCGCACCGGTGACGGTTTCCTCGATCGACCGGGGCTGTTCCGACACGCCGGACTCGACGGCGGCAGTAACGACTGTCGGTTCGAATCGCTCGAGGGCCAGTTCGACGGCCTCACGTTTGACGGGGTTCGTGCTTCCGACTGCGACTACGACTGCGGGTTCCATCGTTGTGTGGCCGCTGGTCGCGGACGCGGTTGGGCGTACCGGTTTGGCACTGCTTCTCACCTTTAATGTTTCTATCGATCATACTAGTTTCGACGAATTACCCGGTCTCGAGAGGTGTCGGCTTTCGATTCCGAAACCCTTAACCATCGGGTCTCTGAACGTGGAAGGTAACGAACCCGTCCGGGCTTTTGCAGCCAGTTCGGCCGGTCAGCATTCGCCATCGCATGAGCAACACACCATCGAACACCAGAGTACGACGTACCGAACGCGAAACAACCGACACCGAAGAGACCGCGACCGAATCCGAGCAAAACGACCTCGCCTGTCCGGAGTGTGCAGGCAACCTCGTCGTCGACGACGAACACGGCGAAACCGTCTGTGAGGACTGCGGCCTCGTCGTCGAGGAGGATTCCGTCGACCGCGGCCCCGAGTGGCGGGCCTTCGACGCCACCGAGAAAAACGAGAAGTCACGCGTGGGCGCGCCCACGACGAACACGATGCACGACAAGGGGCTCTCGACGAACATCGACTGGCGTAACAAGGACGCCTACGGTAACTCCCTCGGCTCACGCCAGCGCGAGAAGATGCAGCGCCTGCGCAAGTGGAACGAGCGCTTCCGGACCCGCGACTCCAAGGAGCGCAACCTGAAACAGGCACTGGGCGAGATCGACCGCATGGCCTCCGCGCTCGGCCTCCCGACGAACGTCCGTGAGACCGCGTCGGTCATCTATCGCCGCGCGCTCGACGAGGACCTGCTCCCCGGCCGCTCCATCGAGGGCGTCTCGACGGCCTGCGTCTACGCCGCGGCCCGCCAGGCCGGCGTTCCCCGCAGCCTCGACGAAATCGCCGACGTCTCCCGCGTCGAGAAAAACGAGATCGCTCGCACCTACCGCTACGTCGTCCGCGAACTCGGCCTCGAGGTCCAGCCCGCCGACCCCGAGAGCTACGTCCCCCGGTTCGCCTCGGGACTCGAACTCTCCGACGAAGCCGAACACCGCGCCCGCGCACTCCTCCAGAACGCCAAGGAGAAGGGCGTCCACAGCGGGAAGTCGCCGGTCGGCCTCGCAGCCGCCGCCGTCTACGCCGCAGCGCTTCTCACCAACGAAAAGACGACCCAGGCCGCCGTCAGCGACGTTGCGGACATCTCCGAAGTCACGATCCGGAACCGCTACCACGAACTCCTCGAGGCCGAGGAGACTCTCGGTCTGGCGTAATCGGCACTCGTCGACAGTCGTCGACGTTCGACGATCTCTTTGCTGTTTGTCTTTCTCGGTTCGCTCGAGACCGCGTCTCGTCCTTACTGGTTTGACTCCCGATAGGCGTGCGTGACTACCTCATACAGTTTCGGATCGGTGTCTGCTCGAGCCCATCTCAAAACATCCATATACAGATAGTTCGAGAGTCAGTTCTAACTTATGATAGCTATTCGTAGGCTTGTTGAAGAAGCTAGTTTTTGTGTCCGTTATAACTGCTGTGTTATAGATATTGAAGCTCTCCGGGCATGTGTGTCTATCTTATCGGGAAATAAGGTGAGAAAATAGATGTTACTGTTGTATCTCTCGACTCGGTGTACACGAACACATGCACTTCAGCGGCTTCTAAGCTGATTTACTGCCGGTGTTTTACTCTCTTCTCTAAACCAGTCATATCCCATACTATAATGGCTATCTAGTAGTTTGCTTAGCGAAATAATAGTCGTCTGATCGTTGAATCCGTCGAGTTGTCACGGAACACGTCCAGCGATCGATCCCGTCGCGACGACGGCGACGAGGACGCCGACGGTTCCGGCGGGAGCGACCAGCCTCGGCGCTCCTTCGGAGACGCCGAACGTCGCCTCGAGTCTCGGTTCTTCGCGGAGACGGGACGCGAGCGTCTGTCGCAGCGTTTAGGTACCGGTCGCTCGAACCGACGAATCGGTGATGCGCTGGCAGTATCGCGATACGGTGTTGGTCATCTGTACGCTCGCGCTCTTCGTGACGGTGTACGGCCGGTTAGCGCTGAGTCCGGTCGTCCCCGACGTCGCGACCGAGTTCGACGTCTCGAACGCGATGATCGGCGCCGCGCTCTCCGGCATGTGGCTCACCTACGCGCTGACGCAGTTTCCGAGCGGTCTCCTCGCCGAACGGTACGGCGAGCGGCTGGTGATTCTCGCCTCGATCGCCGGAACCGTCCTCGCGACGTTCGTCATCGTCGCGGCGCCCGGGTTCGTCGTGTTCTCGGCCGGCGTGTTGGTGCTCGGCGCCCTCGCGGGATTACACTACAGCGTCGCGACGACGCTGCTCACGCGCGTCTACGACGATATCGGCACCGCGATCGGCGTCCACAACTCCGGGGCCCCGCTGGCGGGCCTCGCCGCCCCGGTTATCGTCTCGTGGGTCGCCGTCCGGTACGGCTGGCGGCCGGCCGTCGCGCTCACCGTCGCCGTCGGCGTTCCCGTATTCGTTCTCGCGGCGTGGCGAATCCGGCCTACCGAACCGCGCCAACCGACGCAGCCGCTGCGTGACCTGTTCGACCTCGGAGCGATGCGAGGGCTGCTCTCCCGACCGGCGGTGATCTTCACCGGCGTCATCGCGATTATCGTCGAGTTCACCTGGCAAGCCGTGGCCTCGTTTCTGCCGGCGTTTTTCGCCCAGTACCACGGGTATTCGACCACGGTCGCGGGGATCTTCTTCGGCGTCTACTTCCTGATTCAGGGGACGTTACAGGTCGGCGTCGGCGCGATCGCCGACCGCTTCGGTCGCGACGTCGCGATCGGTCTCTGTATGGCTGCCGGCATCGCGGGACTCGCGCTGCTCGTCACCGGTGGCGATCTCGTGACGCTTACGGCCGGGACGCTTCTCCTCGGCATCGGGATGGGGTGGGGCGCGGCGGTGTTCCCGCGATTCATGGATCGGCTCTCGGCGGACGAACAGTCGTTCGGATTCGGGCTGTTCAGGACGGTGTATATGACCGTCGCGGCGAGTGGCTCCGTCGTCGTCGGACTCCTCGCCGATCTGTTCGGCTGGGCCGTCTCCTTCGGATTCCTGACCGCACTCCTCGGACTCGTCTGCGCCCTCCTGCTCGTCAACGCCCTGTTCGACCTCGGCTACTGAGATCGCTCCTGGACCATCTCGTCACCGGTCATGAGGGTTGCGCGTCACTCGAGCCAACGCCAGCTCGCGATCACTTCGTCGTCACCGTCGTCGCCCCGTCGAATCGCAACAACACCGTCTGGGCGACGTCGCCGAACAGCGCCTTCCCCGTCGGCGATCGGTTTCGCCCGGTCACGAAGACGTGATCGCAGTCCCGTTCGTTCGCCAATTCGATGATCCGTTCCGGCAACTCACCCGCCGCACCGAGGGCGGTATACGAGATATCGGTCCCTTCGAACGCCTGCGACGCGACGGACTCGGCCTCGGCTTCGGCGTCCGATTCGATCATCTCGAGCGTCGAAACCTGGTTCCCGTCCCGGGCGTCGGTGCGAGCCTCGCGCTGGTACTCTTGCCGGTCGACGAACGTACAGACGAGGAGTTCGGTGTCGGTTCCGGTCGCGTATCGCTTTGCGGCCGCCAACAACTGTTCATCTGCCGATTCTTCGGTCAAGACGACTAACGCCGTGTGCATATCCGAGGATACAGTGCGAGGCACAAAAAGTTACGCTCCCGTGTATCACGGGTTCGTATATGGGCTCGGTTCGGTCTGCTGAACCGTGTGTTCTTTTCCGTCGAAGAGGTCGCCACGAGAGTACCACTACCGAGTGGTTTGTTTCAGACCCAAATCAGACGATTTCAGTACTGTTGAAACTAGCTGTGTAGCGAACCACCCAATTGTATACAGAGGTACTACTGTAAATGCCTGTGAGGAGACCTCGAGAGAGCCCGATTTGCAGGCAGATACAGGGTTTCACCATTATTGAAACAGTGTAGCGTTCGTCGACGCACCATCGATTCGATCGTTCGTATACGCCGACGACGCTTCGTCGCAGCGACTCGAGTGTCGACCTCGCTTTTTCCGTCGCGAGTGCCAGCTATCGATCACCGATCTCGTTGCCCACTCGATCGCCGGACGACGTCGCGGTCGGTGTGTAACTCGTTTCAACTGCTACTCAGAACCATCGCTGAATTCGAACGACGGTCTACGAGGACGACGGGTGGGTCACTCGCGCGTCGAGCGCGTCAGTCGACACCCGCAGGACAGAGTGAAAAGAGTCGATATCAACGAACCGAAGGGGTGCGGTTCGTCGTTAGCTTCGCATGGCTCGCACGACCGGGAGCAGGATCGTGGCCACGCTCAGGAGCAAGACGACGACGGCGATCGGGCTGGCGGTGAGGACTTCCATCGGCCCGTCGTAGATAACGAGCGAGCGCCGGAGGTTCTCCTCGGCGATCGGCGCGAGGATCAGTCCGAGGACCATCGGCGCGAGCGGATAGCCCCGCAGTCGCATGATGAACCCGAGCCCGCCCGCGGCGAGCATGATCCAGGCGTCGAAGACGTTTCCGCGGAGCGCGATCGCCCCGACGACACAGAGGACGAAGATGACGGGCCAGATGAGCGACTGGGGAATGTTGATCAGCCGCGCCCAGTAGTTCGCGCCGAGAAGCCCGAAGATCAGGATGAAGACGTAGATGAGCAGGAAGCCGACGAAGATCGTGTACAGCAGGCCGGTCTCGTCCTGGTAGAGCTCCGGTCCGGCGTTGACGTTGTGGACGAGCAACGCGCCGATGAGGATCGCCGACACCGAGTCGCCGGGAATCCCGAGCGTGAACGTCGGAATCAACGCGCCGCCGGTACTCGCGTTGTTACCGGACTCCGCGGCGGCGACGCCGCGAACGTTTCCGTCGCCGAACGACGGCATCGTGTCCTTGAGCCATCGGGTCGCCTCGTTGTACGTGATGAACGCGGCGATGTCACCGCCGGCGCCGGGAATCGCGCCGATGAGCGAGCCGATCACGCCGGAGCCGACGGAGGTCGGTGCGATCGCCTTCAGGTCGGATTTCGACGGGAGAAAGCCCGTGATCTGCTGGTTGATCTTGTTTTGTTCGTCGCTGATCCCCTGGGAGTACTTTCTGAGTCCCTCGGCGATCCCGAACAGGCCGATCATCACCGCGATGAACTCGACGCCGGTGAGGAGTTCCGGAACGTCGAACGTAAACCGCTGGTAGCCCGACACCGGGTCGATCCCGACCGTCGCGACGAGCATCCCGAGCAGCCCGGAGATCATCCCCTTCGTCAGCGAGTCGCCGCTGACGCTCGCGATGATCGTCAGTCCGAAGATCGCGAGCGCGAAGAACTCGGGCGAGCGAAACTGCATCGCCGCGTCCGCGATGACCGGCGAGAAGAACATCAACGCGAGAACGCTGATGAATCCGCCGACGAACGACGCGATCGTCGCAACCCTGATCGCCCGTCCGGCCTCTCCCTTCTGCGAGAGCGGGTAGCCGTCGAAGATCGTCGCCGCGGCCGACGGCGTCCCGGGCGTCCGGATCAGGATCGCCGGAATGGACCCCGCGTAGACGGCTCCGCCGTAGATGCCGAGCAGGAGCATCATCCCGGTCGCGGGCTCCATCGTGAACGTAAACGACAGCATGACCGCGATGGTCATCGTCGCGGTCATACCGGGGATCGATCCCATGAGCATCCCCAGCAACACCCCACCGATCATGACGGCCAGAACGGCCGGATCCATGACGTTCGAAACGCCGGTTGCGATGTGTTCGACGACCATTATATCACCATCAGCGGAAGCTCAGGGAGTAGCCGTGAGATCGGAATAATCCCCTCCGGCAGTCGAACCATGAAGATCCGACTGAAGATGTAGAACAGGACGATCGGCAAGAGAAGCGACACTGTCGCGATCAGCGGCTTCGATCGAACGTCGGAGTAGTACATGATCGGCGGCAGGAACAGCATCGAACCGACGAGAAAGCCGGTGTACGGCATCACAGCGAGGTACGCCAGGAGCAACCCGGTGACGATCACTGCTGGCGTCAGTTCGAAGTCACTCACGTCGAGTTCCGTATCGTCGTCGACGATGATATCTGCGACCGCGAAGACGATGATCGTCAGGGAGATGACGATCGGAAAGAATCCGGCCCCGAGTCCCTCTCCGCTCGGGAACTGGCTCGCGTAGTAGATCGTCGCGAACGAAAGCAGTATGAAGACGGCCGCGAGCGGATTCGACGTGATGTTGTCTACGTTTAGCTGTCGAACGCTCCGTGTGAATTTCTTTATCATCTGTAATCTCCCGTGCTCGTAGTGCACTGACTATCATGGATCGTCATAAATTTACTGAAAGAGCGGCCCTGCCGCGCGGCTACCGGACATTCGGTCCCGTTGACCGGTTTCGGTCGACGGCGACTCGAGCGCCCCGGCCGGCGACCGGTCGTCCCGAGGGGGGCCGATTCGGCCATCTCGCCGTCGCTATCCCACCGACAGGTTAATGAGGGAACTGACGCTATCGATAACCGTTCATGACCCTGAGCAGCGTAACCGACGGTATCGATCAGGTTCAGTTCGAACACGTCCGCGTGTTAGTGCTCGAGGACGTGCCGACGGGCCAGACGACGCTGGTCGACACCGCCTTCGAGGAGAACGGCGAGGAACTCGTCGAGACGCTCGAGGCCGAGTACGGCGACATCGATCGCGTTATCCTCACGCACGGCGACCACGGCCACCACGGCGGTCTCGCCCACGTCGTCGACGCGTTCGATCCGAAACTCGTCATGCCGGCAGACGAATCCAAGCTCTACGACCACCTCGAGGAAGCGGACCTCGACGTCGAACCCGACGTCGCCTACGAGGACGGCGACCTGCTCGAGGGGAACATCCGCGTCGTTCAGGTGCCCGGCCACACCGAGGCGACGTCGGCCCTGTTGCTCGAGGACCGCGAGATTCTGATCTCGGGCGACACGCTCGACGGCGCCGACCGCGGCGGAATGCCGGAGGGATACCTTCTCCCGCCGCCGGCGCTGTTCAACGACGACCACGAGGCCGCCGAACTCAACCTCTACAACCTGCTCGAGTACGACTTCGAGGCGGTACTCGTCTTCCACGGCTCGCACGTCTTCGAGAACCCGAAGCAGAAACTCGACGACTTCCTGGTCGAGCGCGAGTGGAACGAGTGGGACCCGCGGACGGACGACGAGTAAGACGGATCTCGGCAGCGACGATGACGACGTCCCGGCGAACCCGCGACTCGACCCGCGGCCGTGTCGGGATCGACGGGCAGTTTTCTGTACACGGATTCGCTCGAGTGTCGAGGCTCGACGGGCACGGAACGGGGTAGGAGCGTCGAGGCTCGAGCGCGAGGTCACAGGGTGATAACGAGTCGGACACTCGAGAGTCAAGCAGTCGACAGGAACAGCGTCAGTGATCGAACGGGCTCTTTTCTCCCGCCAGTCGACCGAACGCGACTCGCGGTCGACTCGACGTCGAACAGCGTGCGGACTGACAACCGGTACGATCGCTGAACGGATCGCGGTCACACTAGCGCCGTCGATCGCGCCTCGTCAGTCGCGAAGCACCGAAACGTCGAAGACGGGTTTGCAGGTCTCTCCCTCGAGGAACGTTTCGAACGCCGACTCGGCCTCGAGCAGGCTGAACCGATCGTCGAGGAACGTGTCGTGGTCGACGTCGCCGGAGTCGATCAGCCGGAACGCGCGCTCGAAGTCCTCGTACATCGCGCTGTAGGTACACTGGAGATCGATCTCCGAGCGGACGAGCGGCGTGAGGTCGACCGTCGTCTCGCCGGTTTGCCCGACGAGAACGATCTGTCCGCCGGTTCGGACCTCGTCGATCGCCATCGCCAGTCCCGAGGGGTGGCCGGTCGTGTCGAAGACGACGTCGTAGCCGACGCCGTCGGTTCGCTCCTCGCGATAGGCCTCGAGGTCGTCGCGTTCGACGTTGATCGTCGGGTAACCGAGTTCCTCGGCGAGGGGGAGACGGTAGGCCGTATCCTGACCGACGCCGGCGACGACGACCTCGGCGCCCTGTGCGTCCGCGACCTGCGCACTGAGGATTCCCATCGGTCCGGGTCCGGCGACGAGGACGCGGTCGCCGGGTTTGACTCTCGAGTTCTGGATGACCGCGCGCGTGGTGATCGCGGTCGGTTCGACGAGCGCGGCGTGTTGTGGCTCGATGTCGTCGGGAACCGGGTGGAGGTCTTCTTCGGGGACGGCGATGTAGCCGGCGTAGGCGCCGTCGTGGTCGACGCCGGTGATCTCCTTGTTCGGACAGACGTTCGCCTGTCCCATCTCGCACTGATAGCAGACACCACAGCTCCGGATCGGTCGCTCGACGACGCGGTCGCCGACGTCGAACGTCGTGACCGCGTCGCCGGTCTCGACGATTCGGCCGGTGTACTCGTGACCGATGATCGTCGGGAGTTCCATCCGTTCGAACGCCGGCTTGAACGCGTAGATACCGGCGTCGCTTCCACAGAGTCCGGCGTACTCCACCTCGATCAGCGCCTCGTCCGCCGCCGGCTCTGGACGGTCGGCGGTGACGAGTTCCATACTCCCAGCGCTACGACTGGTCTTGGCTAGGCCGCGCATGGTCTCCCTTCCTCGCTACCGAGCTATAAACTTACGGATCGGGAGAGAACGGTCCGCTGTCTCTCACTGGCCGTCGATCGGTGCTCGTCGCCCCGTCCGGCACAGAACCGGCTGGCGACCCGTATCGAGATATTATGACATATATTCTGTCAATAAAATACCGTTCCATCTCCATATTCGAAGGTTTTAAATATTGGCATGAGAATTCCTTCAGGTATAATGGTAGAGAATACCAATGGTTGTGGGGAACAGCGCACGGTCAGTCGACGCACCGCACTGGCAGCGGTGGGTGCCGCTGGGTTCGGATTGACGGCAGGCTGTCTCGACGAACTGCAGGGCGACGGCGACTGGCCGTCGCGTTCGGTCGAAGTCGTCGCGCCGTGGTCCGCCGGCGGCGGCGCCGACCGGACGAGTCGACAGATCGCAGAGGTGGCCGAAAGCCACACCGACGTCTCCTGGAACGTGAGCAACCAGACCGGCGGCTCCGGTTCGGTGGGAATGAACGCCGTCGCCACCAGCGATCCCGACGGCCACACGCTCGGCTGTACGGCGCCGGAAATCGCGATGTTCGAACACCGCGACATCGAGGATCTCGGCCCCGACGACATCACGCCGATCATGCAGTACACGGAGATGCCGGCGACGCTCGTCGTTCACGAGGACAACGACGACATCGATTCGCTCGACGACTGGATCGCGTACGCCGAGGACAATCCGGGAGAACTCCAGATGGCGAACTCCGGGACGGGCTCCTCCTGGCACCTGGCCGCAGCCGGGATCGCCGACGAGGCGGGGGTCGAGGTCGAACACATCAGTTACGACGGTGCATCCGACGCGATGTCGCACGTCATCAACGGTGAAGCCGACTGTACCGCAGTCGGTGCCGCCGAAGCCGCGCCGCAGGTTCACGACGGCGAACTGCAGGCCCTCGGCGTCGCGTTCGAGGAGCCGGCCGACGCGCTGCCGGACGTGGAGACGCTTGCGGACCAGGGCCTCGACATCGAGATCGGGTCCTGGCTCGGCCACTTCGCGCCGGGCGACGTCGACGACGAGACGCGCGACGAGATCGTTGACGTGTACGAGTCGGTGTTCGAGGACGAGGAGTTCGAGGAGTTCATGGATAACAACGACTTCATGCTGGTCCAGCGCGGCCCGGACGAGTTCGCCGACTTCCTCGACGAGCAGTACGAGTACTACGGCGACCTCATCGACGACCTCGACATCTAAGCCCCGATTGCCGAACGACGACCGCCTCGAGAAGCTCACGGATTCAGCCGTGGATCGGCCGAACCTTTAGGTCGTCACAGCGATATTCTCGACCATGTTCGACCGCGACACGCGCCACGGCGGATCTCGGGAGCGGGGGACTCGAGCGGTACTCGACGCACTCGAGGCCGGGATCACGGCCGCCCATCCGGATACCGTTCTCTCGGACGCGATCGACCTCGAGGGATCGACGCTCCGGATCGCCGTCGACGAGTACGACCTCGATAGCTACGAGTCGGTCGTCGTCCTCGGCGGCGGCAACGCCGCGGGACGGATCGCGAGTCACCTCGCCGACCGCCTCGGCGAGCGACTGGCGGGCGGCGTCGTCGTAACGGACGATCCGGCGCCGGCGGGTCCCGTCGATGTAATCGAGGGCACCCATCCGACGCCGAGCGAACCGAACGTCGACGGCGCGCGTCGCGTTCTCGAGCGAGCGCGGGCGTGCGATGACGAGACGCTGGTGTTGGCGCCGGTGACCGGCGGCGGCAGCGCGTTGCTGACCGCGCCGGTCGAGGGCGTCGACCTGGACGACGTTCGGACCCTGACCGACGAACTCCTCCGGAGCGGCGCGCCGATCGATCGAATCAACGCCGTCCGAAAGCACGTCTCCGCGCTGAAGGGAGGGCAGTTGGCTCGCGAACTCGCCCCCGCGACGACCGTCGGCCTCGTCTTCAGCGACGTGACGTCGAACGATCCGTCCGTCGTCGCCAGCGGCCCCCTGTCTCCCGACCCGACCACGTACGAGGACGCACTCGAGGTGTTAGCGACGTACGAAATCGACGCGCCGGCGGCCGTCACGCGCCAGCTTCGGGCCGGCGTCGAGGGAACCGTCGCCGAGACGCCGGGACCGAACGATCCGGCCCTCGAGTCGGCGTCCGTGACCATCCTCGCGGACAACGCCACCGCGCTGACGGCGGCCGCCGCGGTCTGCGAACGCGCGGGGTTCGAGCCGCTGCTCCTGTCGTCGTCGATCCGCGGCGAGGCTCGAGCGGCCGCCACGACCCACGTCGCTATCGCCGAGGAGATCCGTCGGAGCGGCCGCCCCGTCTCCCCACCCGCTGCGATCGTCTCGGGCGGCGAGACGACGGTGACGGTTACCGGCGACGGAACGGGCGGCCCGAACCAGGAGTTCGCACTCGGCGCGGCGCTCGAGCTACCGGCCGAGACGGTACTCGGGGCCGTCGACACGGACGGGATCGACGGGCCGACCGACGCCGCGGGGGCGGTCGTCACACCCGACGTCGTCGACGACGAGCGTCGCGCTCGAGCGATGCTGGCCGACAACGACGCCTACCCGTATCTGGACGAGCGCGGCGCGCTCGTGCGATCCGGCGCGACCGGGACGAACGTGAACGATCTGCGCGTGCTGCTCGTTCCCGCGACCGACGATCACTCCCGGTCGTAGGTGAGCGTCCACTCCCGGTCGAGCAGCCAGTCGTTGAGTTTCTCGAGTGGCTCCTCGTGGACGCTGGTCCCGTGATGGACCAGCACTGTCTCGACGTCGTGGTCGAACAGTTTGACCAGGTTGCGCTCCGCCGCGGCGTGACCGTGATCGTTGAACTGCTCGGCCGGCGGCACGAGGTAGCCCGGCGGCAGGCCGCGCCGGTCGGAGCCCTCGAGTGCGTCCCCCGAGATCAGCGTTCGATCGTCCTCGAGTAAGAACGCGGTCGTCGCGACCGTGTGGCCGGGGATCTCGATCGCGCGGACGTTTCCGGCGAGCCGGTCGCCGTCGACGAACTCGACGTCCGGTCGAACGTCGAGGGACTCGTAGAAGTGTTTCGCACCCGCCGGCGCGGCGATTTCGGGATCGAAGCGTTCGATCAACGTCGGAAGCCCGCCGAAGTGTCCCTCGTCGCCGTGAGTGATGAGGACGCGGTCGAGGCCGCCGAACTCCGCCTCGACGATCGTCACCAGTTCGTCGCCGTCGTCGGGGAAGGCTGCGTCGACGAGCGTGATCGTGTCTTCGGGCCGGTCTTCGAGGACGAAGACGCGGATGTGGTCGAACTCGATGGCGTGGATACCGTCGGATAGCTCTCGGACGGACATTGCGTCCGAACAATCGGCGACCGTCCGTATAAACCGCGAGTGGACTTCCCAGCGGCGTGGAGTTTCGCTCCGCCGGCCCGGGTGCTCGAGAACCGGTAGATTAACGTAACGCTCGGCTGTGTTCCCCACTATGCATACGATAGAGTACGACGTGGAGCGACCGGACCGCGATATCGTGGCGGCGTTCGAAGACGTTCCGAGCACCATCGTTTCCGACGTGACGGGGAACGTCGGGCTGACGATAGACTCGGGCATTCGTCCCGCCTACGACGGGATCGACGTGGCGGGAACCGCGATCACCGTCAAGGCTGCCCCGGGAGACAACCTGATCATCCACAAGGCGATCACGATGGCCGAACCCGGCGACGTGCTCGTCATCGACGCCGACGGCTTCACCGAGACGGGCCACATCGGCGAACTCATGTGTACCTCCTGCCAGGCGAACGATCTCGCCGGTCTCGTCATCGACGGCGCCTACCGCGACAGTCGCGAGATCGCCGAGATGGAGTTCCCCGTCTACGGCCGCGCCGTCCACCCGCGCGGTCCGCTCAAGCAAGACCCCGGTTCGATCAACGTGCCCGTCTCCTGTGGCGGCGTCACCGTCGAACCCGGCGACGTCGTCGTCGGCGATGACGACGGCCTCGCGGTCGTCCCCGCCGACAGCGCCGAGACCGTCCTGGAGCGCTCGCGCGAGAAGCTCGCCTCCGAGGACGACGTCCGCGAGGACGTCCTCGAGGGCGAGTACCTCTTCGAACGCAACGGCTACGACAGCCTGTTCGAGGACCTCGAGGTCGTCGGTCCGGAAGACTCGATCCAGTGATAGTCGTTCTCGACTCGGACTGACGCGTCGAGACGCCGAAACACGCGGTGATATTGCCGCCATATATATTCATCCTTTATTTCCGTTATTGATCGATAATCGACGACTCGAGTCGTCTGCCCTCTGCGATCGGGTCCGTCGTACCAGCGGACGGTCACGAAGTGACGGCTGCAGATCGCCGACGACGACCGAGTTTCAAAATGGTCGAAAGAACCCGTAGCCCTTAATAGCGCGTGACCGTACCACGCGGTATGGGGGAGAACACGAAAACGGACACGCGGCGGCTGAAGAGCGTCGAGCAGTCGTTCACCATCGTCGAATACCTGCGAGAGCGCGACGGCGCGACGCTCACGGAGATCGCCGACGATCTCGAGATGCCGGTCAGCACCGCCCACATCCACCTGTCGACGCTACTCGATACCGGGTACGTCGTCAAGGTTGACGGCGAGTACGACTGCAGTTTTCGGTTTCTCGCGACGGGCGGCGAAATGCGAGACACCATGGCGCTCTTTCAGGCGACGAAGCCCGAGATCGACGATCTACGGGAGCAGTTAGGAGAACACGCGAACCTCACGGTCGAGGAGAACGGCTACGCGGTTCAGCTGTACAAGTCCGAGAGCCCCGATTCGGTCGACGACAACGCGCCCCTCGGCCGGCACCTCCACCTTCACTCGACGGCGACCGGGAAGGCGATCCTGGCGCGACTGTCCGAGGAGCGACTCGAGGCCGTCCTCGAGAAGCGCGGCCTCCCCGCCGTCACCGAAAACACGGTGACCGACGAGGACGACCTCCGCGACGAGCTACGGACGATCCGCGACCGAGGCTACTCGATCAATCGCGGCGAACACTATCCGGGCGTCTGTGCCGTCGCGACTTCAATAGTGTCGGAACCGGACGGGGTAATCGGTGCGATCAGCGTCAGCGGTCCGCTCAGTCGGATGGGGACGGACCGAATCGAGGACGAACTCGTCCCCAAACTGCACAACAAGCAGAACATTATCGAACTGAAAATTCGCCAGCACCAGTAGCGACGCGGCCGCGTCCGTTCCCGATTTTCGCCGTCAACCGGAGGCTGGTACCCAGACACCGTCCCGTCGTTCTCACACTGGTATTACGATTGTATGGGTGTAATAACGGATTGATTGCGATCGCTCGAGTTTCGATAATATTGAAAGGCCTGCGCGGCGGCGGAGTCGCGTCGAGCGCGGAACCGGCATAGGGCGGGGCTCCGAAACATATATAGGCGATTCGGCTGTAGCGACCGATAGACTCCAGAAATGGCTACGCAAAACGTCTTAGTTACGGGTCCGTTCGGCGAAGCCGGGCAGGCGCTACGGACGCATCTCATCGGCTCGGAGGAGTACGAGTTCACGCTGCTCGACCGCAACGACCACCCCGACTACGAGACGCACGTCGCGGATATCAGCGATTACGACGCGATCCGTCCCGCGTTCGAGGACCAGGACGCGGTGATCCACCTCGCGGCGCAGTCCGACGCCGGCGCGGAGCTGGACGAGGTTATCCAGCCGAACATCGTCGGCACCGTCAACGTCCTCGAGGCCGCGGAAGACGCCGGCGTCGAGAAAGTGATCTACGCCTCCTCCCAGCGCGTGATGGGACTTTACGAGGAGGACAACGCGCCGGAGCTCTACGAGAAGGACCACGACCTGCTCCTCGACCACGAGACGCTCCCGAAGCCCGACGGCTTCTACGGCGCGACGAAAGTGTTCGGCGAGAACATGGGTCGCGTCTATGCGCGACGAGAGGGCGCCCCCTCGCAGTTCTTTTCGATTCGGATCTCGAGCGTCCGCGCCGAAGCGTACGACCACCCCTACGGCGACGCCGAGCGCGGCGTCCACCGCGGCACCGACGACGCGGTCGACGGCGACGACGCCTGGGACCCGTCCCAGACCGGTTCGTGGGAGCGCGGCAGCGAGGAGTACGAGGAGATGGTCGACCGACTGAAAGCCTCCTGGACCTCCCAGCGAGACTTCGCGCACCTGATCGAGTGCTGCCTCGAGAACGAGACCGTCACCTACGACACGTTCTACGCCGTCAGCGACAACGCCGCCCGCTGGTTCGACACCGAACACGCCAAGGACGTCCTCGGCTACGAACCGCAGGACGACGGCTCCGAGTGGGACCAGCCGCCGAACGTGAACGAGACGCCGCAATCGTAACGACGTGATCGCTGCGATCGGATGAAAAGGTCTACTACCCCGGTCACACAACGCTCACGGTGAATGCACGATGCGAGCCGCGGTTCGGAACGAGCGGTTAGCAGGCGATCCCTCCTCAGCAGCGCCGGTGTCGGCGGACTCGTCGGCGTCGCGGGCTGTCTGGACGCCCTCGAGAGCGAGCCCGGCGACTTTCCGACGCGACAGATCGAAATCGTCTCGCCGTGGGCCGCCGGCGGAAGCGCGGATCAGACGAGCCGTGCGATCGCGGACGTCGCCGAAGCGCACACCGAGACGTCCTGGTCCGTCGTCAACGAGACCGGCGGCACCGGACTGGTCGGAATGGCCTCGGTCGCCCGATCGGCCAGGCCCGACGGCCACACGATCGGCGTTATCGCCGGCGAAATCACGATGTTCGACCACCTCGGACTCGCGGACCTCGGCCCGGAGGACGTCCGCCAGCTCATTCAGTACACCGAGACGCCGGCGGCCGTCGCCGTCCACGAGGACTCGTCGTTCGAGACCATCGACGACCTCGTCGACTACGCCGACGACAACTCCGGAGAACTCCAGATCGGCAACTCCGGAACCGGGAGTACCTGGCACCTCTGTGCCGGCGGCTTCGAACTCGAGGCCGATATTGACGTCCAGCACGTCCCCTACGACGGTGCCGAGACGGCGATTCAGAACACCGTCAACGAGGAAGTCGACGCGACGACCGTCGGCGCACCCGAGGTCGCCCCGCAGGTACACGACGGACCGCTGCGCGCACTCGGCGTCATGAGCGACGAGCGCCACGACGCGCTGCCGGAAACGGAGCCGCTGTCCGAGTTGGGGTACGATCTCGAGCTCGGGTCGTGGCTCGCCGGCTTCGTCCCGCCGGAGACGCCAGATACCGTCTACGATTCGCTCCTCGAGGTCTACAACGCGGTCTACGAGGACGAAGCGTTCGAATCGTTCATGCAGTCGAACGACTACGCGATGGTTCGACGCGGCCCCGACGAACTGGCCGACTTCATGGACGACCAGTACGAAACCTACGGCGAGATTATCGACGAACTCGGAATTTGAGCCGACCGGAGGCACGGTTTCGGTCACCGACCGAAGAGCGCTCCACTCGTCTTCTTCAGACCAACCTACCAGAAGCATATGATACTATTAAATCTGGTAATAAACAGAGCGGAGAAAGTATAACTCCGACGGGCGCCATCAGGCATATACTCAGAAATTGTCGTATCTGGGCTCGAAATGCCAAAATTTCGGCCATACGAATCTTATTCAGTGTGCGTCACACTGTCGGCTATCTCGTTTCTCCGCCCTCGCCAACTATTTGCCTAACTGGTCGGAAATCGGGTTCAAATGGTCGGTTAGCAGTCTCCGATCGTTTCCAGTACAGTTCATAAACAAATTTTCCCGACAGGTAATGTATATGGCTATCTGTAGAAATAGTAAGTAAACAAACTATCTTAGTAGCGATTTTCTCGAGCGTCCCGCCAACCGACGACCGACTCGAGACTGAATCGCCGTAGCGACTCTCTCGACGGCTCTCAGGCGAGAATACGCATATCTATAACCTTTTACGTGCCCGCTACGGAGTCGTATACCATGCCCACGAGCACGGACTACAACGCGTCGAGCGGTGGTGTCGACCATGGGTGACACACCGTCCCGACGAACGGATCGAACGGTTGTCGCAGACGGCGGCGTTCGCACGTACACCGTCCGCCTCGAGCTTGTCGACGAGCCCGGCGAACTGCTGGACGCGCTCGCGCCGATCGCCGAGAACGGCGGGAACCTCATGAGTATCCACCACGAGCGCGGCAATATCACGCCGCGTGGCCACATCCCGGTCGAAGTCGACCTCGGCTGTCCGCCGGACCGCTTCGACGACATCGTCGAGGGGCTCCGCGAGACGGGCGTCAACGTCATTCAGGCCGGTGCCGAACGCTACGGCGAGGAGGTCACGCTCGTCCTCGTCGGCCACCTCATCGAGACGGATCTCTCGGATACGATCCTCCAGATCGAAAACAGCACGAGCGCCGCGTTCCTCGACCTGTCGCTGTCGGCGCCTGAAGGAACCGGCGACATCTCGAGTGCGCGAGTTCGACTCGCGATCGACTCCGGCCGATCCGAGGAGGTCTTCGAGACGATTCGCTCGATCAGCGCGGAGAAGGATCTTACCGTCGTCGAGCCGCTTCTGGGGGTGGACGCCTGATGAAGCTCGCAGTTCTCGGCGCCGGGACAGTCGGCCAGTCGGTCGCCGACCTCGCCGGCGACTACGGCCACGAAGTCGTCGCGCTCGCCGACTCCACGAACGCCGTGATCGACGCCGACGGCATCGACGTCGAATCGGCGCTCCAGCGAAAGGGAGGCGACGAGCCCATCGGTATCAACGACCCCGAAGACGTCTTCGAGACCGACTACGACGTCCTCGTCGAGACGACCCCGACGACGCTCGGCGACGCCGAGCCCGGCTTCTCGCACGTGAAACGCGCCCTCGAGGACGACCGCCACGTCGTGCTCGCGAACAAGGGTCCCGTGGCCGAACGCTACGAAGACCTGCGCGCACTCGAGGCAGAGAGCGCGGGGTCGGTTCGGTTCGAGGCGACCGTCGGCGGCGCCATCCCGGTGCTGTCGNGCTACGAAGACCTGCGCGCACTCGAGGCAGAGAGCGCGGGGTCGGTTCGGTTCGAGGCGACCGTCGGCGGCGCCATCCCGGTGCTGTCGACGGTCGAGGACTGTACGCCACAGGCTGTTACCGCGGCCCGCGGCGTCCTGAACGGCACCGCGAACTTCATTTTGACGCGGATGGCCGCCGAAGGACTGGACTACGAGCACGTCCTCGCGGANCCGCGGCCCGCGGCGTCCTGAACGGCACCGCGAACTTCATTTTGACGCGGATGGCCGCCGAAGGACTGGACTACGAGCACGTCCTCGCGGAAGCCCAGGATCTGGGCGTCGCGGAGGCCGACCCGACGTTCGACGTCGATGGCACTGACGCTGCGCTCAAGTTCGTCATCCTCGCGAACGTCCTCAACGGCGGCGGCTTCTCACTCGAGGATGCGACGGTCGAGGGAATTCAGGACATCCCCGGCAGCGCCCTCGACCTCGCGGCCGAGGACGGCCGGACGATCCGGCTCATCGGCGAGGCGACCCGTGACAGCGTCCGCGTCGGCCCACGACTCGTCCCCGAGAACGGTGCGCTCGCGGTCACCGGCACGCGAAACATCGTCCAGCTCGAGACCCGCAACGCCGGTTCGCTACACTCGAGCGGGCGCGGCGCGGGCGGCCCGGAGACGGCGACGGCGGTGCTCTCGGACGTCGGTCGACTTCCCTCACGCTATCGTAGTCAGTGAAACGATTTACACACCGATCGCAATGCCATCCTGCGATTGGGTGTGCAGTGACGTTCACTGACTACCATAGGTCGAACGTGACGCTCGAATCGACTCGTCTCGTCTCGGTACTGCGGATTCCCGACGTTTTTCGCTCCTTGCCGATGCGTTCGCCGACGATCGAGTCTGTACTCTCGTCGGTGGGCCGATAGTAGCTCTTGCAAGTTATCGCACGCCCGATCGCAGGGCTGCGTTGCGATTGGTGTATAAATCGTTGCAAGAGCTACTATCGTCGGGGGTAGCCTCCGGCCCGACTCGCAGCGTTCCGCATACGCGCGGGCAATATATCACTCAACCAGAGCCAGCGCCGCTTAGAGAACTCAGAGCCAGCGCCGCCAGACCCCAGAGCGAGAACCCAGACGACGAGCCGCGATGTCGGAGTCGGTACTCTTCGTTCTCGAGCGCAGCGAGCTATAGTACCCACCGAACGTCATTGCGAACTTGATCGCCAGATGACGTTACGGTCAGTGTGTAACTCGTTTCAGTGGCTATTATACAATCGACGAACTCGTCAACGATATCGGACGCCGATGTGTCGAACGATCTAGAACCGTTTGGGATGGGGCCGCGTCGTCGAAGCGAAACGGGAGACTGCACCCCGGTCGATTCGACCAGCCGTCGTCTGTCGAACCAATCGTGTTGTGTGAACGCTGAGCAAACCGCAAGACGGCGTCGGGTTCGGCAGAATACGCTTTCGAAATGGTTTTAACCGCAACGAGCCAAAGAGACCGATATAAGCGCCTCTGCGCGTGAGCTACAACAATGAGCGAACAACACCAGAACCTGGCCATCATCGGCCACGTTGACCACGGGAAGAGTACGCTCGTGGGACGACTCCTCTACGAGACGGGGAGCGTACCCGAGCACGTGATCGAGCAGCACCGCGAAGAAGCAGAAGAGAAGGGTAAGGGCGGCTTCGAGTTCGCCTACGTCATGGACAACCTCGCCGAGGAGCGAGAACGTGGTGTCACCATCGACATCGCCCACCAGGAGTTCTCGACGGACGCCTACGACTTCACCATCGTCGACTGTCCTGGCCACCGTGACTTCGTCAAGAACATGATCACCGGGGCGTCCCAGGCGGACAACGCCGTCCTCGTCGTCGCCGCCGACGACGGCGTCGCGCCCCAGACCCAGGAGCACGTCTTCCTGGCTCGTACCCTCGGTATCGACGAACTCATCATCGGCGTCAACAAGATGGACGTCGTCGACTACAAGGAGGACACCTTCGACGAGGTCGTCGACGAAGTCAACCAGCTGCTCCAGCAGGTGCAGTTCCAGACCGACGACGCCTCGTTCATCCCGATCTCGGCGTTCGAAGGCGACAACATCGCCGAGGCCTCCGACGAGACGCCGTGGTACGACGGCCGTACCCTGCTCGAGGCCCTCAACGACCTGCCGGAGCCGGAGCCACCGACGGACGCACCGCTCCGACTCCCGATCCAGGACGTCTACACGATCTCCGGTATCGGTACCGTCCCCGTCGGACGTATCGAGACCGGTGTCATGAACATCGGCGACAACGTCTCCTTCCAGCCGAGCGACGTCGGCGGCGAGGTCAAGACGATCGAGATGCACCACGAAGAGGTGCCCAAGGCCGAACCCGGTGACAACGTCGGATTCAACGTCCGCGGCATCGGCAAGGACGACATCCGCCGCGGTGACGTCTGTGGCCCAGCCGACGAGCCGCCAAGCGTCGCCGAGACGTT
>NZ_AOHZ01000029.1 GCF_000337215.1 Natronolimnohabitans innermongolicus JCM 12255 | reverse complement strand
GTGAGAGGTGCCGGGTGGGGTCCCCCTAGACACCGTTATAGGTCCCTGTGGTGGGTGGTGGGGTCGGTTCGATTTTCGGCGACCCTTGCGCCGTCCTGCGATTAGGGAGCGGAGGGGCGAGTGATTGTGGTGGGAGAATCGCAAGACGGCGGTAAGTTGTGGCGGTTCAGACAGGGGTATCCTTACGCCGTCCTGCGATTGTACGGATAGGGCCGGGATTCGACAGGGGGAAGAATCGCAAGACGGCGGTAAGTTGTGATGGGTGATACTCCGGGGCGATCGGCGACCCCTGCGCTGTCATGCGGTTTCGGGTTCTGTCTGGCTATGGTTAGAACTGCTAATAACAATATGTGGGCGTGTTGGTAGTATCGGGATAGGTAGATGTTCTGCCGGGGTGAAAGGTCAGTATTCTTTAAGGGGCTAGTCGTTCTCGTCGCAGTCAAAGCTACGCAACGTGAGTGAATGCCCGGAGAAGGCCCGGGCGACGGACGATTCCACCGGACGCGATTTGTGGCAGAATCGCCCGGTGGAAACCTCTTGGCCGGAGGGTTCGTCCTCGCTCTGTCCTCTCTCAGCCGAGTCAGTAAGTGTTTCGACGGTTCACGGAAACGCTCGGTCTGGACGACTAAGCGCCGATCCACCGCAAGGATCGGGCGATCTTGATTTGCCCGAGAGCCGGCGTACCCGGCTCGAGGGCCGCCCGATCCGCACGCCCCCGACCGGCGGGAGGGGGCTATCTTGTGCGGTGGCGGTGCGGCGGCGGTGCGGTCTTTACTCGACGCTAGTTAGAACAACTCAAGAGCCGCTATGCTTCGCCAATTCAGGCGTTCCACCGTGCGGTGCGGTAGAAGACGTGCCGGTGGCTATGGTGCGGTGCGGTGCCACCGGCTCGTCTTCGTCGCGGTCGTCGGATAGTGCCGCCCCAGCTGGGCCGGACGTGCTGTCGGGCCACTCGTGGAGCAGCTCGCGATCGCGTCGGTCGGGGTGGTCGGAGTGAGCGCGGATCCCGTCGACGGCGAGGTCGAGTTGGATGAGCAGTCACGGCTCGGTCGGGACTGGGATTGCGGGCCGGATCGGGAGCGGCCGGACTGCCGGAAGGACTTGGCGCACCTGAAGTACCAGACAGAATCGGGGGAACAGGCGTCGTACCGTTGCGGTTCGTGGGACTGCGAGTGTTGCGGCCACCGGCTGAGGATGGGACTGATCGAGGAGATAGAACGGATCACGGAGGAGCGCCCGGAGATGCGTCGGTTCCTGACGCTCACAGTGGACCGCAGAGCGCCCGCGTCGAAGGAGGAGAAGCACGAGTACATCACCGATCGGTGGAACGCGCTGAGGACGGAACTGAGGGACCGCTATCCAAACCTGTCGTATCTGTGGGTGCGGCACGAGGGAGACGAGCGGGACCGGCCGCACCTGCACCTGCTCGTGGATCGGTTCCTGCCGCAGCGGGAACTGTCGCAGTTGGCCGAGCGCGTCGGCCTCGGCCGGGTGGTGGACATCCGGCGGGTGGACGCACGGAACGCGGCGCACTACATCAGTGCGTACCTCGGTCGTGGCTCGCTGTCGTTCCTGCCGTCGGGGTCGCGGCGGTACGGATCTAGCGCCGACGTCGATCTCGATCCACGCGATCCGGGCGGCGACGATCGTGACGGCAGTGCGCTCGAGGAGGACTGGTCACTGATGGCGTGGGATCCGATCGTCGAGGACTGGGTGTCGGCTGCGTCGGGAGACTTCCGGCGCGACGAGGATAGAGGACCGCCACCAGACTAGATCGGTCGGTCCCACCGCGAGGTGAGAGGTGCCGGGTGGGGTCCCCCTAGACACCGTTATAGGTCCCTGTGGTGGGTGGTGGGGTCGGTTCGATTTTCGGCGACCCT
>NZ_AOHZ01000028.1 GCF_000337215.1 Natronolimnohabitans innermongolicus JCM 12255 | reverse complement strand
TACCCCCGCCGTTAACGGGTCCTTCGTCCCCTTGTAAGGGGTGTTCAGATACCCGCACTGGGCAGGATTCAGTGACCGTACGAGTCCTTTCGGATTTGCGGTCACCTATGTTGTTACTAGACAGTTGGAGCGCCCGAGTCACTGCGACCTGCCCCTTTGCAGGGCAGGCATCCCTTATTGCGAACGTACGGGACTAACTTGCCGAATTCCCTAACGTCGGTTACTCCCGACAGACCTTGGCTTTCGCCGCCACGAGTA
>NZ_AOHZ01000027.1 GCF_000337215.1 Natronolimnohabitans innermongolicus JCM 12255 | reverse complement strand
ACCGCTGGTCCCGCGCGAGCGGCGGTTCGAACTGACGGAGCGGACGACGGGCGAGGGCCTCGAGACGCCGGTCGATCCCGAGGACGTCCGGGAACTCGCGGCGACGCTGCGCGACGAAGACGTCGAGGCGGTCGCCGTCTCGCTGCTTCACGCCTACGCCGACCCCGAGAACGAGGCGACCGTCGCCGAGATCCTGCGCGAGGAACTCGACGTTCCCGTCTCGACTTCCCACGAAGTGCTCGCGGAGTTCCGCGAGTTCGAGCGGACGTCGACGACGGCCGTCGACGCCTACGTGCGACCGGCGATCGACCGCTACGTCGGCCGACTGGTCGAAGAAAGCGAGGACGCCGGCGTTCCGGCGCCGCGGATCATGCAGGCGAACGGCGGCATCGCCGATCCGGAGACGGTCCGAGAACACGCCGTCACGACGACGCTCTCGGGTCCCGCCGCGGGCGTCGTCGGCGCCGCTGCGACCGTCGACGACGACGCCGTCGAGGGGCTCGTCACCTTCGATATGGGCGGCACCTCGAGCGACGTGAGCCTCGTCCGCGACGGCGAGGCCGAACGGACGACCGACGCCGAGATCGACGGAATCCCGATCCGAACGCCGATGGTCGACGTCAACACCGTCGGCGCGGGCGGCGGCTCGATCGCCTGGGTCGACGCCGGCGGCGCGCTCCGAGTTGGACCGCGCTCGTCCGGCGCCGAACCCGGCCCCGCCTGCTACGGGAAGGGCGGCACCGAGCCGACGGTCACCGACGCGAACGTCGTCCTCGGCTACATCGGCCCCGAAACGGCCCTCGGCGGCGAGATGACCCTCGACGTCGAGGCCGCACGCGACGCCCTCGAGGGGCTGGCCGACGAGGCCGGGTTAGACGGCGCGCTCGAGGCCGCCCGCGGCGTCTTCCGCGTCGCGAACGCGACGATGACGCGAACGATCCGCTCGGTGACCGTCGAGCGGGGCCACGACCCGCGCGAGTTCGCGCTGGTCGCCTTCGGCGGCGCGGGACCGATGCACGCCGCCGCGCTGGCCGACTCCCTCGAGGTCTGTCTCTTATACACATCTCTGAT
>NZ_AOHZ01000026.1 GCF_000337215.1 Natronolimnohabitans innermongolicus JCM 12255 | reverse complement strand
TACCCCCGCCGTTAACGGGTCCTTCGTCCCCTTGTAAGGGGTGTTCAGATACCCGCACTGGGCAGGATTCAGTGACCGTACGAGTCCTTACGGATTTGCGGTCACCTATGTTGTTACTAGACAGTTGGAGCGCCCGAGTCACTGCGACCTGCCCCTTTGCAGGGCAGGTATCCCTTATTGCGAACGTACGGGACTAACTTGCCGAATTCCCTAACGTCGGTTACTCCCGACAGACCTTGGCTTTCGCCGCCACGAGTA
>NZ_AOHZ01000025.1 GCF_000337215.1 Natronolimnohabitans innermongolicus JCM 12255 | reverse complement strand
CCGCGGCCCGCGGCGTCCTGAACGGCACCGCGAACTTCATTTTGACGCGGATGGCCGCCGAAGGACTGGACTACGAGCACGTCCTCGCGGAGGCCCAGGACCTGGGCGTCGCGGAGGCCGATCCGACGTTCGACGTCGACGGCACTGACGTGGCGCTGAAGTTCGTCATCCTCGCGAACGTCCTCAACGGTGGCGGCTTCTCCCTCGAGGATGCGACGGTCGAGGGGATTCAGGACATCCCCGGCAGCGCCCTCGACCTCGCGGCCGAGGACGGCCGGACGATCCGACTCATCGGCGAGGCGACCCGCGACGGCGTGCAGGTCGGGCCGCGACTCGTCCCAGAGAATGGTGCGCTCGCCGTCACCGGCACGCGAAACATCGTCCAACTCGAGACCCGCAACGCCGGCTCGTTGCACTCGAGCGGGCGCGGCGCGGGCGGCCCGGAGACGGCGACGGCGGTGCTCTCGGACGTCGGTCGACTGTCGGACTGACTCGGCCGGTCGCCTCGTCTCCTATAACGATATATATTATTATAATCGGTTTCTCGGTCGCGAATAGAACAGAAACAAGTCCGATAGCGTTCATTTATTATAATCGTTTATCATGGGCGTAATACCCCGTATACTGAGGAATATTACGTAGGTATATCGACGATCTGATCAAACACGAGACGGACCGTCTCGAAATATTTTTATGCGGAGGATTGGTAGAGGCTATCATGACCGTCGACGAGTTCGCCCTCGCCGCGACCACGAACGATCTGACACGGGAGCCCAAAGCCCGTGACGCTGCTGATCTCCTCGAGTTTCGACTGGACAGTGCCGACGAGCCGATCGAACAGTTAGCCGAGTACGACGGCGAACTCCCGATCCTCGCGACGAACCGCTCGCGCTGGTTCGGCGGTGAAGCCAACGACCGCGGCCGACTGGACCAGCTGATGGCCGCCGCCGAGTTCGACGCCGTCGAGAAGGTCGACGTCGAACTCGAGACGGCCCGGGGGATGCAGTGGGTCTTAGAAGAGTTTCGCGACCAGGACGTCGAGCTGGTGATCTCCTTCCACGAGTTCGACGAAACGCCGTCGCAGGAGGTCCTCGACGCGATCATCGCCGAATGCGCGGAGTACGGCGACATCGCCAAGGTCGCCACGTACGCCGAAGACCGCAGTGACTGCCTGCGGATCCTTTCTGCGATCGACACGGCCACCCAGCAGGGCATTCGCGCCGCCGGCATCGCGATGGGCGAACTCGGAAGCCACACGCGCGTCATCGGCCCGCTGTACGGTTCGGCGCTCGGCTACGCGCCACTGGAATCCGACTCGAGCGAGTACGCGCCGGGACAGATTCCCCTCCACCGGATCGACTCGCTGATCAAGATGATCGACGAGAGCGGTGCTGACAGTCGAATCTTCGATCAGTTAGACGAGGAGTATCCGACGCAGCAGGAAGTGACGCAGACAGAATGACTACTCGGTAGATCGGCGATGCAGATATCGACCTTGGGCGTTTTGTAGCTTTCCTTGACCGAATGAATAGTAGCTACTGAGCGTGTCAGTGTTGTAACCTTCGGCCTACATCGCTATGAGCGCAGTCTGTATGAAAGATAGGACAAATCGGGGTTCAGAACAGGACGGAGCCGTTACGCTGCCTCGAAGTAAATCGTCCCGTCCGTCCAGGAATCGGTCCCGAATTCTCGGGTGTCGAGCTCGACAGTCAAAACAAGCTTTTCACCCGGACCCAATTCGATTGAGCCCTCGGCACGTGTTTGTTGGAAGTTGCCGCCGACCATCGACCCGCCTTCAGGGTGTTTGATATCCATGGGACCATCGGTTCCGACACCCGATCCCCAAATCGGATCTTCGCCAGGTTCGCCCGGATCATTGGCGACGCGTAATTGAACAGACTGCGTCCCGTTGTTTTTAACGACGAATAGATCCTCGTATTTCGTGACGGCGTTTCGATTGACGTCTTCGAACGAAAACGCGATTGTCTCAATCTTGTCTTCGGTAACGTACTCGCCCTCATCACCTTCGTACTCTTCGTTCGCATAGAACGCCAGATTGGCACTTGAATCGGCAGTCGTTTCGACGTCAACCGATCGTTCAGCATTCACTGACGAAAATGCACCTGAACCGACGAGCGCACTTGCACCGATTACTGTACTCCCAGCACCGAACAGGAATTTGCGTCGTTCCATATGTCTCACCATTGGTTGCACGCTCGGATTTCCGGCCAATCGTCATGTGACGTCGTTTGCTTCGTATCCGAACACATGCATTCCCACCATGCACAGTACCCATCTTGTGTATACACTGGCAGGAGATTCGACATACGCGGCCTGCAGAGCCGTCTTGATCACTATGACGACGTATATCCAATAGCTACTACTGATTGAGAGACCCGAAATTCGGACCTACCCCCGTGCGTAACTTCTCCCCAACCACAGCTGTATCAGTCTCTTCTCGATGCTCACAGCGACAGTCCCTCTTTGTTGAGTCCACTAGCTCTCTTCATCTTGCTGAGAGCTGTCTAACGGCTGTATTACGAGTCCAACAGGGAACGATTCAGCCGGCAATAGCTGAACGGACCACCATTCCAACCGAGTATGGTTCCGAGGGACTCAAGCGATCTATTCGCTACGCCATCTGAAAACCACGGAACATCGACTACTATAGTAGCTACTGTAAGTCACTGCACATCCGATCGCCCGATAGCGGTACGATCAGTGTATGACTCGTTTCAGCGGCTACTATAGTCTCTATCAATTAAAATGGAAAAGTCGAGGTCCGTATGAGTCGAGCTTCCGTCTCCGCGTTCGAACTCGTCTGTCTCCAGTCGTCAGCCGCCGCTCAGCCCGCCTGCTCACCGTCGCGTTCGCCCGACTCGTAGACGTACAGCGACTCCCCGTCGACGACGTAGAACTCGCCGGTCGGTTCGTCCTCGAGCACGCGCCGATCGCAGTCGATCGCCACGTCCACCAGATCCTCGAGCGTCGACACCTCGATCCGGGACCGATCCCGGATGTCGTCGGGCAGCGAGCCGCTCGAGATCCAGTCGTCGAACGCCTCGCGTTCGTGTTGCGTGCGCACGCGCTCGAGGTCGCGGTCGGCGGGTGCGAGTCTGCCGGTCGCTTTCGTGACCGCGAGTGCGCCGAGCGAACAGACCGACGCGATCGCCACCAGCGCAGGGACGAGCGGACCGAGCAGGCCGCTGAAACCGGCCGCCGAGGTATCCTCGGAGTCGTTTTCGGTTTCAGTCGTCGCGGCGGTCGCAGGCTGTTCGGCGGGTTGCCCACCGCTTTCGTCGACCGCCTCGACTTCGTACGTCGAGTCGTCGGGATCGATCTCGAGGGCGTACGTTTCGACGTGATCGACGGGTTCGCCGTCGATCGTGCCCGTCATCGAAACGGTGGTCGAGACGACGATTTCGGTCGTTCCGACCGAGCTGTCGAGGCTGTCCTCGACTGACGCCGTGTCGTTTATCGTGGCCGGAACGTCCAGCGTCACGTTCGTCGCCAGTTCCTCGCCGGGTGCGAGACCTTCTTCGCCGGTCTCCGCGAGCGTTTCGTTGACCGCCCAGTGTTCGTTGCCGTCGTCGCCGACCGACCGGATCACCCGCTCGGTTTCGACGTCGACGTCGACGTCACCGTCGGGTGCGTCGTAGGCGAACTGGAACGTCGCCTCGAGTTCGGGTGCGACCTCGCTGAAGTAGAGCGAGCGGTCCGCGAGGTCAGTGCCGACGGAGAACGCCTCGTTTTCCTCCTGAACGGTCGCGCTGTGTTCGAATTCGCCGCTCGTCGTCCAGGTGTCGGTCGGCTCCGATTCGACGGGGTCGCCGTCGGTCGCCGTGGCGGCACCGTAGGCAGCCCAGCCGCCGACTAACGCGAGCGCCAGTAGCGCGACGACGACCACGACGAACCACTGGTCGAGCGCGGCGCGAAGCCGCACGCGCGTTCGGTCATTGATCATCGTCGATACCTCTCCGTTCGGAGACGTCAATCGAGGGTTGCGTTATTGTACTCATTTGAGATATCCTCCGGTCGTGTCAGAGCGACGCCGCGAGCGCGTTCTGATGGTCCCGACGCCCGCGACCAGTGCGAACGGGGCGACGATTAGCCCGGTAACGATCCCGGCCGTCGTGCCCGTCGCTACCCACGGGTGAATCGCGTGTAACTCGGCGACGATCGGCGACGGAAGCACCGCAAAGTACGAGCGTTCGGTGTGTGACCGAAGGTAGTAGCCCGTCTCCGGCGGCGCCGTGTAGGCGACGCTCAGCGTCTCGCTGTCGCCGTGGTGAAGCGTCGTTCGCTCGTCGACGGCGACGCCGTCGCTGGCCGGCTCGGCGATCGTCACAACCGGTAACAGTCCGTCGTTTTGTAGTTCGTACTCGTGGTGTTCGGTCTCGCCGGCCGGAATGACGTCCGGCCGATCGGAGTCGAACTCCGCGCTAACGACGCCCATTTCGGTCGATCCAGACATGGCGACCGTGGTTGCGACCGCAACGACGAACACGATCACTCCGAGCGCGAGAACGAGTCGGCGGGCGTCGAATACGTCACTGCGCCCTCGCGTCCGCGAGCGCGAGCGGTCCGCCGCCCCACGACGGTCGCGAACGGCGGAGACGCCGATCACTAGCAGACCGAACGCGAGCAGGAGCGTTGCGAGTCCCTGCGTTCCGAGGACCGCCGTCGTTCCGAGCGCCGAGGCGAGCGTCCATTGAGCCGACTCGAGACCGTCCTCGAGGCTCATCACTGCCGTTCCGAGGTGGGGGATCGTCACCACCTCGCCGTTGATCTGTAGTGCCTGTGCCTCGATCTGTCCGTCGGTGACGTGGGGCTCGTTGCCATCCTGATCCGTCACCGGATTCGCGTCGCCGCGGGTGACGTAGCCGTGGTCGGTTTCGTCGACGACGCGATGGGTCGTGAGTCCGCCACCGTCGATCTCCTGGGCGTCGTAGACGACGACGTCGCCCGGTTCGGCGGAGCCGGAAACGGCGGCCGGCACGGCGACGTAGCCGTCGCCGGCGTCTATCGTCGGCTCCATGCTCCCCGTTTCGACGTAGCCGAGGCCGACCGGCACGCCGAAGACGTGTCCGACTACCAGTAGGCAGACGAGCAGTGCGATAGCCCCGCCCACTCCCCAGTGAACGATCGCTTTCCAATCCCAGTTCGGTTCTCCCATGTGTTCCCCAGTTCCGACGCGACACCGATTGCCGACCGCGTCGGCCCGTACGACGCGTCGGTCGGTCCAATACGAGAGTCGGGTTTTGCTATGAACTCGCTTCGACCGCTGCTGGACGGGCCTGCAGTTGCAACGTCCGGAGTTAATCAGGAGAATATGCCTCGGCGACCATCCCCACAGTGCGTTCGGGTACCTCTTGAATTGGTCACGACCGTCTTGAACGTCGAATATGTGGTAATTTATTCGTCAACCCGCCACAGTATATTTGTTTGATATCGAACTAGTCTGTTTATTGGAAGATCTAATTGCCGAATGAATGGACGAATTTGGATGTTTCCAACTAACTAATATATCGTCTGTCTTTTCGTCGACCGGGGATGGATTGGGTTAGCGATAGCAGAGTATCGGGGGACGATACTGAAACACGATCGGAGGGATTGACGCGCGACGAGATATTCACGGTGCTCAGCAACAGACGGCGACGCTGGGTGTTGCACTATCTCAAGCAGCGCGAGAACCAGCGTATCGATCTTCGGACGCTCGTCGATACGGTCTCGGCGTGGGAGTTCGAGACGCCAGCGGACGAACTGCCCTGGAAGAAGCGAAAGCGAATCTACACGGCGCTACGCCAGTCGCATCTTCCGACGCTCGACGACGCCGGCGTGATCGAATACGACAGGAGTCGCGGTGAAGTCGAACTCACTGAGGACGCGCGAACGGTGCGGATGTACCTCGAGTACGTCCCGGACGACGACATTCCCTGGAGTCAGTGTTATCTCGGGCTCTCGGGAGTGGCCGTGGCGATTACTGGGCTCAGCTGGCTATCGGTGTACCCGTTCGCTGATCTGTCCGGGCTCGCGCTCGCGACGATTCTCGCGGTGACGTTTACCGTAACGGCGATCGTCCACGTCTATCACACGCGACGGGGACGGCTCGGGATGGGGGGCCCCGACCCATGACGAACCGGTTCGGAGTCGCGATCACGGCCGTCGCCGTCGCGTTGCTCCTCGTCTCGAGCGTCGGCGTCTCGACGGTCGCACTCGATCGAGCGGTTACGATCGACGTGGTCGACGACGACGAGGCCGCGGTCGGGTTCGAAACGGTCGATACCGACGCGGGCGGCGAAGAACTCAACGTCACGAATCGCATGAGTCAGCCGCTGGAACTCGAGCGACCGGCGACCGCGACGCCGAACGCCGGGAACGGATCGGTTTCAGTCTCCGGTGACGACGATGGGACGATCGACTCCGGCGAGACGGTAACGCTGTCGGTCGAAGACGTCTGTGACGGGGGCGACGATGTCGCAATCGATATCGAACTGATCGGCGACGGCGTCTCTGTCGAGCGAACGGAAGCGCTCGCGTGTCCCGGCTAGCGAGGACAGTGAGGAATGCGGGACCAGCGGGGCTCACGTCCCTGGAACGGTCGCGGCCGGTACCCTTGCGTGTGGCCGTTCGTGAACGAAACAGAAATCGGAATGTTAAGGGCGGGGGTCCCCTATCACCACGTACGATGACATGGCTCCGCGCGATCTTCGCCGCCGGCCTCTCGGTGTTCCTGCCCGGTGCGGGACACCTCGTCCTTCGTGAGTGGCTTCGCGCCCTGCTCTTTGGCAGCCTCTACTTCGCGACGGTCTGGCTCTTCTTCCCGATCGAGGAGATGGCCGCCGCGGGATCGACCTCCGAAATGATGGACCTCGCCGCAGACGTCGATATGCTCTCGCAGTTGACGCTCATCTTCGTCACACTGATCGCCGCGCTCGACGCGACCTTCCGAGCGCTTGGCTATCCGCCCGAGTCAACCGACGACGGCGATGCCGGCCCCTCCTGTCCCCACTGCGGGAAGGAACTCGACGAGGACCTCGAGTTCTGTCACTGGTGTACGACCCGCCTCGAGCCGGAAACCGGCGACGAGAACGCCGACACGACGGAGGAGGAGCCGGTTCGTTCGTAGTTCGTAGTTTGTGACTCGCCAGTTGTCGTCTGCTGGCCGACACCCCTCGAGTCCTCGGCCCGATCCGTCGACTGAGACGTCGAAGTCGATCGTCGACGGCTGCTACCGCCCGTCGACGTGTGGACCGTGACGCGACCGCAGCGCCGTCTCACGTCGTCTCTTCGTCGGCCGTTCGATCGATCGTAATCGACCCGTTGCCGGCGCGGACGATCGTCCCCGCGATCGGCGCGTGCTGTGCGATGCTGATGCCGTCGGTCGGTCGGGCGACCATTTCGCCGATTTCGACGGCGTCGCCGACGCGAACGATCGGTTCGCTCGGCGTAACGATGCCGTCGAAATCGGGGTTCGTGATCAGCGGGACCTCGACCCTATCGGGGCGGAGTCCCGCGGTCGGCTCCGTCTCGTGAACCGACTGTTTCCAGGCGGCCGGCGCGAGGACGTTGACCCGCCCGCCGCTGCCGAGTCTGTTTTCCGCGACGACGGACTCCTCCATGACCAGCAGACCGTTCGTCCGCTTTCGCACGCCGAATCGGTCGGGCGAATCCGCGATTTCGAAACACCAGCCCGGGCCGCCGTCGAGGATGACCTCGTTGTCGTCGAGGCCGTCCGTTCGACCCGCGGCCTCGAGCAGATCGGTCGCCGGCGTTCCGATCGGGACCTCGAGGAACCGATGCGTCGGGACGCGGCCGTCGACGTGGACGAACTTCGTCGTCATCGGTTCCCCCTCGACGAGCGCCCGGTAGACGTTGTAGAGGGTCTCGGTGTTCTGGACGAGCCAGCCGTGGTCCATCGGGAGATCGTCGCCGCCGATGACGACGTTCGCGACGAGTCGCAGAAGGACGCTTTCCATCCCGTACTCGTATCGATCGTCGGTGTAGGCGATCACGATTCCCGTCTCGTCGTCCGCGACCGGCAGGTCGTCGGGTTCGTAGATCGTCGCCCCCGTCGCCGCCTCGAGTTCGGGCAACCACTCCTCGCGGTCGGTTCGCTTGGCGCCGATCACGATTCGGTCGAACGCGGCGTCGAGGAGGCCGTCGAACAGCCCCACCAGTTCGTCGACTCGCTCGCGGCCGAGCCACTTGTCCATGTAGTAGTTCGGTTCGCTCTCCTGGTGGTTGACCAGCAGCGAGTCGACCTCGGCGAGTCGGTCCCACTTCGCGTAAGTCGGAAAACCGGCACCCCCGGCGCCCGCCAGTCCGGCGGTTCGGAGCGTCGTCGCGAACTCGGGCTGTTCGACCGCTCGGATTGTCTCTCGAGTAGCGCTCATGATACAGCTAGGGGAACGGTAACAAGTCTCATAGTAGTTGTCCGCAATCGACTACACTTACCAGACAGAATGATGGTCGATCTGTCTATCGGTGTAGGATAGACACACTCTCACTAGAGGATTCAAACAATCGGTCAGGAGTGGACGGTTCGAACGCGGACGATAGGGTGGGTCTCCGAACCCAGCTATCGCTCTATCGAGGGCTCCGCGAAGCCGTCACTTCTCGATAATGCTCTCTTCGACGGCCTCGCCGAAGTGGCGGGCCGTATCCTCGTAGTAGAGCAGGAGTTCGTCGCCGGCCTCGAGGTCGGTTACGGCGGTCCGCCCCTCGCGCGTCGGGACCTTGATGGTCTCGGCGTTCTGGAGCAGGGTTTCGACGTGGTCACCGTCCTCGGTTTCCAGGGCGATTCGGAACATCGGTCGCTTCTCGATCTTGACGCGGCCGACGATCGCTTCGCGGGTGTTGCCCGCCGTGTCGACGACCTGGACCTCGTCGCCACTCTGGAGTTCCGAGAGGTACTTTGTGCCGCCGTCCGGCGTGCGGACGTAGGCGTGGACGGCGCCCGCGTTGACGCGGAACGGTCGGGAGGCGACGTAGGGAGATTCGGCCGTTTCGGCGTGGACGAAGACCAGTCCGCGGGCCATCGAGCCGACGAGCATCCCTTCGTCGTGTTCGAGCAGGTTACCCGTGTCGACGCAGACTCGATCGGCGCTGCCGACGGGTTCGACGTCGAGTACGTCCGCGTACTCGAGGTCGAGACTCTCGCGTTCGGCCTCGTCGCGGACCTCGACGGTTTCGCGGATCTGGTCCGGATCGTCGGAGTCGATCAGGACGGAGTCCGCGCCGATTTCCAGGGTCTCGAAGGCGGTCTTCGCTTCCTCAGCGGTGGTGACGCCCGCGACGAGGTCGGTCTCCTCGCCGATGCGAGCGATCAGGTTCTCGAGCGGGATGATCGTCCAGTCCTCACCGATGACGATGGTGTGGTCGGCCTCATCGGCTGCGGTCTCGGCGAACTGTTCGTACTCCTGGCCGAGAATACGGACGTAGGCACCACGTTCGAGGTCGCCGTCGCGGCGACGGAGCGTCGAGAGGTCGGCCGACCCCGAGAAGTCCTCGGGCATGTCGATCGTCGCGTCGCCCTCGCCGTCCTTGCCGACGACGACGGCGTCGGGTTCGGCCGCCGGTTCCTCGTCTTCGTCTTCGGCGTTGTCGACCAGCGTCACGTCACCGTCGGTACGGAAGGCGGCGACGTTGATATCGCCGAGTTCGCGCACGCGTGCGACGTCGTCTTCATCGACCAGTACCCAGTCGGCACCCGACTCGAGGGCGGCGGTAATCCGCGCTCGGCGGGCGTCCCAGTCGCCGACGGCGTCGTCGGCTTTGACCCAGACAGATCGCGTCATAAATCCACCGTCGAAGGGCACTGGCTTGAACGTGGCGAATGCTGCAGGGGATGCGATTGGACGCGAGTGCTCATAAAAGTGGCAATTGTAACGATAGTAACGATGGTACTGATACTTTCGGAGAAGTGAATAATGTGGGGCCGGCCGACCCATCAAATATGGGGCAGCGACACACCCAGATGAGCGAGGAGACGACGACTGGCGACCTGACCGTCGACGACGCAGTCGGTCGACTCGAGGCCGACGACGTCGCCGCCGTCGCTCGCGCGGCGTTCGACCACGCCGGCGAGTTGGCGGCGCTACAACACGGTCACGCGGCGGCCGCGATCGGTGCCGCTCGCCTCGCGACGCGACGCGATCGACGCCCCACGATCGAACGTGGGGCGATTTCGACGGCGTTCGACGACGTGGATCCCGACGATGTCGTGGCGGCCGAGACGGTGCTAGCGCGCCATCTCGGCTCGCCGGCGCCGACGGCGGCGATTCGGTCGCTCCGTCGCCGACTGATCGTCGCTCGAGAGTTCCTCGCTGCCGTCGAGCGCGGCCGTGTCGCTGCCCCCGAGCTCCCCGACTCGTACCTGGCCGACGAGGCGCCGTTCCTGCTCGCCCGAGCGGCGAACGGTCCCGTCTGCCGAGACGACCGCGAGTCGACGCTCGACGCCACGGCCCTCCGGGCTCACGTCGAGCGCCTCGAGGCCGATCTCGAGTGTGCGCGGCTGGGTCCCCGTCTCGCCGCGCTGGTCCGCGCCGAGGAGTAGGCGCGGGGCCACCCCGCTGACGCTTCGGCCCTCCCACACCGATGGCTCGCTCTTCCACCCGCTGGCGCTTCGGCCCTCCCACACCGATGGCTCGCTCTTCCACCCGCTG
>NZ_AOHZ01000024.1 GCF_000337215.1 Natronolimnohabitans innermongolicus JCM 12255 | reverse complement strand
ACACCGATGGCTCGCTCTTCCACCCGCTGGCGCTTCGGCCCTCCCACACCGATGGCTCGCTCTTCCACCCGCTGGCGCTTCGGCCCTCCATCCGCCGACGCTTCCGCCCGCCACCCATTTTCGCCTCACCCTCCACTTCTTGGCGGCAACTCGGCTATCGTCTCCGTTCTCGAGTGGTCACTCCAACTCGTCGTCGAGTTCGGCGAGCTTGTGTTTGAACGCCCGGTAGGCGTTCTCGCCGCGCTCGGTGAGTTCGACGACTCGACGGCGGCCGACCGACTCGATCGTCACGTAGCCGTCGGCCTCGAGGGGCTCGAGAACGTGCGTATCGAGGACGCGGAAAGCCCCTTTGTCCTCGCCGCCGCGCTCCTCGGGGGGTCGACGGTCGGCCATAAACGAGAGGTTCCGGTCGCGGGCGTACTCGATCAGGTCCTTCTTTTTCGGCGCCGAGGTCCGGGCCTCGTGATAGCCCTCCCAGTCGTCTGGCTCGGCGAGAAACCCCATGATCGCGACCTGGTCGGGCGTCGGCGAGTCGATCGGATACGTCGGGAGCTGCTCGGTGGCGGCGAGGCCGGTCGAGATCGGTTCGCGTCTTCCCTCGTGGGCGTACTCGTCTGGCTCGACGTAGTAGGCGTGAGCGTCCGTCGAGACGTCCATACACGCCATCGTCGCACCGATCGCGGGGATCGTCCCCGCGCCGGAGACGTTGACCGAAACGGTGTCGTCGGCGTGGTTGGCGGCGATCGTCGTCACGTCGCCGAGGACGGCGTAGACGTCCGTCAGATCGCACTCTCGCACCCTGACCTCGGGAACGATCGACTCGAGTTCCGCCCGGAGCTCGTCGTGGTAGTCGGCCTCGCCGGTTCGCGTCCCCGGATTCGTGCCGTCGTCCTCGAGGAGGTAGACGAGGTCGGCCCGCTGTTCCCGGATGGGGTCGACGATCCGATCGTACTCGTAGCCCAGCGGCACGATGTGTACTCGTTTCACGACGTTCATACATCGAAAGAATCGTGCGCGAAAATAATGGCTACGGTCGCCGCCGAGACGCGGTGTTGCTCCGCGTGCGATCTCGGTTCGGTGCGGCCCGCAGACCCGCGTCGAAACGTTAAGAACGTCGCCGCTACTATCTCGAGACAGATGGCCGCATACGACGCGATCTGTTTCGACCTCGATCGCACCCTCTGTGAGTCGACCCAGCAGCCGGCGGCGCTGCTCGAGTCGACGTTCGACCGCGCCGGCGTCGAGCCATTCTGTACGCCGGCGGACCTGCGAGCGGCGCTGCCGACGTTGCCGACGGCCGAAACGGATCGCGAGTTCTACGAACACCTCTTTTCGGCGGTCACGACCCGCGCCGACGCCGACGTCGATTCCGCGCTCGCGCCGACGCTCGCCGAGCACTACCTCGAGATACAGGATCCGACCGCCGTCGAGTTCCGTCCCGGCGCGGCGGCCGCCCTCGAGCGCGCCCGTGAGATCGGTCCCGTCGGCCTCATCACCAACGGCGGTCGACCGACCCAGACGCAGAAACTCGAGTCGCTCGGCATCGCCGACGCCTTCGACGTCCGCGTGTTCACCGAGCCGAGCGCGGGGATCTTCCCGAAACCCGACGCGGCGCCCTTCGAGTACGCCCTGTCGAAACTCGACGCGAGCCCCGAGGCGACGATTCACGTCGGCGACTCCCTGCACGCCGACATCGCCGGCGCCAACGCGATGGGGATCGACTCGGCGTGGATCGATGCCGGCCACGACGCGCTCGACGGCGCGAGCCACGAGCCGACCTACCAGTTGTCGTCGCTCGAGGGCTTCGACGCGATCGTCTAGTCGGCGCGGTATCGGGGAGAACTATAGTAGTCAGTGAAACGATTCACACGCCGATCGCGACGGCATCCCGCGATCGGGTGTGCATTGACTTTCACTGACTACTATCTCACTCGTCGTGGAGCAGGTCCGTGTGCACGACGGCGCGGTACTGGTCGCTCGTCGCGTCCTCGAGTCGCTTGAGCAGCGCCGTTCCCGCGGCGAACTCCTCGGGGAGTTCGAACTCGTCGTTCGCGTCGTCGTCGCGTTGCTTGCAGCGCTTGACGAACGAGACCAGCGTTGGGTACGTCCCGGGCAGGGCATAGACGACGCCGAGGTCGTCGGTCAGTCGCTCGTCCCAGTGGTCGATGATGCGCTCGGTCTCGCGGCGGGGCTTTCGCTGCTGTTCCGTCAGCTCCTCGGCGTCGATCTCGGACTCGCCGAGGACGTCGTCGAAGACCGACTGCAACTCCTCGGCGTCGCCCTCGAGGGCGGGCGCCTCGGCTTCGGCCTCGAGCAACGCGCGAAAGCCGTCGATTTCGGCTCGGCGAGCGGCGACCGGATAGACGAAGTCGTGGGTCGATTTCGGCAGCTTGTACGAACGACCCTCGACCCCCTGTTCGCCGGGCTGGGACTGGCCCAGCATCAACTCGAGTATTCCCATACTTGAAAGAGACAGGGGGAGTCGAATAAGTGTTCCGTGGCCGTCTCGAGGCGGAGACGGTGAGTTACCAGCGCTTTCCGAGCGCCGCCTTCGCCCCGCCGAACCCGCTCGCGGTCGTCCAGGTGCGGCCGCTGTCGACGTGTTCGACCTCGATATCGCTGCCACAGCGTCCACAGCGGTAGCCGCCCGGCGCCTTCACGGGCTTCGAAGCGCGGTGGCGGCCGGCCGACCAGTCACAGTCCGCGCCGAGACAGCGAAGCGCGTACCGCGGCTCCGCGAACGTCTCGCAGTACCGCGGCGCATCGAGCGTCGCCGCCAGGTCGTGAAAGCGCTCGCCGTGGCCCGACTCGCCGAACTGCTGGTACTCCCAGGCGTGGACCAGCTCGTGGCGGACGACGCCGGCGAACGTCTCCCAGTCGTAGCGCTCGTAGGCCTGACGCGTAAGGACGATCGTCGCCACCTCGTCGGCGCGGTTCCAGCGGCACGCGCCCGCCCGACGCCGCGCGCGGGTCGTCACCGTCCACTCGAGAGCGTTGCGATCGATCTCGAGGTCGTGCTCGGAAATAACCTCTCGAGCGTGAATCCGCGCTCGAGCGACGATCTCGTCGTCGATCGTCGGGTCGTCCGCGTCGGTCACGGCCGGGAGGACGAACGCGACGCTCGAAGGTGTTGTGGTTCCGTCGTCGTGGCGAGCCGTTCGAAATCGAGCGCGAACGGACCGTCACGGGTTGTGACGGACTGCGACGGACTGCAACGGACCGCCGACGAACCGACGACCGGACGGTTAACAACCCTGCGCGACCGTCTGCCACGTACCCGAGTATGACCGCGGACACTGACTCTCTGCCGACGCCTCGAGCCCCCGATCCGACCGATCCGCTGTGCCCCGCCGCGGTGGTGCTCACCGCCGCGTTCGAAGCGCCACTCGACGAGCGCCGGCCGTGGCTCGAGCGCCACGAGATCGCGGACGCGATCGAGGTTCCGGGCGCCGAGACGCCCCTCTACGTAACCGATTCGGACGTCGCGATCACGACGACCGGGATCGGCAAGAGCGACGCGGCGACGACCGTCACCGCGTTGCTCGCGAATCCGGGACTCGACCTCGAGTCGGCGTACGTCCTCTCGTGTGGGATCGCGGGCTCGTCGCCCGCAACGACCGCGCTGGGATCGGTCGCGATCGCGGACGCGGTCGTCGACTGGGACCGCAAGCACCGGTGGGATCGGGGCGCGTCCGACGAATCGAACGAGGGGCCGACCGCAGGCGGCGACACCCACGACGGCAACGACGATGACGACAGCGACGCAGACGCACGCCCAATCGACCGCCTCGCGTACCGCCCGCGGGAGTACGTCCACCGCCTCGAAGAATCCGTCGTCGACCGCGCCCTGGGGGCCGCTCGCGGGGTCGAACTCCGGACGGACGACGAGACTCTCGCGTATCAGCGACGGTACCCCGACGCGCCCGACTCGGGGCCGACGATCGAACGCGGGACGACCGTCTGCGGCGACGAGTTCTGGCACGGGCCGCGATACGCCCGCGAGGTGCGGTGGCTCTGCGAGCAGTACGACGCGACGCCGTACGTCACCACGCAGATGGAAGACGCCGCGACGGCGACCGCCCTCGAGCGGTTCGGGCTCCGCGACCGGTACCTGAGCGTGCGCGCCGTCTCCAACTACGACCGGCCGGCACCCGGCGAATCGGTCACCGAGAGCTTCGACGGCGATTCCTCGAGTCTCGAGCTGGCGATCGACAACGCCGAACGCGTCGGCCGTGCGGTCGTCGACGCCCTCGTCGGTCGGGATCCGCTCGACCTCGTCGACAACGGGACGGCGTGATCGGTCACCACTCCTCGTTCAGAGTGTATTGGGGGTCGTTCGACGAGCGACGACCGCCTCGGGGGTGAGAGACCGCGAGCGAGACGGGCGGTCGGACGGTCGGTGTGAGTGCTGAAGTACGAAAACGAAACGTGGTCGAGAAGACTGGCCGGCGTATCGCCCCGAGTTCGCGGTCCGTTACGCTTCGATCGCCAGTCCGGCTTTCGCCAGCGCTTCTTCGACGGGGAGGTCGTGGTGGACGACGCCGGCGACGGCGTTCGCGATCGCTTCGGGGTTCTCGTGCTGGAAGATCGATCGGCCCATCGAGACGCCGGCGCCGCCGGCGTCCATCGCGCCGCGGACCATCTCGATCGTCTCGCGGTCGGTGCCTCGAGAGCCACCGGCGATGACGACCGGAAGCCGGGTCGACTCACAGACGTGTTCGAAGCTCTCGGCGTCGCCGCTGTAGCCGGTCTTGACGATGTCGGCGCCGAGTTCTTCGGCGAGGCGAACGGCGTGGCCGAGCGCTTCGGGGTCTTCGGGATCGACGTCAGGGCCGCGGGCGTAGGCCATCGCGAGGACGGGGATGCCGAAGCGTCGGGCGGTGGCCGTTACCTCGGAAAGCTGGGTGAGCTGGTCCGGCTCGTGGTTCGAGCCGACGTTGATGTGAAACGAAACGGCGTCGGCGCCCGCTCGGATAGCCTCCTCGACGGTGCCGGTCAGCCGTTTATCGTTCTCGTCCGGCCCGATCGAGGTCGAGCCGTTGAGGTGGACGATGTAACCTTTGCCGTTCTTGTGCTCGTGGACGCGCGGGGCGACGCCCTTCTGCGTGAGGACGGCGTCGGCGCCGCCGCGGGTCACGGCGTCGATGGTCGATTCGATGTCTTTGAGTCCGTCGACGGCACCCAGTGTGATGCCGTGGTCCATCGGGACGATGACGTAGGAGTCGTTCGTCCCGATGCGATCGAGTCGCGCGTCGATTCCTGTGGTCATTGCGGGAGTGTAGCAAGCAGGCGGTTATGTCTGTTCTGGTTCCGGTCCATCTACCGTTCGCTCGGCGACGTCGCCGCGGTCTCGCCGACTGATTCGACCGCATTATCGTCCGCTCCTCGGATGGCGCCTCGTTTGAGCTCTTCTGCCTTGGCCTCGAGGGCGGCCGCGGGATCGTCGCTGCTCGCGATGAGATCGATGAGCGCGCTGCCGACGATGACGCCGTCGGCGCCGGCCTCGATGATCTCCGCGGCGTGGTCGCCCTCGCTGACGCCGAAGCCGACGGCCTTGGGGACGTCGTACTCCGAGAGGCGCGCGAGGCTGTCGTGAGTCGCACCCGAGACGTCCGCGCGGGCGCCGGTCGTCCCCAGTCGGGCCTGCACGTAGGCGAACCCGGACACCTGCGACATGATCCGATCCAGGCGCTCGCCCTCGGTCGTCGGCGCGACGATGAACACGAGGTCGAGCCCGTAGTCGTCGCAGGCCTCGCGCAGCGGATCTGCCTCCTCGGCGGGGAGATCAGGGACGATGATGCCCGAGAGGCCGGCTTCGGCGCCGCGTTCGACGAACGGCCGCACGTCGGGTTTGTTCGACGGTTCCGCGTCGCTCTCCGAGGCGCGTGACGCCTCGCTCGAGCCGTACTGGAGGATCATGTTGTAGTAGGTCATCACCAGCAGCGGCGCCTCGGTCTCGAGGTCGTCGACCAGGTCGAAAAAGCCCTCGGGGGTCGTTCCCGCGTCCAGAGCGCGGTTGATCGCGGCCTGAATCGTCGGCCCTTCGGCGATCGGTTCCGAAAACGGGAGTCCGAGTTCGATCAAGTCCGAGCCGCCCCGATCCAGCGCCTCGACGTACTCCTTGGTCTCCTCGAGGGAGGGGTCGCCCGCCGTGATGTACGTAATGAGGGCGGGGTGGTTCTCGCGGATGGCGGCCTCGATGTCGCTGTCAGTCGTCCCTTCTTGGCTCATGAATCGAACACCTCCACGTCCGGCGCCGCCTCGAGGTCACGCTTCTCGGTCTCCTCGAGCACCGTCTCTAAGTCCTTATCGCCGCGGCCGGAGACGTTGACGACGACGAGATCGCCGAGTTCCTCGTGGGCCTCCTCGAGGAATCCGAGCGCGTGACTCGACTCCAACGCCGGGATAATCCCCTCGAGATTCGAGAGTCGGTGGAAGCCGTTGAGCGCGGCCTCGTCGCCGACGCTGACCGGCGTCACGCGTCCCGTTTCGACGAGGTGGGAGAGCTCGGGACCCACCCCCGCGTAATCCAGCCCCGCGCTGACGCTGTGCGATTCCATGATCTGGCCTTCCTCGCTCTGGAGGAGCTTGGTCATCGCGCCGTGGAGCACGCCGTCGGTGCCCGTCGAGAGCGTCGCGGAGTTCGGCGCGACGGCGTTCTCAGCGTCGATCTCGAGGCTCGAGCCGCCGGCCTCGACGGCGATGAGGTCGACGTCCTCGTCGGGAACGAACTTGTGGAACGTCCCCATCGTGTTCGAGCCACCGCCGGCACAGGCGACGACGCTGTCGGGGAGCCGGCCGGCCTGCTCCTGAATCTGTGCGCGAGCCTCGCGGCCGATGACGGCCTGGAAGTCGCGGACGAGCTTCGGGAACGGGTGGGGCCCGACGATCGAACCGATGACGTAGTGAGTCGTCTCGACGGTCGTCGCCCAGTCGCGCATCGTCTCGTTGATCGCCTCCTTTAAGGTTCCGCTGCCGGCTTCGACGGGGTTGACCTCGGCGCCGTTCATCCGCATCCGGTAGACGTTCGGGCGCTGTCGGTTGACGTCCGTCCGACCCATGTAGATCTCGCAGGGCATATCGAGGTGGGCCGCAGCCATCGCGGTCGCCGTGCCGTGCTGGCCGGCGCCGGTCTCGGCGACGATCCGTTCTTTGCCCATATACTTCGCGAGGAGGACCTGTCCGAGCGCGTTGTTCAGTTTGTGGGCGCCGCCGTGGACGAGATCCTCCCGCTTGAGGTAGATCTCGCGGCCGTAGCGCTCGCTCAGCCGGTCCGCGCGCTGCAGCGGCGTCGGTCTGCCGCCGAAGTCGCGCATCCGCTCGCGGAACTCGTCCATGAAGCCGTCCTCGTTTTCGAGGACGTACCGTTCGTAGGCGTCCTCGAGTTCCTGTACCGCGGGCATCAGGGCCTCGGGGACGTACTGGCCGCCGTAGTCGCCGAAGGTAGCTTCGCTGTTTCGCTCCCGGTTGCGTTCGGTTTCGTGGTTGCTCGTGCTCATTGATCGTCTCCGTCGATGTGTGTCGCTGCTCGGTCGGTCATGTGGTGGACTCCCCGGTCGCCTCGACCAATCGCCGCGTGTTTTCCGTGACGTCGCTGTCGCCAGCGCCGTGGTCCATGATGGCGCTGCCGACGAGCAAGGCGTCGGCGCCCGCCTCGCGCATCCGCCGGACGTCCGCGGGCGAAGACACGCCGCTTTCGGCGATCAGCGTCACCTCGTCCGGAACGTTGCTCGCGGTTTCACCGTTCGCTTCATCGAGACGTGTCATACGTCTCGCATGGGGACTCACGGACTCGAAGGTTTCGAGGTCCACCTCGAGTTTCGCCAGATCCCGGTTGTTCACGCCGACGATCTCCGCGCCGGCCTCGAGGGCGGTCTCGAGTTCCGCACGGTCGTGGACCTCGACGAGCGGCTGGAACCCGCGCTCGCGGGCGGCGGCGATCAGTTCCTCGAGATCGTCCACGAACCGCACGATCAACAGGAGGAGGTCGGCTTCGACGACGTCCATCTGGGCCTCGCGGACGACGAAGTCCTTCCGAAGGACGGGCACGTCGACCGCCTCGCGGATCCGGGTCAACGATTCGGGCGAGCCGCCGAAGTGACTCGGCTCCGTGAGCACCGAGATCGCCGTCGCGCCGCCGGCGACCATCGCCTCGGCCAGTTCGACGGGATCGTCGTCTCGCGTTCCGTCGGCGGTCGGACTTGTCGGCTTTACCTCCGCGATCACCGGCACGCGGCCGTCGGCTTCCGCCGCCGCGATCGCGTCGGGCAGGGATCGCGCGTCCACGTCGACGACGTCCTCGGCGTCGGCCGTCCGATCTCGGGCGGCCTCGAGGATCGACGCCACCGCGGGCGCGAGATCCGTATCGGAGTTCATTGTTGTACATCGACGTACTCATGTGTACAAAAGCCTTGCGTCATTCGCGTGCGCTCGGGCTGGTGGCGCGGGCTCCGAGCCGTCACGAACCGCCACAATGGGCCGACCCCGCTCGAAACTCCGCCGAATCGCTCCACCGGCCGTACTCGGTCCGCAGTCTCGAGGGCGGTCGCGCGGACGCGACCGGCGATTATTCAAGCCCCTGTCCCCAAGGCCACGGCATGGACGACGTCACGGACGCCGGAATTTACGTGCGGGAATCGTCGTATCTCGATCGATACGTCCAGTTCGGCGCCGCGAGCGGGCGCGTGCTCAGCGTGTCGTTTCCGACGGCGCCCGACGACGACGCCGACGACGACCACCCCGTCCTCGACCAGATTTTCGAGTACCTCGACGGTCTCGAGGAGGTCCACTTCGACGAGATTCAGATCGCACTGACGGTGCCGACCGACCAGCGGGCGGTCCTGGAGCACGTTCGGCAGATTCCCTACGGCGACCAGGTCGACGTCGATACCCTCGCACGGATGACGCCGGAACTTGACCACAAGGACGAGGACGATCTCATTCTCGCCCGAACCGCGCTGGACGAGAATCCGGCGCCGCTTCTCATCCCCGACCACCGCGTTCGCGACGGCCCCAGCGCCGCACCGCCGTCGGTCGAACAGAAACTGCGCTCGCTCGAAGGGTTGTAGATCGACTCGTACGACTCGAGTGTTACGTCGCGTACCACACCACGTAGATATAACAGCCGATGCCGACGAAGACGGCGAGCGACGACGCGATGTCGAACGCCAGCGTTCGGGTGAAGAGGTACGCGAACTGGAGCGCACCGCCGAGAACGAGTGCGACGGCGCCGGTTACTGCGACCGCCGAACGATCCGCGGCGTCGGCCTGCAGATAGAGGGCCGCGCCGACGCCGATTGCAATCACGCCGAAGACGAACTCCGTGGCGAGCAGCGCAATCTCATCGCCGCTGAACTGGGCGTAGGCGAACAGCGCGAAATAGAACACGATACCCAGGAAAATCGCCCGGTAGACCGATTCCGATATCTCGTCGAGTCCGTTCATACCACCACCGAGCGAAGCGGTCACCTTAGCTTTCGAGGGTTTCCGCCCAGTCGACGCCGACGCCCTCGTGGACGGCGAACTCGAGGGCGTTGATGAGGTAGTGGGCGACGACGACGACGAGGAAGCTGCCGGTGACGATGAAGAGTGCAGCGAGGACGAAGCCGAGGACGCCCGTTACGACGACCCCAACGGAGCCCTGCATCCCGTGCCCGACGGCGAACGCGACCGACGAAACGACCGCGAGAAGCCACGGGTCGACGCCGAAGCCGGCCGAAACGGCGCCGATCATCGCGGCCCGAAAGAGCAGTTCCTCGAAGACGGCGATGATCGGAAGCACGAACAGCAAGAGTACCAGCCAGCCCCTCGTTGAGTCGGGTGCCAGCAGCTCTCGCAACTGTTCGTCGTGATCGAAACCGAATCGCGTCGCCGCGGCCGCACCGACCTCGTTGGCGACGTAGAGGGCGAGTCCGGCGACGGTCCCCCAGAGCAGCCCCTGCTCGAGGTACGCCCACGAGAACTCGATTCCCAGCGCGTCGGCCGGAATCGCGGTGTAAATCGCCGCTCCGATCAGCACGAGCGCGAACAGGCCCTGCGAGAGCGCGACGTTCGCCAGCAGTTCGCCGGTCGAGAGTTCCGCGGGATCGATTTCGTCTCGCCGCTGGGAGCGAGTGAGATCCGCGTCGGCTTTCGTTCGTGGTCCGGCGTCGCCGACCTCGGCCCGCGATTCGACTTCGGTGTTTTCGGCCGCCGCCCCTCTCGACTCGAGGTCGGAGTTGGTGTCGGAATCCGTGTTGGAGTCGGTGCCGTAATCGGTTTCGAAGTCGGAATCGATCCCCGGCCGATCCTCGCTAATCGGTGCCGATTCGGCACTACGGCCGGCGTCACGACGCTGGGACGACCCGGAGGCGAAATCGGACTCGGAAGCAGCACCGTCGCCGTCGGCGAACGCACTCTGCGTGAGATGCGACAGTACCAATAATAGCACGAGGACGACGCCCGTAATGCCGACGAACGTCGTCCACTGAGTCATCGGTCGTTACTGCGGACTCGGGTTCGAGCCGCTGCCGACGGCGCTCTGGTTGCCCTCGAACGCCGATCCGGTGATCTGCTTGAGGCGGTCGACCAGCGAGTCCTTCTTCGGTTCGCCCTCGAGGGCGACGTCCAGGACTTCGCTGATGTTCGAACACGGGATGATCTCGACCATCTCCTCGTACTCCTCTTCGATCATCACGTCCTGTTCGTTGGCCTTCGGGATGATGACCTTGTCACAGCCGGCCTTGGCGGCGGCCTCGATCTTGTGGGTGACCCCGCCGACCGGGAGCACGTCGCCTCGAACCGACAGCGAGCCGGTCATCGCGATCGACTGATCGACCGGGATGTCCTCGAGGGCGGAGATGACGGCCGTCGCCACCGTGATGGAGGCGGAGTCGCCGTCGACGCCCTGTTGGCCGGCCTGGACGAACTGGATGTGGATGTCCTTCTCCGAGAGGTTCACGTCGGAGAACTTCTTGATGATCGCCGAGACGTTCTGGACGGATTCCTCGGCCATCTCCTTTAACTGTCCCGTCGCGATGACCTGACCCTGTCCCTGTGCGGGGGCGATCTCGGCCATGACGGGCAGCATGATCCCGGAGTCTTCGCCCATGACGGCGAGGCCGTTGACGCGGCCCTCGACGCCGTCCTGGGTGACCTGCAGCTCGTAGTCCTTGCGGCGCTCGATGTAGTCGTCGGCGAGCTGTTGCTCGATCGAGCGCGAGCGGCGTTTGGCCTGCAGGACGTGATCGCGGGTCGTGTGATCCTTGTCCTCGGCGCGGGCGATGTCGCCGGCGACGCGGACCAGGCCACCGAGGCTGCGGAAGTGCAGCGTCAGGTGGTTCTTCCGACCGGAGCGCCGTTTGGCCTCGAGGATGAGTTCCTCGACGGCCTCGCGCTCGAAGTGAGGGAGACGCCCGTCGCGTTCGACCTCCTGGGCGATAAAGCGGGCGTACTTCCGGCGCATCTCGGGGGTGTCCTCGATGGTGTCCTCCATATAGACCTCGTACCCGTACCCCTTGACGCGGTTGCGCAGCGCGGGGTGCATGTTCTCCATCGCGTCCAGGTTCCCCGCGGCGATCATGATGAAGTCACAGGGGACGGGCTCGGTCTGGACCATCGCGCCCGAGGAGCGCTCGGACTGGCCCGTGATGGCGAACTCGCCCTCCTGGATCGCAGTCATCAGCTTCTGCTGGGTGCGGACGTCTAAGGTGTTGATCTCGTCGACGAACAACACGCCCTTGTTGGACTTGTGGATCGAGCCCGGTTCGACGCGGTCGTGGCTCGGCGTTTCCATGCCGCCAGACTGGAACGGGTCGTGGCGGACGTCGCCGAGCAGTGCGCCGGCGTGGGCGCCGGTCGCGTCCTCGAAGGGTGCCTGGCGCTGATCGCCGTTGTTGACGATCATGTTCGGCACCATCGCGTCCGTGCCGCGGGAGGTGTACCGGAAGATCAGCCAGATGATACCCGCGACGAGGATCCCGAGCAGGATGTTGCCTGCCATCAGGATCGCGTACGCGAGCACGATCGCGATGATGATCCACATCAGGATCGAGCGCATCTGGTTGCGCTTTCGCGCTTCCTCCTTGTGGGCATCGACGATCTGTTCGCCTTTCCCCGCCGGGACGGTGCGGACCTTCGGCGCGTTGCCGTCGTCCGGGTTGTGGTAGACTAAGACGTCCTGCAGATCTTCCTGTGGCAACAGCTGGCTCATCGCCTTCGCCAGCATCGACTTCCCCGTCCCCGGGGAGCCGATCATCATCACGTGACGGCGCTGCTTTGCCGCCTTGATGATGATGTCCCGCGCTTCGTCCTGGCCGATGACCTGATCGACGAGTCGGTCGGGAACCTCGATATCCGACGTTGTGTCGACTTTAAGTCCACCGAGGAGGTCGTCTTCGGCGTTCTCCTCGTCGATTTCGACGCCCGGATCGACGTCGACCGTACTGCCGAGGTCGTCGACGGTTTCGATGTCGTCGTCGTCCTCGGTTGACTCCGGTTCGAACTCGTCGATCGGATCGTCGAACTCGTCTCCGTCGTCGACGTCGTCACGACGGTCACCGTCCGATTCCGGCGGCGACCGCTCTCCCTGACGGTCAGATTCCGGCTCCGACTCTCGTCCCTGCTGCTCGCGCTCCTGGGACTGAGAGCGGGCCGGCGACTGGGACTGCTCCTCGTCAGTCCCAGCGTCTGCGCCGTCTTCGGGAGGGTCGTCAACGTTCGTATCGTTACTCATAGAACTCTGTTCAGTATCTGATTCGAAGGGATTGGGACTGATATACTTTCTCCATGCGGAGTATGGTGGCACCGCCTGAAACCCGGTTACACAGCGCTCGAGGGAGCCGATTGGAAATTCGGCCGGTTGTTCTCGAGCGGTGAGAATGTACACACACTATGAGGGTCTCCACCTTCGGTTCGCGAACCGCTGTCTGAGCGCGGGTTTCGCCGACGACGCTCGTTTCCGAGACTCGCCACACTTAAGCGTACCGACCGAACAGGTTCCGGTATGACACGGGGGTTCTACATCGGCCGGTTTCAGCCCTTCCACAACGGTCATCTGAGCATGGTCGAACAGATCGCCGAGGACGTCGACGAACTCGTACTCGGGATCGGAAGCGCCGACGACTCACACACCGTTCGGAACCCGTTTACGGCCGGCGAGCGGATCATGATGATCACGAAGTCACTCGTCGAGTACGATCTGGTGACCTACGCCGTCCCGATCGAGGACCTCGAGCGAAACTCCGTCTGGGTGAGCCACGTCCAGAGCATGAGCCCCGACTTCGAGGTCGCCTACTCGAACAACCCGCTGGTCATCCAGCTGTTTCGGGAGGCCGATATCGAGATCCGCCAGTCGCCGATGTTCAACCGCGACGTCCTCGAGGGCACCGAAGTCCGCGAGCGGATGATCACCGGCGGCGACTGGGAGACGCTGGTCCCCGAACCGGTCGTCGAGCTGTCTCTTATACACATCTCTGAGCGGGCTGGCA
>NZ_AOHZ01000023.1 GCF_000337215.1 Natronolimnohabitans innermongolicus JCM 12255 | reverse complement strand
TGCCCCTCGTTTCACATCCGCCGCCCTGCGTCCCGCCTCGCGAGCACATCGATTTTCACCGCGCGCTTCCTACCGACAGCCATGCTCACGCTCGCATCGGACTTCGGAACTCCTTACCCCGCGGCGATGAAGGGCGTCCTCTGTCGCCGCACGGACGCCAGGCTGGTCGACGTCGCACACGACTTCCCCAGACAGGACGTTCGCGCGGCCGCCTTCTGGCTCCGCGAAGTGCTGCCGTACTTTCCGCCGGCGGTCCACCTCGTCGTGGTCGATCCCGGCGTCGGCACCGACCGAAAGGCGATCATCGTCCGCGCCGGCGAACACGCTCTCGTCGGTCCCGACAACGGCGTCCTCCGTCCCGCAGCACGTCGACTCGCCGGCGACGACACTCCCGAGTACTACGTCGTCGACGAGGAACGGCTCGAGTCGCCCGAACCGGCCGGCCGTCGCAGTCGTGTCGGCCGTGAGGCGGCGACACCGAGCGCGACCGCGTTGCGGTCGAACGCCGACTCGAGGAACGACGGCAGCGAGACCGGCCCGGCCAGCACCACCTTCCACGGCCGGGACGTCTTCGCCCCCGCCGCCGGCGAGGTCCACGAGGTCGGCGTCGAGGACCTGCCCGACCTCGAGTGGCTCGAGTCGCTCGAGGGCGATTCGGTCGACTGTCGACTCCCCGACGCGACGTTCGAGGACGGGGACGGAGACGGCGGCACGCGCGCGACGGGGGAGGTGCTGGTCGTCGACGACTTCGGGAACGTCATCACGAACGTTCCTGGCGGCTTTCTCGCGGACCGCGAGCGGATTCTCGCGAACGGCGAGGCTGTTCCCGTCGGTGAGACTTTCGCGGCCGTTCCCGCCGGCGACCGCCTCGCGACCGTCGGCAGCCACGGCTACGTCGAACTCGACGTGAATCAGGGACGGGGCGACGAGGCGTTCGGCCTCGAGGCGGGCGATCGAGTGAAAATGAGGCGGGTGTGATCCCACGAGGCAACCGTCGACGACCGACCGCACTCGGCGGCGCGGACTACGTCGGGTCGATCACGATCTCGCCGTCGGCGTAGACCGTCACGGCACAGCCGCCGAACGGAAACGAGATCGTCCGTCGCCCCCGCCCCTCCCGTTCGTCCCGCTCGTCCCAGTGGCGGACGAGCGCGTTTAGCGCGTCCGGATCGACGTACCGGGAGACTCGCTCGAGGTCCTCGACGTCGACGCCGCGGATCGACGCGACGGCCACGACGAGCGCCGTACTCACCGGCTCGTACGCTGCCGTATCATACCACGTATGATAGGTTTCCTCCCTGTCGTCGACGTAGACCGGCCGATCCTCGGCGCCGTCGATCGGTGTCAGCCGCTCTCGAGCAGTCTTTGACATGATACAGTTCTGACTAACGTTTGGTAACACTTAACATTATTGGCCACACGACAGTCGCCGGACGTGATGCGTTCGGCGAAAAACGAATCGGGTTGGGACGGGCTTACTCGGCGGCGATGACGTCGTCGATGCGAACGATCATCGTCGCGGCCTCGGTCGCGCTCTCGATGGCCTCGCGCTTGACGTCGGCGGGGTCGACGACGCCGTACTCGAGGGGGTCGTCGATCGTGACGTCCTCGCCGCTGGTGATCAGGCCGGCACGTCCCTCGGCGTCGTGGGCGGCACGGAGGTCCACGAGCGCGTCGATGGGGTCCCAGCCGGTGTTGGCGGCCAGCGTGCGCGGGACGACGTCCAGCGCGTCGGCGAAGGCCGTCACGGCCAGCTGCTTGCGGCCCTCGATACCGGCGGCTTCCTCGCGGATCTTGTCCGCGATGGCGATCTCGGTCGCGCCCGCGCCGGGAACGACTTCGCCCGAGGCGAGGGCCGTTGCGACGACGTCCAGGGCGTCACCGATGGCGCGCTCGAGTTCGTCGACGACGTGTTCGGTGCCGCCGCGGACGAAGACGGTCACGGTCTCGGCGGCCGCGCCGCCTTCGACGAACGCGAGGTCGTCGTCGCCGTAGTTTTCGGTGCTGATGCGCTCGGCGTGGCCGAAGTCGGCCTCCTCGAGGTCGTCGAGGGCGCCGACGCGGGTGGCGCCGGTCGCGGAGACGATGTCCTTGGCGTCGCTGTTGCCGATGTCGTCGAAGACGAGCACGCCCTCGTTGGCGAGGGACGTACTGACGCGGTCGTCGACGCTGTCGGTCGTGAAGACGACGTCTGCGCCGCTGTCGGCGACCTGTTCGGCGTAGCCCTGAACCTCCTGTTCCTCGGCGTCGAGGGCGGTGTTGAGCTGGTCGATCGAGTCGATCGAGTACTCGGCGTCGATCTCGCCGGTGCGGACGCCGAGTTCGACGTCGAGGACGGCGATCGAGGCGTCTTCGACTTCGCTGGGCATGCCCTCGTGGGCGGCCTCCTCGTCGATGACGATTCCCGGAACGAGTTCGGTCGCGTTCGAAGACGCGCCGATCTGAGTGTGGACGGTGACGTTGTCGCGGGCGACGCCGTCCTCGAGTTCGACGTGGCGGACGGCCTCGACGACCGTCTCGGCCAGCGACTCGGCGGTGAGACCGCCGGTACCCTTACCGGTCATGCTGGATTCGGCGACCTGCTTGAGCACGTCGTCGTCGACGGTCTCCTCGCTGACCTGCTCGGCGATCGCCTCGAGGGCGATCCTGGCGGCCTCGTGGTAGCCCTCGACGATCGTCGTCGCATGGACGTCCTGTTCGATGAGGTCCTCTGCCTCGCCGAGCAGGTTGCCGGCGATCACGGCCGCGGTCGTCGTCCCGTCGCCGACCTCCTCTTCCTGGGAGTCGGCGACCTCGACGATCATCTGGGCCGCGGGGTGTTCGATGTCCATCTCGTTGAGGATGGTCGCGCCGTCGTTCGTGATGACGACCTCGCCGCTCGAGTCGACGAGCATCTTGTCCATTCCGCGGGGCCCCAGTGTCGTTCGTACGGATTCGGCGACGGCCTTCCCGGCCATGATGTTCGACGACTGGGCGTCACGACCCTGCGTTCGCTGACTGTCCTCGCTGAGAATGAACATAGGCTGTCCGCCCATGCGTCGCTGTTGTGCCATTGTTGAATCCTCACTAACTATGTCGTCAGCACTTCTATATAAGTATTACGCTCCCCACCGCGCCTCCGTCTGGCGATTGCCGTCTCGGACTCGGTTTGGCGACGCACCGTCACGGGCCAGCTACCGGACGCTGACAGCCGTTCGACCGCAGGTCGTCCGGTCGGCGGACGTCGAGGGATCGCGACTCGGGATTCATCCTCCAGCCGGTAGTATTCCCTGGTTCGAACGCGGTACTCGAGGCGGACTCGAATCCACCACGAGCCGGCCGGTAGCACGATACGGCTTCGCTGAAAACGGCCGACGCGAATGCTCGAGTTGGAACACGGGTTTCGCGTCGTCGACGTCTACACCCGTCTCGCCCCCGGCGACGCCGACTACGTTCGCGGGCACTCGATCACCCCGATCGACTCGAGTGAGAGATGCACCGGGCTGGAATCGTCCGCTCGGTCGTGTTTCCGCCCGCGACGGTCCGTCGACGCTCCGTCGCGCCGAACAACGGGGTTGCACGTCGCAGCGTCGACCGACCGCTCGTCTCCGCCGCCCGGATCACCGGCGCGAAGCGGCCGCCAACGGGCGTTCGAAACCGGATTCACAACGCCGTCAGCTCCCGGCGAACCACCACACGACGCCGCGGACGTCGAGAAGCACGCCTGCCGGGTGTCGACGCGCTCGTGCCGAGCGCCGATCCGTGAATCGATTGTACACGCGACCCACGCTGGGTCCACTACGACTACCGGCCCCAGCGGACGGTCACGATTACTGCCCGTTCCCGTGACCGAAAGGCCCATAGTAACTCGTGTCATCTCGTCTATCGATTCGGATGGTTCGCTACGACGAGGAGCGCTGTCCCGACTGTAACGGCAAGAAGATCACGCGGACCGACGGCTCCGTCTGGTGCCCGAACTGCGCGCTGTTCCGCCCGGAGAAGACTCCCTCCTGATCCGCTTGATACGGGCCGTCGTCGTTCAGTACCGGTGATCGTCCCCCTCTCCACCTTTATCAGAGTACTCACCCGAGACCCCGCTACGACAATCCGCCCGAACGATCGGTCTCCCGTCGAGACGCGGGAATTCCCGACCTAGTCCCGTCGCGCGACGATCTCGTCGGCGACTCGTTCGCCCGAGCGGATCGCGCCGTCCATGAAGCCGCGGCCCTCGAGCGCCGTTTCCGAGCCCGCCCAGTGAACGCGACCGACGGGCTCGCGGATCGCGTCGCCGCAGGTCGTCACCGTCCCCGGCGTCATCACGGCGTTGTACCCGCCCGTCGACCACTGCGTCGTCGACCAGGCCTCGTCGACGTACTCGAGCGGGTCCGCCGCCCGCGGTCCGAAGTGCCGTGCGAGTTCGTCCAGCACCCGTTCTCGTCGTTCCGACGCCGGTCGATCGCTCCACTCGAGGGCGTCGGCGCCGGCGACGAAGCCGACGAGGAGTCCCCGATCTGCCCCCGGGAGGGTCCCGTCGGCAACCTCGGCCACGATTCCGTCGTCCGACAGCACCGACCCCGAACGCCCGTCGTCGCGCCAGAACGGCGATTCGTACGCGGCGAAACACTTGATCACCGCGCCCATCGGCATCCGCTGGTTCAGCCCTCGCCGACGCGCGGGGAGCGCTGGCTCGTGCTCGATGCGGTCGATCAACGGCGGCGGCACGGCGACGACCGCGTCCGAGACGGCGTAGACTCCGTCGTCCGTCTCGAGCGTTACGTCGTCCCCGCGTCGATCGATTCGTCGGACCGGTTCGTCGAGTCTGATGTCGTCGTCGCCCAGGGCATCGGCTAGCCCCCGCGAGAGCTGCTGGGTGCTCCCGGCGAGTCGATACTCCTGGGTGACGCTGCCCGACTCGTCGTCCGTCTCGAGTCCGCCGGCGGCGTCGACGGCGGTCAGGAAGGTCAGCAGCGAGAGTTGACTCGGCTCGACGGTAAACTCGGCGCGGACGAACGCGTCGAACGTCCCCCGCGCGGCTTCGGTTTCCATCGCCTCCCGTTTCCACGACTCGAGCGTCGTCGCATCCCACGCGTCGGCCTCGGGCGCCTCGTGGGGAGCCTCGATCGGAACGTCGCGTCGAAGGGTCTCGATCCGCTCGAACGCGTCTTGCAACTCCGCCGTCGGCTCCGCTGGAAGCGCCCGAAATCGATCCTGGTCGTCGAACACCTCGCCCGCGACGGCGACCCGGTCGTCGCCCGTCCCGTACTGCTCGCAGCGCTCGAGATCGAACTCCTCGATCAGGTCGAGGACGCGGTCGTGCTCGCCGCCGATCCACTCCGCGCCGCGGTCGATCAGATCGCCGGTCGACAGCGAGCCCGCGGCCGTGCGCCCGCCGACGCGGTCTCTGGCCTCGAGGACGACCACGTCCAGTCCCGCATCGGTCAGCTCCCGCGCCGCGGTCAGTCCGGCGAGTCCAGCGCCGACGACGCCGACGTCGTGGTGTGTCGGTCGCGTATCGTTCACGAGACGTTTTTCATCCGGCACGAAAATAGCGTTGGGGTTCGGCGTCCGTATCGGACGACAGATCACGGGCGAGCGTGCTCGCGCCGCGATCAGCCGATGTAGCGCAGATCGTCGTCGGTCGGCACGTCCATCTGCTGTTGTTGCTGTTGTTGTTCCATCTCCTGGATCTTGCCGATCACGTCCTCCATCTCGTCGGCGCGTTCGTCCAGGGACTCGTAGTCGAGTTCGACCTCGAGAACCGTCTCGAGCACCTCGAGCACCGCGCGGGCGCTTTTGGGGTCGACGAGGTAGCCGCTGGTCTCGCCCATCAGACAGGCGACGTCGAAGCCGCGGCGCTCGCCGAGTCCGAGAAGGAGTCCGGAGACGCCGACAATGCCGCCAGCGGGTTCGTCCTCGCGGAACTCGACACCGGAGTCCTCGAGGGACTCGAGCAGCGACTCGTCGTTGACGGCGCCGACGACGGCGTACTCCTCGATGAGTTCGCCCGTCGGAACGCCGCCCAGCGCGTACGCCTCGTCAGCGCCGAACTCGTCGGCGATGTCGAGGAAGGCGTCGGTCAGCAGGTAGTGGCCGTCGTTGGTCTGGGCCTGGTGGTCACCCGTGAGCAACAAGAGATCGCGACCGTCCGGGTTCGAGATGGCGTGTAGCTTCGCACAGGTTAGCTCGGTCACGCCGTCCTCGACGCTCACCTGCGGCGGGAATTCCCGCGAGTAAACGCGTCGAACGAGCGTGCTCTCTCCCTCGAGCTCCTCGAGCAAGTGCTCGACGGCGAGACTCCCGACGTGACCCACACCCGGCAACCCCTCGACGAGGACGGGGTCGTCCAGCTCGACCTCGGCGACTGCGTCGATCTCGAGTTCGTCCATACCGTATCAGCGGTTGCGACGTTTAAGAGCGCGTCGGTACTCGCCGTGTGGATCGGTCGGATCGAGCGGCGCTGGGGCGCTGTTCTCGGCGTCGGCGCCACAGGCCGGACAGCTCTCAGAAAGGGTATACACCGGGCGGTCGTGTGCCTCGCGCCACGCCGAACACACCCGGATGTCCGATTTCATGCGTTACTCGTCGTCGGTGCGGCGCTCGCGGTGGTACTCGCCCGAACCGCCTTCGGACTCGATCGCGGCGACCGCACGATCCGCGCTCTCCTCGAGTTGGGCCTCGGCGGTCTTGTAGTTGGGCGCCTGTACCTCGATGCGGTACTCGGGTGCGCCGACGTAGCTGACCTCGAGGTCGACTTCGTCGGGAACTTCCCCGTTGCCCGCGGCGGCCTCGAGGGCCTCGCGGATGCCGTCGACGCCCGAGGGAGAGGGGTTCTCGAGGTCGACGTAGCCCGTGACGTTGACGTACGGCACGGAGACGTTCTCGCGGGCCGTCTCGACGAGGGTGTCGACCTCGTCGCCCTCGAGACCGGTGTCTTCGAGGGCCTCCTCGCCGTGGATCGCGGCCTGTTTGAAGCCGTCGTAGAGGCTTCCGTGGGCGCCGATGAGTTCGTTGGCGATGGCCGTGTACTCCTCGTCGGCGATCTCCTCGCCGAAGGCGAGTTCCATCCAGTTGTCGGCCTTCTGCTCGTTTTTCCAGTCCTGGATCTTATCGGAGCGCTGGTGGTCGTTGACGTCTTTCAACGAGAGGTCGATCTGCTGGGACCCCTCGTCGACGTCGAGGACCTTACAGACGACGATCTGGCCCTCGCGGACGTGATCGCGGACGTTCTTGATCCAGCCGCTCGCGACTTCGGAGATGTGGATCAGGCCGCGTTTGTCCTCGTACTCCTCGAGATCGACGAAGACGCCGAAGTCCTCGATCTCGTCGATCTTTCCGACGACGAGCTCGCCGGTGTCGGGCCAGCCGCTGTATTTCATCGTGACTCGACTGTTTCGAGGATCTCGTGGTCGATCTCGGCTTTGCCGCCGGTCGGTCGCGCAAGCGTCGTGCCACAGACGGCACAGGCGACCTCCGAGGAGGCTTTGCCGAAGACGGTCTGTTCGTTCTCGCAGTCACTGCATCGTACCGAGTAGAAATTTCCTGCCATCGTAATCACTCCTGGAATTCGAGTCGGCCGGCGCGCCATCCCTCGCGGAGGTGGGCCTTGCCGCACTCGCCACAGCGGTATTTGAGGTCGGTCTTCTTCGTCGGTTTCTCGCCGCCGGGCACTTTCGAGAAGCGACCGGAGTTACCGATCGACGCGGTGTTGCGTCGGGTTCGGCGAGCGTCCCACTTCATGCCGCTGGAGCGGCCGGAGCGGGCCTTTTCGACTTCGTGCTCGTGGTGTTCGTTACAATGCGGGCAGTACGTATTGAAACGGCGTGGCATCTGCATCGTTATCTCACTTGACGTGGGCTAAGACAGCGCTGTTTAAAACCCGTTTGGTTCGTCGTCGCCAGTCGATCCACTGGGTGGACACTGACGCCGTCCGACGGGACGGGTAGGTCCCAGTCATCTGACGCGTGTATAGTTATCACGAGCATCGGCCATTGCGAGCGCGGATACGGAATGTGAGAAAACCGGATCGATCCCCGAGTTGATCGCAAATACGACCGATTCCAACGCTACCGAACCGCGAGGTGTGGCGGATATCGTCCAAAGCCGTCTCGAGTGCGCCCTCGAGGAGGTATCCGACTCGTGGCAGAGCGCCAGCGCGGATGGACGCGAGCGATTCGTCGGCGGCCGGCCGCCCGAACGGATCCTCTCCGAACTATACTCCAGTGCCCGTGCGCACGGGCGCGAGAAGTATGTTGAATTGTCCGATCCGGACACCACGATCGACTCGATCCGACACCTCGAGCCACCAGACGGGAACGTCTCGAGGCCGACGACTCCGTTGCCGGGTGTCGGATCCGTTCGATTCCGGTCCGCCGGGTGGTCGGTCACATGGTTGGGCGAGCCCGCCGCGATCATCGAGCGAGCGGAGTCAGAAGGCTTAATCCGCTCTCCCGAGAAGTCGCCGACATGAAGCAGGTCATCATCCACGGCGATCCGGGGATCCGAAAGGGGGCCATCATCGAGTACGACGGCGAGGAGGTCGTCTGCTTCAGTATCAATCGAAACGGCGAGTGGCACGGTCCCGACCAGGTCCAGCTGTGGTGTACCGTCGGCGCCGACGACGAGTACGAGGCCTTCGAGAAGCGACAGTACACGCCGCACTTCCTCGATGTCGACCGCGTCGACGCCGACGACGTTTCGGTGGTCCGGCCGAAGGCCGATCTCTCGGTCTGACAGTCGAGTCTACGGACCGTCTCGAGCCCGTATCGAACGCTGTATCCGGCCGAATTCTTTTGGTCTCTTCGAACGAGGTTCAGAGTCACTGATCGATGCCTCGAACCGTCGGCCTCGTCGTCCCTTCGTTTCGGCCTATTGTCGGTGCTGGCATTGCAATCGAAGCCGACGAAGACGACGAAGACGATTGCTGGTCGCGAGACGTGGTCGACGATGAGTGATTCGTTTCTCGAGGCCGTCCGGACGCGGTTTCGGGCGCTGCTCTCGACGGCGCGGTTCACTCAATTTGCCAGCGTCGGCTTCGTTGGGGCTGCAGTCGACATCGTCGCGCTCGCATTGCTGGTCGAACTGACGCCGTTGGGACCGATTGTCGGGAAGGCGATCTCCTGGGAGCTTTCGATCGTGGTGATCTTCGTGATCAACGAACGCTGGACGTTCGCCGAGTACGGAGCGATGTCGCCGCGGGCGCTCGGCAAGCGGTTTCTCCGTTCGAACGCGGTCCGGTTCGCGGGGTTTCTGGTGACGCTCGGCGTGCTCGCGGGCCTCGTCGAGGGGTTCGGCGTCTGGTATCTGGCGGCGAACGTGATCGGAATCGGCGTCGGGTTTTTCGTCAACTACACCTGTGAATCCCTCTACACGTGGAAGGTACACCACGAGTAGCGATAGAAACCCGCATACGGCGTCCGAATCACAACCCTTAACTAGTCGACTCGGTTATGAAGAAGTAGCGGGATGGGATAGCCAGGAGATTCCGGCGGGCTCATAACCCGCAGATCGGTAGTTCAAATCTACCTCCCGCTACTTTTGACGAATTCAACAACGAACGACGAGTGAAGCGGGGAGTGAGTTCTGGATTCGTCAAAATACGACGAGTAGATTTGAAGGAGACAACGAGGGAGCGAAGCGACCGAAGTTGGCGTCGTTCAAATCTACCTCCCGCTATATTTTGCCGCGAGCAAATTCGCGAGCGACAAATATTGTATTGAGGTAGTTTGAACCAGACGAGACGCGCACAACGAAGTGAGCACGTCTCGGCGAGGTTCAGATCTACCTCTCGCTATCGTAGCTCTTCACCGATTTACACACCGATCGCAACGTAGTCCTGCGATCGGGTGTGCAGTGACGTGCAAGAGCTACGATACGTTTCACGGCCGTCGCACACTCCGTTTCTCGAGACGAAATCGAAACCCGCAGAATCGAAGACGAAACGAGACAGAGTCGGCGAACGCTATTCAATCGGATCGAATCTCGACGATCGTCTCGCTCGAGAGCCCTTTCTCGTCGGCAGCTGGGACGTTGAACTCGGCGCCGAGTGTGTACGTTCCCGGATCGGCCGCTTCCCACTCGTCGTTGCCGACCTTGAATCGCTGATCCCACCGTTTGTGGAACTGTTTTCGCTCACCTCTGTCGAAGACGAAGGCGCCGCGTTCGTCCGGCGGATCGCGAAGCGGAACGTGTGACGCTTCGGGGACGCCATCGACCGTCCACGTCCACAGGACGAGCGATTCCGTCGGTATCGTGACCGGCGTTGGCAACGAGTTCTTCATCGTGACGACGAACGGAACCGACTCGCCGGGGGCGAACTCGTCGTTCGGCGTCGAGATGTCGACCGAAACCGCCCGATAGGCGATTCCGGTCGGGAGCAACAGTCGACTGAGTAGTGTGCTGTTTACCCATCGAACGGCCTGCACTCGTCTCGAGGTGTCTTTCTCGTTCGGCGTGTGTGGATCGTCGTCGCGATGGAGGGCGTCCGACTCGTAGATCCGACGCATTGGTTGTCGCTGGGAGTACGCGAACTAAAACGTTCGGGTCCGAACCGCCTCCGGATGAGGGTGGATCGGTCGAGTAGTTAGTCGTCAGCGACGGCGTTATCCGAGCCGGAACCGGAATCAGCGTCGACTGCTTCGAACCGATCGCCGTCGTATCGCTCGTCCTGCAACAGACACGCGATACGATGGTTCGTCCCCGTCTGTGCGGGCTCCGGATGGTGCTTCTCGCACGGAGACGTGAACGCGTCGTCGAGTCGCGCTGTCGCCCCCGTTACGTTGTCCTCGTAGAGTTCGTCGATCGCCTGTGAGAGCGCTCGCTCGGCACTCGAATCGGAGAGTTCCGTCGGGAGGTCGTACTCCGAGCGGATGACCGATTCGAATTGGGCGCTCGGTAACTCGCGGATCGACGTTCGGCTCGTCGCGTCGTCGGCCGGCGTTTCGTCGGGAACCGTCGCGATCGACTCGAGCGTTTCGGCGTCCTTGACGCGGAGTTTGAGGTCCACGACCGATCGCCAGACGTCTTGCTCGAGGTCGTACGCTGCCGGCTGGATGATCTGGGGGCAGCGCGTGTGAAACCGACAGCCCGACGGCGGATCGAGCGGCGACGGGACGGTTCCGGGGAGGAAGATCTGATCGCCCTCCCAGAGGGGATCGGGCTCCGGAATCGCGGACAACAACGCCTCCGTGTACGGATGATACGGCGGCGAGAAGACCTCGTCCGTCGAGCCGACTTCTGCGAACTCGCCGAGGTACATCACGGCGATTCGATCGGAGATGTGCTCGACAACGCTCAGATCGTGTGCGATGAAAATGTACGAGAGACCGAGCTCGTCTTGTAGGTCCTCGAGCAGGTTCAGGATCTGCGCCTGAACGCTGACGTCGAGGGCGCTCACCGGTTCGTCACAGACGATGACCTCCGGATCGACGGCGAGCGCTCGAGCGATACCGATACGCTGGCGTTGTCCGCCGGAGAACTCGTGTGGATACCGGTGCGTGTGACTCGGGTTCAGTCCGACGGTCTCCAGCAGTTCGTAGATGCGTTCGGTCCGTTCATCGCCGGTCGCGATGTCGTGGATATCGAGCGGTTCGCCGATGATGTCACCGACGGTCAGACGCGGATTCAGGCTCGAGAACGGGTCCTGGAAGATGTACTGCAGGTCCGTCCGAAGGTCGCGAAGGTCGTCGCTCGAGACCGTCGTCAGGTCGACTTCCCGACGGCCCGCTGGTTCGCCGTCTTCCTCGACGCGCTGCTGGAAGTACACTGAGCCGTCGGTCGGTTCGACCAGCCTGAGAAGCGCCCGTGCGAGGGTACTTTTTCCGCAGCCACTCTCACCGACGACGCCGAGCGTCTCCCCCTCGTAGAGTTCGAGGTCGACGCCGTCGACGGCCTTGACGTCCTGTGAGTTGCCGAGGAGACTGTCGAGGAATCCCCCACTCGAGTCGTAGTACTTCGTTAGATTCTCGGCTCGAAGCAGCGGCGTCTCGTCAGTCACGACGATCACCTCCGGCATCCGGCACGTCGGTGTCGACGGCGGAACTGGCTTTCGCGCCGGCAACGGTCTCGACTTCGGCGTCGTCGGACGAGTCGCGGACGGTTACCTCGTAACCGAGACCGTCGGTGAGTTCGCCCGTGTACTCGAGGCAGGCCGCGACGTGTTCGTCGTCGTCGGTCGCGACTGCTCCCGTCTCGGGATCGACGAGTGCCGGTTCGGATCGAGTGCAAGACTCCTCGGCGTACGGACACCGGGGGTGGAAACTACAGCCCGACGGGAGATCAACGAGGTCGGGCATCGTCCCCGGAATCGTCTGCAGCCGCTCTCGCTCGTCGCCGATCCGAGGGATAGAGCTCATCAGACCGACGGTGTAGGGATGTTTCGGGTCGTAGTAGAGCTCTTCGACGGGCGCTTTCTCGACCGGTTTACCGGCGTACATCACCATGACGCGATCGCAGACGTCGGCGACGACGCCGAGGTCGTGAGTGATGAGCTGGATCGCCGTGTCGAACTCGTCGGCAAGCGTCTCGATCTCCTGGAGGATCTTCGTTTCGATCGTGACGTCGAGGGCGGTCGTCGGCTCGTCACAGATGAGCAGGTCCGGGTCACACGAGAGCGCCATCGCGATAATCGCCCGCTGTTGCATGCCGCCGGAGAACTCGTGTGGGTAGTCCGAAAACCGAGATTCGGCGTCGGGAATGCCGACGGTGTCGAGCAACTGGATCGACCGCTCTTTGGCTTCCGTCTCGTCGTAGCCGAGGTGGTGTCTGATAGTCTCCGAAATCTGCTCACCGACGGTGTAGACGGGGTTGAGCGCCGTCTGTGCGTCCTGAAAGACCATCGCGATCTCGTTGCCGCGGATCGAGCGAATCTCCTCGTCGCTCATCTCGAGGAGGTTCTCACCGTTGAACAGCACCTCGCCGCTCTCGATGTGTCCCGGACTCTCGATGAGTCGCATGACCGAGAGCGCCGTCACGCTCTTTCCGGCCCCGCTTTCGCCGACGACACCGAACTTTTCGCCGCGATCGATACTGAAGCTGAGGTTGTCGACAGCGTTGACGACTCCCTCCTCCGTGTAGAACTTGACTGTAAGATCGTTGACTTCGAGTAAGCTCATTTGTCACCCCCTCCGGCGACGCCGGTTTCCTGAGCATCGAGCGCGTCGTTGACGCCGTCGCCGATCATGTTCATCGACATCACGAACAGGAAGATCGCTGCACCGGGGAAGACCGTAATCCACCAGCGGATATCGCCGCCGGGGCCCGGAATGATCGCGTTGCGACCGTTCTCGAGCATCGTCCCCCACTCTGCGGTTCCCGGATCCATCCCGAGACCGAGGAAACCGAGCGCAGCGACACCGATGACGACGGTCCCGATCTGGAGCGTCGCGTAGACGATCAGCGGCGGCACCGCGTTCGGAACGATGTGTCTGAAGATGACCAATCGATCGCGAGCGCCGAGCGCTTTTGCGGCCATCACGTACTCGTTTTCCTTGATCTTCAGCACTTCACCGCGCATGAGGCGAGCGTACGTCGCCCAGCCGAAGATCGTGAACGCGGCCACGAGCTGCCAGTAGCCGCCGCCGAACATCGAGACGATGATCATCGCCAGGATAAGCGCGGGGAACGCGAGGATCATGTCGACGATACGCATCATGACTTCGTCGATCCAGCCGCCGAAGTACCCCGAGATGGACCCGTAGACGAGTCCGATCGTTCCGGTGATCGCCACGACGACGAAGCCGATGGAGATACTGTACCGTCCACCGGCGAGAACGCGCGAGAAGACGTCTCGAGCCTCGCCGTCGATGCCCATCGGATGTGACCACGAAGGCGGCGTGTTCTGGGAGACGTCGTGTCGTATCCAGAGGATTTCCTCCGGTGGATAGGGCGCGAGCGAGATGGGTTGTACCGTCAGTCCCATGACTTCGACTGGACGGGCGAAGATCGCGAGAAGCGACATGACCGCGACGATCGTCAGTCCGATCAACGCGGTCCGGTTGCGTTTGAACCGTTCCCACACGCGCGTCCATCGGCCTACGGCTTCGCCGCCGCTCGTTTCCTGCCAATCGGATAGCGGTTCGCGCTCTTTGACCTCGTCTGCGTCGAACCCGGTAATCTGGATCCGGCCGCGTCCGTCTGTCGTCTTAGTCATATCTGATCCTCGGATCGAGTACGGCGTACAGGATGTCTGCGAGCAAGTTCGCCAGCACGATGAAGAACCCGGTAAACAGGGTGATCGCCATGATCAGGTTGATCTCGTGACCGTGGATCGCTTGTACCAGTTCGCGACCGAGCCCTGGCCAGTTGAACACCGTTTCGACGACGACTGAGCCTGCGACGATACTGGCGGTGAGCATCGCCGCTAGCGTCACTACGGAGATCATCGAGTTCCTGAGGACGTGCTTGAGGATGATCTTTCGCTCCGGAAGTCCCTTCGCTCGCGCCGCGACGACGTATTCTTTGTTCAGTTCTTCTGCCATCGACGTTCGCATCACCCGCATGATCGAGGCGGCCGCTGCCGTCCCGACCGTGATCCCTGGAAGTATCAGGAACCACAGCATCTCGGGGTGGTAGACCGCTGTTCGTGGTGCTCCAACGTCCCACCAGCCGAGCCACAGTGCGCCGACGAGGATCAGCATGAGGCCGAGCCAGAAGTTCGGAATCGAGATGCCTGACAGGGCAATGATTCGGCTCGCGGTATCGCCGAATTTGTCCTTGTTAATTGCGGCGTAGACGCCGGTCGGAATCGCGATGACGAGTGCGAACACCCAGCCGAACAGGCCGAGCGCAATCGTCTCCGGAAGTCGGGAGATGAGGACGCCGGCGACCGACTGGCTGCTTCCGTAGACGTCCCCGAAATCCCCGCTCAAGACATTTCCTATCCACGTTGCGTACTGCTCCCAGAGCGTCCCATCGAGTCCGTACTGTGCCCGGAGCTGTGCTTCTTCAGCCTGTGAAACGTTCGGATTCTCTGCGACCATCTGACTGATCGGATCGCCCGGCGTCAAGTGCACGAGCGCGAACGTGATGACCGAGACGCCAAATAGAATGGGTACGGTCAACAACAGCCGTTTGAGTATAAACCGTCGAAGGCTCATTTTTAAACTTAAAATCTAATGTTCGTTTGGAGGGCTAAATACCGTCGGTTTCGATCAGACGTCCGATTCGTAGCCCCGGTCGTCGATGACCTCTTCGATCAGTTTGATTGCTTCCTCGGTGTCGAACTCGTTGTGTGGTTTGAGTTCTGACTCGAGCGCGTCGTAGTCGGTCGTCCCGGACCCCTGTGCGAGTTCGGGGATCATCGTCCACGCGGGTTCTCCCCAGCCGTCGAGCACTTCGTCGACGATCTGCTCCCGGGGAACCAGGTGGTTAACGGCTTTGCGGAGTCGATCGTCGTCCCACGGCTCGACGTTGACGGGGTACTGGAAGTACTGGTAGCCGCCGCTCTCGATCGAGTCGACGATGAAGTCGTCGTCCGAGTCGAAGTCGTTGAGGGTACTCGACACCAGGTTGTACGTGACGTCGATCTCGTCGTTCTGGAGCTGGCCGCTACGCGTGGAGTCTTCGGGAATGATGTCCATGTCGACTTCGTCGATCACGGGACCAGCGGGGAAGTCGGACGGTCCGTCGAACCACTCCAGGGCGTCGATGCCCTTCTCCTCGAGCCAGTAGCTCTCGTTTTTCGTGGCGATGAAGTAGCCCTCGTCTTCGAACTCCTCGAACACGTACGGACCGGTACCGACCGGCTCGTTGTCCTGTCGGGGGTCGAGGTCGCCGCCCTCGAGCGACGCCTGCTCGGTCGAGTGGATGTAGATACCTGGCAGTTCGCGCTCGGCTTCGGCGTCCGGAATCTGTGCGTAGAGATCGACGGTGTACTCGTCGACCTGGCGGGCGTGGAGCAGCGAGTCGAACGTCTGCGCGGAGAGATCGGAGTTCTCGTATCGCTCGACGGAGAGAACGACGTTTTCGGCGGTCAGCTCTTCGCCGTCGTGGAACTCGATTCCCTCGTGGAGGTGGTACCGCCACTGCATGCCGTAGACGCCGTCGTCGACTGCATCGGACGCTCCTTCGGGCGTCAGCACGCGAACTTCGTCGTCCGCGACCGGACTGTCGTCGGGGTGCGTCAGAATGACCTGCTCGTCGACGTCGATTGCCCCCTCTTCGTCCGCCGAGGCGGTGGTCATGTAGTCCTCGTAGGCGTCGCGTTCGATGTCTTGGACGTCGAGTGACTCGTAGCTCTCGGCGAGCCACGGCTGAAGGTTCCCCTCGGTGTCGGACGTGATGAGCTGCTCGAAAATGAGCTCTTGAGACATCGTCGACGTTGTATCACTGCTGTACGGCGGATCGAACGACGCAATGTTCGCCGGAACGCCGAACCGGAGCGTCCCTCCTTCCTGAAGATCGGAGCGGTCGGTCTCGTCGGGCGTCGCGTCGCTGCGATCGAGCCACATGACCTGTTCGTCTATCGGTGAGTGGAGCGCGTAACTCAGCGTACTTTCCGAGAACGGGAACGGCGCAAAGCCGTGGACGTCGGTGTTCCGGACGTACTCGTCCGTCGTGTGGAGGATCAGCGAACTGCCGCGATAATCGGCGAGTTCGTGCCAGATCTCGTCGTACCGCTCGGCGCGAAGTTCCGGATCGTCGGCGACGTCGCTCCCGAAACGCGCCTCGTCGATCATCTCGTCGAGTTCGTCGTATCCGAGGCCGTTCAGATTACAGCACTGTCCCTGGTTTGCCGTGCCGTGGAGGGCATCACAGAAACTCTCCGGGTTGAATGTACCGGAGAGACCGATGAACGCGATGTATCCGTTGTCCTGGTATTCTTCGTCCAGGACGCGGTCGCTGTAATCATCCCAGGAGTGCTGTTCGATGTCGACGTCGAAGTACCCAGTATCCTCCATAATTTGCTGAATGACCTGGGTCCACTCCACTCGATCGTCGTTGTCCGCGTCGACTTCGAGGCGGACGTCGAGTGGGAACGAAACCTCGTCGTCGTCGCTGCCGCCGAGGCAGCCAGCGATGCTGACTACTCCCGCAGCACCCAGTCCCTGTAGAACGCGTCGTCGGTTGATTGCCGATCGTGACTGTTTGTCACCCTTGACCATAGATACTCGATGTATTTCGCAGGGTTAAATATGTATGGTTTCTGTCCAGGGCAAGATTTTCCGTGTACAGTAGTGCACTGTTTAAGGGGAATAGCTCAACAAAGCCATACGTCCACGCACACATATGTGGTCAAAGTTCTATATTCGTTAGAAGAAACAAACAAGTATAGGAGTGTTTAATTCCTGGATAGTGTATAGATTTTTGAGTCAGATTTGGTATCATTTACATATATAATGGTCGATCATATCTAGCGTGAGCGGTAGACGCTGTCCTTGAGCGTCAAATTATCTGTATGTATCGAGAGGATCGACAAGAACTGCTTGGACCCCCGTCGTATCGATAGTAGCCGCTGGCGACCACTCCGCCACCGAACGGAGTATACGGATTGCTGTCCCGCTGTCCCGGCGCAACCGCCGCCCGGGTCGCGGTTGCGCCGGACCTGACGGACAGGAAACCGTATCAGTCGCCGTGTTCGTCGACGATCACGACTTCACCGTCCACGACGTCGACGTTGATCAGCGTCTTGACGTCGTAGCCGGCGTCCGCGGCCTTGTTCTCGCCGCCGACTTTCTTGATGACTGCGACCGTATCGATGACCTCGGCACCGATTTCGTTTAGCGCATCGAGGACCGCCGCGAGCGTGCCGCCCGTCGAGAGGACGTCGTCGAGCACGAGCACGCGCTCGCCCTCGCGGACGTCGTTGATGTACATCTCGTTCTCGGAGTAGCCTGTCTGCTGGGAGATGGCGACCTCGTCTTCGAGGCCGTACTGTCGTTTCCGGATGACGGTCAGCGGAATGTCGGTCATCAGCGATACCGCCGTCGAGATGTGGATCCCCATCGCGGCGGGGGTGACGATGCGGTCGACGTCCTCGAGTTTCGCTTTCCGGATGATTCGGATGACGATTTCCCGGAGCAGGCCGGGATCGAGTTTGGGAACGCCGTCGCTGATCGGGTGGACGAAGTAGTGATAGCCGTTTTTCTCGATGATCGGCGCCTCGAGAAGGGACCGCTTCAACTGATCCATGTCGTGGGTCGGGGGGACGGGGAGTAAAAGTTGACGATCCGTTCTGACAGCGTGTGCGGTCGTCACGCGCTCGAGTTTCGGATGGTGGCTCGCTGAGTACTCGTCGATGACAGCCAGGCGTCACCGCGAGTACGTCTCAGGGTGCAGCCCGGTTCGATCCCGATCAATCGTCGCTCGCGTAGCTGAGCTCCGGCGGCTGGTCGCCGTGGCCCAGTCGCATGTTTCGCTCGTGGTAGATGTGGACCGCGGCGGTGAACGTGAATATCGCGGCGATAACGCCGGCCCAGGTCAGATCCGAGAGCACCGTCAACGGATAGATCTCGAGCCAGAGCGCGGCCACCAGCGCAGAACTGATCGCGCCCAGCGAGAGATACAGTTCCCGCCAGGCGAACTCGTGGCCGGGGACGATCTCGAGGTAGATGCTAATGTCCCGGGTGCGGTCGGTCGCGCGGATGATCCCCTCGTCGGAGTCGAAGACGAGAATACCCGATTCGTCCATCTTCGGCAGGTGCGTCTGCTGGAGCGTCGTGTAGACGCGCTTTCGTTGCTCCGGCGTCACCTCGTCGGGCGTCGTCTCGTACTCCCAGGCGGCGACCTGCTGGGTGAGATCTCCGAGTTCGACGGGCCGGCTGTCCTGTTTCAGATACTGCAGGACGTAGCGCCGCCGCTGGTTCCGAAGAACCTCGAACACTTCGCCCTTCGAAAGGGGTTCGTCGGCGTGCTCGTCGACGGCGTCGTCGACCCCGGTATCGCTTCGGTCGGTCTCGGAATCGGACACGGCCGTATCCGCCGTATCTGTCGATTTGTTCTCGGAAGGGTGTCGCGCCTGTTGTGCCACGACGATCACCCCGAGACGCCGGCTGAACGCGAGCCTCGTCCGCCGGCCCTGACGAGAGCCACCATCGAAATCGAAACGGAAACTGAAACTGGTCGCATACCTGGTAATTCGTCGCACGAACGCCATCTATATAATTGTCGTGACGAACTCCGAACTCGTGGGATAAACTCGTGCGAGCGCAAATCGCTGGCGTCGGCCAATTAGCGGAGCCGTTGAAGCGGGGTGCCGACCACGACGGCCACCAGTGATGAGATGTAGATCGACGTCCAGCGGCTACTGGAGACGGTTCGAACTACGAACCGCGCTCGCCGACGATCGCCGCGATCGAGTCGGCGATTTCGCCGCCGAGTCCACTTTTCGTCCCCTCGTAGCGGGCGGCGTCGTCCTCGTGAACCAGCAGCGCCGCCGTTCGATCGGCCCCCATCACGCTCGCGTCGTTGGCGACGACGAACGCCAGTCCGGCGCGCTCGAGCGTGTCCCGGGCCTGTCCGATCATCGCGGACTCGTCGCCCGACGCCTCGGCCTTGAAGCCGACGATCGGGAGTTCCGGCCGCTCGTCGCGAATCGAATCGATGAGCTTCGGCGTCGGCTCGAGTTCGAGCGATCGTTCCCGCCCCGAACGGAGCTTCTCGTCGCTTCCCTCGACCGTGTAGTCGCCGATCGCGGCCGCCGAGACCAGCGTGTCCGCGTCGGTACAGACGTCTCGCGTCGCCTCGAGCATTTCGGCGGCGCTCTCGACGTTTCGGACGGTCGCGTAGGGAATCGCCGGCGGCGGGCTCGCGTACGCGGACGCCGACTGCGGCCCGACGACGCCGTGGACGAGCGTCACGTCTGCCCCCCGGGCGTAGCAGGCTCTCGCAACCGCACGACCCATCTTCCCCGACGAACGGTTCGTGATCACGCGCACGGGGTCGATCGACTCCGCCGTCGCGCCGGTGGTGATCACGACGTGTCGGCCCTCGAGCGACCGGTCGCCGGCCGCGCGAGCGACGTCGCAGACGATGGCCTCCTCGCTGGCGATCTTCGCCTTGCCCTCCTCGATTCGCGGGTCGACAAACTCGACGCCCCACTCGGCGACGGTGTCGATGGCCTCGAGCACGCCGGGGTGGTCGTACATCGGTTCGTGCATCGCGGGGGCGATCACGACGGGCGTATCGGCGCCGAGGGCCGTCGTCGCACACGTCGTCACGGGCGTATCGTCGACCGCGCCGGCGATCTTTCCGACCGTGTTAGCCGTCGCCGGCGCGATCAGGAAGACGTCGGCCCAGCCGTCGTATCCACAGAGCTCGACGTGCTCGACGCTCCCCGTAATCTCCGTCACGACGTCGTTGTCGGTCGCGAACTCGACGGCCCAGGGATGGATAATACCCTGCGCGCTGCCGGTCATCACGCCACGCACCTCGGCTCCCTGGCGTCGCAGTTCGTGGGCGAGTTCGACCGTCTTGACGGCTGCGATCGATCCCGTGACCCCGAGTGCGACGTTGACTCCCTCGAGCATTCGTGTGGAGTTTCCGCCGGGAGGGCTTGAAGGTTAACGTCGCGCGCTTGCGCGCGAGCCGAAGACGAGTGGCCGCCATCGAACGTCACAATCGCATCGAGCGAACCGGGAATTCAGGACTGCGTGTCGTCGGGGATCGTAAAGAAGAACGTCGAGCCCTCGCCCGATTTGGATTCGACCCAGATCTCGCCGCCGTGGCGGGTGACGATCTTCTGGCAGACGGCGAGTCCGATCCCCGTCCCCGAGTCGTGGCCCTGTTCGCCCGCCTGCGAGAAGATCTCGAAGATTTCGTCGGTCTGCTCGGCGTCGATACCGACGCCGTTGTCCTCGATCGAGAACAGCCAGCGCTCGCCTTGCCGCCGTGCGTCCACGTGGATCCGCGGCGGTTCGTCGCCGGCGTACTCGATAGCGTTGCTGATCAGGTTCTGGAAGAGCTGCAGTAGCTGCGTGTCGTCGCCGGTGACGGTCGGCAGCGAGTCGGCCGTGACCTCGGCGTCGGTTTCGTCGATCTGCAAGTGGAGATTCTCCAGGGTTTCCTCCAGTACCGCCTCGCAATCCGTCGGCTCGAACTCCTTGCCGCGAGTGTTGACCCGGGAGTACTCGAGAAGGTCTTCGATCATCTCCGTCATCCGCTCGGCGCCGTCGACGGCAAAGTCGATGAACTCCTGTGCGTCCTGGTCGAGTTCGTCGTCGTAGCGCTGCTCGAGCAACTGGAGGTACGACGAGACCATCCGCAGCGGCTCCCGGAGGTCGTGGGAGGCGACGTAGGCGAACTGCTCGAGTTCGTTGTTCGAGCGCTCGAGTTTGCCGATCGTCTCCTCGAGTTCGGCCTCCGCCTCCTTTCGTTTCGTGATGTCGTAGTAGAGCTCGATCCGTCCGCCCGCGTACCGCCCGGACGTGATCGGCTGGCTGCGGTGGTGGAGGTAGCGTTCCTCGCGAGCGTCGTCGGGCTCGATCCGACACTCGAACGATTCGACGTCGGTTTCCGAACTGTACGGCCCCGTGACGCGGTCGGCGAACGCCTCGGAGTCGTCGACGATCGCCACCAGTTCGTCACCGACGACCGATTCGTTGTCCCGGCCGACGAGTTCGCACCGATCGACGCCGAAGTACTGCTCGAACGCGTCGTTGATCCAGGTCACCGTCTCCGTCGCGTCGAGGATACGGACGCCGATCTCCGACTGACCGAAGATGTCCTCGACGAACGACCGGTACCGTTCCTTGGCGATTACGGTCTGCATCGCGTATGGGATCGTGCTGCCGAGTTCTTCCAGGAGGTCTCGCTCGTCCGCGTCGAAGGCGTTCTCGCGCTCGGCGTAGACGTTCAACGTTCCGTACAGCGTCTCGTCGTAGACGAGCGGAATGCTCGCGATCGATTGGAGCCCAGCGTCGACGAGCCGGTCCTGCCAGTCCGTCGCCGGCGACTCGGAGAGGTTCTGTCCGACCTGCATCGTTCTGGTCCGGATCGCCCGTCCCTCGGGACCGTCGTCGTCGCCGTCTCCGAACGTGATCGTCGCGCCCTCGAGGGTGATGCCGTTCTCGCCGGCCGACGCCAGCGGTTCGATCGTCTCGGTCTCCGCGTCGGGTTCGCCGATCCAGGCGAACCGGTAGGGTTCGGATTCGACGAGTCGATCGCAGACCGTCTGTTCGATCTCCGCGCGCGTCGACGCCTGCACCAGCGCCCGCGTGATGTTTCGGATAACGGTGTTGACGTGGTTGAGCTGCTGGAGTTCCTCTTTCTGTTCGGTGAGGCGAAGGGACTGCTCGCGGGTCCGAAGCAGGTTCTCGATCCGCCCTTTCAGCTCCGTCTTCTGTATTGGCGACGTGATGAGGTCGTCGATGCCGTCGTCGATGACCGCGTCGATTCGCTTCCAGAGATCAGCGCTCACCTGCCTCGAGTTCTGTTGGGTAACGACGAGCAGGTACGGGAGGAACAGCGGCTGGAGGGCGTCTTTTCGCTCGACGAGCAAATCCTTGTGACGCTGGAGTGAGCGCTGATCGATGAGACAGAGGTCGATCGTCTCGTCGAGTGCATCCTCGGGGTGTTCCTGGACGACTTCGTGGTGCGTGGAGAGCCACTTTGCGAGCAATCGTCGGTTCTCGTCGTGCTCGATGAGCAAGAGGACGCGACTCCCCGAGCCTGAACGGTTTGCGAGCGACGCGGTGCGATCGGATTCAGTGAGCATGGATTCGGTCGGTAGGCAATGCGGCTACGGTCAGCGGGGACGGTGGCTGACTGCTGGTACCGCTGTGATCGGTGAGGTCGCTGTATCGGTCTGTTCGCCGTACGTGCTGGACGGACCGTATCACGGTTCCAGGTCCTCTGCGTCCGGATCGTCCAGTTCGGGGACGCCGCTTAACACGCCGTGAAGATCGGTCAGTTGATCGCCGATCTGGACGCCGTACTCGGTGATCTGGAACTCCCGCATCTTCCGCTCGAAGTCGCTGGTGCGCTTTTTCAACACGCCGATCGATTTCTCGAGTTCGCCGCCGACTTCCAGATGCTGGAGGAACATGATCGTGTCGCCGAGGTAGCTGAGCCCCTCCTGGGTGACCTGGAACGGGCCCGTGATGTTCTGGGTCTCGCTGACCAGAATGGTGGTCACGCCCATATTCTTGAGATACTTGCAGATCGAGTGGAGTTCGGTCGTCAGGTCCTGATCGTCGCCGCGGAGTGCGAGCTGGTAGCCGACGACGCCGTCGATCATCACGATTTTGGCGTCCTCCTCTTCGACCTGTCTGCGAACCTCGTGGGCGAACTGGTCGGTCGACAGCTGTAAGGCCTCGATCTCCTCGATGTGGAGCGCCTCCTGGTCGAGCATCCGGTGAATCGGGATGTTGATCGACTCACACCGGTGGAGGAGCGTTCCCTTGTCCTCCTCGAAGGAGTAGATGACCGACCGCTCGCCGCGCCCGGCGGCCTCCTTCATGAACTGCAGTCCGGTCGTCGTCTTGCCGACGCCGGCCGGCCCCGTGATCATCGTTACGGTGCCGCGTTCGATCCCGCCGTGTAGCAACTGATCGAGTTCGGGAACGCCCGAGGAGATCGATTCGGCCTCGAACTCCCGCTCGTACTGTCGGGGCGTCAGGTTCGGATAGACGGTGATTCCGCCGTGTTCGATGTCGAGGGAGTGTTCGCCGCCCTCGAAGTCCGTACCGCGGAACTTGGTGATCTCGATCGTCCGCCCTTTCGCCGCCTGATCGAGGTGGATGATCCCGTCGCTCATGAACTGCAGGTCGTCGTCGGGCTCGGCCTCGGTGTCCTGTGAGGTAAACAACACCGTCGTCCCCTGCTCTTTCAGGAACTGCGTGAACGAGAGCACCTGCTTGCGAAACTGGTAGTTGTCCGCCGAGAGGTAGCGAAGCTGCGTGAGCGGGTCGATGAACACGCGGTCCGGATCGAGTTCCCTGATCCGCTGGGTGATCTCGTCGGTGACCGACTCCTCTTCGACCTCGTCCGGCGCGAAGATATCGTAGGAGAGATCGTTGACGAAAAAGTCCGAGTCCGGACTCAGATCGAGAAACTCGAGACCGTCGAGATCGAAGCCGAGCGAGTCGGCGTTGTGGCGGATATCGGATTCGGCTTCCTCGAGATTGATATAGAGCGCGTCGCTGTCGTTGCTGGTCGCGTCGGTCAGAAAGTGGAGTCCGAGAATACTCTTTCCGGTACCTGGGCGTCCACGAACCATGTACGTCCGCCCGGGTACTAACCCCCCGTGGAGAATATCGTCCAACCCGTCGACTCCCGTCGAAAGACGGCCAGCGTGATACATAGTGCGAGCGCATACCCGCGTCTTCAGGCGCGGGTCAAGCGGACAATAGCGTACATCTCCACCGACGATAGCACGGCTGGATTTCCCGCCGTGTACGATAGTTTAAGACATCACAGGGACATAGTGTGTAGTACGGATGAAGACCACACGGTACGCAACGTACAACCTCAACTACCACATAGTGTGGATACCGAAGTACCGTGAATCGGTACTCGTCGGTGACGTTGTAACCCGTGTGCGAGACATCTTCCACGAAATAGCCGACGAGAAAGGGTTGGAGATTATCGACCTGACCGTCCAACCCGACCACATCCACCTGTTCGTCAGTAGCCCGCCGAAACACGCCCCGTCACTTCTCGCCAACTGGTTCAAAGGCATCAGTTCGCGGAAATACAACCACCGACACGCCGACCACAACGGCGAGAAAATCAAGTGGGCACGTGGCTACTACGCAGGAACAGCGGGACACGTTTCGAGCGAGACTGTCGAGAAGTACATCCAGCGTCACGAGGAGGACGAACAGTGACCGAACTCACCGAGACGCTGGAACTCAAGCTTGTGGAGCCGAACGCCCACAAGCACCGCAAACTCTGTGAGACGAAACAGGCGTACCAAGACGCGCTCGAAGCCGCGTTCAACGCCAACTGCACCACACAGTCAGCGGCCAACGACGTAGTGGTCAACTACGACCTGAGCGGCTACGCGAAGAACGCGCTCAAGAAGTACGTCCTACAACTCTGTGGCGGAAGCTACGACGCGAAAGAGCTTCACGACGACCACCCTGTTCGGTTCACGAACGAAGGCCCGAAGCTCGACCACAAGCCGCAGAACGCCATCGAGTGGTACGTCAAAATCCCGCACCACGACGATTACAACCTCTGGTTGCCCGCACAGCCGAATCCCGAACAACGAGAGTGGCTGGAAGCGTTGCACGCCGGAGACGCGGAACTGGGAGAGTGTCGGCTGTTCAACCGCGACGGTGAGTGGTACTTCCACATCGTCGCTACGCGAGATGTGGCGGAACGAGAAACCAGTTCGGCGGAAACGCCGATTGGGGTAGACATCGGGGAAGCCTCTTTGTTAACGGTGTGTCACCGTGACGAGCGCGGCTCCCCGACTGCACCCAACCTCTGGAACGACGAAGGCAAGCGAGTCCGGCAACTCCGTGAGACGTATTTCACGGCGACTCGACGCCTTCAGAAACGCGGAAGCGAACGTATAGCAGAGTCCTACGGCGACGAGTTGTGGCGACACATCGACCACATCCTCCACACGGTCACATCGGAGGTCGTGGCCTACGCCGACCAATTCGAGAACCCCGTACTGGTTCTGGAAGACTTGACGCACATCCGTGAGAACATGGACTACGGCGCGTTCATGAACCGCCGCCTCCACGGATGGGGATTCACCAAGATGCACGCCCAGATTCGCTACAAGGCGGCTGAGAAAGGGATTCGTGTGGAGACGGTGAATCCCGCGTACACCTCGAAGACATGTCACTGTTGCGGAGAACAGGGCTACCGTCCGAAGCAGGCGACGTTCAAGTGTTCCAACTCGGGATGTTGGGTTTCGGAGTACCAAGCAGACGTTAACGCCGCGCTCAATATTGCAGACCGCTACCTCAGCGGAGAGAGCCACTCAAGAGAACACACGAGTGGCGATGACTCGGCTGAGGATGGGGGACGTTTGACCGTCCCACAAGACAGCCAAGCCGATGCTGACACCCAGCAAGAGACGCTTGGAACGTATGCGTCTTGAAACCTTAGGGCCGCGCTCGGCCTGAAATCCCATGGTGGGATTCCCGCGACTTTAGGCGCGGGAGGAGGTCAATCGTCTCCGATAGGCGGGTGTCGGCTTGTTCCATACATCATAACCGAGGCTCCCGATATTGTATTTTTTCGTTCAGGGGTTCTCACGTGCTCCAATAAATACGAAATATTGAATATCGAATTGCGTGGAATAGACGATCTGTGCAACGCTCACAGCGTTCTCACTAACAGATGCGTTTTCTCTGTCATCATCGAAACGAATACTATCCTGTGGCGGGTCCGGGCGATACCGGGGGACGACGTAGCGGTTACTCCTCGTCGACGACGCTCGGGTGCATCGTCGGCTGCTCGTCGAGCGGGTCGGCGAACGCCTCGAGCATCGTTTCCCGCGCCCGTTCGTCGCGTCGGCGCCGCTCCCCGTCGTCGATCTCTTCACAGCCCGGCGGCACCTCGCGGCCGCGGCCGGTGAAGTAGCCCTCTGGGGCGACCCAGTCGTGGTAGAAGTTCGCGTCCGAATCGTGGATGACGGCGAGGCCGACCTTCGCACCGTGGCCGGCGGCGACGATCGACTGGTGGGGCTCGTCTGCGAGCCGTCCCGCGGCGTAGACGCCGTCGACGGCCGTTCGCCCGGCGTCGTCGACCGAGACGAAGTGCTTGCTCCCTCGCTGCATCCGCCCCACGTCGAGGGGGACGAGGTAGTCGCTGTCCGACCACGAGGCTGCGATCACGCGTCGGGCCTCGATGGGGTCACCGCCGTCGGTCTCGAGGACGAACCCCTGCTCTAAGTCCGACTCGTCGACGGGTTCGACGCCGGTCACGTGACCGAGTTCGAACGTTGCACCCGCGTTTCGCGCCTGCTCGCGGGTCAGTTGCAGGTACCGACGGGCGTCGACGCCATCGGGAAAGCCGGGGTAGTTCTCGAGGCTGGCGTTGCGCGCCAGAATGGATTCGCCCCCGTCGACGACGAGAGTGTCCAGTCCGGCGCGTGCGGTGAAGATTGAGGCGGCGAGACCGGAGACGCCGCCGCCGACGATACAGACGTCTCGCATACCTCGAGCTTTCAACCGGGTGGTATAGAAGCTGACGACTCTCGAGTGCCTGCAGCCCCGCGTCGATGGGGCCGGTCGAGTCAACACGGCTGCTACCAGGCGACACGATAGCAATTCTTACTTTCGTCCCCGCCGTACGTCCGCTGCAACCGTGGACAGAATTCTCCTCAGCACCGTCGCCTACCGTCCTCCAGAGGAGGTCTTCCCGTACGTCGAGTCTTTCGCCGACTACCCCCGGTATACGGATCACTTGAAAGAGGTCCGCGTACACGGCGACGGCGGCGTCGGCTCGCGATACGACCTGAAACTCGCCTGGTGGAAGCTCAGCTACACCGCCCGCTCGAGGGTTACCGACGTGTCGGCTCCGGAATCGCTCGAGTGGCGACTCACCAACGATATCGACGCCCGCGGCGAGTGGCGCGTCGAACCCGAACCCGACGCCGTTCCCACGAGCGTCGACGTCGACACGGCGAGTCGGATCTACTTCGACGCGGTCTACGACCCCTATTCGGCCGACGAGAGCGCGCTCTCCCTGCCGCGGTTCGTCTCGCTCGACTGGGTCGTCAAGAAGGTCCAGCCGAAACTGTTGAACGAGGCCGAGGAGGTCGTCGAACGGCTCGTCGCCGACATCGAGGGCCAGCGGCGCGACGTCGAGTTGCGGGTTCACGAGATGCCCTAGGACGACGGCAATAGCCGCGTCAGAGCGTGTACTCGTGGTCGCCGTCCTCGCTCTCGAGGAACGCACAGAGCAGGTCGATCGTCGCCGCGACGTCGTCGACGTGGGCGGTTTCGGTCGGCGTGTGGAGATACCGCGTCGGGATCGAGATCGCGCCGACGGGTTTGGCGCCGCCGGAGAACTGAAAGCCCGCGGTGTCGGTACCGCCCGCGGGGAGAATCTCGAGTTGGTGGTCGATCTCGCCGTCCTCGGCGACCGACCGCATGCGCTTGTGGACCTTCGGATTCGTGATGACGCTGCCGTCTTTGAGCTTGATCGCCGCTCCGTCGCCGAGTTCGGTGACCCGCTCGCCGGCCTCGAAGCCGGGGATGTCGTTGGCGACGGTGACGTCTAAGGCGATCGCGAGGTCCGGATCGACGTCGACGCCCAGCGCCTGCGCGCCGCGCAGGCCGACCTCCTCCTGGACGGTCGCACAGAAGTGAATCGTCACGTCGGGGTCCTCGAGTCGGCGCGCGGCCTCGAGCATCGCGAACAGGCAGACGCGGTCGTCTAAGGCCTTGCCGGTGACCGTCTCGCCGACCAGTTCGGTCGTCTGGTCCATCGTGACGAGGTCGCCGACGGAGACGCGCTCCTCGAGGTCCGCGTAGGGGAGCCCGAGGTCGACGACGACGTCCTCGACGTCGGGCGTCTTCTCGCGTTCGGACTCGTCTAACGTGTGGGGCGGCGGCGAGCCGATCACGCCGGGAAGGTCGCCGTCGTCGGTGTGGACGGTCACGCGCTGGGCTTTGAGAATTCGGGCGTCCCAGCCGCCGAGGGCGTCGAGTTCGACGAAGCCGTCCCCCTCGTCGTCGCCCTTCAGATTTCGCACCATAAAGCCGATTTCGTCCATGTGCGCGGCGACGGCGACGGAGTACTCCGAGTCGCCCTCGAGCGTCCCGACGACGTTGCCCATCGCGTCGGTTCTGACGCGGTCGACCGACTCGTCGAACGCCTCGACGACGCGGTCGCGGACGCGGTCCTCGTAGCCGGGGACGCCGCTCGTCTCTGTCAGCTCTGTCAAAAACTCGAGATCGAAGGGGACGAATGCCATACGCTGTGTTGTGGCCGTTTTCGTTATAAACCCGCGGAACGGGGCAGACGGTTCGTCCGTTCGGTGTGCCTCGAGTCACGGATCGGCTGCTGTTGGAACTATTGAATAAATACAGTGGAACACGGTGTATGAAGCCATCAGATTTGGGTAACAGAATTAGAGAACGGTTCCTGAATGATGATATATTAAATTAACAACAGAACAGTTCCAAATACTACCCTATTTCTCGTAGACTGTTTCGATACTTCTTCTCCAACCGATCCGGTGAATCATAGATGTTTATAATTCTATCCCACTATTTTATAATACATTAAATTAATACTGAAATTATAGAATAAACTCTATTTCCGCCCAATATCATCCCTATTCGGAAAGCCCCTGCAGAATCCAAACATTTCTAATTTTAGATATAGTTAGATGGATAATTAATCGGATAATATGAAAAGGAGAAAGCTGCTGAAAATGGCACCTATAGTTACTGGACTATCCCTTACAGGGCTTGCAACAAACGCGTCTGCTCATCACAGAGGAGGTGATCCTCATTTAATTGGTGATTCAGTTTCCCCAGGTGAGGATGGTGAGGGTGGAGATAGTGATGTGATCGAAACCGACAATGACCAAGATACATTCGAAGTTCTGGGTAATGAGATCAAGCTTTCATCCTGCCTCGAAGTGTACGAACCTCGATGGGCCCCTTCCATAGAACGATGGGAAGTGGATTACGTTTTTGGTAGTATTGCGTAAACGGAAGACACAAGCACAGGAGCGCGTGTTCCAGGAGATGTTTGGAGGCAGATACTTGAGAGTACTGAGTATAATGACGATGTTGGTGACTTTTACAGTAGGGACAACAGTGCTTGGTATGGGAGAACATCACACCGAGGGCACCGTCTAGTTAGCGTGGTTTGAGAAGTGAGCAGGTCGTAGAGTTGGTTTGATCATGCAGCTCGCAGACCTGCTCAACGAGTCATANGGCACCGTCTAGTTAGCGTGGTTTGAGAAGTGAGCAGGTCGTAGAGTTGGTTTGATCATGCAGCTCGCAGACCTGCTCAACGAGTCATACGCGGCGGAATTTGATGAAGCTTGGGAGCGTGAGCGGACGGCGACACCCGCAAGGGTGTTCGCCGTCCGTCTCCACGCGACTGGATGTTCACTTCGTGAGACAACAACTATTCTCGCTGAATTAGGCGTTGAACGCTCTCATGGAGCAATTTGGAATTGGGTACATCGGCTGGCTGACAGCGTTCCCGACCCGCCGAGGGCGAAGCCCTCGCGGGTCGCGGTTGACGAGACTGCTGTCAAAATAAACGGCGAGTGGTCTTGGTTGTACGCTGCAATAGACCTCGACACAAAGTTGATTCTCGACGCTCAATTGTTCGGTCGCCACGGCACCGATCCAGCGGCTGCATTTCTGCATAGACTCCGCGAGAAACATGATCTCTCCGAGGCGGTGTTTCTCGTCGATCAATTTGGCTATCGGACTGCCCTTGCTCGGTTAGGATTGAACGGTCGGGTTGACTATATCGACCGAAACCTCATCGAAAAATGGTTTCACACCTTCAAAATGCGCGTTGACCGTTTCCATAATTCATGGGTGGGCAGTCGGCGAAGCGCCCGTAGATGGATTGAACAATTTATGCATTACTACAACCGACAGAGACCGCACCAATCGCTCAATGGACGAACGCCAGCTGAGGAGGTGCTAAACTAGACAGTGCCNCAATTTATGCATTACTACAACCGACAGAGACCGCACCAATCGCTCAATGGACGAACGCCAGCTGAGGAGGTGCTAAACTAGACAGTGCCACACCGAGCAAACGATATGAGTGATGATGATACTGCGATGAGTGTACTTAGTTTAGCAGTTTCGGGAATTCATCCACTCGTCGGAACAACTCTTTCTGCTGGCAACCTCCTGAGTAATTTTGCAGGGTATGTTTCGACTTGTTCTGGAATCTGTGATGAGTGGAGACCGGACATTCCTCAAGATGAACTCGCAGTCTATAGAGTATACCGACGGCAAATACCAGAATATACAGCTGAAACAGTCGAATTCAATAACATCGCATCTGGCAACAGTGAGCGTGTAGCAATAACTGATTTATCGGCGAGAGTTAGTGTAACTGGTGAACCCTGAATAGAGTACTGCAGCAGAAGCAAGCTCTGAAAGGAAATCAAAACACATAATAATATATACACAGGACTTATTTAAATATCCTAAATATAAATCAGATAGTTATGTTCAGGAGATTACTTCTTTGTTGTGGAATTGGAGTTATCTCTGCTGGATGCACATCAGTTTTTGGACAAGATACTAAATTGGGAGCAGCTACTATAGAAAATCCTACAAATGAGCGGCAACGTATTGATGTTGAGGTTTTTGAAAGCGGGGAAAAGTACATTCGTCCACTCACGAATTAGAACCAGCCACAGACGGAACAACTTACAGCCTTCCTGATTGCGAGTGGTCCGCAGATCCAGCCCAGTTTACTATCACCGCACGACGCGAGCGGAGCGACTGGTCCGAACTCGAGGTGGGTGCCGACCAGGAAGACTGCGTGGCTGTGATCGTCAGACCGTCACCGCCGTGGACCGACGCCCCGATCGAGTTTTCTCGTCACTCGTGTGACGACGTGACCGAATCACACATCTGCGACTGACGACGGATCGCGCAGTCGATGGCGACGCCGATGCCGATCGCAACCGCCGAGTATTAACCGACTGAGCCGTTAACGGTGTGTATATGAGTGACGTACGTGTCGCAGGTGTCGGACTGACGCCGTTCGGAAACACGCCCGAGCGGACGAGCCGGGACCTCTTCGCGGAAGCGAGCATCGCGGCGTTCGACGACAGCGGGGTCCCCCGCGAGGACGTCGATGCCCTCCTCTATGGCAACTTCATGGGAGAGCTCTCCGAACACCAGGGACATCAGGGGCCGCTGATGGCCGAAGCGGCCGGGATTCGGGCGCCCGCGACGCGCTACGAGTCCGCCTGCGCCTCGAGCGGGACGGCCGTCCGCGACGCGGTCATGCGCATCCGAAACGGCGAGGACGACGTGCTCCTCGTCGGCGGCGCCGAACGGATGACCAACCTCGGTACCGCGGGCGCGACCGAAGCGCTCGCCATCGCCGCCGACGACCTCTGGGAGGTCCGCGCGGGGATGACCTTCCCCGGCGCCTACGCCCTGATGGCCCAGGCGTACTTCGACGAGTACGGCGGCGAACACGAGGATCTGGCACACATCGCCGTCAAGAACCACGAGAACGCGCTGACCAACGAGAAGGCCCAGTACCAGAGCGCTATCGAGGTCGACGACGTCCTCGAGGCGCCGCCGGTCTCCGCGCCGCTGGGGCTGTACGACTCCTGTCCGCTCTCCGACGGGGCCGCCGCCGTCGTCCTCACGAGCGAGGAGTACGCCGAGGAACACGGGCTCGACGCGCCCGTCTCGATCACGGGAACGGGCCAGGGCGGCGACCGGATGGCACTCCACGACCGCGAGTACCTCGCGCGCTCGCCGGCCGCGCGCGAAGCGGGCGCGGAGGCCTACGCCGACGCCGGCGTCGACGCCGCAGACGTCGACCTCGCCGAGGTCCACGATTGCTTTACCATCGCCGAGGTGCTCGCGATCGAATCTCTCGACCTCTTCCCGATCGGCGAGGGGATCTCGGCGGCCCGCGACGGGCGGACGACCGCCGACGGCGAGACGCCGATCAACCTCTCGGGCGGGTTGAAGGCGAAGGGACACCCCGTGGGTGCGACCGGCGCCTCGCAGATCGCCGAGGTCACGAAACTGCTGGCCGGGGACCACCCCAACAGTTCGTTCGTCGAGGACGCCACGACCGGCGTCGCTCACAACGCGGGTGGCACCGTCGCGAGCGCGACCGTCCACGTCTTAGAGGAGGTGCGTAACTAATGACCGAAACCGAATCCGAGACGCGAGACGCCGGCTTCGACGAGTGGCTCGACGCCGCCGAAGAAGATGACGCGTACTTCCTCGAGTGCCCCGAGGGGCACGGCTCGCTGCCGCCGCGTCGGGTCTGTCCCGACTGCGGCGCGACGGACCTCGAGGAGGTCCCCCTCCCCGACACGGGCGAAATACGGACGTTCACCGTCACCCACGTCCCCACGCCGGCCTTCGAGGAGGACGCCCCCTACGCGACGGCCGTCGCGAGCTTCGGTTCCGTACGCATCACCGGCCAGATCGTCGGGATCGACCTCGAGCGCGTCGAAACCGGCCTCGAGGTCGAGATCGAAGTAACGGTCTCAGAGACGACTGGCGAGCGAGTGCTTTCGTTCACGCCGGTCTGAGCGAGCGCGTTTCACCACAGAAGCGAACACTCGAATACCGAAAGCACACGGCTTATATGGCCGCTTCTGGTTACGTTCGTATCCAGATGGGAAACCTCTACGAGCAGACGCAGACGGAGATCGACCCGGTCGACCTCCGCTTTTCGGCGTCGGAGATCGAAGCGCAGGTCGATCACCTCACTGAGTTCATTCGCGACCGCGTCGCAGCTGCGGACGCCGACGGTATCGAAATCGCGCTCTCGGGCGGGATCGACAGCACGACGACTGCGTACCTCGCCGCCGAGGCGCTCGGCGCCGACGCCGTCCACGGGATCATCCTCCCGAAGGAGGTAAACGAGGACGAGAACATGAGCGACGCCGAGCGGGTCGCCGAGGACCTCGGCATCGACTACGACGTAGTCGGTATCGATTCGGTCGTCGAGGAGACGCTGAGTCAAGCCGACGCCGAGAACTACAACGCCTCCGAGGACCGCTGGGAAGGTCGATACGTCGGCAACACGAGCGCCCGCATCCGCATGACGATGACGTACCTCGTCGCAAACCGGGAGAACCGAATCGTTCTCGGGACCGGCAACCGCGCAGAGCTCGCGACGGGCTACGTGACGAAATACGGCGACGGGGGCGTCGACTGTAACCCGCTTGCGAACCTGTACAAACAGCAGGTCCGGCAGGTCGCGGCCCACCTCGGCGTTTCGGAGTCGCTCGTTCGGAAGACGCCGACCGGCGGCATGGTCGACTACGGTACCGACGAGGAGGAACTCGGGATGGATTACGACACGCTTGACGCCGTTCTCGCGTTCCACATCGACGGCAACCTTCCGGCGTCGGTTACCGCTCGACTCACGGATACCACCGTCGAGAGCGTCGAGCACGTCGTCTCCCTCCACGAGGAGAGCGAGCACAAGCGAACGCCGCCGACCGAGCCGGAACCGCTGTTCTGACATCTCGAGATTGAACCGAGACCGAGACCACACTGTAACCTGAGATCCCGCTGAAATCGAGACCAATGTCCACCTGCAACCGATCCCCATCGGTCGCCGCTCGAGACGGTTACTCGAGGCGTGGCGGTCGGTAACCGACGTTCACACTGTGCCAGTTTTCACCCACACCGAACTCGAGTGCATCCACGCACCGATGATCGACCGTCGACGTCCCGGCGGCGAACTACCGACGACCGTCGGACCCACCAAGGAGACACGACAATGAGCCGTATCACGTGCCACACGGCGGTGAGTATCGAATGACAAGTATCCGAAACGCCCTCGAGACGTTTACGAGCGAGTTGGACTACGTGGTCTTCGGCGCCGGCTTCGTCGTCACGGCGCTCGCGGTGATCGCCTTCGCGTTTCGAGACGACGCGGCTGCGACCCACCTGGAGAACGCAAACGAGTTCCTGCAGGTAAACTTCGGCTGGGCGTACCTGCTGGTCATGTTCACCCTGATCGTCTTCGTCGGCTTCCTGATCTTCAGCCCGTGGGGGAACATCACCCTTGGGGCGGACGACGAGGAGCCGGCGTTTAGCTTCCCCGCCTACTTCGCGATGCTGTACTCGGCGGGAATCGCCGCCGGCGTCGTCTTCTGGGGGCCCGCGGAGGCCATCTTCCACTACGACACCGTCTCGCCGTTCGTCGGCGCGGAGGCCGGGAGCCCCGAGGCCGCCGTCGGCGCCGTCCAGTACACCTTCTTCCACTGGGGGATCTCCGCGTGGACGGCCTACGTCGTACTGGGGATCCCGATCGCGTACTACGCCCACCGGTACGACGCCCCGTTGCGAATCTCGACGATCCTCCTGCCCTGGCTCGGTGAGGACAACCTCGAGCGACCGATCGCGAAGGTCGTCGACGTCCTCGCGGTGTTCGCGACGATCGGCGGCGTCGCGGCGACGCTCGGCTTCGTCGGCGACCAGTTTCTGACCGGCATCGAGTGGACGACCGGGACCGCCGTCGGCGACGCGGGGACGGTGCTCGTCATCACCGGCCTGACGGTCGCGTTTACGATCTCCGTCGCGCTCGGCGTCCGCAAGGGGATCCGCCGGATCGCCTACTTCAACCTCGCGCTGTTCGCCGTCTTGTTGCTCGCGACCTTCGTGCTCGGACCGACGCGGTTCATCATGGCGCTCGGAACGGAGGCTCTCGGCGGCTACATCAACGACTTCATCACGATGAGCTTCTACACCGGCGCCGACGCCGCCGAAGGGTCGGCCGTCTCCGGCTGGGTCGGCGACTGGACGATCTTCTACTGGGCGTGGTGGTTCTCGTGGGCGCCGTTCGTCGGCCTGTTCATCGCCCGCATTTCGCGGGGGCGGACCGTCCGCCAGGTCGCCGTCACCGGCGTACTCGCCTCGACGAGCATCACGATCCCGTGGTTCGCGACGATGGGAGGGTCGGCCATCTTCCTCCAGCAGAACGGCGAGGCCGACATCCTCGCCGCGATCGACACCTACGCGGAGGCCGGCGCCGGCTACCCGCTGTTCGAGGCCTTGCCCCTCGGCGGCGTGTTGACCGTCATGTTCCTCCTGCTGGTGACGACGTTCTTCATCACCTCGGCCGACTCCTCGACGCTCGCACTCGGCATGCTAACCACCGGCGGCGAGGAGGAGCCCTCGACGATCAACCGAGTCATCTGGGGCTTTCTCATCGGCGCGCTGGCCTCGCTGTTGATGGTCGTCGGCGGCGTCGACGCGCTGCAGGCGGCCGCCATCATCACCGGTGGCCCGTTCGCCGGGATCACCCTGATCGCCGTCGCCTCGATGGTGTTAGCGTTCGGCAACCGGAACGCGATCTTCCTCCGCGAGGAGGACGACGTCTCCGTTCCCGGCTCGGAGTCGTCGTTCGACGACTCCGTCGCGGACGACTGAGAGACCGGGAACGAGAAAGCGGTTTTCGATCGGTATTCGATCGCGCTCCGCCGTCACTCCTCGAGTCCTGCGAGTCCCTCGAGTCAGGCGTCGGCGCGGGGAAGCTCCGCGGTCAGGTACTCGACGAACTTGTCGGGATGTTCGGCGTGGGGCAGTTGCGTCGCGTAGTCGATGACGACGAGGTCGAGGTCGGCTGCCTCGGCCAGGTCGCGGCCCTCGCGCAGCGGGACGAGTTCGGCGTCGCGGCCCCAGACGAGCGTGGTCGGGGTCTCGAGACCCGCGAGTTCCGTCGCGAGGTCGAACTCGGGGTCCAGGGTTCCGCTGCTGAACGAGGCCGGCGCGTAGCGGGCGCCGGGCTGGTGGGCGCTGCGCCAGGCGTAATCCACTTCGTCGTCGTCGATCCGGGACGGATCGTAGTAGCCGTCGCGATCGTAGAAGTAGCGGATCGCGGGCTTGCTCGCGAGCAGGTTGAACAGCGTCGTGCCGACGATCGGCGTTCGGACGAGGGTGCGAAGCCACGGCCGCTCGGGGCTCGTCTCGTCCGTCGGACAGATCAGTACGAGCTGTTCGAAATCCGCTTCGGACGCGGCCTCGACGGCGAACGACCCGGTCAGCGAGGAGGCGACGACGATCGGCTCGTCGGTTACGTCCGCCGCGAAATCCCGGACGAACTCGGCGTACAGTGTCGAAGAGTAGACCAGCGGCGGTCGCTCGGAGCGACCGAAGCCGGGAAGATCAACGGCGATGACGCGGTAGTCTTCCGACAGTCGGTCGACGATCGGCGCGAACTCGTGGCTGCTGGAGCCGGCGTAAACGCCGTGGAGCAAGAGCATCTCGGGATCGTTCGGATCGCCGGCGACCGTGTAGGTCGTCTCGATACCGCGCCAGCGATAGGTTCGTTCGACACCGACGATGGGATTCTCCAGGTCGCCGGCACGGTCCGCGAGAAGGCGGTTTCCGAGGACGGCTGCGCCGACGGTTCCGACCGCTGCACCGAGCACTGTTCGGGCCTTCATGCGTCGCCGTACACCGTCGATGGCCTTAGGCGTGCGGTTAGCACTAGTCGTCACAGCTATCGACGTCGCTCGAGAGACCTACGTCGTCTCGCCGTCGCTACCGACGGCACCGTCGGTCTCGAGGTCCTCGAGGCAGGCCTCGACCGGCTCGAGGACGTCACTGGCGATAGAGTAGGGATCGGTCTCGCCCTGCCGGACGGCTTCGGCGAGGTCGTCGATGCCGCCGGCGGCCGCGAGTTCGTCCTCGAGGA
>NZ_AOHZ01000022.1 GCF_000337215.1 Natronolimnohabitans innermongolicus JCM 12255 | reverse complement strand
ACGTCCATGTCGCCCACGGTGGAGGCCATCCGAATGCGGTCGCCCAGCACCGCGCCGCCGGTAAACGGCGAGGAGGGATCGATCGCGATGATTCCGACCGTCTCGCCCCGGTCGCGGTAGGTCTCGGCGAGTTTGTCGACCAGCGTCGACTTCCCCGCGCCCGGCGAGCCCGTGATCCCGATGACGTCGGCCTCGCCCGTGTGAGCGTACAGCGCCGAGACCAGCTCCCGGTAGCCCGGCGCGCGGTCTTCGATCTTCGAGATCACCCGCGCCAGCGCGCGGTGTTTCCCCGCCAGCAGGTCCTCGAGGAGTTCCTCGTTGGTGCTCATCGATCGGGAGCGTTCTCGCGGACGAAATCGATCGTCTCCTCGATCGACGTCCCGGGGCCGAAGACGGCCGAAACCCCCGCTTCCTCGAGTTCCTCGCGATCCTCGTCGGGGATGACGCCGCCGGCCAGCACGAGCGTATCGTCTTTCGCATCGTACTCCTCGAGTCCGTCCATGATCTTCGGGACCAGCGTGTCGTGGGCGCCCGAGAGAATGGAGATCCCCAGCACGTCGACGTCCTCCTGGACGGCCGCCTGAACGATCTCCTCGGGCGCTTTGTGCAGCCCCGAGTAGATAACCTCGAAGCCGGCGTCGCGAAACGCCCGCGCGATGACGTGTGCCCCNTGAACGATCTCCTCGGGCGCTTTGTGCAGCCCCGAGTAGATAACCTCGAAGCCGGCGTCGCGAAACGCCCGCGCGATGACGTGTGCCCCCCGATCGTGGCCGTCGAGACCGACTTTGGCGACGAGACACCGAATCGACTCCTGTTCCTGTTCGCTGCTCATATCCCCTCTTTCCCCGGCCGCCTGTTTGACTTTAACGGAAATTCATGGTGTTCGTGACGTGGCTGTCTCGGCGGCAGGCGACTCGAGTCGGGGCAGTTCGCCGTCGACTCGCCCGACCTCATCCCGGACGGTCACAGCCGTCGCCCGGTAACCGACCGACGAGAACGCCTCGATCGTCGAAACGCTCGTCGACCGGGGCGCGACTCCATCACGAACGGCTGCATGTGATTAGCACACTGACACGGAATCACGGTGAACCAAAGGCTAAAGAGCGAAACGACCTAACATTCCGCTAATGACTATCGTTCGCTTATTGCGGAGGGATCTCTCGTGGGCGTTGAAATAAAAGAGACTAGGGTGACCGACGCCGAATTCGAGCAGATGAAAGGGTTCGTCTTCGAGTATCTCTCGGCCAGCGTCGAGAAAGAAGAGGAAGGCGGTCGGATGCGCTGGTACCCCTGGCACTCTGCGGAGTACCGGCACAACCACATCCTCAACGTCGTCGAACTCGCCGAGGAAATCGCTCAAGCGGAGGGCGCGGACGTCGACGTCACCCGCGTCGCCGCCCTCTTTCACGACGTCGCCAAACTCGAGACGGATCAGGAACTCCACGCCGAGGCCGGCGCCCGCGTCGCCCGCGAGTATCTGGAATCGCGCGCCGACTACCCCGAATCGTTCATCGACCAGGTCTGTCGCTCCGTCGAGCACCACTCCTACCAGGGCACCCTCACCGATCTCGACCTCGAGACGCAGTGTCTCATCGAAGCCGACCTCCTCGATAAGGTCGGCGCCAACGGCACCGCCCTGATGCTGTTGCGGATGGGCTACGAGGCCCGGACGCACATGGACGCCGACGAGATGGTCGACCGCGTCCTGGAGCGGGGCTACGACGCCGCCTCGAGGGTCCAGAGCGAGACCGCCGAGGGGATCGCCCACCAACGACTCAAGCGCGTCAAGTGGTTCAGCGAGTGGCTCGAGGACGAGATCGCGGCGATGGGTGACTGAGACGGATTGCTGTCCCAATGTCCCGGCGCAACCGCGACCCGGGCGGCGGGTGCGCCGGAACTGACGGACAGTAACCGTACGAGGCGACGCCACTGTCACCGTCCTCGCCACCGTCGGTTTTCGCCGTGTGTCGTGTGTCATGTGTCGTGTGTCGACGCGCGTAGTCACAACTCGAGCCATCGCCGGCTTACTCCCGACGTGCAAAGCCGTCGTCGTCCGCTCGTCGACGTGTCGGGAATCTAACTGAGCGCGCCGGAATCGGCCGATGTGTTCATGACGGTGTGCTCTCGAATCAGTAGCAATGGCTGGCGCTCGTCGAACGGGTATCGGTATCGCGGTCGTCTGCCTCTGCTGTCTCGCACTGCTCGCTGTCGGGCCGGTCGCGGGCGCCGGATCCGTTCAGCCAACCGTCTCGAACGCGAGCGACGAGCCGGTGTCGTCGTCGGAGGTGCAGCCGGCGTCGACGTGTTTCGACGTCTCCGGCGCGTCGTTTACGATCGGCTCCGAGGACGGAACGCACATCTGGCTGCAGTTTCACGCGGGGCCGCTGACGGACTCCGACTGGGCCTTCGGCGCCGAGATGATCGGCGCGACCGAAGACGCCTCGATCGTCGAACTCCTCGCCGGCGTCGAGTACGTCGGCGACGGGGTCTTCGATCTGGTCTCGAGTCCGATCGACTCGTTCGATCTGCGCTACGGGTTCGAGTTCCAGTTGCCGATGCTCGAGAGCGCGACGGACGTGGATCCGATGGACCCCGACGACGAACTAGACGGCGACGACCGCGACGACGACGGGACCGAAGATTCGGAACCCGACGCCGACCGCGACAGTCGGTACGAACTGCTCGACTGCTGAGTGTCAGCGTTTTTCGGCGTCTTCGGCGTCTCCGCCGGACGTTAGATGAACCCGGCCGTGCCGGCTCCGAGGAAGAGCAGACCGAACCCGGCCAGCACGGCGGCGCTGCCGGCGGCGACGACGGGTGCGAACGCGTCGACGCGACGCCCCGCCGCGACTAACGCGGCCGGGTAGACGACGATCCAGATCGCGATGCCGCCGAAGAAACCGGCAAGCAGCGCCGGCGAGCCGGTCTGGACGACGAGGACGTCCTCGAGCGAGGCGCCGACCGCGGGGACGTGGGAAAACACGTCGAGCGTCCCGGACTCGAGGAGCCCTACGCCGACGGTGAGCCAGAAACCGATCTGGTAGGGGTTGGTAAACGAGATCGCGAACGTCTTTCGAAAGCCCCTCGAGGCGTCGGCGTTCTCGCCGGTAAACGACGCGGCGCTCGTCGCCTCTCGAGCTGCGCCGACGGCGAAGTACAGCATCAGAACGCCGCCGACGAGGTAGAGGAACGGGCGAACGGCCGGGTACTGGTCGATCACCGCGACGGCGCCGGCCAGCGCGAGGACGAAGAAGACGACGTCGGCCGTCATCGCGCCGAACCCGGCTCGAACGCCGGCCGGAAAGCCGCGGACGACGCTCTCCTCGGCGATGATGGCGTTCATCGGTCCCGGTGGCGCGGCGAGGGCGATTCCGAAAACGACGCCCGCGAGTGCCGTCGTGAGGCTCACTGCTCTCGGACTCGAGTCGGCGACCGGTCACCAAAAGAGCACTGACTTTGATGTTCGCGCCGTCGTAACGGTCGTATGGTCGACGTCCTCTCCGACGACATCGCACGCTTCGTTCGCGCGGTCGGACCCGAACCCGACGAGACGCTGCGCGAGATGGACGACTACGCCGATCGCGAGGGCTTTCCCCACGTCGGACCCGAAGTCGGCGCGTTCCTCCGTTTTCTCGCTCGAGTGACCGACGCCGACCGAATTTTCGAGTTCGGCTCCGGCTACGGTTACTCGGCATACTGGATGGCCGAGGCACTCCCGGAGGGCGGCGAGATCGTTCTCACCGAGGTCGACGAGGACGAACTCGAGATGGCCCGCGACTACATGGCTGCGGGCGGCTACGACGATCTGGCTCGATACGAGCTGGGCGACGCCCTCGAGAGCGTCGACGCTTACGACGGTCCCTTCGACGTGACGCTGATCGACCACCAGAAACACCGCTACGTCGACGCGTTCGAGGCCGTTCGTCCGAAGGTATCCGTCGGCGGCGTCGTCGTCGCCGACAACGCGATTACTTCGGGATCGATCCAGTTCGAAACGCTTCACGAGCTCGTCGAGGGCGGGTCGCCAGACGACGTCACCGAAGACACGCAAGGAATCGCGGACTACCTCGAGTGTGTTACCGGCGATCCGGACTTCGAGACGGTCGCGGTACCGCTGGGTGAAGGAATCGCCGTGAGTTATCGGGTTTCGTAGGTCGGACGAGAAACGGCGTCGTGATCGCTACCGCGTCGAGTAGTCCGAATCGCCCTCGAGAACCTGTTCTTCGGGCGCGTCGGCGCTGGTCGTCGCGCCGTACTCGCGAAAGCCGAGAAAGACCGTCGACGCGCAGGCTGTCAGCAGCGTCGCCCACGTGACCGCGGTCAGCGCGCCCGTGACCGCGGCGGTGGGACCGGGGAGGGCGGCGCCGACGGTCTCGAGGCCGACGGCGTGCAGGCCGGCGATCGAGAGGAACCCGACCCAGACGGAAAGCGCCAGTACGGCGAGCGTCCGCCGGGAGACGCGGGCTGCGTACTGGGCGACGCAGTAGACTCCCGCGATGGCGAGGGCGGTCGCACCGACTGTCGGCGCGACTGCGTCGACGGTCCCGGTCGCGACACCGGCACCAGCGAAGCAGGCGAACGAGACCACCAGCAGCAGCCGTTCAGAGCGGACAGTTGTCGAGATCACGTCGTGCACCGCTTTGCTGGGACCAACAGGTGATCGGCTATATAGTTGTTGGCTCGTATCACCGGTTGCGCGCCGACGACGAGCGGCCGCCGCCATCCCCCAGTTCGACGATGTTCGCCCGTCGGTCAGTAGCCACATCAATCGCGTCGAGCGCATAAGCCCTGCGCGGTACGGACGGATTGATCTGTCGGCAAACAGGTACAGTTACCGCGGTACAGTCACCGCGCGCCGTCGCGCTCGCGACCGCTCCCGGGCTGGGGATCGACGTGCGGATCCGGCATGAGGTCCGCGAACGGCTGCTCGTCGAGCCACTCGAGCAGGGAGACGAGCTGTTCGGTCGCCGCCTCGAACAGTTCGGCGCCGATCTCGGGCGTCGCGTCGGTCTGGTCGCCGAAGACGCCGTTGGGGCTGTTGTCGATGCAGTCGTAGAAGGTGGTCGCGCCGTGGACGCGAGCGGCGTCGGCGTCGAAGGTGACGCCGCCGTCGCGGGCGTCCTCGAGGCGGTCCTCGCGGACGAGTTCCTCGGCGAGGTGCATGATCATCGCCGTTTCCTTGGGGCCGCCGTGGGGGCCGGGTGTCTCGAAGACCTCCTCGATTAGTTCGGGAATCGATTCGTCCCACATCCACTCGATGGCGTAGGCGGTGCCGTCGTCGTGCAATCGCTGGCCGACCTCGCGTAGGTGGGCGACGTTCCCGCCGTGGGCGTTGACGTAGACGATGCGGTCGATCCCGTGGTAAGTGAGGTTTCGCGAGAGGCTCTCGACGTAGTCTCGAAACACCGACGGCTCGACCCACATCGTCCCGTGAAACTGTCGGTGGTGGGAGCTGACGCCGACCGTGATCGGCGGGGTGCAGAGATAGCCCGTTCGTTCGCTCGCCTCGCGGGCCAGCGCCTCGGCGATCATGTGGTCGGTCCCCTCGGGAAGATGGGGGCCGTGTTGTTCCGTCGAGCCGAGGGGGACGACCGCGAGCGATTCGTTCGCGACGTACTCGCCGAGCTCCGGCCAGCGCTGGTGTGGGAGGTACATACCCGAGTCTGGAACCGAAGCCGGAAAACAGTATGCGACGGTGAGCGCTTTGCCGCGGCCGGGTTCGCGGTGGCTATTCCGGCGTTCACCCCGTCCGGAAGCTGCCGCCACCATCCCGGTCTTGCCATCGGAAGCGCCTCGAGAGGCAACGAGATGATAACCCTTAATAGATTATTGGCCATGAGTTATTATATGGCAGTCGTAAGCGTCTCGATGCCGGACGAACTCCTCGAACGACTCGACCAGTTCGCGGACGAACACGGCTACACCGGTCGCAGCGAGGTCGTCCGGGAAGCCTCCCGAAACCTGCTCGGCGAGTTCGAAGAGACCCGCCTCGAGGACCGGGAGCTGATGGGAATCGTCACCGTCCTCTTCGACTACGAGACCACCAGCGTCGAAGAGCGCATGATGCACCTGCGCCACGAACACGAAGACCTGGTCGCCTCGAACTTCCACAGCCACGTCGGCGACCACTACTGCATGGAACTGTTCGTCCTGGAGGGCGAACTCGAGGATATCTCGACGTTCGTCGGCAAGATCCGAGCGACCAAGGACGCACTGACCGTCGACTACTCCGTGATCCCCGTCGACGAGTTCGATCCGATCTCGCAGGGCCACTAGCGGACGGCGTCGCGCTTCAACCACCGAATTGGAATCACTTCGCTCTCGTACTGGTTACTGTCCGTCAGGTCCGGCGCCGCCGCGACCCGGGCGGCGGTGGCGCCGGAAGCCCGGGACTGCAATCCGTCTCAGTCCTTCGTTCGCCGACCTCCGCCCACGGCGATTCTCGCCGTCCGCCTCGGAACGCGTAGTTTTACTGGTTACCCGTCGAATGAGTACACATGACCTACCGGAAGGTGAACTACGAGGAGGTCGATCAGGTCTCGAGCGCGATGCACTTCCTTTCGGATCCGCTCGAAACCGAGCGGGTCGGCGTGACTGTCGCACGCTGTGACCCGGGCTGGAACAGCAAACCACACGACCACACGGACAACGACCACGAGGAGGTCTACGTGCTGATCGAGGGCGAAGCGACGGTCGTCGTCGACGACGATCCGGTCGCCATGGAGACCGGCGACGCCCTCTGGATTCCGCCGGCGTCGACCCGACAGATCCGCAACGGCGATCAGGAGAGCGCGTTCGTCCTCGTCAGTGCGCCGAGTATCGGCGACGAGGACGGCGACGACGGCGAGTGGCTGCTGTCCGGATTCGCCGGTTGAGTGCGCCCGCGACTACCCCCCTCGATTTGTCCCCGTTATCACCTCGAGTCGGCCTCGTTATCGCCCTCGATTCCGCCCTCGTCTCTCGCCACGGCGCTCGAGCCGTGGCGGGACGGTTTAGTGTGCTACCGTCGTCGGTCCGGTAGGTGAGTCGCTATCTACTCGAAACACCACGCGATCATCTCGTTCGTCTCCGCCGGCGTTCTCGTCTCGCTGCTGCCGCCGGTGGTCGTCGCCGGCGACGCGATCCCCGCTCCCGCCCTCGTCGGTGTCGCCACCGCGGCCGGCGTGCTCATCGACCTCGATCACTTTCTCATCGCGCGCGTCAGGACCGGTTCCTGGGACGCAGTTCGCTTCTGTCTGACCAACCCGACAGCGGCTGTCGCCGATCAGCGCCGCATCTTCGAGCGCGGCGACGTCGGCGTCCTCTCGCGGCTGTTGAGTCACCTGGTGATCATCGGTCTCGTCGTCCCGGCCGCCGCGCTCTGGAGCGTTCCGCTCGCAGCCCTCGTCGGCGGCGTCCTCTACGCCCACCTCGTCAGCGACGTCGCCTGGGACATCTGGCGACTCGAGCAGTACGCGGACGTTCCGCGGGAGGAACTGCTACAGGTGCTTCGGTAGCCGGTCCGCGACCGACCGCCGACGTGACGGTACCACCTCACCCGTTCGCTTCGCCGGCGTCCGTTTCGTCGCCGTCGGCCTTGTTGAAACCCTCACGAAGTGATAGTTTCCAGTAGCTGTGCTGCATACACACCGCGAATGTCACACTAAGCGTGGCTCGATTTGCGAAGGTGGTGATCGCTCAGTGCAGGTTGAGGCGTTATCGGAGCAGCTACCTACCTCTCGGACAGGCGTCAGAAACGACCTGCTGAATACAGAGCATGAGCGCAGCAGGACGGCTCCGTTTATTTCACGCCAAGATTAGTGAACCATCTGCTCACTACACGTGCTTATTGATCGAAGAGTTACTCCCGGAATGGTGGAACGAGATTAAAAGCACCGGCTGCCACTACAAGCCCAAGTGAAACCAAACCGACGCCGAATAGAACTCCTGTCGTAGAGGACGCAAGTATCACTTGGGTGCCTGCACCTATGAACAAGAGCGCAAATCCGAGAAGGAATACGGTTCCAAATACATCAATAAGTGCGTCCTTGACAGCAGTTTGAACAACGGTATAGAGTTCGTCTTGAGTGAGTCCTGTTATCTCACCGCCATCTGTTTCTCTGTCTGAATCTGTCTCCATACTGTTGATTATATCTTACTGGTTTAAGTATATTAGAGTACACTTTCTGGTCCGACATGTACCTGTTCTGTACTGAGCGATCACTCCCTCCGTAAATCAAACCAGATCTCGTACCACATTCGCGCTGTGGATTCAGCAGGTACTGAATGAACTGCCTGGTTATTGTCAGAAATGACGTGGCCGACTCAGAGGGTGAATGCAGCGGAGAAACAGACAGACATTGTTACTTTCGAGGATGAAACCGTGACCTGACTTACTTACCAGATGGAAACAAAAACGGATGCAAGTCCAATGAGTGAACGCCATTGTCCAGATTGTGATGTCCAAATGGAGAAGACGAACGTAACCGCAGAAGGAATCGGTGACCTCTACGTTGAAACCGATAGAGATGGTGGTGTGCTTGACCGGCTCGGTGTCGGACATCAAACACCGCTTCATGCGTTTCTGTGTCCAGAGTGTGGATTGACTCAGCTTTATGCCGAACTCTCCGGGTAGCACATCGAAACCGTGACCGCCTCTTGAAAGACTCGCGCCCTGAGTTCAGTACACACTGAAGGAACTACCCAGTTCTTGTCAGAAACGGCGTGACCGACTCAGAGGGTGAGTGCAGCACGACGACTTCGTTTGTTTCACGCCGAAACCGGACAACCGCCTGCTCACTACACATGCGAATGGAACGGTGCATTCAGTGCAGTAGGAAAACATATGTGCGCACAGTCTGTAATACTTCTTATGAATCAGACTTCCACTGGGTCACACCCGTTACTGGGTGATGACGAGCGGACACGGATTCTTCGGTCGTTTCTGTTTTCGCTCGCTCTAACCCCGTTATTACTGATGACCGAGACTTCCCGTCGGATTGTTTCGCTTGAGGCAACGCTGGTGGCTATTGCAATAGGCATATTTCTCGGGATTGTGGCAGCCATTGGACTGGCCGACATCAACCTTCAGAATGCCAACAGCGTGACGGCATCAATTGTCGCCCTCGTTTGTATCGGTGTGGTCACCATCGTCGTGTGGTTGATTGTGCCCCACCAGTATATCGGGACGTTCATTCAGTTTACAGTCGCGTTCATCTGGGCGATGCCCATTACTGAACTGCTTTATTATCGCTTCTGGGCACCCGAACCCAGCTAAGGGCACGGTCACCTTCCTGACACATCCACGCCCTGTACTGACCGTTCGATCTTCCGTGTTGATCGCTCCTCAGTCCGTGCCACATTCGCGCTATGTATTCATCACAACTTTTCGAAGAGATACGCTGATTGGTAGGAACCTCAGCGGTCAATAAGCATGTGTAGTGTCCAGTTTATTCATGTGAACAATTCTCTAAAGAAGAGGATTTCAACAGAGCCTCGCCGTCCACGTCGGCTCCCGTATTCGGATCGTCCGCCTCGCCGTCGGTCTCGTCGGTACCGTCGGCGTCGGCCCCGTCGTCCACTTCCCCGTCAGCATCGGCCGGGTCGTCGCCAGCGTCACCGTCGTCCGCTTCCTCGCCTGCCCCGGGGTCGACTTCCTCGACCTCGACGTCCTCACCGGCGACGCCGCTCTCGGAGATCACCGGCGTCAGATTGTAGCCACCGGAGCCCGTCGCGACCACGTTGATATCGAACACGAACTCGACCGGTTCGTCGCCGCCGACCTCGAAGGAGTGGGTGATCTGGAGCTTCTCGCTGGGAACCTTCACCTCGGCCTCGCCATCGTCGACGATTCCCTCGACGTCCGAGACGTGGAGTTCGATCTTCTCGTAGGCGCCCGGCGACAGGTCACCGTCGAAGACGGCCACCGCCTTCTCGCCGATGACCGTCGTCAGGTCCACCGTCGCGCCGTCGAGGTCGAGCCAGTAGAATCCGCGGCGTCGCTCGACGCCGGCGTCATCGCTGTCGTCGTCGCTCTCGCGGTTCTCATCCGGCTCGTCCCCGTCGTCTTCGGTCGTCGGTTCGGACTCCTCGCCGCTGTCGTTGTCGTCCGACTCCGCGTCCGCGTCCCCGCCGCCGTCGGAAACCCGCGCGCTATCGAACGAGACGTCCAGCCGATCGAAATCGCCGATGTCGGCCGGCAGGTCGCTGACGAGCAGTCGGAAGTTGCCTCCGTCGAACGATGTCGCGCTCTCGCCCAGGTCGGTGTCGGTGTCACCGTCGCCGTTCTCTTCATCATCGGTCGGCTCTCCCGACGTACAGCCCGACGCGAGCGTCGCGCCGACGGCGCCGCCGGCGGCGATAACCGCTCTGCGTCCAACGTCGTCGCGGTCGCGATTCTCCATCATGTATCGTCGCTCGAACCCATCACGGTAAAAGATACGCTGTCGTTCAGGACCTTCAGAACTGTTTAACACTGTTTTGCAGACGAACGATTCTGTCGAAATGATCCGCGGAGCGTTCGCGACGGGCGAGGCTTGCACAGTTGCCCCGCGGCTATTTCACCGGCGCCATCGTCTACCGCGACATGGATCTGCTCGAGGAGAGCATCGTGCCGGAGCACGCACGCGAGATCAAAGCCGAGGCCCGCGAGTTCGCGCGCGAACACATCGAACCGAACGCCCAGGAACACTTTCAGGAGGGGACGTATCCGGAAGAGATCCTCGAGGCGGGCCAGGAGGCGGGGCTGGTCGCACAGGACATCCCCGAGGAGTGGGGCGGTCGCGGGCTGGACCTCCCGCAGTTGCTCGCGCTGACCGAGGAGTTCTACCGCGCGGACGCGGGCATCGCGCTGACGCTTCAGTTGGCGAGTTTCGGCTGTGAGATGACCTACGAGTACGGGTCCGACGAACAGTGCGAGGAGTACATCCGACCGGTCGCGGAAGGAGAGATGCGCTCCGGGCTCGCCGTCTCGGAACCCGAGACGGGAAGCGATCTGACCGGGATGGAGACGACCGCCGAGAAAGACGGCGACGAGTGGGTACTAAACGGCGAGAAGTACTGGATCGGCAACGGCGTCGAAGCGGACTGGGTGACGCTCTACGCGCGCACGGACGACGACGAGACCAACCGCTACGGCAACCACTCGCTGTTTATCGTCCCCACCGACGCCGACGGCTACGAGGCCGAACACATCCCCGAGAAGATGGCGATGCGCGCCTCGAAGCAGGCTCAAATCGAACTCGAGGACTGTCGAATCCCCGAGGAGAACCTGATCGGCGCCGAAGGAGCCGGCTTCTGGATGCTCGCGGAGTTTTTCAACCACGGGCGCGTCGTCGTCGCGGGCCACGGACTCGGTCTCGCGGCCGCGGCCCTCGAGTCCACCTGGGAGTTCGTCCACGACCGCGAGCAGTTCGGGCGGACGATCAACGACTTTCAGGCGGTCCAACACGGCCTCGCGGACATGCTGATGGGATTCGAACGCGCTCGCGCGCTCGCCTGGCGCGCCTGCGAGAAGGTTGCAAACGGCGAGAACGAAGGATACTGGGCAGCGCTGGCGAAGACGAATGCGACCGAGACGGCGGTCGAGGTCTCCGAACGCGGGATGCAGTTCCACGGCGGCCGCTCGGTGTTAGACGAGCGCCGAATCGCTCGCGTTTACCGAGACGCCCGCATTCCGGTGATCTACGAGGGCGCAAACGAGATTCAGCGCAACCTGATCTACGGACAGGCGCCCTGATCGTCGGCACCGACGCCGGCGCGTGACGGACCTCCGCGGTGACCATGGCGACCGTGGTGCCCGACTCGAGACGGCGTATATCGGTCGAAAGAACAATCCCTTTTGATGACGAACCGGACTACTGACACGACCGAACCGGTTTCACTATGTCCCTCGAACTGCCATGAGTCGGCCGCGTATCCTCTGTGTCAGTAGCGATCGGTCGACGCGTGCGTCCATTACCCGCTCTCTGACCGACGTCCCCGTCAACGTCGTCATCGCACAGCGAACCACGGCGGCCGTCGACCGGCTCGAGCGCGATTCGATCGACGGTGTCGTTATCGACGCGAACACCGTCGCGAACGTTCCGCGACTCGTCGACGCCGTCGAGTCGGAGGGTCGGTCAATTCCGACGTTCGTCCACTGGGGGGCCGACGACCGCGACGCGTCTGTCTCCGTTCTCTCTGAGGTCGTCGCGCGCGCCGACGGGACGGCGCCGTCGAATCGGCTGGCGGAAGCGGTCGCCGAGCGCGTCGGTGCCGATTCGCGAGCCACGCCCGCCAGCGCAAACGCGGCGAGTTCCGCTCTAGGGGGTAGAGTGGAATCGGGGCCGGAATCGGAGCCGGAGTCAGACGGGACGCTCGCCGCGCTTCCCGACGACCTCGCCGCAGTGGTCTCCGCCGCCAGGCGTCGCCTCGTCGACGTCACGTCGCCGGTCGCCGTCGAACGGATCCTCCGCGAGGAGTTCACGGCCACCGATCGGTTCGCCTTCGCCTGGGTCGGCGAGTACGATCAAGGCGAACGGGAGATTGTCCCCTGGCTGACCGATCCCGATAGCATGGCCTGGCCCATGCAGCGAACGTTCGCGATCGGCGACGGCGAACAACCGCTGCTCGAGCGCGCCGTTCGGACGGACGAACTCCAGACGCGACAGGGAATCGCCGACGGCCGCGAAGCGGTTCCGTTCGGCGACCACGCGTTCGAGCGCGGCGTCCGGTCCGTCGCCGTCGCCCCGCTTCGCTCGAGCGCGGATCGATACGGCGTTTTCGTCGTGTACGCACTCGAGTCGCTCACCGACGCCGAGCGGGAGGCGATCCGGTCGGTCGCCGCAGCGGCCGCACACGTCCTCGAGACCATCGCCGTCCGCGGCCGCCTCGTCCAGCGCGAGCGAGCCCTCGAGCGATACGAACGACTCGTCGAAACCGCCGGCGACGGGATGTACGTACTCGACGAGCAGGGCCACTTCATGACGGTCAACGACGCCCTCGTCGAGATGACGGGCTACAGCCGCGAGGGGCTGCTCGGCGAGCACGTCTCGCTCGTCTTCGATCCCGACGGCGTCGACGCCGGCCGCGACGTGATCCGTTCGCTGCTCTCGAGCGACGCCACGACCGATACGGCCGAACTCACCCTCGAGACGAAAGCCGGTGAGCGAATTCCCTGCGAGGTACAGATCGCCATCTTCGGACGCGGCGACGAGTTCGTCGGCTCGGTCGGCGTCGTCCGCGACGTCACCGAACGAAAGCGCAGCGAGCGGAAACTGCGCGAGCAAAACGAGCGACTCGACGCCTTCGCCCGGATCGTCAGCCACGACCTCCGGAATCCGCTGGGCGTCGCACAGGGGTATCTCGACCTGCTCGAAGACACCGGTTCGATCGAGCACGCCGAGAACGTTCGCGACGGCCTCGACCGCATGGAGGCGATCGTCGAAGACGTCCTCGCGATCGCTCGCGACGGCGAGTGGGCCAGCGATCTCGAGTCGGTCGACCTGGAGTCCGTCGCCGAAGACGCCTGGGAGTACGTCTCGACGGCCGACGCGTCGCTGTCGGTGACGGAGACGATCACGCTCGAGGCCGACCGATCGCGACTTCTTCGACTCCTCGAGAATCTCTTTCGCAACTCGGTCGAACACGGCGGCGCGGGCGTCTCGGTCCAAATCGGGCCGCTCCGTGACGACGCCGCGTCCGACCGGCGCGGCTTCTACGTGGCGGACGACGGCGACGGACTACCCGAATCGATTCGCGATGAACTGTTCGATCCCGCGGTGTCGTCGTCGTCGGAGGGGCTCGGCATCGGGCTCTGGGTCGTCAGAGAAGTCGCTACCGGACACGGCTGGTCGGTCGCGGCGACCGAAAGCGATGACGGTGGGGCACGCTTCGAATTCGCGTTCGATGGAGAGGGTGCCCAGCGAGACTAGTTCTCGGTCTGGAGATCCTGAAACGCGCCGACGAAGTCGTCGTGGGAAGACATTCCCGAAACCGTCTCGTCGACCCGCTCTGCGAGATCGTCGACGCGCTCGCACAACCGTTGATACTCGTCGTTGTCGGCGAGTTCACGGTCGGCCTTCTCGGACTCGAGGAGCGCCTTCTTCGAGACGAGCGCGTAGTACTCCTGGATGTCCGACTCGTACTCCGACCGATCGGCGACGTCGCCGACGATCTCGAGGAGTTCGTCCTTCGAGACCGGCTTGACGAGGTAGTCGTCGAACCCCATCTCGATGATGTCGAAGTCGGGATCGACGGCGGTTACCATCACGACGCGGGATTCGTAGCCGGCGTCGCGGATCCGCGAGAGCACCTCGTCGCCGGAAAGTCCCGGCATCCGCCGGTCGAGCAGGACGACTTCGACCGAATCGGTCATCGTTTCGAGGGCTTCTTCGCCGTCGTAGGCCGTATCGACGGTCCACTCGGACTGGAGCCACGCCGCAAAGAGGTCAGCGAGTCGCGACTCGTCGTCGACGACGAGAATCTCGAGGTCGTCACTCACCGGTCGACCCCCTCCGTTCTCTGCATCGTTACAGCCACGGGCTATCAATGGTACCTCTGGGTGATAAATCTCGCGACCAGCTGTCAATCATTCAATGAGAGTGGCGCGTCCCATTCGATCCAGAGCGAGAACTGCGATGATGACATGAGCGCGTAAAACCGCGGTCAGAGACGCTGTCGTCGGCTGTTATGGGCGCCGCTGGGCGTCACTACAACCGATCGCAAGAGAGCGTCGGGGTCAGTGTGACACTCGTTTCAGTGTCGCTACGTTTCTCCTCGGCCGACGCGTTCGAACGACTCCCGATGTGAGTCTTCGACGGTCGCCTTACTTCCCTTCGAACTCCGGCTCACCGTCGCCCATGAAGGCGGTGATTCCCTCCATGAGGTCGTCGGTCGCCATCAGGTGACCGAAGGCCGAGGCCTCGTACTCGAGTCCGGCCTCGGTGTCGTGGCGGCCGGCGAGGAACGCACGCTTGGTGAACTTCTGGGCGATCGGCGGGCCGCCCGCGAGGTTCGTCGCCAGTTCGAGCGCGCGCTCGAGGAGGTCGTCGTTGTCGACAACCTCGTTGACGAAGCCGTACTCTGCCATCGTCTCGGCCTCGTAGCGCTCGGCGGTGAAGATGATCTCCTTGGCGCGGCCCTCGCCGACGATGTGTTTGAGTCGCTGCGTGCCGCCCCAGCCCGGCAGCAAGCCGAGGTCCAGCTCCGGCTGGCCGAACTCCGATCGGTCGCTTGCGACCCGCAGGTCGGCACACATCGACAGCTCCATGCCGCCGCCGAGACAGAAGCCGTCGATCCCGGCGACGACCGGCAGATCGCAGGCCTCGATCTTCCCGAACGTCTGCTGGCCCAGACGGGAGAGCTCCTGGCCCTCAATCGGGTCGGCGCCGCTGCCGGCCATGCTCTGGACGTCGGCGCCCGCGGAGAACGCCTTGTCACCCTCGCCCGTGATGAGGATCGAACGGATCTCGTCGTCGTCCTCGAGGAGGTCGATCGCCTCGGAGAGTTCGACGAGGAGGTCGTCGCTGATCGTGTTCATCCGGTGGGGTCGATCGAGGACGATGTGGCCGACGTAGTCGGCGGGGTACTCGACGCGGATGACCTCGAACTCGGTGGCGCCGTCGTCGTCGTCCTGCTCGTAGAAGCCGCCTTCCTCGGCTCGCTCCTCGAGGTAGTCAGCCGGCGCGTATCGCTCGTGGCCCGTCTCCTCGTAGGCCTCCTCGAGCGTCTCGAGAGCCGTCTCGAGGCCGAATTCGTCGGCCATCTTGGCGGGGCCGTCGGGGAAGCCGGCACCGAGTTTCGTCGCCTCGTCGATCGACTCCGGCGGCGCGACGTCGTTGCCGATCAGTTTCGCGACTTCGTTGGCCATCGTGGCGATCAGTCGCGCCTTCACGAGGTCGGACTGCTGGTCGGTCGGGATCTGTGCGCCCTCACCGTCCTCGTAGTCGTAAAAGCCCTTGCCGGTCTTTTTCCCAAGCTCCTCGTTTTCGACCTTCTCGACGAACAGCGGACTCGGCTCGTAGGCCTCGCCGAGCACGTCGTTCATGTAATCGAGGACGTGGTACCCGACGTCGATGCCGGTGAGGTCGGCGAGTTCGAAGCTACCCATCGGCAGCCCCATGTCGTATTTCGTCGTCGAGTCGACCTCCTCGAGGGTGGCCTCGTCGTCGCTGACGAGCCAGCAGGCTTCGTTCATCAGGGGCACGAGAATGCGGTTGACGATGAAGCCGGGGGAGTCTTTGTGGACGCGCACGGGCGCTTTTCCGATGTCGTCGGCGAGATCCTCGATCACGTCCAGGGTCTCCTCGTCGCTTTCCGCGCCCGAGATGACCTCGACGAGGTCCATGCGCACGGGCGGGTTGAAAAAGTGCATCCCGCAGAACTGCTCGGGACGTTCGGTGAACTCCGCGAGATCCGTAATCGAGAGACTCGAGGTGTTCGTCGCGAAGATCGTCCGCTCGGGGGCGACCTCTTCGAGTTCGGTGTAGACGTCCTCTTTGATCTCCATCTGCTCGGGGACAGCCTCGATGACGACGTCGGCGTCGCCGCAGGCTTCCTCCATGTCGACGAGCGGGGTGACTCGCTCGAGGGCGGCCTCGGCTTCCTCCTCGGAGAGCTGGTCGTTCTCGGCGAGTTTGTTGAGCGACCACTCGATCTGCTCGTAGCCGTTCTGTACGAACTCGTCTTTGATGTCTCGCATGTTGACGTCGTAGCCGGCCATCGCGACGACCTCCGCGATGCCGTGACCCATGTTTCCTGCGCCGAGAACTGCGACGGTGTTGATCTCTTTCAGTTCCATGGTCACATGTGCAATCGGGAGTGGTTTGAACGTTTCCATCAAAAATGAAGCAACCATAGTTCAGTTTACTCCCGGTTACAAAGTTCTTTATCGCTGGGGTAGAAAGGCGTTGCCATGGAATTCGGTCTCACCGAAGAACAGGAGCAGATCCGCGAAGAAGTCGCCCGGTTCGCCGAGAACGAAATCGTTCCGGAAGCGGAGAAGTACGACGAAGAAGAGACGTTCCCCCACGAGATCGTCGACGAGGCCGCCGAGATGGGCCTGGTCGGCTCCTCGATCCCGATGGAGTACGGTGGCGCCGGCTACTCGACGCTCGAGACGGTGATCATCGCCGAGGAACTGTTCTCCTACGACCCCGGTATCGCGCTCTCGATCATGGCCTGCTCGTTCGGTACCGAGGCCATCGAAGCGTTCGGTACCGAAGACCAGAAGGAGCGCTTCCTCGAGCCCGTCGCGATGGGCGAGAAGATCTCCGGCGCCGCGATCTCCGAACCCGACACGGGATCGGACGTCTCCTCGGTCTCGACGCAGGCCGAGAAAGACGGCGACGAGTGGGTCGTCAACGGTAACAAGATGTGGATCACCAACGGTACCGTCGGCGACTTCTTCGTCGTCCTCTGTAAGACCAACCCCGACGCCGAAGGCCGCTACAACGGCTTCAGCCAGATCGTCGTCGAATCCGACCGCGACGGCTTCAGCGCCGACAAGATCACGGGCAAGATGGGTATTCGCGCCTCCGACACCGCCGAACTCATCTTCGACGACGTTCGCGTCCCCGAGGAGAACCTCATCGGGACCAAAGACGCCGCGTTCATGCAGCAGATGCAGTTCTTCGACGCCACCCGCGTCGGCGTCGCCGCACAGGGCGTCGGGATCGCGAAGGGCGCCACGCGCGAAGCCCTCGAGTACGCCCAGGACCGCGAGCAGTTCGGCAAGCCGATCGGCGAGTTCCAGGCGATCCAGCACAAACTCGCCAACATGGCGACCGAGACCGAGGCCGCGCGTAACCTGACCTACAAGGCCGCCTGGCACGTCGACCAGGGCGAGGACATCACCAAGCTCGCCTCGATGGCCAAAGAGTACGCCTCCCGCGTCGCCGTCGACGCCGCCAACGAGGCCGTCCAGATCCACGGCGGGTCGGGCTACGTCAACGACTTCCCCGTCGAGCGCTTCTACCGCGACTCGAAGATCACCCAGATCTACGAGGGGACCTCGGAGATCCAGAAGAACGTCATCGCGCGCGAACTGCTCGGCAAAGGGTTCTAATCGCCCCGTTCGCGTACGGTTGCTTTCGTTTTCGAAGCCGCGTGTGGGACAGTCCGATCGACGTTGTGTCCCGCGCTCGAGCGACATCATCCGTCCTGGCTGTCCGACACCGAGACCGTTTCGACCGTTCGAACGGTTGTGACAGTCGCATTTGACCTGTTTTACCAGCAAAAACGGTCCTATCCGGCGCATAGGTACACGTGCTGCGTTCGTCCGGCGACACGTCATGGTAGAACGCAGTCGACGGAACGTGCTGGCGTCCACCGGACTCTCGATCGCTGCGGTCGGATTGCTTTCGACTGCTGGGACGGCCAGAAACGCGAGTGACGACGACGAAGCGGCGGTCGAACCGACCGGGTGGTCCAGCCTCGGTGGATCCCCCGGAAACACCAGCTACGTTCCGGACGAACGAGGGCCCGCGGAAGCGGCTGCTCCCGTATGGGAGTACAACCGCGGCGGGTGGGTCGCGGTCGTCGACGGAACCGTCTACCTCGTTTCCGACGTCGGCGAAGTACACGCGCTCGACGCCGACGACGGAACCCGCGAGTGGCAGGCGAATATCGACGGCGTAGACAACGCGCCCGCGGTCGCCCACGAGACGGTCTACGTCGGCGGCGACGGACTGACGGCGCTCGACGCGGCTACCGGCGACGTCCGCTGGACGCTCGATCCCGACTCCGATCTCTCCGTCCCCGCGCCGAACGTCGCGGGCGACCTCGTGTTCGTCGTCATCGACGGCGTGCTGTACGCCGCCGACGCTGAGGGCGACGAACGGTGGCAGTTCGAGCCGTCTGACGAACCGTTACACGAGCAGTCGGTCGCGATCGCCGACGGCGCGGTGATCGCCGCGAGCGAATCCCAACTGTTCGCGCTCGAGGTCGACGACGGGTCGGAACGGTGGACGTACAGCGACTCGGGTGACTCCCTGTCCGACCAGTTCAATCCCGCGGCGGCGGCCTATCCGATCGCGACCGACGACCTCGTCGTCGCCGCACGAAACGACGACGGGCTGACGCTACACGACCTCCAGACTGGCGAGGAACGAAGCCGCATAGACGGCTTCCAGCGGCCGGAGGGTGCGGTGACGCCCGATCAACTCTACAGCGCGAAGGGGATGCACAACTACTATCTCTCCGGTACCGACCTGGAGACCGGCGATCAGCTCTGGACGTCGGAAGCGGAAGGAGAGGGGACCACGCCGCCGATCGCCGACGAGGATCGCGTCTATACGGGAATCGCGAGTTACGGGACGTCGGAAGACGGCGACGAAGGAGATCGATTCTTCGGGTTCGATGCCGACGACGGATCCATCGACTGGCAGATCGACGCCGGGGGTCGGCTGTGGCCGCTCGCGCTTGCCGACGGAACGCTGTACGTCGGCACGCGTTCCGGCGACGGAAAGCTGTTCGCGTTCCGATCCGAACGGACGACCGACGATGCGGCCGAAGACGAGGAATCCGACGACAGCGGGTCCGGAGACGACGAGGAAGCCACCGACGACGACGGTGACGAAGCGTCCGAGGGCGAACGCAGCGACGCCGAGAACGGCGACGACGGGACGAGCGGCGACCCCGATCGAAACGAGTCCTCGGAGTCCGAGACGAGTGACGACACCGAATCCGACGAGACGTCGGAAAACGCCACGGAGAGCGAATCCGATGACGACGCCGACGAGAGCGACGGCATGCCCGGCTTTACGGCCGGCGCCGGCGTCGCCGGCGGTGCGCTCACGCTCGAGTGGCTCCGTCGCCAAGCGACCGACGGCGAGAGGGAAGCGTAAGCGACTCCTCTCACCGCCCGACGCGCCGCGGCTCGTCGACGCCTCGAGCGAGCGGCGCGTGAGGATTTTCCGCTCGTTCTCGAGGTTCGAACGGTGTCAGCCGCGGGCGAGTAAGACGGCGTCGGTCATCCGTCTCGATCCGAATCGGTATCGGTTCCGTCGGTGGCAGAATCCGAATCGGTATCGGTTCCGTCGGCGTCTGCGTCCGTATCCGTTCCGTCCCCGTCAGAATCGGAGTCAGTGTCGGTACCACCGCCGTCACTATCGCCGTCGGCGTCACTACCGTCGCGATCGGTGTCGGTATCGCCGTTACCGCTGGTACCGTCGGGCTGATTCGGGCGCGTGATCGAGTCCCCCGAACCCGTTCCCTTCGGCCCCCTCGTCACGGATTCGACCACCGGCTCGGTCCGCACCGAATCGCGGTCCGCGAAATCGCGCTCGTCGGCCGCGCCGGAGCGCCGCTCGTCTGCGAGCGCGTACAACGCGACGGGGGGCACGACGTAACAGCCGATGGCGATCGCGGCGAACCAGGGATCGACGAAGACGAGCAGGCCGAAAATCGCGAGCGCCGCGGTCGCAGCGGTGTGGACCGCCGTTTGCGTATACTGCCGGTAGAACTCCCAGAAGTCACGCAGGCGGTCCTGAGCGGTCGCGATCGCCATCGGCGTGCCCATCGGGACGACGTACGCCGTCGAGCGAGAAACCCCTTTGGCGACGGAGCCCCTCCCTACGGATAATGAGAGAGTTCGTCTTCGCCCTCGAGTACGACCCGGGAACCAATCCGGTCGCCGACGTCCTCGCCGAGCACCCCGAGGCGTCGATCCGCTCGCTGTCGTGTCACGTCACGGACGACAGCCTCTGGAGGGTCGACCACGCCGAGGGGCCGGCGGCGGCGCTGGAGGCCCTCGAGGACGCCTACGAGACGGCCGACTTCTTCGCGGACTGTCTGGTGAAAGACGACTGCGGCGCCGACTGCGAGGTACAGGTACTCGACCGCTCGAACGACACGCTCGTCGTCTACACCTACTGGGACCGCACGGACGTCTGCACTTCGGTGCCCCACGTCGCCCTCGAGCACCTCGGCGAGGGGCTGCTCTTCGAGACCTACCGCGAGGGGCGGCGATACCGCTGGCGGATCGTCCTCGGCAGCGACGCGCCGATCCACGACTTCTTCGACGCGCTGGGCGACGAGGTCGGCGAGTGCACCGGCATAGAGATGCTCCGGTTGACCGAACTCGATCCCGACCACGGGGACGTCGATCTCGAGTCCGAGACGAACCTGCCGCGGGAGCAGCGGGCAGCCCTGCGGGCGGCCGTCGAGCACGGCTACTACGAGACCCCGCGAGCGATCGAACTCGGCGACCTCGCGGCGGAACTCGAGATTCCGCGCTCGACGCTCTCCTATCGGCTTCGCCGGGCCGAAGCAAGCCTCGCGACGGCGTTCGTCGGCGCGGACGACTCGCTCGCCCTCGAGTCAATGATCGCCGGTCTGTAAGTCGGCAGCACCGCCGTCTTCACCAGATCAGGGACAGCCCAGCCAGAAACAGGACCGTCACCAGAAGTGAAAAAACAGCCATCGCGTAGGTGAGCGGGCCGTAGGTTTCGGGTTTCCTCTCCCCGTCCGTCGAATACAGTCGATACACGCCAGTGAACAAGATACACAGGGCTGCGCTGGTGTTCGCGAGCGTGGCGACTACTGCGTCGGGACGGAACACCAGTAGTTGCGAAGCGACCAGCACCGAACCGCAGTAGACGAAACAGAGCGTGGTGAACCGGGACGCGTCCATTGGACACAGTTGTCCGAAAGTTATCAAACGTTTTTCGGTCGGTTCGGGTCCCCATCTCTCGGTTGGTCACGCTCGAGACGTGAGACGCCGCTCCGTCGTACCGGAGCGATTCCCCGCGTTCGACGCGCAGGTTATCGGCCCGCGTCGACCGGCGGTTTGGCGTGCGCCAAATAACCCGTATGGGCTGGGGGGGACTACGTGGCAATAATGAGCGACACCCCCCCATCGGACCGGGACGTACCGCCCGACGGGAACGCGACTCGGACCCTCGAGTGTCGGGTCCCCGAGATGGACTGTCCGACCTGTGCCGGCAAGGTCGAGAACAGCGTCGAGCGGCTCTCCGGTATCGACGCGATCGACCCGCGAGTCACGAGCGGCCGCCTCGTCGTCGAGTACGATCCGACGCGAACGACCGAGGCGGAGATCCGCGAGCGCGTCCGCGCGGCCGGCTACGAGATCGAGTCCGCGTCGGCCGAGCACACGTTCTCGGTCCCCGAGATGGACTGTGCCTCCTGTGCCTCGAAAGTCGAAAACGCCCTCGAGTCGACCGACGGCGTCGGCGAAATCGAGACGCGACCGGCGTCGGGCCGGGTCACGGTTACGCTCGCGGACGGCACCGCCACCGAGACCGCCACGGCGGCCATCGAGCGCGCGGGCTAC
>NZ_AOHZ01000021.1 GCF_000337215.1 Natronolimnohabitans innermongolicus JCM 12255 | reverse complement strand
TGTATAAGAGACAGGCCCTCGAGTTCGTCGTTACGGGTGCGGATCCGGCGATCGGAACCGTCGCCGGTCGAACGTACGCGCTCTCGCACCTGCTGTTTATCGGCGCCGTCGTCGTGGCCGGGACGCCGATCCTCCGCAACGGCTACTACTCCCTGCGAAACCGCAGCCTGGACATCGACTTCCTGATGAGCCTCGGGATCGTCGCCAGCGTGGCGGCCCACCACCCCTTCGAGGGGGCGATCCTCGCGGTGCTGTTCAGCGTCGCCGAACTGCTCGAGCGGTTCTCGATGGACCGCGCTCGGGACTCGCTGCGCGAGTTGATGGACCTCTCGCCGGAGACGGCAACGATCCGCCAGGAGGACGGCACCGAGGAGACCGTTCCGGCCGACGACCTCGAGGTCGGCGACGTCGTGATCGTCCGCCCCGGCGAGAAGATTCCGGCCGACGGAGTCGTCCTCGAGGGAACCAGTGCGGTCGATCAATCGCCGATCACTGGCGAGAGCGTTCCCGAGGACAAGTACGCGGGCGACGAGGTCTACGCCGGCACCATTCCGGAGTCGGGCTATCTCGAGGTCGAGGTCGAGAGCGAGGCCGACCAGTCGACCATCGCCCGAATCGTGCGCATGGTCGAGGACGCCGAACGAGAGAAGACCGAGCGCGAGCAGTTCATCGACCGCTTCGCGAGCGTCTACACGCCGATCGTGGTCGTCCTCGCGGCCGCGGCCGCGTTCGTTCCGCCGCTCGTCTTCGGCGCGTCCTGGAGCTACTGGTTCGTCGTCGGTCTGACGCTGCTCGTGATCTCCTGTCCCTGCGCGCTGGTCATCTCGACGCCGGTCAGCGTCGTCTCGGGCATCACGAGCGCCGCGCGCAACGGCGTGCTCATCAAGGGCGGCAAGCACCTCGAGGCCGTCGGCGACAGCGACGTCCTCGCGGTCGACAAGACGGGGACGCTGACCGAGGGCGACCTCACCGTGACCGACGTAATTCCCCTCGAGGGGGCCGACGAGGAGGACGTCCTCCGGCGGGCGAGCGCCCTCGAGCGACGGAGCGAGCACCCGATCGGGAAGGCGATCGTCGGCTACGCCGACGAGACGGGAGTGACTGGCGACGGCAGCGACTCCGAACCGGCGGTCTCGAACTTCGAGGCGCTGACGGGCGAGGGCGTTCGCGCCGAGGTCGACGGGACGACCCACTACGTCGGGAAGCCGAACCTGTTCGACGGCCTCGCGGACCTCGAGCACGTCCACGCGACGACCGACGGCGGCGTCGAGCTGGCCGAGATGGGGTATGAAACGACCCCGCAGTGCGACCGCGAGGACTGTCTGGACGTCCTCGCGGAGGTCGTCCCCGACCTCGAGTCCGAGGGGAAGACCGTCGTCGTCGTCGGCACCGAGGAGCGTCCGATCGGCGTCATCGCCGTCGCGGATCGCGTCCGCCCCGAAGCGAAGTGGGCGGTCTCCCAACTCCAGGAGCAGGGCGTTCGCGTCGTGATGCTCACCGGCGACAACGAGGGGACTGCCCGCGCCATCGCCGACGAGGTCGGCATCGACGAGTACCACGCCGAACTGCTGCCCGACGAGAAACTCGAGTGGATCCGGCGGCTAGAGGAGGTCGAAGGCGGCGAAAACGCCCACGTCGCCATGGTCGGGGACGGCATCAACGACGCGCCCGCGCTCGCGACCGCCACCGTCGGCGTCGCGATGGGCGCCGCGGGGACCGACACGGCCCTCGAGACGTCCGACGTGGCCTTGATGGGCGACGACCTCACCCGCTTGCCCTACCTCTACGAACTCTCCGGGAAGGCAAACGGCGTCATCCGGCAGAACGTCTGGTCGAGCCTCGCGGTCAAGGCCGTCCTCGCGGCCGGCGCGCCGTTCGGTATCGTCACTGTCATCCACGCGGTCGTCATCGGCGACATGGGAATGAGCCTCGGCGTGACCGGCAACGCGATGCGACTCGCGAACGTCGAACCCGAGGTCCCCGACGGACTCGAACTCGAGCGCGAGGAACTCGCGGGCGCCGATCGGAACTCCCTCGAGGGCCACGAAGTCGACGATACGGCCGTGTGAGCCACGAGCAGGGACTACGCGAGCGCCGCTCGGAGCCGATTTCCGTACCTGTACGCGGTGATTCCGACGGTCGTGTTCATCGCGACGCTCGAGACGAGAAGGAATCGGTTGCGCCGGTTCGTCCAGCGCGTCCGAGTCGGTTCGTCCGACGCCTCGAGCGCCGCCAGGTGCGAGACGAGCGCGACGCTCCACCCAATCAGAGCGACGCCGACCAGCGTCCGTCGAACGCGAACCATGGCGGTCGTTCGATCCGAGACGACATAGCTGTCGTCCCTCGAGTCGACGGTTCGAACCGAACGCGGCCGAGACCGACGACTTCACCCGCGGAGCGCACGCCGGATCGCGTCGACGCCCGGTCGCCCGTCGGCCCACCAGAGCGCGACTCCGGCGACGAGGATCACGGCCTCGAGCCACAGCGTCGTCACCTCGACGCCGGCGACGGTTCCGAGCGGCTTGACGCCCGTGTAGGCGGGCATCTCCGTGATCGGCCAGAGCAGAAAGCCGAGTTCGTCGAAATCGCCCGAGATAACGTGCCAGGGGATGTCGGTCGCGATGTGGGATCCGTAGCCGATCGCGAACGCGACGCCGAGGACGCGGCGATCGCGTCGCGCCGCGAGGAGCCAGACGACGGCGATCAGCGGCACGGCGAACAGCAGCGAGTGGCCGATCGTCCGTCCGACGGGGACGACCCCGGCCGCGTACAGCGGTTTGTCGATGAAGTCGGCGAGTCCGGCCGCAAAGACCGCGACGAGCGCGGGGAGGTCGGCCGGCGCCGTTCCCCCACGCCACCGCGTGTAGGCCGCATAACACAGGTAGCCGACCGCGAGGTGAACGACTGGTTGCATTCGTCGTGGCGGGTCCTACGGCCTCGAGGCGAGTAAAAGGTTGGCCGGCGATAGACGCCCGAAACGGGGGCTACAGACGCCGTTTCGGCCGTGTTGCATCGTTGGGTGTGAGCCCTAAATACGCTCGGCCCTAACGTAAAATGTATGACAAAAATGTCTGCTGACGACCGCCGATCGTCGTCCGAGACGCGCCGAAAACCGGCTGCCATAGCCGATGGAGGCGTGGAAAATCGTATCGAACGAGCAACAGACTCGGCGTCAGTGGACGATCTCGAGTACGACGTCGTTACGACGCCGGTGCTCGTCGTCGGCGCGGGTGCAGCGGGCGCGCGCGTCGCTATCAGCCTCGCCGAGTCGGGCGTCGACCCGCTGGTGATCGGAAAACGAGACCACGGCGACGCACACACGACCTGGGCCGCCGGCGGAATCAACGCCGCGCTCGCCTCGCTCGACGAGGACGACGACTGGACGATTCACGCCGCGGATACGCTGAACGAGGGCCACCACCTGAACGATCCCGACGCCGTCGAACTGACCGCCAGGGAGATGCCGGATCGGATCCGGGAACTCGCCGAGTGGGGAATGCCCTTCGACCGAACCGACGACGGCGCGATTAACCAGCGGTACTTCGGCGCCCAGTCGTACCGCCGGACCTGCTTCGTCGGCGACCGAACCGGCGAGGCGATGCTCGAGACGCTCATCGACCGCGCGCGGGCGCTCGAGGTCCCCTATCGCGAGAATGTGATGATCACGCGACTGCTCTCGGACGGCCGACGCGTCTTCGGGGCCGCCGGCTTCGATATGGAGAGCGGGCGCGGACTGCTGTTTCGTTCGAACCACGTCGTACTCGCAGCGGGCGGCTTCTCGGCGCTCTACGACCGCCACTCCTCGCGCGACGACGAGAACAACGGCGACGCACAGGCGCTGGCCCTCGAGGTCGGCGCTCGGCTGCTCGACCTCGAGTTCGTCCAGTTCCACCCGACGGGGATGGTCGGGGAACGCTACGGCGAGGAGTGGGACGGTCGGCTCGTCACCGAAGCCGTGCGGGGTGAGGGGGGTCGGCTCTACAACGCCGACGACGAGCGCTTCATGGAGCGGTACTCGCCCGATCAGATGGAACTCGACGCCCGTGACGTCGTCGCGCGGGCGATCGGTCGGGAGATCGAAGCGGGACGAGGCACCGACAACGGCGGCGTCTATCTGGACATCACCCACCGCGACGACGACTACGTCAGAGCGCGGCTTCCGCGGATGGTCGAGCGCTTCGCGTCCCTCGGCGTCGACATCACCGCGGAACCGATCGAAGTCGCACCGACGGCCCACTACACGATGGGCGGTGTCGACGTCGACTTCCGGACCGGCGAAACCGGGGTCGACGGACTCTACGCGGTCGGCGAGGCCGTCGCCGGCGTCCACGGCGCGAACCGGCTCGGGGGCAACTCGCTCGCCGAAACCGTCGCCATCGGCAAACTCGTCGGCGAGCACGTCGCGGACGCGGTCGGCGAGTCAGACGCCGATCCGCCGGTGACCGACGCGCAACGGGCCCTCGCCGAGCGGGAGTTCGGGGCACTCGAGTCGCTTGCGGCCGCCGACGGCGACGTCGCGCCGACGACGTTGCTCGCGGACCTCGGGGAGTTGCTCTGGACTCACGCCGGCATCCTCCGCGACGAGTCGGGGCTTCGCGCAGGACTCGCGGAACTCGAGGCCCTTCGCGATCGAACGGGGGACCTACGCGTCGAGGGCGGGCTCACGTCACGGTCGTTCGAGTACGCCGTCGACCTCTCGTTCAGCCTCACCGTCGCCGAAGCGATGCTTCGGGCGGCCCTGAAACGCACCGAATCCAGGGGTGCACACCATCGAACCGACTACCCCGAGACCGACGCGGACTGGCGTGTCAACCTGCTCGTCTCGGCGGACGAGGGTGGACTCGCCATCGACCGGCGGCGCGTGGCCGAACCGAGCGATCCCGTCCGCGAGGCGCTCGAGGAAGGGTACGAACTCGACTACCACCACCTCGAGTAACGAACTGAAGGGACCGAGAGGCCTTTTACGCCTCGAGCCCTCCCACGTCCACGCAGATGTTAGACGAGGCCGAACCCGTGCTTCGTGACGACCCCGTGATGGCGGAGCTCGTCGAAAAACACGATCCCTACGTCGAGCCGAACTGGGACGAGTTCGAACGGCTCTGTATCTCGATTATCAACCAGCAGCTCTCGACGGCGAGTGCGGCCGCCGTCCGCGAGCGATTCTTCGAGTTGCTCCGAGACGACGTCACGCCCGAGACCGTCCTCGAGGCGGAAGACGAGGCGCTCCGATCGGTGGGGCTCTCGCGACAGAAAATCGAGTACGTTCGGAACGCGGCTCGCGCGTTCCAGAAACGAGACTACACGCGCGAGGGGCTGGCAGACCACACGAACGACGAGGTCATCGACGCGCTCACCGAGATCAAAGGGATCGGCGAGTGGACCGCTCGGATGTACCTCCTGTTCGTGCTCGAGCGCCCCGACGTTCTCCCGCTCGGCGACCTCGCAGTTCGGCGCGGTATCGAACAGCTGTACGGAAACGGCGACGAAGAGCTGACGCGCGCGCAAATGCGCGAGATCGCCGAGGCCTGGCGACCGTATCGAAGCGTCGCGACGCGGTACATCTGGGCGGAGTACGAGTCGGACTGACGGCGCCACCGACGGGACACTCGAGGTGCAAACGACCGTTATCCGCCGTCGAACGGTTTGAAACGATTACCGTACAGGGACGAATAGCGCGGTCTGCGATGGTAATCCGGTGCTATCGCCGACTCGGGATACGGGAATCGGTCCGGCGCGCCGGACAACACTCGATTACGGGCCCGACTATGCAGGCTGGAATCGGGGTCGGAAGAAACGAGAAACTGACACCCGAGACGGCCACGGCGACTCAAGTGTGATTCGACCGCCGAGAAAACCATGGCAGACGAGACACCTCCATCGGATCCAATGGCTGACGAGGAACCGACACAGCGCCGAATGACGACCGATCCGGAACAGATCCGCGAGTGGGCCGAAACGCGCGACGCCGTTCCCGTCACCATACACGGCGGCGAGGGTCACGGCCACGGCCACTCCTTCGCCCGGCAGGGCGACCTCGAGGACGATCACGAGGAGTACACCTGGGACGAGTTCGTCGAGACGTTCCGAGACGAGGAGCTGGTGTTCGTCTACCGAGACGACGAACCGGCGGACGACCGCGAGGGACTCGGCCACTTCGAGTTGCTCGAGCGCGAACAGGCGTTCGACCGCGCCGACCTCGGCCGCAGCGACCTCGAGGACCAGCTGCGACAGGGCGAGACGGTGACGACCGAAATCGTCGAGACGCAGGTGATCGAACGCGAGATCGTCGAGCGCGATACGATCGAGAGCGAGGTCGTCGACACCGAAATCGCCGACCGACACGTCGTCAATTCGGAGCTGCTGAACCGGGAAGTCGTCGATATCGAGTTCGTCGCCGCCGACGAGATCGACGTGACGACCGACGAACGGCGACTCGAGACGATCGAGGAGATCGAACGCTACACGATCGAGAGTCGCGTCGTCGACGTCGATCTGGAACACGACGAGCACGTCGAGCGCGACGAGGTGGAGACGGACGTCGAACTCGATACCGTCCAGCGCTCGATCGTCGAGAGCGACGTCCTCTCGGCGGACGTCTCGGCCGACGAGATCGTCGACCGAGAGGTCATCGAGAGCAAGCGCGGCGAGGGAGACGTCGTCCGGAGCGAGCTCCTCGAGCGACGAACGCTCGAGGACGAGATCCACGAACGGACGCGGATGCGATTCACGCTCGAGGAGACGGAGCTCCTCGAGTCGGAGGTCGTCGGCAGCGACGTCATCGAGGGCGAGATCATCGACGCCGCGGAGTTCGAATCGATCGACGCCGAGGAGCGGACGGCGGCCGGTGAGCCGACGGAGGCGACCGAGGCGAGCGGGATGGGCGATTCCGAGACTGGAACCGAAGCCGGAAGCGAAGGGATCGCCGGAGCCGGCGGCGAACCGGGAACCGACGAGGCGCGAACCGAGACGCCGACGGTCGATACGGGTCCAGTCGAACTCGACGACGGCGATCAAGGGAAGACGGTCGTCGACGAGACGGGCCAGGAGATCGGAATCGTCGCGCACGTGGACGAACAGACGGCCTACGTCGATCCCGAGCCGGGGCTGACCGACCGGCTCAAAGCGCGGCTGAACTGGGGCGGTCACGACAGCGAAGAGTACCCCGTCCAGGCATCGGAGATCAACGAGATCACCGACGACGACGTGATTATTCAGAGCGCGGAGGACGCCGACGTCGAGACGGAGACCGGATCGGAGTAGGAACCGCGTCAGGGTGGGCCGCGAGCGCGCTCGCGTCCGCGTCCGCCTCGTCTCGAGGCTCTCGATTTCGAGACTATTGGCTGGTATCGGGACAGGCGACGCTCTCGAGGGGTGGGGTCGATCAAAAAACGACGAACAATCAATTGTTGGACGGGACTGTCCGCATGGCGACCGAAACTCGAGCGAGTCCGTTCCGTTACTCGAGGTCGAAGCGGTCGGCCTGCATCACTTTGGTCCAGGCGTCGACGAAGTCGTTGACGAACTTCTCCTCGGCGTCCTCGGACGCGTAGACGTCCGCGATGGCGCGAAGCCGGGAGTTCGAGCCGAAGATGAGGTCGGTGCGAGTGGCCGTCCACTCGAGGTCGCCCGTCTCGCGGTTGCGAAGCTCGAAGACCTCGTCGGTTTCGGAGTCGGTGGTCGCCTCCCAGCCCATGATGTCCTGAGAGCTGTCGGACGCTTCCCACTCGTAGTCCATGTCGAGCAGGTTCACGAAGAAGTCGTTGGTCAGCGTCTCCGGCTGGTCGGTGAGCACGCCGAGTTCGGAGTCCTGGTAGGTCACGTTCAGCGTGCGCAGACCGCCGACGAGCACCGTCATTTCGGGTGCCGTCAGATCGAGCAGGTCGGCCTTGTCGACCAGCAGCTCCTCCTGGGACTGGTCGGCCTCGTCGCTGTAGTAGTTGCGGAAGCCGTCGGCCTTGGGCTTGAGCGCCTCGAAGGACTCGACGTCGGTCTGTTCCTGGGAGGCGTCGGTTCGGCCCGGCTCGAACGGCACTTCGACGTCGTAGCCGGCGTCAGCAGCGGCCTGCTCGACGGCCGCGTTGCCGCCCAGCACGATCAGATCGGCGAGCGAGACGCGGACGTCGTCGGATCGCGAGCCGTTGAACTCCTCCTGAATCTCCTCGTAGGTCGACAGAACCGTCTCGAGCTGGTCCGGTTCGTTGATTTCCCAGTTCTTCTGGGGCTCGAGGCGGATGCGTGCGCCGTTGGCGCCGCCGCGCTTGTCGCTGTCGCGGTAGGTCGACGCTGCGGCCCAGGCGGTCTTGGCCAGCTGGGAGACCGAAAGATCCGAGTCGAGGAGTTTCGCTTTGAGTTCGTCGACCTCCTCGTCGCCGATCAGGTCGTAGTCGGCGTCGGGGATGGGGTCTTGCCACAGCATCTCCTCGTCCGGCACTTCCGGACCGAGGAAGCGCTCTTTCGGACCCATGTCGCGGTGGATCAGCTTGTACCAGGCTCGCGCGAAGGCGTCCTGGAACTCGTCGGGGTTCTCCTGGAACCGCTCTAAGATCTCGCGGTAGTCGGGATCGCGCTTGAGCGCGATGTCCGTCGTCAGCATCATGACGTCCTCTTTCTCGTCGGGATCCTCGGCGCCGGGTGCGGCCTCGTCGAGTTCGCCGTCCTGGGTGGTCCACTGCCAGGCTCCGCCGGGACCCTTCTCCGGCCACCACTTGTACTCGAGCAGGTTTTCGATGTAGCCCATGTCCCACTGGGTTGGCGTGGTGTTCCACGGACCTTCGATCCCGCTGGTGATCGTGTCCGCTCCCTTGCCGGAGCCGTGGCTGCTCTCCCAGCCGAGACCCTGCTGGTCGATCGGGGCGGCCTCGGGCTCTGGACCGACATGGTCGTCGGGGTTGGCGGCACCGTGGACCTTCCCGAAGGTGTGGCCGCCGGCGATGAGTGCGGCCGTCTCTTCGTCGTCCATCGCCATCAGGCCGAACGACTCACGGATTCGCTCTGCGGACTTCTCCGGATCCGGATCGCTGTCGGGACCTTCCGGGTTCACGTAGATCAAGCCCATGACGGTCGCGGCGAGTGCCCCTTCGAGTTCACCCTCTTCGTTGAACCGGTCGGATGCTTCCATCTCGTCTTCTGGACCCCAGTCGACAGCATCGTCGGGCCTGTAGTCGTCTTCGCGTCCGCCGGCGAAGCCGAACGTCTCGAATCCCATCGACTCGAGGGCGACGTTCCCGGCCAGGACGATCAGGTCGCCCCACGAGAGCTTGCGGCCGTACTTCTGCTTGACCGGCCAGAGCACTCGTCGCGCCTTGTCGAGGTTCGCGTTGTCGGGCCAGCTGTTGAGCGGGGCGAAGCGCTGTCGACCGCCGGAGGCGCCGCCGCGCCCGTCGCTGGTTCGGTACGTCCCGGCGCTGTGCCAGGCCATCCGAATAAACAGCGGTCCGTAGTGACCGTAGTCTGCTGGCCACCAGTCCTGGGACGTCGTCATGACGTCCTCGATGTCCGACTTCACCTCGTCGAAGTCGAGCGACTCGAACGCCTCGGCGTAGTCGAAGTCCTCGTCCATCGGGCTGGACGTGGGAACGTTCTGATCGAGGAGGTCGACGTTCAACTGGTTCGGCCACCAGTCTTGATTTGACTTGGTCATCAACAGGGGATTGTGTCTTTTCCGTATTAAGATTGCCTAATCGGAGAAGGAACTCTTCGCTGTGCCACAAATGATCTTTTTCATTTATAAACTTTTCCAGCGTGACAACGACGGTATGTCTTCCCACGATCGTCGCACCGGCCGGTGAAACGTGTCGCCAACTCGTCGACGTCCTACTCTTCTTCCTCGGGCGTATCGGGCGCGTCGCGGTCCGCTCGCCGACCGACGTCGACCTGGTAGTTCCCGAGGATGTCGCGCCCGAGGATCACCGGATAATCCATGTGGCTGCGGTCCTCGACGCTCGCGGTGACGGTGTGTTGGTTCCCGCCGACGCCGACGACGACGTCGACGACCGGCCGGCTCTTGGCGGTCTTGCTGCTCCCCGAACGCACGCGCGTGATGGACTTTATTGGGCCCGCACCGATGTCCGCGGCGAGGGACGTGTCGATGCTCGTCCGGGTCGCGCCGGTGTCCGACTTGGCGAGCACCGTCTTCGAACCGCTAGTTCCCGAGAGGACGACCTCCTCGGTGTACCCGATCACGCTCGGCTCCGCGTCCGGCGTCGTCGTCTCCACGGGCTGGGCCGTCGGCCGAGAGTCGTCGAGGACGTTCGAGAGGTCGGCCACGCGGTCGTCGTCGACCTCGCCGCCGGCGCGTTCGATCGCCAACTTGGCGATGTGTGGCGCCGGGCTGATCTGGGTCGCCTCGTAGAGGCCCTTGAAACCCGCCGTCGGGTTGACCTCGAGGACGAACCAGCCTTCGTCGCCCTCGACGAGGTCGACGCCCGCGTAGTCGAGGCCGATCGCGCCGGCCGCGCGTCGGGCCATGTCTCGAGCCTCTTCGGGGAGATCGTCCGTCGCGTCCTCGACGCTTCCGCCGAGTGCAACGTTGGTCCGCCAGTCGTTATCCGGCGCGTACCGATACATCGCGCTGATGATCTCGCCGCCGACGACGTAGACGCGGGCGTCGAAGTGACGGTCGTCGTCCCGGTCGATGAGTTCCTGCAGGAAGGCGTAGCGGTTGCCGACTTTCGCGTTGATCGGATCGTTCGGTCCGACCTTCCACGTGCCGCCGCCGTGGGTTCCGATCGCCGTCTTGTAGACGGCTTCTTCGCCGTAGCGCTCTCGAGCGGCGTTCAGCTGCTGGCCGCTGAGCGCGAGCGTGACGTCGGGGGTCCGGACGTCGTTGGCCGCGAGCGTGGCCGCCGTCGAAAGCTTATGGATCGCCGTCAACACGGTCGACGGCTCGTTGAGCGTCGGGACGAGCTGTGCGAACGTGTTCGCGAGACCGAGCTCCTCGGCGGGCTGTTCCGTATTCGAGAGGAGCATTCGATTCGCGATCACGTCGACGTCGGGTTCCAGGACGACGCTCCCGTCGGTGACGCTGATCGTCGTGTTCTCTGCCCGAAGCCACTCGGTGTCGTGGCCGAGGTCTTCGACCGCGTTGAGAATCGCCTTCGTTTCCTTGCTCGTATGCAGGCTCAGTACCCCCACGGTGACAGGATCGCCAACAGACATAGTGTAGTAGACAACGAGGTGGGGGAAAAGTATGCCGTCGTCGCGTGGCGGCGTCGTGTCGTCGTCCGGCGGATCTCAGTCACGCACTATGGTTGTCACGAACGGAGATCACGTGATCACCGCACGCACCTGATCGGGGTCGATCATCCCGCTGAGGACCGCGAGGATCGCCCACGTGATCGCGCCGAGCGCGATCGCGCCGAGCAACAGGAGGAAGTTCGACGCCATCGGCACGACGAGCAAGACGGCGATGGCCATGACGCCGGTGATCCCGCAGACGAGCCCGATCGATTTCGTCAGCCGCAACACCCGGAGATCGAGTTCCAGGTGGACGATGTAGAGGTTGACCGCGACGTATACCGTGTGCGTGATGACCGTCGCGAGCGCGGCCCCGACGACGCCGATCGTCGGAATGAGGATCAGGTTCAGGACGAAGTTCGCGATGGAGGTACCCCCCTTGGCGATCGCTCGGTGGCGGGCGCGTCCGAGGTAGTCCAAACTGTCGCTGGTCAGGTTCGTAACCGCCTGCAGGACGATGAACCCGGCCAGGATCTGGAGCACCGGGACCGCGCCGGCGTACTCCGTCCCGAAAACCATCGTGATGAACGGATCCGCGACGATGACGAGGCCGACGGCCGCCGGAATGTACAGCAACATCGTGTTCTCGAGGGCGGTCTCGTAGATCCGACGGGCGTCCTCGAGCTGACCGGCGGCTTTCTGCTCGCCGAAGTTCGGAGAGATGGTAAAGCCGAGCGCCTCGGCCGGCGAGAGGACGAAGTCGGAGATTTGCTTGCCGAGCGTGTAGAACGCGACCGCGGCCGGATTCAAGAGCGCGCCGACGAGGACGGTGTCGACCTGTTTGTCGATGACGTTTGCGCTCCGGGTCGCCGTCAGCGGCACGCTGTACTCGACGAGCCGGCGCGAGAGACCGGCTTCGTAGGTCGGCGCCGGATCGTACTTGGTGTAGTAGGCCGTATACAGCAGGGTCAATCCGATGACGGCCGCGACCGCGTAGCCGATGACGTAGCCGAAGAAGGCCCCGAGCGCGCCAAGTCCGAGGAGGACGAAGCCGACGGCGAACGCGAGTCGCAACACGCCGCTGAGCGCCTGAACGCCGGCGCTGTAGCCGAGGTTGTTGAACCCCTGAAAGGAGATCTGTGCGAACGTCGCAAACGAGTAGGCGACGACGTAGAGGATCCCGGCCACCAGAAACGGCGCGACCGACGGATCGCGCAAGAGTGCCGCAATTTGCTCGTGAAAGAGCAAGAAGACGTACGCGACGACCGAGATAACGACGATCTTGAACGTAATCGTCGACGTGATGAGGTGGGGGATCTGACGAGGGTCTTCCTCACTGTACTCCGAAAAGTAACGCGCCGCGGATTTTCCGATGCCGAGATCCGCGACCAGCTGGACCATCGCCATGATCCCGATCACCCAGTACAGGGTCCCGTAGCCGTCGGGATCGAGGAGGTAACTGGCCAGCAGAAACATCAACAGCGCGCTCGAGATCATGTACACCGCTCGAGCGACGACCGTTACTTTGAATCCGCGAACGATGTGTTCGTCTCTGTTCATTCGAGATACATAGGTGGATGTCGCTATGTTCGACCGACCGTGCGAACGTGGAGCGGCCCGACGTACTCGAGTCGTCTACCGAGCGGGCAATTGTAATGCGGTGACAACTGGTGTAGCATCCTCGTACCGACGGTGAAAACGACACTTATCGCGAGGCGAAGCGATCGGCGGTAGCCGTCCCAAAACGGTGCAGTCAGTCGGTCAGTCCCGTTCAGTTCGAGGTAATGACTCCGTTACCGTCAACGAAGAGAGTAGTGGCTCCGTTACTGTCTCGAAATTCGATAGAAACGCTGCTTCCTATCTGCCTTCACGCGCCGCGAAAGTAGGGCCATCGAACCGAAAGTCGGACCGGCCGTGCGCACGACGGTTGCACGCGAGTGCGTGAACTCAGTCGAGGCGACGGGCGGCACCCGTCCCGCCACCGCCGACGGGACGATCCGTGGCGACGGCATCGACGGTGGCCACGACGGCGCCACCGAGTACGACCTCACGGTACGCGACTCTCCGTCCACGCCGAAAACGGCCCGTTCGCTCGGTTTCTCGAGTCGCTCGGTGGCGGATCGCCGTCGTGACAGCAGGGAGAAACTATTATTGTTATAAACTAGTTTAAACAGTATTAGCGTTTCTATCACTAACGTTCATTACCTAGGTTCCATTCTAGTGTGAGTATGGCAATTGATTACAGTAACCGTGAGAGACCTTACGAACTGTATCGGAAGGGAAAGCGAGAGGGAACCTGGGACCCCGATCAGTACGATTTTGAGGCGGACAAAGACGACTGGGAACAGTTTTCCGATGCGGAACAGCGACGGTTCCTGGCGACCTGCTCGGGATTTTACGACGGCGAAGAGGACGTAACGCGGACGCTCGCGCCGTACATGATGGCGCTCGACGCACTCGACAACGACGAGATGCCGTTCGACACCGTCCAGGAGGAGATCTACCTGGCCCAGCAGGTCTACGAGGAGGCCAAACACACCGACCTGTTCAGCCGGTACTTCGAGGAGGTCTTCGAGACGCAAGACACCGAGCCCTACCGCGAGGGCGGCTATCAGGAGCAGGGCTACAGCACGGACGACCTGTACGATACCGCCGACGAGCTACTGGCGGCGATCAACAGCGGCGACCAGCGAGAACTGGTCTACGCACTCGGCGAAGCCTATCTGAACTACATGGGTATCGTCGAGGCGCAACTCGCTCGCGGCGGCTACCTCTCGTTCGACCAGATGATCGAACTGAAAGCCGAAGAGATGGGACGCGAGACCGTACTCGAGTCGTTCCAGACCGCTATCGGGAAGGTTCGACAGGACGAGACCCGCCACATCGAGAACGGCCGCTGGGTCATGAAACGGCTGGCCGAGGCCGAACCCGACATCGTCCAGGACGTGTACGAACCACGAATCGACGAGTACGTTCAGAATCGACTGCTCACCGGGCCACAGATGGACATGCCGTTCGAGGGCTACGACCAGCGACAGATCGGTAAGCAGACGACCCAGTACCTGCAGGATACGATCGACTACATCGGCAGCGATCACTTCGACGAGTACGGCGACGTTCGTGCGGCGGTCCAGGCACAACGCGCCGCGGACTGATCGTCTCGAGCCGATTTCCGCTCTCGAGGGACGTCGACTCCGGTGACTGCTGTCCCGTCCCGTCAGGCCGTCTCCGTCCGGACTCGTCTCACCGACCCGTTCGTTGGACGCCGCCGATCGCACCTACGCAATACAACTTGCTCTACTCCAAACAAAATTGTTTTAGGGGCGGCTGCTGTTGCCACGGGTGATGCCACCCATCGCGCTTCCACACGACGCGAAGGCCGGACCGACCAAACCGGAGGTCCGGGCGGTCGTCCGCTCGAAGCTCGCGCTCACCGAGGACGACCACTTCGCGGAGGTCGGCTCCTGTACGGGGGCCGTCACCATCGAAGCCGCACAGCGGGCCGGGCGGGTGACCGCCGTCGAGCGGAAGGCCGAACGGCTCGAGACCACGGAGAAGAACCTCGCCGCGAACGCCGAGTCGGTGCGGGCCGACGTCGAGGTGCGCAACGCGGAAGCACCCGAGGGACTGCCCGACGACGCCGACGCGCTCTTTCTCGGCGGGAGCCGCAACTTCGAGGCCGTCCTCGATTACGCCGTCGAGACCGCCGTCGACCGAATCGTCATGAACGTCTCGCGACTCGAGGTCGCCGGGCGGGCGACCGACGCCTTCCGGAAGCGGGATCTGCTCGAGGAGGTCGTCCAGTTCCAGGTGAGCCACGGCTACGAACTCGCCGGGGCGACGAGTTTCGACGCGGACAACCCGGTCTACATGCTGGTCGGGAGCGCGACGCCGAATTCGGACGAAGACGACGAAGGGGGCGGGAAGAAAATCGCCGCCGACGGGTCCGGGAGCGACGAGACAGTCGCGTCGCGGGGTGACGAGCGATGACCCTCTACGGCGTCGGCCTCGGCCCCGGCGAGGCGGACCTCGTCACCGTCCGCGGCAAGCGCGTACTCGAGCAGGCCGACGTGGTCTACTCCCCGGGCCGACTCTCGCGCTCGGTCGCACTCGAGCACGTCGCGGAGTCGAAGATTGGTGATCTGGACTTCCCGATGACGAAAGACGAGGAGAAACTGCGCGCGGCGTGGAAGGAGGCCGCCGCGGAGATCGCCCCGAACGCCCGCGACGGCGACGTCGCCTTCGTCACGCTCGGCGATCCGAACGTCTACTCCACGTTCGGCCACCTGCGGCGAACGATCGACGCCTTTCATCCCGACGTGGACCTCGAGATCGTCCCCGGCGTCAGCGCCGTGACGGCCTTCGCGACCGCGCTGGGCGTCGAGATCGAAGCCGGCGCCGGCCTCTCGCTGCGGGAGGCCGCCAACGGAGCGAGCCCGACGGGTCCCGACCGGATGATCCTGTTCAAGGTCACCGACGCGCCGGCGACCCACGAGGGGCTCATCGAGGCGGGCTACGAGGTGACCTACGGCCGCCGGCTGTTCATGGAACAGGGCGAGACGCTGGTGACGGACGATCCGTCCGAGATCGACGAGCGCGACTACTACACCCTGGCGTACGCCGAGAAGGAATCCCTCGAGGTCGAGCAGGCGACGGCGGCGTTCCAGCGGGAGGCACAGACCGACGACGATGACGTCTCGAGCGACGAGGAGTCGACGACGAACGGCGAGCCGGTTGCAGATGGCGGGACGGAGATCGCACTCGAGCGAGCCGAGGGCTGTGCCCACGGCGACTGCGGAGGCCACTGAGTATGACGGACGAATCCACGAACGACGACCCCCAGGACGCGATCGACTCGCAGGGCGAGCGCCGCCGCAAGGAGCTGGACGACCGCATCTTCGAGCACAACGCCGGCGACGAGCAGGAGGGCATCCCCTTCGTCGGCGCCGGTCCCGGCAATCCGCGGCTGCTGACCGTCGCGGGCAAGGAACTGCTCGAGGAAGCCGACCTCGTCGTCCACGCGGGCTCGCTGGTCAACAGCGAACTCCTGGACGAGTATTGCGATCACGCGGAACTCGTCAACTCGGTCGGCAAGGACCTCGAGGAACTCATCCCCCTCATGCGGGACGCCTACGAGGACGGCGAGAACGTCGTCCGCCTGCACAGCGGCGATCCCGCGATCTACGGCGCCGCGCTCGAGCAGATGGACGCCTTAGAGCACGAGGGCGTCCCGACCTACTTCGTGCCGGGAGTCACCTCCGCGTTCGCCGCGAGCGCGACGCTACGGACCCAACTCACGCTGAACGAGGTCTCCAACCACGTCGCGTTCACTCGACCCCAGGGGAAGACCCTGACCGAGGCGGAAGACCACATCTCCGAGTTCGTCGGGATGGGCGACGTGACGGCCTGTATCTATCTGGGCACCCACGCGGTTCGAGACACGATGGATCGGTTGCTCGAGGACGGTCACGACCCCGAGACGCCGGTCGGCGTGATCTACCACGCCTCCTGGCCGGACGAGGACGTGATCGTCGGGACGGTGGGCAATATCGCGGACAAGGTCGAGGACGCCGGCTACCGGGCCTCGGCGATGGTCGTCATCGGCGACGCCGTGACCGGCGCGGGCTACGAGCGCTCGTTCCTCTACGGCGACTGGGCGAACCGGGGTGCGGACTCGAGCGACGCGGCGTCGGAGGACGAGGCCTCGTCCGATTGACGTGACTGGGGTCCACAGCAGCCGTTCGAACTACCGCGCGACGTAACGCGGTCGCTGCGGCGTGGGCTCACGGTCCCGTGTCACGTCTCGTTCTGATCGACCCGACTGACCTCGAACTCGAAGTGCTCCGCGAGCCGTCGGAACGCGTCCGCGACCGCCTCGAACGCGGCTCCGGATTCGACCGTCGTCGCCGCTGGTGGCGCTCTGGGCGGCGGAGCGATCGTCGACCGCACGCGCTCGAGCAGTCCGTCGGCGTCGACGGGTTCGTCCGGGCCCCGTCCGTCGTACTCGTCGTCCCAGTGCAGTTCGATCCGTCGCTTCCGGGGATAGCAGACGGCCGCCTCGAGGTGTCGGAGGTCGGCTACGCCCCACCCCTCGACGTCGAGGGCCGGCGGATCGATCCGGAGACGACGGTCGCCGTCGGTCCACTCGACCAGGACGCCACCCGGAACGAGCCGGGCGCCGGCGTCCGTCGCGGCCGTTCGAACCGCGTCGACGACACCCGTCTCGTCGGCAGCGTCCAGTTCGAGTTCGTCGCGAGCCGGAACGAACCGGGCGGTGATCTCGCCGTCACGTCGAAGTTCGATCCGATCGACCATGTCGACCCGGTGGTGGGTCGTTCGATCGAGGAGGAATCGGAGCTCCCGACGAAGGGCCGACGGATCGCCTCGAAAGTGTGCGCTCGACTCGTCCGCCTCGATCCGCGTCGTGCGGGCGGCCAGCGCGTCTGCCACTTCGGGGAACTCCTCCGCGCACCACTCGAGGTCGACGAACAGGTCCACTTCGTCGACGTGCTCCAGGGCCGCGAACAGCGCCGCGTTCGACCGCTCGACAACCTCTCGAGTGGTGAGGTCGAGCGGCGAGCCCGACGGAGCGACCAGCAACACGTGCGTCGGATCGAACGCTGAGGGCGAATCGGACATACTGGGTTAGAAGATCGGAACGCCCGGAGCCGGTGGTGTTACCGTTGTAACGGCGAGGAAGTACGCTAACGCAGCCACCACGACCGCTGGCGCGGCGATTCCAGCGGCGTCGAGCGCCCGTTCGATCGCTTCTTCGAACGCGTCACGTAAGTCACTGACGCTGGGCATCTCGCCTTGGCTCGATGCACACACGTTTGTACACCAACGACTGTAGTGTTCCTCGCCGACCCATACGCATCTGCCGTCGTATCCAGCCCAGATGTTGACGCCACTCCTGTAGTCGCCCTCCGGAAAGATTGCCACGTGGGCATGCTCCATTGCCGGTACCGTTTCACCTCGACACTCCGGACTATGTCCGTCGTCGCGCTCTGCTCGAACGCACCAGTCAGGGATGAACGGAACGTCGGTACAACAGACGTTACCGCCGTCTTTACAGTCAATCGGATACGGAATATCTGGGATCGACTGAACGGCGATGTCGCCTTCGGAAGCGGCCCCGGTGCGTTTTAGTGGGCGGGGTTCGTCCGAAACGACGCGTTCGTTTCCTGCGACGGGGATATCCCCCGGCATATGGAATCGTACCTGCCGTTCGACAGTTCGATCGTCAACCGAGTACTTGAGCCACTGGGTATGAGTCCATTCGAGCCCGTGAACACCGGCATCGGCGTCAGTGAGTTTGACGACGTTTTCCTCCGCTAACTTGTCGTTGATAGACTCGGTACCACGAGCAACGTACAGCTGATACCCTTCGTCTTCGGTAATCGTGGTAAATGCGATGACCGGTTTGGAGGGATGCGGGGCGGCCTCGACGGCAACCTCGCGTAACCGGTTCTCCGAGATTGATTCGAGGCAGGACTCTACGGCACTTGCGGCCGGCACAAGCGAGAGACCACCACCGAAACCAATCGATCGGAGGATAATTCTTCGTGACGTGTTGGGTTTTTCACGACTCATGCAGCATAGAAATAATACAGAATAAATAAATTTTTATGTATTAATATTATTATTTACTATTATGTCCCACAGTTATTATTGTGATAGGTATTAGTTCGAAATCAGGACATAAATATTAACGCGAGTGTTTCGACGACCTACCAAAGTAGCCTTTCACAAAAGAAACGTAGGTTGTATTAGGGAGGGCTGCGTGGTGGTGACCGTGAAGTCGCAACGACCGATCGCACGCAACGAGGTGAGACGATGAGTTCCGGTTCGGAGTCGGAGGACAGCAGCGGGCACTGTTCGACGCCGGACTCGGACGGCGAAGTCGCCGAGGAGATCGCGATCGTCTCCTTCGGCCGGAAGATGGAGACCGCCGAGGAGATCCAGTCGGAACTCGAGGACCGCTACGAGACGATCGATATCATCGAGTACCACGGCGACGTCTTCGAGGAGCACTGGGGCGAGTACGACTGCTTTATCGGCCTCATGGCCTCGGGGATCGCGATGCGCAAGACGGCCCACCTGTTGGACGACAAGTGGGACGATCCCGCGATCTGCGTCGTCGACGAGGAACTGACGTGGGCCATCCCGATCACGGGCGGCCACCACGGCGCCAACCAGGTCGCACAGGATCTGGCAACGATGGGGGCCGTGCCGGCGATGACCACCGCCTCCGAGGCGGCGGGCAAGCAGGGCGTCGAGTCCCGCGCGAAGGCGATGGACGCCCACGTCGTCAACGGCGACTCGACCGTGAAGACGAACCTCGCCGTCCTCGACGATGATCTGGGCCCCGTCGAGCGACTCGAGGGGCCGAAGGCCGTCCTCGTCGGCGACGACGTGACGGTGCTCAAGCGCAACACGCAGGACGGAATCGTCCTCGGCACCGGCAGCGTCTCCGGCGCGAGCGCGGAGGCGTTTCTCGCCGCGTGGGAGGAAGCCCTCGCACAGACCGACTACGACCTCGAGGACGTCGAGTTCGTCGCCACCGCGACGCGGAAGGAAGAGGAGGAAGGCCTGCTCGAGGCCGCTACTGAACTCGACCTCGGCGTCGTCGCCTTCGATAAGGAAACGCTGCTCGCTCACGAGGGGCCGACGCCCTCGAAGTCGAAGGAGCTGATCGGCTGGCCCGGCGTCTCCGAGGCGAGTGCGATCGCCGGCGGAGCCGAGCGGGAGTTGGTCCTCGAGAAGATCGGCTACGAGAACGAGGTCACGGTGGCGATCGGCCGATGAGCGTCGACGATACGAACGCCGAGGCCGAGACCGAGACCGAGGCCGCGGGCACCCCCGACGATCACGGCACCCTCTACGTCGTCGGCATCGGTCCCGGGCTGCCGGACCACATGACCGTGAAGGCAAAGCGCGTCATCGAGTCGGCCGACGTCGTCATCGCCTCGACCCTCTACCAGGCGTTCCTTCGCGACGACGGGACCATCCCCTCGGAGGAGCGAACGGACGAGGACGGCATCGCCACGCGCGAGGACGGCTTCGAACAGGAGATCGTCCGCTCGTCGATGGGGCGCCAGATCGAACTCGCCCGTGCGGCGTTCGACTACGTCCGCGAAGGAAAGGACGTGGCGCACGTCTCCGGCGGCGATCCCTCCGTCTACGGCAAGTCGGACCTCATCTTCACGATGGCCGAGGAGGAGTCGGCGACGGACGTGCCGATCGAGATCGTTCCCGGTCTCACGGCGGCGCTCGGCGGCGCAGCCAACGTCGGCGCGCCGCTGTGCAACGACTTCTGTACGGTCTCGCTGTCGGACAAGTGGCGCGGCTGGGAGGAGATCGAGGAGAAGCTTCGAGCGGCCGCGATTTCGGACTTCGTGATCGTCCTCTACAACTGCTGGCGAAACTACGAGCGGGCGGTCGAGATCGTCCGCGAGGAGCGGACCGACGACGCCCTCGTGGCCATCGTCAACGACGCCGGCCGCGAGGACGCCGGCCGAAACGGCGAGAGCGAGTTCGTTACGACCCTCGGCGAGGCCGCCGACCACGACGAGAAGGTCTCCGGAATGGGCTCCTCGCTGATCATCGGCACCCACGAGACCGAAACCTGGCGCAACGACGATCGAACGTACCTCGTCACCCCCCGCGGCGGGCGTGACGTCGACGACTTCTGAACCTCCATACCCGACACACCAATGAGCACGGACACCAACGCGGACGCTGACGACGAATCGACATCGAACTGCGGCGCCTCCTCGAGCACTGCCGAAACCGAGGCGGAAACAGCATCGAGTGGCTCGAAGTGTGGCGCCTCCTCGAGCGGTTCGGACGGCTCGAGCGGGTCCAAATGCGGTGGCTCTTCGAGCGACGCGACGGACTCGAGCGGCTCTAAATGCGGCGCCTCGAACTCGAGTTCGGACGACTCGAGCAACGAACAGGAAGTGGGCGCCACGATCGAAGATTTCGACGCCGACCCCGGCCAACTCCTCGCCGTCGGGCTCGGTCCCGGCCACCCGGAGGGGATGACCCAGCGCGCGAAGGACGCACTGTTCGAGGCCGATCACATCGTCGGCTACACGACCTACATCGAGCTCATCCCGGACGAGATCACCGAGCAGGCCGACGACATCTACGACACGCCGATGTGCGGCGAGGTCTCCCGCACGGAGGAGTCGATCGACCGCGCGCTCGCGGGCAACGACGTCGCCATCGTCGGCAGCGGCGACCCGAACGTCTACGCGCTCGCTGGGCTGGCCCTCGAGATCTTGGAGTCGAAGGGCGCGACGGCGTCGATGGTCGACTTCGAAGTGATTCCGGGCGTCCCCGCGGCCCAGTCCTGCGGGGCGCGCCTCGGCGCGCCGCTGGTGAACGACACCGTCTCGGTCTCGCTGTCGGACCACCTCGTCCCGATGCCCGAGATCGAGTCCCGGCTTCACTCCGTCGCCAGCGAGAACTTCACGATCACGATCTACAACCCCTGGAGCCGCAAGCGCCGCGAGAACTTCCAGAAAGCCTGTGAAATCCTCTTGACCCACCGCGAGCCCGACACGCCGGTCGGCATCGTCCACGGTGCCGGCCGCGAGGACGAGCAGGTGATGATCACCGAACTCGCCGAACTCGAGGAACTCGGCGAGCACGAAATCATCGACATGACGACGACGATCGTCGTCGGCACCGAGGACACCTACGTCTGGGACGACCGGATGGTGACGCCGCGGGGCTACGAGACGAAGTACGACTACTGAACGCTGACGCCGACACTCACGACACACAATGACACGATACGAAGTCTCCGTCGAGAAAGACGCCTGCGACGGCATCTTCGCCTGCCTGACCCGAGACCCGCGGTTCGTCGAGGGCGAGGACGGCCTGGCGACGATCGACCCGAACGCGGACCCGATCTACGACTGCGAGGGCGACGTGACCGACACCCCAGAGCGCGTCGTCGCGGCGTTCGACGACGACCGAATCGACGAGGCGAGACAGGCCGCTGCAGCCTGTCCGACCGACGCCATCGTCGTCGAGGAGGTGGGCGAATGAGCGACGCTGTCGCCGGTACCGACGACGGCGACGGAGCGGCCCCGCTCGAGATCGAGGTCCCGGCCGACCCGCTCGCGGGCCACCCCGCGACGGCGTACTTCTGGGGTCACGTCGCCGGCAGCGGCGACGTCTCGGACGACGGTATCGACGTCGTGACCACCGACGAGGAATCCGCGCAGGTGCTCGCGGCCGTCGCCGGCGGCGACCTCGCACACGACACCACGACCCGCGAGTACGCACACGACACCTCGATCACCCGTACCGAAGACGAGTACACGCTCTCGATCGGCGCCGAACGCGGCGACGGCAACGCCGAGGTCGACGATGACGAATCGAACCTGCTCGGCCGCAGCGGCGCGCTCGGCCTCCCCGTCGACGGCCGCGGAAACTACCGCTTCGGGGCCTTCTCGAGTCACGACCGCGAACTCCTGCGAGGGCTGCTCGAGGGCTGTGGCACGGTCTGCTTCAAATCTTCGAGCGGAACGGTCGGCATCTCGTTCGTCCACGACGACCGAGAACTACTCGCGGCGATCCAGGAACTGCTCGAGGACTGCCCCGCGAACGCACCCTACGGCGAGCTCGGCGAGACGTCGTCGGGCGGCTACTGGTTCGGCGTCGACGACGACGCCGCACCCGAGTTCGGATCCTGGCTCTACGCGGACTGCGAGGAGACCGGACTGTTCGCCCCGAGCCGCCGCCGAAAGCTCGAGCGGAGCCTCGAGCAGGCCGACGCGTACGACGAGTAACGACCGCGACACCGCTACCCCCATCAATGAGCACACCCGACGAATCACGATCCGCGACCGCGACGGCCGCTTTCGACGACGAGGCCGTCTTGCTCGTGGGCCACGGCTCCCGCCGGGAGAAGTCAAACGAGCAAGTCCGAGAGCTGGCCGCCGGCCTCGAGTCCCGCCTGGACATCCCCGTCGACGCCGCGTTCCTCGAACTCGCGGAGCCGGCGATCGACGACGCGTTCGCCGGCCTCGAGCCGGTCGCCTCGCGCGTAACGGTCGTCCACTGCTCGTTGTTCGCGGCGAGCCACGTGAAAAACGACGTGCCGCTGGCGATCGAGCAGGCCCGCGCGACGTACGACGTCGAAATCGACAACGGGACGCACCTCGGTATCCACCCCGCAATCCTGGACCTGCTCGACGACCGCGCGGCCGCCGTCGAGGCCGACCTGGGCGTCGACCGCGACGCCGATGACGTCGCCGTCGTCTGCTGCGGGCGGGGCTCGAGCGATCCCGACGCCAACGGCGACGTCCACAAACTCGCCCGCTTGCTCTACGAGGGTCGCGAGTTCTCCCGCGTCGAGGCCTCGTTCATCGGCGTCACGGAGCCGACGCTCGAGGAGACGCTCCACGGACTCTCGAAGCACCGACCCGACGCGATCGTCGTGTTGCCGTACATGCTCGGCGACGGCGTACTC
>NZ_AOHZ01000020.1 GCF_000337215.1 Natronolimnohabitans innermongolicus JCM 12255 | reverse complement strand
GGCGGGCGAGCCGCTCGGAACGGACTCGCGGCTGCTCGACGTCTTCGCCGACCGCTGGCAGGAAGCGCGCACCGACAGCGTCGAGATGTCCTGTGACACCTGCAAGTACAAGGTCGACCTCGAGGGCTACGAGGAAGACGTCGGCGGCGCGCGGGCGATGCTCAGGGCGCTGGCCCATCAGGAGGCCCACGCCGACCGCGAGGACGTCGACGACGAGCCCCACACCCACGACGCGCCGGCGAAACACGTCGCGGTCTGTACGAACCGGACCTGCGCCGACATGGGGTCGCCGTCGGTCCTCGAGCGACTGCGACAGGAAGTGCGCGATTCCGAGCACTGCGACGCCCGGATCACGCGCTCGTCGTGTCTCGGTCGCTGTGGCGACGGGCCGATGGTCGCCGTCTATCCCGACGGAATCTGGTACGGCGACGTCGCCAGCGAGGACGCCGAACGGATCGTCGCGGATCACCTCGACCGAGACCGGATCGTCAGCGAACTGGTCGATCAGACGTTATGACGGAGGTATCGCCCGCTAACTGACCTGTAACGAGTGTAACGAGTACCACACGAACACGGACACAGAGATAGACATGAGCTGCCACGAAATCGAAGCGCTACGACTCGCACTGATGAACGTCCTCGGCGTCGGGGACCAACACGCCCGCGACCACGCCGAGACGGAACTCGAGGGCCACATCGACGGGCCGATCGAGGGTCTCGTCGAGGCCGACAGCCTCGCCGAAATCGAACGCCACCTCGACGCGGCGCTCGTCGACCTGGAGGAAGAAGTCGCCGAGATGGACGCCGACGATCCCGAGTACGACTACACGCGAGGTCGCCTCCTCGAGGTTCGCAACGCCGAACAGACGGTTCAGCGACTGACGACACAAGGTGGGCAGATCGTCGACGGACTCGGAACATCCCACGATATGCTCCACGAACTGTTCCCGATCGAGGAGTGAGAACGGATGTCCGAAACTGCCGACAGCGCCACTACCGACGGCGAACAGGGACGAGGACAGGAACACGAACAGAACCAAGAACGGGACCGAGAGCACGAGCGAGACCGACGACCACACTCAGACGGCGACCTCGAGTTCGAGTCCGTCCCGCTCGGCGAGATCGAGTCGGCCCGGAGCCGTCACATGTGGACGCGCTCTGCGGTCTGCGTGACCGAGGGCGGCGACTGCGTCCTCACCGGCGAGTGGGACGGCACCGTCACCGCCCGCGGAACCGACTCGCTCGAGACGCGCTGGACGGCCGTCCATCCGGAGCACGCGGTCGGAATCGCCGACCTCGGCGCGCAGCGAACGGGACGCCGCGCGACCGAATCCGGTGCGATCGTCGTCGCCGGTCGCGGCGAGACGGGCACGATCGCGGCCTACGACGCCGCCACGGGCGAGCAGCGCTGGCGGTACGACACCGTCGACGACCTCGGCGAACCCGTCTCCGAGTCGATTTTCTACCTCCCCTACGTCGTCGCCCTCGAGCCCGATCCGGCCGGCGACGGGGTCTACGCCGCCGCGCGACGCTACGAGCGCGACGGCGAGACGCGCCGGTGGCACAGCGTCGTCTACGCGTTCGACGGCGACGGGACGGTGCGCTGGCGCTACGAGACCGACGCCTCGCCGATCGCGATCGACGGAGACGCCGACGGCGAGACGCTCGCCGTGGGATACAACCGCTGTATGGGCGACCACGACACCGGCCTCGTCGTCCTCGAGGCCGAGACGGGCGACCTCGAGTGGACCTGGGACCCCGGCACCGAGGGCGACCGGCGCGTCGGCGACGTCGCCGTCGACGGCGACGCGGTCGCGGTCGCGAGCCACGGCGATAAGCGCGGCTACCTGCTCGGCTCCGGCGGCGCCGAACGGTGGCACGTCGACCTCGCGGTCGAGACGGAGATCGACGGCGAGACGCTGTACGCCTACCCGAATCACGCGGCGATCGCGGACGGTCGGGTGACGTTCGTCACCGGAAACACCTACGCCGTCGAGAGCCGCGAGACCGACGGACGACACCCGAACGAACACCGGATCGTGACGGTCGACGCCGCCGGCGACGGTGGCGACGGCGGCGAACCGCTGTGGGACGATTCGGTCCGCGGCTTCGTCCACGGACTCGCCGCCGCCGGCGAGACGATCGTCGCCCCCTGCGCCCAGAATTTCCGCGTTCGCGATCCCGAAACCCACGCCGTTCGCTGTTTCGACCGAGAAAATGGTCCCACCGCTCTCGAGCGATTTTCGGGAATCGCGACGGCCGCCGCCGTCGGCGGCGACACGCTCGCCGCGATCGAAGAGCCTGTCGAGTACCACGACGAGGGCGAGACGCGCGGTGCGTATCGGCTGTGTGTCTCCAGACTAAACTGAGTCGTTCCGGGTTCGCGCGACTCGAGCGGGTCCGCTCACACCGATTTTCGCACCGGTCCGTTCGCGAGTAGTTGCTTTGCCCGACAATCGCATACGCAAGGGCAATTACCACAACGCTCACTCACGTGGGTTTTGCGTATAATGACAGCAGGACTAGAAGATGACGGCTCCGAGGAGTGTCTCGATCCCATGGACGTTTCGGATCGCTCGGACTCCCATCACGACGGTGAGAACGCGAGAGACGCAACCCGGACGGTGCTACCCGATGGTGGACAGGCGGAGATGGAACCGGAAGACGAAGACGACGAAGACACGCACCCCGAAGGCGAACTCGAGGACGAAGTCGAGGAGGACGGACTCGAGGAGGAGGCCGAACCGGACGGCGAAGAATCCGATTCCGAAGACGAGTCGGACGCACAGGAAGCGGAAAGCGACGAAGCTGAGGCGGAATCCGAGGACGAGGAGGCCGAAGAAGCGGCCGAAGACGAGGAGGCCGAAGACGTCGAAGAAGAAGCCGAGGATGAGGCAGCTGAAGAAGAATCGGCGGACGAGGAAGCCGAAGAAGAGTCCGAGGGTGAATCGGAGGACGAAGAAATGGCCGAGGATGAACCGGCTGAAGAAGGGGTAGAAGACGAAGACGTCGAAGAGGAGGCCGAAGACGAGGCGGCTGAAGAAGAAGCCGAGGAAGAGGAGCCTGAAGAAGAAGAAGCCGACGATGAGGGTGTCGGAGAAGACATCGAGGACGAGGACGCCGGCGAAGAGGCAGACGAGGAAGCAGAATCGGAGGACAGCGACGACACCGGTGACCTCGTCGAAGACGACCGCGCCGAGGACCACGCCGCGGACGCCGAGGAGGTCTACGAGGGCGACGACGCCTCCGGCGTGTTGCACCTCGACCTCGACGGGCTCTTCCTGGACCTGCTCGGCCTCGAGGTCAACCTCAATCCGGTCCAGCTCGACCTCTCGGCGCGGCCGGGCGAGAACAACCTGCTCGGGAACCTACTCTCTGCCGTCACGGGACTGCTCGACGGCCCCGGCGCCATGCTGGACAAGGCCAAAGAGGTGCTGAGCAAGCCCATCGAGTTTCTCAAGAAGCTCCCCGGAAAGGCGAAAGACGCCCTGAGCGGCCTGCTCGAGAACCCGACCGAGTTGCTCAGTGGCCTGCTCGAGCGGCCCAAGGAGTTCCTGACGAAGGTGCTGCGCAAGCCGCTGGAACTGCTCGGCATCGGCGGCGAGACGGCGGACGCCGAGGACGAGGAAGAAGCGGAGGACGCTGGCGGGGTTCTCTCGTCGCTGTTCAGCCGGCTGAAGGATATCCTCGGAACGCCCGTCGAGTGGCTCAGAAGCCTCTTTGGCGGCGCCGAAGAGGCCGCGCCGGACGAGGCAGCCGCCGAAGAAACGCCCGACGAGGAGGTGGAAGAAGCAGAGGGTGCCGAGGAAACCGACGCCGAGGAAGAGGGCGAAAGCGAGGAAGAGGCAACCGAGTCGCCCGGCCCGATCGCCAGAGCGACCAGCTGGTTGAAAGAGCGGTTGGTCGGACTCATCCCCGGCCTTCCGGTCGAGGATCTCGTCGCATCGGTCGTCAGCCAGGCGATTCGGCAGGTGATCGAGCAACTCGAGCCGGAGGGTGAACCGGGCGAGGCGAGCGATCAATCCGGCGGCGCCCAGGAGGCAGCCTAACGATGAGCGAAAGCGAGACCGAACGCGGAGCCGAGAGCGAGAGTACCGAACCCGAGACAACCGAACGGCGCATCGACTACGATGCAGTCCTCGAGAACATCGACGTCGACGAACTGGTCGCGGGGACACAACTGGAAGGGCAGGTCGACGAGGACAGGCCCCTCGGGGAAGCCCTCGGCGCCGAAATCGGTGCGGCCGTCGGACGGAACGTCGGCGAATCGGCCGGCCGCGCGGTCGGCGACATGGTCGTCGACGAACTGTTCGGCGCCGACGAGTCAGCGGAAGCGGACGAAGACGAGGCTGACGAGTCGGAAGAAGAAGCCGACGAGACGGACGTCGAGGACGAGGACGCTGACGACCGTGACGAAGACGAGAGCGCTGACGAAGCCGACGAAGCGACGGACGACGCAGACGCAGACGGCGAGGGCGAAACCGACGATGAATCCGACGACGAATCCGAGTCGGACGCCGACGACGCTGGCGGGGACGAGGAACCGGACGACGCCGAACGTACCGACGACGAATCCGGCGACGACGAAAACGAGGGCGGGGAGGAATAACGATGAGACAGCGATCCACCACCGATTCGGCGAGCGCTCGAGGTGACGAAAATGAGTGAAAGCGAAAGCGAGAGCGAGAGCGGAAACGGCCTCACGGAACTGGTCAGCCAGGAAGTAACGGACCAGCTCGACGTGGCGGAACTCCTCAACAACGGCAGCATTGAGGACAGTATCGACGGCGGCGACGTCGGCGCCGCAGTCGGTCGCGAACTGGGCGAACGCGCCGGTCGCGAACTCGGCGCCGCGCTCGGACGCGCGATTCACGAGACCATCGCCCAGGGACTCGAGGAGGACAAGAGCCGCGCGGAGATGCAGGCGGACCTCACGGAGGCGATCCGAAACGCGTTCCAGCAGGTCATCGAGAAGAACCAGGCCAAGGACGTCGTTCGCTCGATGGTCCAGAACGCGACCGAAGGGAGCAGCCTCGAGGGCCTCATCGAGCCCGATACCGAACGCGAGGCGGACGAGGAAGAAGCGGCCGACGAAGCGGCGGCTGACGACGCCGACGAGGAGGGCACGGCCGAGTCGGTCGCTGAGAGCGTCACCGACACTGCCGAAGACGTCAGCGAAGCCAGCGGTCTCGACGAGTTACTCGAGCGCGACGATGAGGAGGAGGCGGCTGACGAAGCGGCTGAAGGGGACGACGAGGAAGAGACCGCTGATGAAGCCGACGCGGACGAGGATGATGAGGAGGCCCTCGAGGACGAAAGCGAGGTTGACGATGCCGACGCTGCGGGGGAGGAAGACGACCTCGAGGACGAGGCCCAGGAGTCGGTCGAAGACGAGGAAGCCGAGGACGAAGCGGCCGATGACGAGGAAGCCGAGGACGAAGCGGCCGATGACGAGGAAGGTGAGGACGAAGTGGCCGATGACGAGGAAGGTGAGGACGAAGTGGCCGATGACGAGGAAGGTGAGGACGAAGTGGCCGATGGCGAGGAAGCCGAGGACGAAGTGGCCGATGACGAGGAAGTCGAGGACGAAGTGGCCGATGACGAGGAAGTCGAGGACGAAGTGGCCGATGACGAGGAAGGTGAGGACAAGACGGAAGCCGAAGACGACGAGAGCGGGCCGTCGGTCGAGGACGTTGCGGACCTTCGAAAAGACACCCTCGAGGACTTCCTCGGAGTCATGTCCTACGACGACCTCCAGTCGGTGGCCAAGGACATCGGCGTGAAGGCCAACCTCAGCCGCGACGAGATGACCGAGGAGATCATCACGGCCGTCACCGACGGTGAAACCGACTCGAGCGACGACGAAGCGGAAGAGGAGCCCGAAGCCGAGGCAGACTGACGGTCGATCGGAGCCGATCGGTCGGTCGACAGAGCGAAATCGCGACGGTCGCTCGAGCGCGGGCCGGCAGCCGACGGCAGCGACGATACAGCGGTCGGACGATCATCTCGAAGCGGCGCCGAGACCACCACGAGCACCCATGACCCAACAACACCAGAACCTCGATCAGGAGATCCGGGAGATACTGGACGAGGCGGCGGCCGCCAGCGGGGCGGCACTTCGCGACGAGGACGACGCCGACGGGGATGCGGACCTCCTCGAGACTGCGACGCGCGCGGACGAACTGCTCGAAGACGCCGATCCGGAGGCGCTGCTCGAGGCGGTCGGACTGGCCGAGTTGCCCGACGGGAGCGAGCCGGACTCGCTCCCGGCGGCCATCGCGCGCGGCGATCCGGAGCGGGTCGAGGAGCTACAGCGACTACTGAACCTCTCGAATCTCGCCGGGCGGGACGACGACGAGGCGCTCGAGGGGGCGGTCGACGAACTGCGGGAATCGATCGGCACGGACGATGCCGACGAGCCGGCGGAATCGGCGGACGACACGGACGACGGCGAGACGACCGCGGACGGAGACGGCGAGGGCGATGCGGGCGACGGCGGCAAGGACGATACGGACGACGAGGGCGGGCTTCTCGAGACCGCGGCCGACGCCGTCTCGGAGACGCTCGAGGACGACGAGTCGGCCGACGGCGGAACGGAGGGGGAGGCGGACGACGCGGACGCGGACCCGGACGAGGACGCAGACGATACGGGCGTGATCGAGGACACGGTCGAATCGGTCGCCGAGACGGCGTCGGAGAGCGACGGACTCGACGCGTTGCTCGCCGACGACGAGGACGACGCGGACGAGAGTGAATCGGCCGCGGAGACCGACGAAGACGAGGTCGACGACGGTGACGATCTCGCCGACCAGCTCCGGTCGACGGTGGAGTCGACGTTCTCGGACGTCGGGGGCGAACTCGAGGGGCTACAGGAACAGCTCCAGCAACGAAGCGCGGGCGCGGTCGAGGGCTCGGACGAGGACGGTAGCGAGGGTGAAGCGGGCGAAGACGAGGACGACGGCCTTCTCGAGACCGACCTCGGCTCCGGGAGCGGAACCTCGGGCGGCGCCACGCGTCACTCGACGATGGCGCCGCCGCCGTCGGAGCGGGCCGATATGAAGGGGACCGCGCGTCACTCGACGATGCCCGACAGGAACTGACCGTGGGTTCCCGGGCGCACAGCGAGTACGGTCGGTCAGTGCTCGACGTCGGTCTCGGCCTCGGGGTCGCTCTCCTCGCCGTCGTCGTCGATGAACAGTCGCGCGCCCATGATCGGGATAAAGAGAAAGAACGCGAGAAACATCGCGCTGACGAAAATCGCGTTGATGAACTGCGGCGAGACCGCCGGCGTCACGAGCAGCGACGCGATGAGCGTTCCGCCGCCGAGCGACACGGCGATGAGGACGAGGAGATCCGTCGACTCCACCGGAACTTCGTCGGACATAGTCGTCGCTACGAATCGCGTCGTAAAGTCTTTCGAGGTTTCGGTCCGATTTCGGTGGTCGGCGGCGTGGCCCCCGAAGCTTTGTCGACCGAAGCCCTAGCGAAACCATGTACGATTCGATTCTCGTCGCCACCGACGGGAGCGAAACGGCGGCAGCCGCCGCCGAACACGCGATCGGACTCGCGCGTCAGTTCGACGCCGAACTGTCGGCCGTCACCGTCCTCGAGAGCCGAACCGAGTACGACAACGCGATCGTCGATCCCGAGGTTGTCGAGAAGCGCCGGAGAGCGGCCGCGGAGGAGACGCTCGAGGACGTTTCGGCGTCGGCTCGAGACGCGTCGGTTCCGATCGAGACGGCGATCCGAACGGGCGTTCCACACGAGGAAATCCTCGCGGAAGCCGACGACTGCGAGGCGGACGTGATCGTCGTCGGCGCGCGCGGCCGCTCGTCGCTGCGGCGACAACTCCTCGGCGGCACCGTCGACGCGCTCGTCAGAATCGCTGACCGTCCGGTGTTCGTGATCGAAGCCGACGAGTGAGCGTCCCGTCGGCTGTCGGAGGCCGAACATTTACTTTGGCTGTCGTGTGAGTGAATAGTATGACGCTACTCGTTCCCTTCGACGGGTCGGAGCTGGCGAGAAACGCGCTCGAGAAAGCAACCGAATTCGGCGAGTTACTCGACGAGGAGGTCGTCGTCCTGACCGTGGTGCCGGACGACGACGAGTACGCACGGGAGCGGGGCTGGATCACGGAGGGCGAACCGTTCGACCTCGAGGCGGTCGAATCCGGGATGGCGGAGTACGCGGCGGAGACGGCGCCGGAGGCGACGGTTCGAACCGAGCGTGTCAGTTCCGACGAGCCGACAGCGACCGCGACGAAGAACGTCGTCCGCGAGATTCGCCGCGTCGCGGCCGACGTCGAAGCCTCGGTGGTGTTCATCGGCTCGGAAAACGCCGGTTCGGTGATCGCACCGCAGTCGAGCGTCGGCGGCCCGGTCGCGAGCGACCAGCGCTACGACGTCTACGTCGTTCGCCGACCCGAGGAAGCCGTCGAGCCCGAGGAGATCACCGACATCGATTCGATGATCGACTGATCCCGTCGGTCGAGCGTCGTCTCGCGGCCGCCGACGAGTGGAATCGCCTCGAGAGCCGTCTGTCGGGCGCTTTCGAGCCCGACGATATCGGCAGAAACCGAGCCGACCCGAGACCGTTTGTGGTCGGTCGTTGACGACCTCCGTAGACACGTGCCAGTCAGGACCGTCGCGGTAAGCGCCGTCGCGTCTCGTCCGCAGGCGCTACGATGAGCGTCGCCGTTCCGGAGCTTCCGATCGACGACCCGATCCTCATCTTCGGGATCGCGATGTTCGCCTTTCTGATCGCGCCGCTGCTTCTCGGTCGGTACCGGCTGCCGGGAATCGTCGGCATCATCCTCATCGGCGCGGCGATCGGCCCGAACGGGATCGGCCTCCTCGCGCGCGACGAGACGATCGTGTTGCTCGGCGAGGTCGGAATCGTCTACCTGATGTTCGTCGCCGGCCTCGAGATCAACCTCTCGCAGTTCATCGAGTACAAGGATCGAAGCGTCGTCTTCGGGCTCTGCTCGTTCGTTATCCCGCAGGTGGTCGGCACCGTCGTGGGCTACTTCCTGCTGGGACTCTCGCTCGGCGCCGCGGCGCTGTTCGCCGCGATCTTCGCCTCGCATACGCTGCTTGCGTACCCGGTGGTCAGTCGCCTCGGCATCGCCAAGACCGAGAGCGTCACGGCGACGATCGGGGGAACGATCATCACCGACACGCTGGCCTTGCTCGTCCTCGCGGTCGTCATCGCCGGCACAGAGGGTGAACTCGGCCCGGCGTTCTGGCTCGAGTTGACCGTCGGCCTGACCGTCTTCTTCGCGGGCGTCTGGCTGCTCGTCCCGCGGCTCGGTCGGTGGTTCTTCCGGACGGTAAACCAGGAGAGTTACGTCGAATTCCTGTTCGTCATGGCCGTGCTCTTCTTCTCCGCCTTTTTCGCTCACGCGGCGGGGATCGAGTACATCGTCGGCGCGTTCCTCGCCGGGCTCGTGCTCAATCGGCTCGTGCCCGAGCACGGCCCGTTGATGAACCGAATCGAGTTCGTCGGGAACGCCCTCTTTATCCCCTTCTTTTTGCTGTCGGTCGGGATGCTCGTCGACGTCCGCGTGTTGGCCGACGGTCCCGAGACGCTGACGATCGCCGCCGCGTTCGTCGTCCTCGTGATCGCGACGAAGTACGCGGCGGCCTGGGTCACCGCGACGCGATACGGCTACACGCACGACGAGACGATGACGATGTTCGGACTCTCGGTCGGACAGGCCGCGGCCGCGCTCGCCATCGTGCTCATCGGATTTCAGGTCGACCTGTTCGGCGAGGCGATGCTCAACGCGGTCGTCCTGATGATCCTCGTCGTCAGCGTTATCAGCCCGACCGTCGTCGACCGCTACGGCCGCGCGGTCGCCAGCGCGGCCGAGCGCACGACGTACGACCCGCGGTCTGCACCCCAGCGAGTCATGGTTCCGTTTTCGCGCGATTCCCAGTATCGCGACCGGCTGCTCGACCTCGCGTTGTTCGTTCGCGAACCCGACGACGAACAGCCCCTCTATACGCTGAGCGTCGCCGAGCAGAGCGATCGCGCCGAAGCCGACGTCGCCGAAATCGAGGCGATCCTCGCGGAGACCGAAGCCTACACCGCCGGCGCCGAGGTTCCGGTCGACCCTCAGACTCGCGTCGACGCCAACGTCGCCTCGGGGATCATCCGTGCGGTCCTCGAGAACCGAATCACGACCCTCGTCATCGGCTGGGACGGCGAACCCCGCCATCAGCGCGTGTTCGGCAGCGTGATCGATCAGGTCCTCGTTCGGACGGAACAGCTCGTGCTCGTCTCGCACGTCCGTCAACCGCTGAATACGACGGGCGAGGTCGTCGTCGTCCTCCCGCCGGGGATCGACCACAACGACGGCTTCTACGAGGCCGTCCACACGGTCGAACACCTCGCGGAACAGGTCGGTGCGCCGATTCGAGGCGTCGTCGTGGACGGCAATCCCGAGCAGTTCGAGCGGCTGTTCGACATGGTCGAGCCTGACGTGCCGGCCACCTTCGAGCGCGTCGGCGGCTGGGACGGCGTCGAACGAACGCTCGAGGAGACCGTCGACGAAACCGACCTCGTCGTCCCGATGAGCGCCCGCCGCGGCACGATGGGCTGGGATCCCGCGCTGGGGCAGCTGCCGACGACGGTGGCTCGAGTCACCGACGGCAACTTCGTCGTGCTCTATCCGGCGGTGGGAGACCGCGGCGACGAGCGGCGGTTCCTCCAGTTTCGGTGACTCGAGTAGCTGAGGCTTTCACGAGGCATCCGCGAACGGAGTGAGCGGTTCACCGAGCGCGCACCAGCGCGCTCGGTCTTTTTCATCGAAGTCCACAAGAGCTCCGCTCTTGCGGGCCCATCAGAAATCTTTGATTTCTGAGGTCGTTTTTTGCTCGGGTTCGAGCGCGGCCGCAGGCCGCGTGAGGATCCGAGTAAAAACGTTCGGAGGGCGAACGCTTATTCGCCTGACGGCCGTCGGTTCGAACGAGACAATGGTCGATCGGAACGGGCGGGGGCGGAGTCGCAACCACCCCGTCCTCACCGGATCACCCCGGAGCCCTCCAGCGTCGTTCGTCGAACAGGCAAACGTCACTGATCCGGAGATCTACGAGACGTTCGAAGCGCAGTGGCCGGAGTGCTGGGAGCGTGCGGCCGACCGCCTGTCGTGGGACGAGGCGTACGACACCGTCCTTGAGGACGAGGACGCGCCGTTCTACCGGTGGTTTACGGGCGGACGGCTCAACGCCGCCTACAACTGCATCGATCGCCACCTCGAGTCGGGGCGCAAGACCCACACGGCGATCCGCTGGGAAGGAAAACACGGCGAGCGTCGGACCTACACCTACCGCGACCTGTACGTCGCGGTCAACGAGGTCGCCGCCGCGTTGCGGGACCTGGGCGTCGAGGAAGACGACGTGGTGACGATCTACCTGCCGATGATCCCGGAACTGCCGATCGCGATGCTCGCCTGCGCGCGAATCGGCGCGCCACACAGCGTCGTCTTCGCCGGACTCTCGGCCGACGCGCTGGCGACGCGGATGGACGCCGCCGACAGCGAGTACCTGCTCACCTGCGACGGCTACTATCGCCGGGGCGATGCGTTCAACCAGAAGAGCAAGGCCGACAACGCCCTGCTGAAACTCGAACAGGACGTCCAGGCGGTCGTCGTCGACCGCCTCGGCGACGACCTCCCCCACGTGCTCGGCGACGGGGAGTACGACTATCACGAACTGCGCGAGACGTTTTCGGGCGCGACCGTCGACCCGGTCTCCCGGGACGCCGAGGACATGCTGTTTCTGATGTACACCTCCGGGACGACCGGGGAGCCGAAAGGCGTCGTCCACACGACGGGGGGCTATCTCGCCCACGCGGCCTGGACGAGCCACGCCGTCCTGGACGTCAAGCCGGAGGACACCTACTGGTGTGCGGCGGACATCGGCTGGATCACGGGCCACTCCTACATCGTCTACGGCCCGCTGGCGCTCGGAACGACGACCGTAATGTACGAGGGGACGCCGGACTATCCCGACCGGGATCGCCTCTGGGAAATCGCCGACCGGAACGCGGTCGACATCTTCTACACGGCGCCGACGGCGATTCGCGCGTTCATGAAGTGGGGACCGGAGTATCCGGACCGACACGACCTCTCCTCGCTGCGCCTGCTCGGGTCGGTCGGCGAGCCGATCAGTCCGCGCCCGTGGAACTGGTACTACGAGCACGTCGGTCGCGAAGCGTGTCCGATCGTCGACACCTGGTGGCAGACCGAAACCGGCGCCGTGACGGTCTCGACGCTGCCGGCGATCGACGACATGAAACCCGGCGCCGCCGGCCCCGGACTACCGGGTATCGACGTTCGAGTCGTCGACGAGGCCGGCGAACCGGTCGAACCCGGCGAATCCGGCTATCTCACCATCGCTCGCCCGTGGCCCGGCATGGCCCGAACGCTGTACGACGGCGACGATCGCTACCTCGAGGAGTACTGGAACCGATTTTCCGACCCCGAGGCCGACGACTGGCGCTACTTCAGCGGCGACGCCGCGCGGATCGACGACGACGGCTACCTGACGGTCCTCGGTCGGGTCGACGACGTGATGAACGTCTCCGGGCGCCGGCTGAGCACGACGGAAATCGAGAGCGCGATCACCGACGTCGCGGGCGTCGCCGAGACCGCCGTCGTCGGCCGCTCGAACGGGACGGGGGACACCGAGGTCGTCGCCTACGTCAGCACCGAGGGCGGCCACGACGACGAAAACGCGGTTCGGGAGGCGGTCGTCGACAGCGTCGAGTCGGCGATCGGACCGTTCGCCCGTCCGTCGCGGATCCTCTTTACGCCGGAACTGCCGAAGACGCGCTCGGGCAAGATCATGCGCCGCCTGCTCGAGGACGTCGCCAACGGCGAGGAACTGGGCGATACGAGCGCGCTACGGAATCCGGAGATCGTCGGCGAGATCCAGGCTGAGATCCGCGACGACTGAGCGTCGCCGCTCCATTTCGCGGTTTCAACCGTTGCGAAACTGGATTTCGAGTCGCTACCGAGGGTTTATCGGGAGAGGAACCGATTCTCGATGGCGAGAGGCGACATAGTTATATTCGGTCCTCCTGAAAGACCGAAGCATGAGTCTCGAGGCGACCGACTCGTCGGCGCTTACCCGCGACGAGTACGAGTTGCTCCTCGACGCCGCCGAAACCTACCGGGAGGCGCTCGTCGTTCGGCTCTGTGGCGACGTCGGATTGCGGCCGCGGGAGCTGGCCGAACTCACCGTCGACGACGTCGAGCAGGTTCGAATCGACCCGCCGCGGTATCTGGTTCGCGTGCCGGCCGTCGACGACGGCGCGGGACGGACGGCCTACCTGCCGACGCGCGTCGAGCGCGAACTGCGCCGGTACGCCAGGAGCAACGGACTGACGACCGACGATCGGCTCCTCCCCGTCACGGCTCGTCGCCTCCAGATGCTCGTCTCGGACGTCGCCGAGCGGGCGAGCGACCTGTTCGACCAGCCCGCCCTCGCCGACGTCTCGACGAGCGACCTGCGAGGCTATTTCGCTCGAACGGCGCTCGTCGATCACGCCGTCAACCCGCGGATCGTCAAGGCCGCCGGCGGCTGGGGAAGCTTCCAGGCGCTCGAGTCGTACCTGCCCGAGCCGTCGGACGCGACGATCGTCGACGCCTTCGAGGACGTCGAACGGCCGTCGAGTCCCGATCGAACGAGACGTGACGGTCCGGTCGTCGGCGACGACAGCGTCATCCGCCTCCTGCTCGCCGCCAGCGAGCGCTACGCCCTGCTTCGACTCGACGCCGACGGCTACGTCGATCGCTGGAACCGCAGCGCGGCGTCGATGTTCGGCTACCGCGCCGGCGAGATCGTCGGCACCCACGTCTCGACGTTCTACACCGACGCGGCCGTCGACGACGGGACGCCGGAACGGGCGCTCTCGACGGCCCTCGAGGAATCCGGCCACGAACACGAGGGATGGCGCGTCCACAAGGACGACACCGAGTTTCGCGTGACGGAGGTTATCTCCCCGCTGCGCGACGATCAGGGCCGTCACCGCGGCTTCGCCGTCTTCGTCAGGGACGTCTCCGCGGCCCACGAGGAACTCGAGTCGGTCCGTAGCCGGCGCGACGAACTCGAGGGCCAGTATGCGGTCGCAGTGGCCCACCGCGCGGTCACGCAATCGTTACTCGAGTCGACCGACCACGAGGAGATCGAAACGCGGACCTGCGCCGCCCTGACGAGCGGACGGGCCTACGACTGCGCCTGGATCGATCGAGCCACTCACTCGAATCGTCACACGGACTGGCGGGCCGCAAGCGGGATCGAACCGGGCGACGTCGAACGGCTCGTCCCCGACGCGTGGCGAGACGACGATCCGTCACCGACGACCGACGAAACGGTGCGCGTGGCGACCGGCGTCGAACTTCCGGTCGCCGGCGATACCGGCGAGGAAGCGAGTACCGAGGGGACGCTTGCGCGCGTGTTGCTGTCCTACGGCGACACCGTCTACGGAACGCTCACGGTCGCGACCGACCGACCCGGTGCGGTCGGCGACGAGGAACGTCGGTGGCTCGAGACCATCGGCGAGCAGGTCGGCTACGGGATCGCGGCGATCCGACGCCGAAACCTCCTGCTGTCGGATCGCGTCGTCGAACTCGACCTCTCCTGTCGCGACGACGATTCCTTTTTCGTCGACGCGTCGCGCCAACTGGGCTGTCGGTTCGAACTCGATTCGCTCGTTCCCGTCTCGGAATCGACCCAGCTGTACTACCTCCGACTCGAGGACGCGTCTCCGGCTGACGTCTTCGAACTGGCCGACGACGATCCCGGGATCGACGACTGCCGGCTGGTCGAAACCGACGAGGACGGCTGGCGCGTCGAGTTCGTCGTGACGGGCTCCTCGCCGGCGCTGACGCTCACCGAGTACGGCGTCACCGTCCTCGAGGCCGTTACCGACGGCGGAACGACGTCCTTGACCGCCGAGTGTGCGGCCGACGCCGACCTGCGGACGGTCGTCGCCGGCCTTCGGTCGGCGTTTCCGGACTCCGAACTCGTCGGCAAACGCGAGGCCGAACGCACCGTCCAGACGGCCCGCGAGTTCCGCGAGGGACTCGAGGACCGCCTGACCGACCGACAGGAAGCCTCGCTGCGAGCCGCCTACTCCGGGGGCTACTACGATTGGCCGCGCGAGAGTACGGCCGAGGAAATCGCCGACGCGATGGGCATCTCCTCGCCGACGCTGCACAACCACCTCCGGAAGGGACAACACGAACTGCTTCGGACGTTCTTCGACGACCCCGACGGCGACGAGCCCGCGTCGTCGACCGAGTAACGGTCGCTGGAGGGGGCGGGCGTGCCGTGAGACGAGCGCAGCCGACCGCGTCGATACTAAGCCTCTAGAGTCGCGCTTCCGACGCCGGAGATCGACGCCCCGCCGATACCGACCGCCGGCCGATCGGTCCGTCGCGCGCCCGTTCGCACCCCGAAATCGACCCCATATAGTCGACTATATGCACCTAATACAGTCAATATACTCTAGCTAGTCGACGTGTTCACACGTCGATTTTGCACAACTAGAGCGCGGCTTTACTATGGTCGTTGTTCATGGGTGTGTTGTATCATGTCACAGGAGGATGCCGACCTCGAGGCTCGCCTCGAGGAACAGGAAACGTTCGAACCGCCCGAGTCGTTCGTCGAACAGGCGAACGTCACCGATCCGGGCATCTACGAGGAGTTCGAAGAGAACTGGCCCGACTGCTGGGAGCGGGCCGCCGACCTCCTCTCGTGGGACGAGGCGTACGACACCGTCCTCGAGGACGGCGACGCCCCGTTCTACGAGTGGTTCACCGGCGGCGAGCTCAACGCCTCGTACAACTGTCTGGATCGTCACGTCGAAGAGGGTCGCGGCGACGAGGCCGCGATCGAGTGGGAGGGTGAGCTGGGCGAGACGCGCACCTACACCTACAGCGAACTGCTCGACGAGGTCGAGTCCTTCGCCGCGACGCTTCGCGACCTCGGCGTCGAGGAGGACGACGTCGTCACGCTGTACATGCCGATGGTACCGGAGCTGCCGGTTGCGATGCTCGCCTGTGCCCGTATTGGCGCACCCCACAGCGTGGTCTTCGCCGGCTTCTCCGCGGACGCGCTCGCGACCCGGATGAACTCCGCCGAGAGCGAGTATCTGGTCACCTGCGACGGCTACTATCGTCGCGGAGATGCGCTGGATCACATCGCGAAGGCCAACGAGGGTCTCGCGGACGTCGAACACGAGGTCTCCGATGTCGTCGTCGTCGACCGACTGGGCGACGACTTAGAACACGACCTCGCCGACAACCAGCACGACTACGACGACCTCGTCGACGAGCACGCCGACGCGTCGGTCGACCCTGTCTCCCGAGACGCCGAGGACATGCTCTTTCTCATGTACACCTCGGGGACGACGGGCCAGCCGAAGGGCGTCAAACACACGACCGGCGGCTATCTGGCCTACACGGCGTGGACCGCTCGCGCCGTCCTCGACCTCGAGGCCGACGACACCTACTGGTGTTCGGCCGACATCGGCTGGATTACGGGCCATTCCTACATCGTCTACGGGCCGCTCGCGCTCGGGACGACCTCGGTGATGTACGAGGGGACGCCCGATTATCCGAACAAGGACCGATTCTGGGAGATCGTCGAGAAGAACGAGGTCGACGTCTTCTACACGGCGCCGACGGCGATCCGTGCATTCATGAAGTGGGGCGAGGAGTACCCGGAAAAACGCGATCTGTCCTCGCTGCGCCTGCTCGGCACGGTCGGCGAGCCGATCAATCCGCGCGCGTGGAAGTGGTACTACAAACACATCGGAAACGAGGAGTGCCCGATCGTCGACACCTGGTGGCAGACCGAGACCGGCGGCCACATGATCACCACGTTGCCGGGCGTCAACGACATGAAACCCGGTTCGGCCGGACCCGGACTCCCCGGCGTCGATATCCAGGTCGTCGACGCACAGGGCGAGGAAGTCGAAGCCGGCGAAGCGGGCTATCTGACGGTCCCGAAGCCGTGGCCCGGCATGCTACGGACGCTCTATCAGAACGACGAGCGGTTCATCGACGAGTACTGGCAGGAGTACTCCGATCCCGACGCCGACGAGTGGGTCTACTTCCCCGAGGACGGCGCGAAGATCGACGAGGACGGGTACATCACCGTCCTCGGGCGCGTCGACGACGTGATCAACGTCTCNTTCCCCGAGGACGGCGCGAAGATCGACGAGGACGGGTACATCACCGTCCTCGGGCGCGTCGACGACGTGATCAACGTCTCCGGACACCGCCTCGGCACGATGGAAGTCGAGAGCGCGATCGTCGGCGTCGAGGGCGTCGCCGAAGCCGCTGTCGTCGGCGGCGACCACGACGTGAAAGGCGAGGCCGTCTACGCCTACGTCATTACGGAGGACGGCTACGACGGCGATAGCGATCTCGAGTCCGAGATCATCGACGGCGTCGTCGACGCGATCGGGCCGATCGCGAAACCCGAGGAAGTCATCTTCACGCCGGAACTCCCCAAGACGCGCTCGGGCAAAATCATGCGTCGCCTGCTCGAGAACATCGCGAGCGGCAACGAACTCGGCGATACCTCGACGCTTCGAAACCCCGAGATCGTCGACGAGATCGCCCAGCAGGTCGAAGCAGACTAGCTCGACTGCATTCTTTCACAGACAAGCACACGACAGTCACGAACACAGTCAACATCATATGTCAGACAATAACACTCAGGACTCGGAGCAGACCGTCGAGACGGACGGCGGTGTGGCGACGGAAGCGTACCTCGATAAGGAAATAAACATCTTCAAGCCGGCGACCCCGTTCATGCGGGATCACCTGCGGGTGATCTGGGTCTCGTTTATCGCGTGGATCGTCGTCGTCTTCGGGCCGACGACGGCGACGCTGCTCGCGCCCGATACGATGACCGGAATCACGGTGCTCGGCGGGTTCCCGCTGCACTTCTTCCTGGCGGCGATCTTCACGCCGCTTGCGGCGCTGTTGCTGTCGGTCGCCTACGCGATGCAACGCGACCGACTCGACAGCAAGTACGACATCTCCCACGATGTCGAGGAGGAGACGGAAACCGGCGGCGGCGTCGCCGCAGACGGGGGTGAGCACGAATGATAGAGGCCGTCGCGGCGATCGAACCGGTCGTGTTACAGGAGACCGCACTGGACGTCGGCGAGTTCAAGTTAGTTCCGGCGCTGACGGTGGTCACCATGCTGGCGCTGTTCCTCGGCGTCGGCTACTTCTTCCGCGTCGCCGCAGTCGACGAGCTGTGGGTCGCGGGCCGGTCGATCGGCTCGATCGAGAACGGGATGGCGATCGGCGCCAACTGGATGAGCGCCGCCTCCTACCTCGGCGTCGCCGCGCTGATCGCGACGCTCGGCTACTTCGGACTGGCGTACGTCGTCGGCTGGACGACGGGCTACTTCATCCTCCTGATCTTCATGGCGGCGCAGTTCCGCCGGTTCGGGAAGTACACGGCCCCAGACTTCGTCGGCGACCGATTCTACTCCGACTGGGCCCGGGGCATCGCCGCGTTCACCACGCTCGCGATCGCGTTCACCTACGCGATCGGGCAGGCGAGCGGAATGGGACTGATGGCCCAGTACATTTTCGGCATCTCCTACGAGGCCGGCGTCATCCTGCTGATGGCCGTCACCATCGGCTACGTCGCCCTCTCCGGGATGCTGGGAACGACCAAGAACATGGCCATCCAGTACATCATCCTCATCATCGCGTTCACGCTCGGCCTATACGCCACCGGCTGGACGCAAGGCTGGTCGACGGCCCTGCCGTACCTGGAGGCCGGTCCGCAGGTCGCCGAGGCAGCGAGCCTCGAGGCCCAGTTCGTCGAGCCGTTCGCGAACGCGGGCTACTACGCCTGGATCGCCCTGGCCTTTAGCCTGATCGTCGGGACCTGCGGCCTCCCGCACGTCCTCGTGCGGTTCTACACGGTCGACAACGAGCGGACCGCCCGCTGGTCGACCGTCTGGGGCCTGTTCTTCATCTGCCTGCTGTACTGGGGCACCGCGACGTACGCCGCGTTCGGCGGGCTCCTCTACGACAGCGAGGTTTCCGGCGGTGACGGCTTTACCGGGATGGCCGGACAGGAAGCCGACGCGCTCGTCGTGTTGACGACCCAGTTGGCCGAACTGCCAACGTGGCTCGTCGGACTGGTCGCTGCAGGTGCGGTCGCGGCGGCACTGGCGACCACCGCGGGCCTGTTCATCACCGCCTCCTCGGCGGCGGCCCACGACATCTACACGAACCTCTACAAGGAAGACGCCACGCAGCGCGAACAGCTGCTCGTCGGTCGAGCGACGATCGTCGGCATCGGTATCCTCGTCGCGCTGATCGGCCTCAACCCGCCGGCGCTGATCGGCGAACTCGTCGCGATGTCGTTCGCCATCGCCGGCTCCGTCTTCTTCCCGGTGTTCTTCCTGGGACTCTGGTGGGAGAACACGACTCGAGAGGGAGCGATCGCCGGCATGCTGATGGGCATCTTCCTCTCGTTCGGCGCGATCCTCAACGACACGGCGATCCCGATGTACACGGGCGTCGAAGAGGCCGTTATTCCCGGAGTGGCGACCTGGCTGCCGGGGACCTCCTCGGCGCTGATCGGCGTTCCGGTCGTCTTCGCGACGATCATCGTCGTCTCGGTCATTACCGACGAACCGCCCGAAGACGTCAAGCGCCTCGTTCGGCAGTGTCACAGCCCCGAACCGATGAGCCAGATGCAATCCGCAGAGGACGTCGCCACCGACGGCGGACAGGACGACGTGGCAACTGACGGCGGCGTCGACGTCGACAGTGTCGACGCGGCGGCGGACGACGATTCCACCGCGACTGACGAACCCACGGAGGACGACTAACCATGTACGACACGATACTCGTACCCACGGACGGCAGCGAGGTTGCAGAGAACGCGGTCGCCCACGCGATCGACGTCGCAGAAAAGTACGACGCCGACGTCCACGCACTGTACGTCATCGACACCAGTGCGATGGACATCAGCCTCGGCACCGAACAGGTCGATCGCATCAGACAGGGGCAGTACGACGAGATGCCCGAAATTCAGGAGCAGGCCAATCGGGCGACCGGCTCCGTCGCTGATCGCGGCCGCGAACGCGGCCTCGAGGTCACCGAGGCGGTCGTCGCCGGACAACCCCACGACCGAATCGCCGGCTACGCCGAGGACCACGACGTCGACCTCATCGTGATGGGGTCGGCCGGCCGCGGCGGCGTCCGACGCGTCCTGCTCGGGAGCGTCGCCGAGCGAACGCTCCGGACGACGGACATTCCCGTCCTCGTGGTCGACGTTCGCGAGGAGTAGCCGCGTTCGGCGGTTCGAACCACTCCACTCACCTCCTGTGTTGCGGTTTCACGTTTTGCGCGCCGGGCTCGAGTCGAGAGCGACAGTTCTCCGACGGGGCGACTGACCGATACGTGACTACCGGTCCTGGTCGACCAGCTCGAGGCTCGCGAAGAAGACGAAATAGGCGACGATCCCCAGCAACATGAACATGTAGTAGGCCCAGTCGGGCCCCTCGAGCACCCGAAAGAGCAGATCGACGAACGTCACCCAGGCGATCGCGAAGACGAGGTCGACGAGCAGTCCCCACCGTTCCTCGCGGGCCTGTTGCAGCCACTCGTGGGGACTCGTCATCGACACCTCACCCGGCTCGAGTCGCTCCGATCGGTCGTCATACGTGAGTCTTTCGCAGGGTGTCGAAAAAGCTTATCGACACTCGAGGTTCGAGGCTCGAGGCTCGAGGCTCGATCGCAGTCGCTGCCGTCACTCGTCCCAGTACTCGGTTTCGGCGTCGCCGTCGTAGTAGCCCTCGAACGACCGCTCTTCGCGTCCACCCGGCGGCGAGCCGACGTAGACGCCGAATGTCTCCATCTCGGGATAGATCGTGATATCGGGCTCGTTCATCGTCGAGAACAGCAGGTATCTGAGCGGCTCGTCGCCGTCGTTGACGATTCGGTGTCCGCCGCGCTCGTCGGCCGGAAACGCGGCGTACGTCCCCGAAACGAGGGACTTCTCGCCGTCGGCGGCGACGAGTAGTCCCTCGCCCGCCAGCACGTACAGCGCCTCCTCGTTCGCCGTGTGATAGTGGTACGGCCACGAGCGCTTCCCCGGCGGAAGTTCGTAGAGACTACAGCCGAGGTCGTCGGCGTCGACGGCGGTCGAGAGCTGTTTGCGCCGAAACGCGACGTCGTCGGGTTCGGGGTCGTACTCGGTCCACTCGAGGTCGGATTCGCCGACTGTTTCCATACGACGGTACCGACACCGGTCGGACGGATAAGATTTCGCGAGGATCCGACGACGACGAGAACGCCGCTCTCGGCGCGCCGACGAACCCGAGGTGACACGAATTCGACCCGAAAACGAAACCCCCTAACCGCCTCGAGGGCGAGTTCGGGCATGCACGACGAACCCGAGGTCGCCGTTCTCCGCCTTGGCCACCGACCGGGCCGCGACGAGCGGATGACGACCCACGTCGGCCTGACCGCGCGGGCGCTCGGCGCCGACCGCGTCTGGATTCCCGACAACGCCGGACAGTCACTCGAGACCGTCCGTGATATCACCGACCGCTTCGGCGGCCCCTTCACCGCGGAACTCACGGACTCGCCGAAAGGCATTATCCGCGACTGGGAGGGCCGGGTCGTCCACCTGACTATGTACGGCGAACGCGTTCAAGACGTCGAGGCCGAGGTCAAGCGCGCACACGGCGACGACGACGAACCGATTCTGATCGTCGTCGGCGCCGAGAAGGTTTCCTTCGACGTCTACGAAGAAGCAGACTGGAACGTCGGCGTCACCAACCAGCCCCACTCCGAGGTCGCCGGTCTGGCCGTCTTTCTCGATCGACTGTTCGAGGGGCGCGAACTCGAGCGCGAGTGGGACGACGCCGACCAGCGCGTAATTCCGATGGAGACGGGCAAGCGCGTCGAACCGGCCGACGAAGAGTGAGCGGTTCGCCCGCTCAGACGTAACCGAGACGTCCCCCTCCCCGAATCTGCCGGTCCGTAGCATTGTGCTACCGGGGTTATCTCTCCGCAATATCCTGCCAAAGGTACATATACGCTAGTAGTGGATGTCAGTACAATAGCAAGAGGATGAACGAAACAACGGTCAGCCACTACTTCGACGCGCAAGCCAACGCGTACTCCGTCGAGGTCGACATCGACGAGATGGAGACCGTCCCTCTCGTCGACGAGTGTATCGACGATCGCTGCACCGAGGGCGACCGACTCCTCGAAATCGGCTGTGGCAACGGACAGTTACTCGAGTACGTCCTCGAGTACACCGACGTCACCGACGCCGTCGGCATCGACGTCTCGACCGAGATGCTTCCCGACCCGCACGACGACGTTCGAGCCCAGTATCTCCACGCTTCGGCGACGGACCTTCCGCTTCCGTTCGAGCGCGAATCGTTCGACTTCGTCGTCCTGAGCGACGTCCTACACCACCTCGTCGGCCCCACTCGGTCGGAATCGAAGCGACGAGCACAGGCGGCGCTGGTCGAGGCGACGAACCTCCTTCGGCCGGACGGCTATCTGATCGTCAAAGAGATCTACTACGAGTCGCCGCTCGGCCCCGACTCGCTCACGTCGCACCTGATTTTCTTTGGGCTCAAACACGGTTCCCGACTCGTCTCGCGGATCGAGCGACAGGCGCTTCCCGGGCTGTTGGTGTCGTTTTATACGCGCGACGAACTGCTCGCGTTGCTCCGTCAGTCCGGGGCGAAACCGATCCGCTGGTCGCTCGAGTCCGGCCCAGACGGCTCGACGCTCCAGCACCTCCTCACCGGCGAATCGGGCTGTATCCGACTGTACGCTCGAAAAACGACGCGGGATGAACGCCGAACCGAACACCGGTGACCGGCCGTCGAATCGGCGTACTGCCCGCGTCCCCGTCGTCCCGTCGGTTCAACGGGCGGGAACGAGCACCGAAAACGGCCGACAGAGTCGTCGAACGGCGTCTCGAGCCAGCCCCGACGCACCCATCTTCGACTCGTCGACGGTGTAGCGGTCGTCGCTCACCCGTTCGATCGGACTCCCGCTATCGAGATCCGCGAGGACCCGCTCGACCGCGTCACTCGAGAGCGCCGCGCGGTCGGCGATCTGCGCCGGCGTCAGCGCGGTGGGCGACCCGCGGAGCGTCTCGACGATCACTTGCGCGTCGGACATGAACGCCATCCCCTCGCGGAACGAGCTGTCGGCCAGCGGATCCTCGGCCGACGTCGACGCCGAGCGTTCGATGCCGTGACGGCGGTCGTAGAGCGAATCGAGGACGAGCCAGAGTCCGACGGCCGCGACGATGGCGAGCGCCCACGAGGACTCGAGGACGGCGAGCGCGCCGGCGCCGACCGCGACGACGGTTCCGATGACGAGTCCCGAGGCGTACGCCGGCGCATCGGCCGTCGACAGGCCGGCACGGAGGAACGCGAGCGCGAGCAGCGCCGCCGGGATCGTCGCGAGGACCGTCCACGACGCGTCGAACAGGAGCGCGAGTCCGACGAGGGAGACCGCGAGCGCGAGCGGATTCTCGGGCTCGAGCTCCGAGCGGAGCGTCCGGAGGAACGACTGGTCCATCGTATTCTCGTCGATCCGATAGTACAAAACAATAGTGATCGGACTGATACGAGCGCGGTCCGCTCTGAGGGTTCTCGGCGCTATCGTCCGTCCGCGGACCGATCGACCGCCGGGCGGAACAGCCGGAACGGACGGAACAGTCGGCGGCCGACCGTCCGTACGATAGAGCGGACCGCCGCTCCGGTTCCGAGTTCGCTCTCGTCGAGCGCGTAACCGGTTCCGACTCGTTCGATCGGGCCGGAGTCGCCGTGCAACTCGAGTAGGCGCTCGAAATCATCCTCGCCGATGCCGGTCCGCGACCGGAGTTCCTCGCCGGTCAGCGGCCGGTCGGCAGCGCGGAGTTCCTCCAGTACCCACTGGTTGTAGCCGCCGTAGAGGTACACCTCGTTCGTCGAGACGTCGTCCGCCGCTTCGCGTCCGGCGTCGGTCTCGCTCGCGGCGCCGGCAGCACCGACTCGCCAGTCGTAGATGGCGTCGAGCCAGAACCAACAGCCCGCCACCACGAGCGCCGCGCTGAGCCAGCCGCTTCCGTCGCCCAGTTGTACGGCGCCGGCGGCGACGAACAGCGCGCCGAAGACGAACTTCGTGACGCGGGGGGCAATCTCGAGTCCGGCGGCCTCGGTGGCGGCCCGGAGCAGCGGCGAGAGGACGAAAAGTCCGACGAGGACGCCGAGCGCGGACCCCTCGAGACCGATCGCGTAGAGGACGGGGACGACGAGCGCCGCGCCGCCGAGGTCGCGGACGTCGACCTCGTCGCGGAATCGAGCGGCGAATCCCTGCGGCATTCGTCTAGCGTGATCGACACCGCTCGTCATAGTAGTATCGGCGGACCGAACGGTCCGATCCTCGAGACGCGCTCGAAGCCCGCGTCGTCGGCCGGTTCCAATAGAGCTGTCGCCAACGCGAAATTTTATACGTGATCCACGGTATCGTCCGCCATGGATCTGGAAGACGTCGATCAGAGCGCCCGGGAGGGCAACGTCGCGAAGCTGTTCGATCGTACGGCCGAACTTCACGGGGACGCACAGGCGATGGAACACCACGGCGAGCGCACGACCCACGCCGAACTGCGGGCCTGGACCGCCGAGTTCGCCGGCGGGCTCCACGACCTGGGCCTCGAGCCGGACGACCGCATGCTGTTGTTCATGCCGAACTCGCCGGCGTTTCTGGTCGCTTCGCTCGGCGCGTTTCGAGCCGGCGTCGTCATGTCGCCGGTCAACCCGCAGTACAAGCGCCGCGAGGTGGCCTACCAGCTCGAGGACACCGAAGCGACGGCCATCGTCACCCACCCGTCGCTGCGGCCCGTCGTCGATCAGGCCCTCGAGGAGACCGGCCGGGAGGTCGAGGTGATCGTCACCGAGAGCAAGTACATGGATCGCGACCCGGACGACCTGTTCTTCGAGGACGTCCGCGGCGAGCCGACGCTGGTCGAGCGGGCCGACGACGACGTCGCCTTGCTGCCGTACACCTCCGGCACGACGGGCAAGCCAAAGGGCGTCCAGCTCACCCACCGAAACACGCGAGCACAGCTCAACTGGCCCCTCGTGGCCTCGAACGTCGACGTCGAGCCCGAAGACGTCCGCAGCCTCATCTGGCTTCCGCTGTACCACATCACCGGTTTTACGCACACCGCCCTCCAGCCGCTCGCCGGCGGCGGCAGCTGTTACTTCCGCAGCGCCCTCGAGTGGGACGCCGAGGACTGTATGCAACTGATCGAGGAGGAGGGGATCACCCACTTCGTCGGCGTGACGACGATGTACGCCGATATGGTCGAAAGCGACGCGTTCGGCGACTACGACCTGACGAGCCTCGAGTCCGCCTCCGAGGGCGGCGCGAAGCTCTCGACTGCGGTCCAGGAACGGTTCGAGGAGACCGCGGGCGTCGATATCTCCGAGGGCTACGGGCTCACCGAGACCCACGGGGCGACGCACACGCAGTCGGGGTCCTCGTTCGGGCTGAAACACGGGACGATCGGCCAGCCGCTGCGGATGACCGACTGCAAGATCGTCGACGAGAGCGGCGACGAGGTCGAACCCGGCGAGGAGGGCGAACTCCTCGTTCGCGGCCCGCAGGTGATGACGGGCTATCACGGTATGCCCGAGGCGACCGAGGCGGCGTTCACCGACTGCGGCTACTTCCGAACCGGCGACGTGGCTCGGCGGGACGAGAACAACTACTACGAGATCGTCGACCGCAAAAAGCACATGATCAACACCGCGGGCTACAACGTCTACCCCAGCGAACTCGAGAATCTCCTGCTCGAACACGAAGCCGTCGCCGACGCCGCCGTCGTCGGGGTTCCCGACGAGCGACGAAACGAGGTGCCGAAGGCGTTCGTCGTCGCCTCGAGCGGCGTGGACGTCGGGTCGGACGTCACGAGCGAGGAACTCAAAGCCTACTGCCTCGAGCGCGTCGCCGAGTACAAACACCCCCGCGAGGTCGAGTTCATCGACGAGCTCCCGCGGACGACCAGCGGGAAGATCCAGAAGTACAAACTCGAGGATTTCGACGACGCCGAATCGTAACTCCGAAAGCCGAGCCCGGAACCCGGTACTGACGGGAGCGACGAATCCAAAGGGCTAGCTTTTCGGCGACTCCCGACGGAGCACCCGTATGGCTTCAGGTGCGACCCTGCCGGGGACGGCGATCGAGTGGTACATGTTCGGCGCGTTACTGGTCGTCGTCAACATCGTCGTCCTAGTGGTAACTGGCCACACGGTGTTCCAGGCGGTGGCGATGGGACTGTTCTACGGACTCGGCCTCGCAATGGTGTTGCTCTTCCTCGCGGTCGGGGTGACGGCGCTGCGCGAGAAGAACGCGTCGGACTGACGCGAGTCGACGGCCAGACCGCCAGTCGTCGTACTGTCGGCCAGCAGTCAGTGCACCGTCGGTCGCGAATTCGCGGTCGGCTCCGAGGCGACGACCGTAGTCGCGCGACCGATCGGCAGCTCGTGCTGTCCGGCAGTATCAGTCGGAAGCGTCGTGAGTCGCCGTCGCCGTCCGATAGTAGCGCACGCCCTCGTCGACGTCGGAGCGGACGCGCCCCCGCCTCTCGAGCGTTCCGAGCGCGCCGAAGGTGTCCATCACGGGCGCGGTGTAGCGAACGGTTCCGGCCCGCTCCTCGGCGATCTCGAGCGTCGTCGCGGGCTCGAGCGCGGCCAGCGCGTCGACGGTTTCCTCGAGCAGGGTGCCCAACCGATCCCGGGTCCGTCGGACGACGCGCTGGGGGTCTTCGAACGTCGGTCCGTGCCCGGGAAAGACGTGCGTCGCCGCCGTCTCTCCGAGGCGGTCCATGGCGTCGTAGTAGCGGTCGATCCCCTCGTCGGCGCCGCGGGCGATACCGACGTGGAAGGCGCCGGCGCGGAAGGGTTCGATGAGCGCGTCGCCGGCGAACAGCGCCGTCGTCCCCGCGAGTTCGGTTTCGAAGCTCAGGTGGTGGATCTGGTGGCCCGGCGTCTCGATGGCGGCGAACTCGCGGCCCCCGACGGAAACCGAAGATCCGGGTGTGATCGGTTCGGTCGCGTCCGGGTCGAGGAGTCGCCGATCGCGTCGGAACGAGTCGACTTCGGCGTCGACGACGTCCGCGTACTGCTCGCCGCGGTACCCCATCACCCGTGCGGTTTCCTCGACGTTCTCGCGAAACGCCTCGACCGGCGTTCGGAGTCGCTCGAGGGCCGGTCCGGACGCGTGGATCGTCGCGCCGGCTTCGCGGAGGGTAGCCGCCTGCCCGAGGTGGTCGCTGTGAGGGTGGGTGACGAGAACGTGTTCGATATCCGAGACGGAGATATCGAATCGCTCGAGTTCGTCCTCGAGCGTCGCCCTGGCGTCGTCGGTCGGTCGACCGGCGTCGACGAGAATCGGTTCGGGGCCGTCCAGCAGATACGCGGCGACGTGTTTCGGCGGCCACGGCACGTCGAACTCGAGGCGATGGAGGGTCGAGAAGGGACGAGCACCCCGAGTGCGGCCTCCGGTGTCGGTGTTCATCGTCCCGAGAACGGCCGGCCAGGAACGTGAATGTTACTGCCTATCGCAAGACGGCGCCGCGTCGAGAGCGGCTCCGCCGTCGCGTTCGGTGACCGAAGCAGGTTGATAAGACTTAATGGTACCATGCTATTAGACGTGGGTAATGGCTTTTGAGGACCTGCTCGAGGATCCAGTCATCCAGAAGTACTTACACGAGCTGGTCGGTCCCAAGGGGATGCCCGTCGCGGCGGCGCCGCCGGACGGGGAAGTGACCGACGAGGAGCTCGCCGAGGAGCTGGATCTCGAGTTAAACGACGTGCGACGCGCGCTGTTTATCCTGTACGAGAACGACCTGGCCAGTTACCGACGGCTGCGCGACGAGGACTCGGGCTGGCTCACCTACCTCTGGACGTTCGAGTACGACAACATCCCGGAGAACCTAGAAGAGGAGATGTACCGGCTCTACGACGCCTTAGAGGACCGCCGGGAGTACGAGCGCAACCACGAGTTCTACCTCTGTGAGATCTGTTCGATTCGGTTCGAGTTCGGCGAGGCAATGGACTTCGGCTTCGAGTGTCCCGAGTGTGGCTCGCCGCTGGAATCGATGGATAACGACCGACTGGTCAACGCGATGGACGACCGACTCGACGCGCTCGAGGACGAACTGAACCTAGAGGCCTGATGGTCGTACTCGCAACCAAACTCTACGTCGACGGCGACGCCCGCGAGCGAGCGCTCGACTCGCTTCGTTCGCTCGTCGCCAACGAGATCGGCGAGCTGGCGGTCGAGTTCGAGGTCGGCGTTCGCCACGACGACTTCCCGTCGGTCACGATCGACGGCGAGGACGCGACCGTCGCCCGAAACGTCCTCCGCGAGGAGTTCGGCGAAATCGTCCCCGATCTCGAGGCCGGCGAAACCTACCGCGGCACGCTCGAGTCGTGGGACGAGGACGGATTCGTCCTCGACGCCGGCCAGCCCGTGCGGATTCCGACCGACGAACTCGGACTCGGGCCGGGGTCGCCCGAGCAGATCCGGGAGCGCTACGGGCTGGTCCAGCACGTGCCGCTGCAGTTCGTCTGTGGCAGTGCGGACGCCGACGACGGGGACGACAACCCGTCGCGGCTCGCCGACGCCGAGCGCGACCGCCTCTACGACTGGTCGCGCGGCGACGGTCGGCTGAACGTCAACAGCGCGACCCGCGCGGAAGTGCGGGCGACGCTGAACCGCGCCGGTCACGCACAGGACTACGTCACCGTCGAACGGCTCGGGCTGTTAGAACAGAGCGTCGTCTGTACCGAAGACACCGACCCGCCGGGACTGCTCGCGAGCGTCGGCGAGTACCTGCCGGCGGAGCTGCGCTGTGTCGTACCCTGATATGAACCGACGACTCGTCCTTGCCGTACTCGCGGTCGGGTTGCTGGTCGGACTCGCCGGCTGTACGGGTTTCTTCGGCGGCATCGACGACGACACGCTCGACCAGGACGAAGAGTACGACGACCTGCGCGACAGCGACGCCGACGTCGCCATCGACCTCGAGGCGGGCAGCGTCATCAGCAGCGGCGAGTTCCGCGCCGTCTACGATCTGGACGATCAGGAGGAGCTGTCGCTGTACCGCTCGCACCTCTACGGCGATCGGGCGCTCGATATCAACAGCGTCCGCTACTGGTATCCGAACGGAACCGAACTGACGGGGTCGGAACTCGACGTCGATCAGGGCCAGTCGAGCACCGAGGTCAGGGTGCCGGACGGAAACGGCACGATCGCGTTCTCCGGCGGGGCTGATCGCAAGTCGTTCACCCTCCCGGCCTACGCCGACGGCTCCTACGAAGTCCACGTCCCCGACGGCCACCGCACGACGAACCTGCTGTTCGGCGACGTCAGCCCGGGCGGCTACGAGCGGGAACTCGTCGACGACCGCGAACGGATCTACTGGGACGACGTCGACAGCACCGTCTCCCTTCGGTACTACCACACGCGAGATCTGCCGCTGTTCGCCGGACTCGTCGGCGGCGTAATCGTGCTCGGCGGCGCCGGTGCCGCCTACTACTACCGGAAGATAAAGCGGCTCCAGGAACAGCGAGAAGAGCACGGACTCGATATCGACATCGACGACGACTCCGACGACGGTCCGCCACCCGGGATGCAGTGAGTCGTCTCGAGCGACGCGTTTTTCGATCGACTGATCAGCCGTGAATCGCCCGTTCGTCGAGCCAGACGACGGGGTCGCCGGCGATCTCGAGTCGACCCTTGACGTGTGCAATCCGGCTGCTCGTCGGCGTCGCCTCCAGATCGTCAGTTTGGACCGTCCGCGTGACGTCGACGTCGCCGACGAGCCAGCCGTAGTGGGTGCCGCCGTCGTCGGTCATCGTGAAGACGAGGAGCTTCGGATCCGCGACCCGCGAGGTCGTCCGCGCCGCACCGTTGAACGCCCGCGGAAGGTCGACGACGCGAACGCGGTCACCGGCGACCGAAACCGTGCCGGCGTTCCACGGATCTGCCGCCGTCGCGACGGACCGTTCGTCCGCGACGCCGAGAACCGAGGCGACGGCGTCGGCCCGAACGCAGTACCGTTCAGACTCCAGATCGAACGCGAGAACAGTAACCCGGTTGTCATCATCGTCTCGACCGTAATTTACCGCCGATACCATGCTGGTGTGAGATTCAATCAGGGAGGATTGACATCCACCTCCGCCTTCAGGCGGAGGAATCCCGAGGTTGGGATATTAGGGTTTTGAGTCTACCACCGCTGTCCGAGGTTGGAATCCTCGGGAGAGGTCATGAAGGTAGACTCCGGGCTGTGCCAACCAGCCGGTACTCCTA
>NZ_AOHZ01000019.1 GCF_000337215.1 Natronolimnohabitans innermongolicus JCM 12255 | reverse complement strand
TTCCACAGTTTGCTGGCACTCCACCCGTGCCGATCGAGCGACTCCACGACCTGTGAATAGTTGCGGATTTTCGCTCGATGTGTTCGGTGGATTGCCAGCATCGTGAAACTCCTGTATAATCAGTTATACTTGATTCTCTTGTAAAAGTTGGGATTGGGAACGTGGAATATCCAGCCCTGTCGAAGTCGGTGGAACATGGCACTGAGTGACGGCGCGTATCCACGGCCTGAAGGCCGTGGTATTGCGCCTGTTCAGCCTATAACTGCCGAGAAGGATTCATAATGCCAGTGAATAGTAATGGGTTTAGCGAGAATATTATTAATAATAGCATAGAGTAGTGGGTAGATGTATAGGATGGTTATCGAACGCGGGCCACAGGGAAAACTGCATCTGCCAGCGTACAGCGCTGGCTGCTACCGGCGGAGAGTGACCGATTGCTGTGCTCTCTGTATGGGGCGTGTTATCGCCGCCACAGCGACCGCACCGCTTCGCCACAAGATCCGAGAAACGAAACGTGAGGATGACCACGATCTCGTCGGCGAACACGTCAAAGTTCCACGCATCGATCGCTCGGCCAACGGAACCGAACTCGATTATCAGGAAGGACGGATCGAGAAGGTGTACGTCCTCTCGGACGAAACGCCGGCACTGCTATCGATCGAGACGGAAGAAGACGATCGAATTCATATCGATCTAACGGCGAGCGAAGGCGGCCGTATCACCGGCGACTGAGCGAGACTAGGCTCAATCGTCGTTCATCGTAATATCGGCCGACAACCCCTGTGCCATCTGAATATCCTCGGCGTTGTTCATCGTCCAGGCCGTCCGCTCGGTGACCGCTTCGATGGCCTCTCGAGCGCTCGGATAGCCGTTTCCGGACTTCTTGACGCCGCCGAAGGGCAACTGAACTTCGGCGCCGATACACGGGAGATTCGCGTACGCGAGCCCGAGTTCGGCCCGGTCGCGGAAGGCGTTCAGCTGGCGGTAGTCCTCCGAGATGATCGCGCCCGCGAGTCCGTACGGCGTGTCGTTGTGGATCTCGAGTGCGCGGTCGACGTCGCCGTCGTACTCGACGAGCGCGACGTGGGGGCCGAAACACTCCTCGTTCAGACAGCGCAGGTCCGGCTCGTAGTCGATTTCGTAGACGAACGGCCCGACCCAGTGGCCCTCGTCGTGGCCGTCCGGAATCTCCTCGTCCGCGAGTTCGAACCGGTCGACCAGCACTTCGGCGCCCTCCTCGACGGCCAACTCGTTGTGCCGGCGAATCTTCTCGACGTGGTCGGCCTCGATCGCCGGGCCCATGAACGTCGCGTCCTCGAGGGGGTCGCCGACGGCGACCTTCTCGGCGACGTCGACGAAGCGGTCTTTGAACTCGTCGTAGACGTCCGTGTGGACGATCAGGCGCTCGCTCGAGACGCAGCGCTGGCCGGTCGTCTTGAAACTGGACATCACCGCGGCGTGGACGGCGACGTCCAGGTCGGCCTCCTCGGTGATGACGATCCCGTTTTTGCCGCCCATCTCGCAGGCCGCGAGTTTGCCGGGCTCGCCGCCGACCTTGTCGGCGATTTCGTGGCCGACCTCCGCCGAGCCCGTAAAGAGGACGGTGTCGACGCGCTCGTCGTCGGTGATCGTCGCGCCGGCGTCGCCGTAGCCCTGGACCATGTTGAAGACGCCGTCGGGGATGCCGGCGTCCTCGAACATCTCGGCGATGATCTGGCCGCACCACGGCGTCTGTTCGGCGGGCTTCCAGACCACGGTGTTGCCCTCGACCAGCGCGATGGCCATGTGCCAGAAGGGGATCGCGACCGGGAAGTTCCACGGCGTGATACAGCCGACGACACCGCGGGGTTTTCGGCGCATGTAGGCGTCCTTGCCAGCGACCTCCGACGGTACCACGTCGCCGTGAGGGTGGCGGGCGTTGCCGGCGGCCCACTCGACCATGTGCCAGGCCTCGGTGACGTCGGCTTTCCCCTCCGAGATCTCCTTTCCGCACTCCTTCGTGACGATTTCGCCCAGTTCCTCGTGACGATCGCGGAGTTCGTGGTAGATGTCCCAGAGGTACTCCGCGCGGTCGATATAGGACAGCGACCGCCACTCCTCGAACGCCTCGTCGGCGGCCTCGAGGGCGGCGTCGACGTCCGACTCCGTCCCGCGTCGGAACGTCGCCAGCACCTCGCCGGTGGCCGGGTCGTGACTCTCGAACGTCCGTTCGTCGCCGGCGGTCGTCCACTCTCCGCCGATGTAGTGGCCGTGGACCTGTTCGGTTGCTTGCTGGCTCATACCTGATCGAACGACGAGAGCGGTGAAAACCCTGATGGTCGTTCACACATGGCGGAGAGAACGTTCGGTTTGCCGACCGCCGGCCGTAGCGCCGTCACGAGCGTTTGCTTCGAGCGCGACCGGCGTGGCGTGCGACGGGCACGACGACGACCGCAGCCGTCGCGAAGCCGACCAGCCCCGCGGCCGTCGACACCGAGAACAGCGGTCCGTCGGTCGTTCCGACGACCAGCACGACCGCGGCGAGAAGGGCCGCCAGACCGCGGGCCGACAACGACCGCATGGCCAGCGTCCCGGGGGGTTCGGCGGCGACCCGACGGCCGAGGACGACGAGCTGCCAGCCGGTGAAGGCGCCGAGCGCGGCCGCGAGCAGAATCCGCCCGCTCGAGCCGCCGTCGCTCGCGACGTACAGGAACGCGGTGAACGGAACGCCGAGGCCGAACGCGACCGTCGGCCGGTCGAGGCGCGTTCGCCCGAACAGCCAGAAAAACCCGCCGACGAGTGCGAGCCCGAGCGCGGCGCCGACGACGACGTCGACGACGTAGTGGACGCCGAGTGCGACTCGAGTGAACGAGACCAGGACGATCAATCCCGCGGCGGCGCCGTATCGGAGCCGTCGCGTGCCGATCGGAAGAACCGCCGCCAGCCCGACGTAGACGACGGTCGTGTTGACCGCGTGGCCGCTCGGAAAGCCGTAGCCGCCGACGGTCGCGGTCGCTTCGTACAGCGGTTCGATCAGCCACGGCAACAGGGTCGGGTCGATCAACGGCGCCTCGGGCCGCGGCAAGCCGAACACCTCCTTGAGGCCCTTGTAGCAGCCCATGCCGGCGATGGCCATGCCGGCGACGGTCGCGATATCGTCGCGCGCGTCCGTCGCCGTCCAGTACAGCGCGGTGAGAACTAGTACCAGAAACCAGACGGAGCCGAGCTGGGTGAGCAACGCGATGACGACGGCTAACCACTCGGGAATCGATCCTTGCACGACCTCGAATTCGCCGATTCCCCTCGACATACTCTCAGTGGCGGTGGCCTGGTTCCGAGCGGCGCTCGGTTACCGGTCTTCCTCCCTGCCGCGGTCTTTCGTCACCGTTCGGTCGCCTTCCGGCGGCTGCTCCTCGCTCTCGGGATGGCGCTCCGCGCCCGCCTCGTCCATCTCCTCGGTCTCGGGCTCCATGGCCTCGCCCGAGCGGCCGTCGCCCGCGTCGTCGGCGTCGGTCGCAGCTTCGCTCGCGTCCCCCGTCGCCTCCGCCGTCCCGTCCGGCTCCCCGCTTCGCTCATCGGTGACGGCGTCCGGTTCCCGGTCGAAAACCGGATCCGTCGCGTCCTCGTCGGTCCGCCGCGGCTCGTCGCCGCCCGCGAGCCGAATCGTCTCCTCGGTTACGGCCTGGACGTCCCCGGCGTCGATCGGGACGACGTCGTCGGCGTCGCCCTCCCAATCCAGCGTCGCCTTGATCGAGTCGACGGCGCCCGCCTCGAGGTCGACGTACGCCGTCTCCGGTTCCGTCATCGTGACGACGCCGACGCGGTCGCCGCCGGCCGTCTCGACGCGCTTGTCGACGTCGTCGTCGGTGAAGGATGTCGTCACGTCTCGAGAATACTCGAATCCGCAGAAAGCCACTGCTGCCTGCAGTGGCCGGGAAACGACGGTGATCGATCGAAGTCGACGTTGCCCGCGCGAAACGGCTAACGAGCGGCGCTCACCGGGCGGCGCTTACCGGCGCTGGAGCCCCGCCGCCCGCTCGAGTTCGGTTCGCAGCGCCATCGAGTCGAACTCGTGGTCGGGGCGGAGCCGAACGAAGTCGAGAAAGCGCCGGGCGTCGAGCAGTTCGTCCGGTTCGTAGACCGTCGTCGCCGCCTGGACGGCGCCGCGGGCGCCGATCCGCGGCTCGAGGACGGCGAGCGCACAGGCCAGATCGTAGGCGGTGGTCTCGGCGACGCGGTCGTCGTGGACGTTCGTCGCGTCGATGAAGTAGAACTCGTCGTCACAGAGCAGGATGTTTTCGCCACGGAGGTCGCCGTGGGCCATCCCGTGGTCGCGAAGCGTCGCCAGCATCTCGAACAGTTCCGTCGCGCGCTCGGCGACGAGCCAGTCGGGCGTGTCCTCGAGCGATCGAAACTCGGGAAGGTACTCGAGGACGAGCACGCCCAGCCCGTTGACCTCGAAGGCGTCGATGGGCTGGGGGGCGTTGATCCCGATGTCGCGCATGCGTTCGGTCGCCTCGTACTCGTGTTCGACCATCTCGCGGGGCGTATCGAACCGACCGAAGAAGCCGCCGGTGCCGGCCGATACCGCGCCGACGTTGCGGCCCGCGGTCAGGAGGGCGTGGACCAGCGCGTTCTGGCGGGAGACGATCTTGACGAACCACTCCTCGTCGATCACGCAGGGCGTCGACAGCCAGTTGTCGGCCTCGAGAAACTCGACGCGCACCGTCTCCCGGTCGTACCGTTCCGCCAGCGTCCGGACCACGCGCTCGATGCGGTCCCACTCGACGCTCCCTCGGGCGAGCCGGCGGATGTCCATGTATCGGATGTGGGTGCTCGGACGTTAAATGCGTCCCGAACTGTCTCCGGGCGAACGTATTCGGGGCACCCCCGCCGGCGCCGAGAGCAGTATTGCTATCTACGGGGCGATAAAACACCGAGACAGGATGCACGCGATCGACGACCTCAGTGACGCACTCGAGACGACGCGGGGGTTTCTGACGCCGGTGCGACTCGGCCTGTGGCTCCGGCTGGCCGTGGTCGTCGTCTTCGTCAGTTCGCTCGGGCTCGGTGTCGGCCCTTCGGTCTTCGGGAGCGACTTCGCGGTGCTCTTCGAGGAGCCGACGGTCGAACAACCCCCCGAGGTCGAAGACGAGGTCTGGGAGGAGGTGCCCGTCGAGGAACTCCTCGCGGCCGCCCTCCTCGTCGCCGCCGTCGCGTTCGTCGCGTGGCTCTGTTACGCGCTCGTCGCCGGAATCATGGAATTCGTCTTCCTCGAGTCGCTGCGCTCGACGGAGATTCGCGTCCGTCGGTACTTCGGTCGGAACCTCGGCCGCGGGGTTCGGCTGTTTCTCTTTCGGCTCGGCGTGTTGATCATCTTCGCCGCGCTCGGGGCGCTTCCCGGCGCCGTCGCCGCCGTCGGAGACGGCTCGATAACCGATCTCTCGACCGGGCTGCTGGCGCTTTACTCCCTGTACGGCTTCGGGCTCTACCTGGCGTACTCGGCCGTCCGACGGTTTACCAGCGAGTTCGTCGCGCCGATCATGCTCCTCGAGGAACGCGGCGTCCTCGCCTCCTGGCGACGGTTCTGGGGGACGCTCACCGCGAACCTGGCGGAGTATACGGTCTACCTGCTGCTGGTCTGGTTTCTCTCCATCGCCGTCACGATCACCGCCTGGGTCGTCGTCGGGATCGGCCTCTTCGCGCTGGCGATCGCGTTCGGCTTCGTCGTCGTCCTCTTGCTGGTCGTCGGCGGCCCGCTCGGCGCGGTCGTCGCGCTTCCGATCGCGCTGTTCGGCATCGCCTGTGGGATCCTGTTCATGGGACTCGTCTGGGCGCCGATCGCGACCTACTTCCAGTACTACGCCCTGTTGCTCCTCGGCGACACGAACGGTGACCTGGATCTGCTCCCCGACCAGCGAGCGGCGGTCCGCGCCGCCGGTGCCGGCGGAGGCGGGATGGGACGCGGGAGCTGGGACGACGCCGACTGGAGCGCCAGCAACTGGGACGGCAGCGGCTGGGGTGGCACTGACGGCTGGGACGACGACACCGACCCGTGGGCCGACCCCGGCGATCCTGACGACGCACGGCCGGCCGACGAGTCGTGGCGCGGATCCGAAGTCGAACGGCGCGACTCGAGCGACTGGAACGCCGATCCCGATCCGTGGGACGACGCCGTCGACGGCGACGAGACGGAGCCGTGGGACCGCGCCGACGACGGCGGGTTCTGGGGTGGCTCCAGCGGCGACGAGTCGACTCGAGACGATGGGGACCGCGGCGACGATCGCAGTACCGACAGCGGTCGCGATGACGATGGTCGCGGTGGCGACCCTGATGCTGCCGACGACCGTGATACCGGCGGCGACGACGCTGACGACGAGCGAACCTGGTGACCTCACTCGAGGATCGCGACGCGGACCTTGGCGACGCGGACTGCAATCCGGCGGTGCGTTTATTCCATATCCAGGCAAGTATTGTGTATGGATACCACGCTACCCGACGAGCATCGGATGATCCGGGAGACGGTTCGAGACGTCTGCGAGACCGAGATCGAGCCGATCGCCCAGGAAATCGAGGACGAGCACCGATTCCCCGCGGAGATCTTCGACCAGCTCGCGGATCTGGACGTGATGGGCGTTCCGATCGCCGAGGAGTACGGCGGTCTCGGCGGCGATACGCTCATGTACGCGCTGGTCGCCGAAGAGCTCGGGCGCGTCTCCGGCTCGATCGGGCTCTCCTACGTGGCCCACACGTCGCTCGCCTCGAAGCCGATCGAGCAATTCGGCACGGAAGCACAGAAAGAACGCTGGCTGCGCCCGCTCGCGGAGGGCGAGTATCTCGGCGGCTGGGCGCTGACCGAACCCGAAAGCGGCTCCGACGCCTCGGACATGAACACGACCGCTCGAACGGCGTCTGCCGATTCCTCGGACGTCACAGCGTCCGAGGAAGGTGACGAATGGGTCTTAACCGGCACCAAGCAGTTCATCACGAACGCCTCCGAGGCCGGCTCGATCCTCGTCAAGGCCGTCACCGACCCCGAGGCCGGCTACGACGGCATCTCGACGTTCATCGTCGACCCCCGCGAGGACGACGGCTTCGAGGTGACGACCGTCTGGGAGAAGATGGGGCTCAACGCCTCGCCGACCTGCGAGATCCAGTTCGACGACGTCCGACTCCCCGAGGATCGCCTCCTCGGCGAGGAGGGCGACGGCTGGGAGCAGACGAAGAAGACCCTAGACGGCGGCCGGATCTCGATCGCCGCGCTCTCGACCGGGCTTGCACAGGGGGCCTACGAGCACGCCAAATCCTACAGCACGGAGCGCGAGCAGTTCGGACAGCCGATCTCGAAGTTCGACGCCATCCGCGACAAGATCGTCGATATGCACCGCAAGACCGAGCGCGCACGGCTGCTCACCCGCCGCGCGGCGCGTACGTACGACAGGGGCGACCCCGTCACGCGCGAGTCGGCGCTCGCGAAACTCGACGCCAGCGAAGCCGCCCGCGAGGTCGCCGAAGACGCCGTCCAGGTGCTCGGCGGCTACGGCTACACGACCGACTTCGCCCCCCAGCGGTTCTACCGCGACGCCAAACTGATGGAGATCGGCGAAGGAACTAGCGAGATCCAACACCTCGTGATCGGCCGGGAGCTGGGGCTTTAGCTCGTCGACTCGAGTCCGTACAGCAAGACGATGCTCGTCACCACGCTCGGTCTCGTCTGTCTCGCCCTCGGCGTCGCCGGCGTTCGGTACGCCCCCGCCATCGTCGCCGCACAGCACCAGCAAGGGATGGCGCCGCTCGAGGACGGCGAGCGGGGCGACGAACTCGAGGGCGAAGACAGGATCCGCGTCACGAAAGGTGTAGGTGTCCTCCTCGCGCTCGTCGGCGTCGTGTTGCTCGGCTACGGGGTCGTTTGAGGCGACTGCGGTGACTCGGATCAAAACGGATCACTCGAGTCGAAACGGGTTACTCGAGCGTGAGATGGACTACTCGAGAACGCCGAGTACGCCGTCGTCCCCGTCCGCGTCCCCGTCTTCGTCGTCGCTCTCGTTCTCGTCGTCTCCGCCGGTCTCGTCGTCGCCGTCGCCTCCGTCCGCGCCGTTCTCGTCGCCGTTTCCGTCGTCCGCCGTCTCGTCGTGGTCGATATCCGTGGTGACGCCCTCCATGAGCGCCAGGACGTTCTCCTCTTCCCGACCGCGGACGAACTCGGGATCCTGCGGATAGACGCCGATGGTCACGAGCAGGTCGTCGCCGGCTTCGACGGCCTCGCTGACGTGGAGGTCGACCTCGAGGTCGTGGCCGTCGAACGTCGCGTCGGCGCTGAACCGCGATCGGGTCGTCGTCTCGCCGAGGATTTCGATCTCGTCGTCGTCCTCGTGGGTGATGTCGCTGATGTCGTCGTAGTTGTTCTCGACGAGTTCGACGAGCTCCGCGGAGGACTTGTCCTCGACGGGGTTGAAGTTCTGGCCCGCGACACCGATCCTGTCTCTTATACACAT
>NZ_AOHZ01000018.1 GCF_000337215.1 Natronolimnohabitans innermongolicus JCM 12255 | reverse complement strand
CGGTCTCCTCGACGACGATATCGTCGACGGTCGTCTGCTGGTAGCCCGTCTCGTCGCGGACGCTCGCTTCGACGCCGGCCGGTGCCGACTCGTGTTTGGCCAGACCGACGGTGTCCAGACAACCCGCGAGGCTCGCGAGTCCGGCCGCACCGAGTCCACCGAGTAGCGTTCGTCGCTTCATTTCCGAACCAATGTGAGTCCCGTTTATAAGAATTTATTGGAAGCAGGAGTGTTCTATCAACTCACAGTCGTTCGTACTCCTCTCCAGCCCAGCGATGGTCGCGATCCAGTACATGTCCGTTACACGACAGCAGCCGGTTAGGGACGACGGAACAGCCCCAGAATGAGCGATGCGAACGACGTCTCCGACTGTTGGCCCGAGCGACGGCGGTGGGCTCTGGTCAGGTGAAACACCGTCGCGTACGCGACTCCCGTGAGCAAAACGGCGATCACGAGATTGCCAAGCAGCAGTTGCTGGACGGCGATCGCGGCGGCCTCGCCCGCTGACTCGTCCCAGGAGTCGACCGCGCTCGAGCCGAGTAAGGTTCCGCCCAACTGAAAGCTCGCGACGTAGACTGCGGGCTTGACGAACGGGTTGAGCACGGCGACGGAGGCGAAAATTGCGGGTTTGCTGATCCAGGACTGCAGCGAGATTAGGACGAAAAACAGGCCGATCCCGAGACCGCCGGTCGGCAGCGACGTGATAAAGATCCCAATTGCGAAACTCGCAGCGACCTGATGTGGCGTATGCTTCTCCCGAAAGGCCTCGAGCAGTTTTCGACGGGCGCGGTCACGATACCTGGCCAGTCGCTCTCGAACCATCCACACTGTCCGTCGGACACAACGGATAGAGAAAAAGATACCGGGAGCGAACGTATGCTATGAAATGATTGTCACGAGGCACACTCATCATACGGACAGCAAAGCCTTCGATGACCGCGAGAGTCGCAGGGAACCGACTGACACAGACGGGGCGAACGATGACTCGAGGCGAACCCCGACTCAGGGCCAGCTGCCGGACTCCTCGAACGAGTTGGCCACGCGCTGAATCGCGACGACGTAGGCTGCGGTCCGAGGGTTGTCGAGGTTGTGCTCCTCGTAGGTTTCGACGAGCGCGTCGAAGGCGTTGACGATGTGGCCTTCGAGTTCTTCGTTGACCTTCTCTTCGCTCCAGTAGAAGCGGTCACGGTTCTGGACCCACTCGAAGTAGGAGACGGTGACGCCACCGGCGTTGGCCAGAATGTCCGGGATGACGAAGACGTCTTTGCCCTCGAGGACTTCGTCGGCGGCGGGCGTCAGCGGCCCGTTTGCGGCCTCGGAGATGACGTCGGCCTCGACCGCTTCAGCGAGGTCGGCGTCGATGGCGTTCTCCAGCGCCGCGGGAATCAGGAGGTCGACGTCCATCGTCAGGACGTCCTCGTTCGTGATCTCCTCCTCGCTTTCCTCGTAGCCGACGATGCTGCCGGTCTCGTTTTTGTGGTCTTTCGCGGCGACGGGATCGAAGCCGTCGGGGTTGTAGATCCCGCCCGAAGAGTCGCTGGCGGCGACGACCGTCGCACCCATCTCGTCGATCAGTTTCGCGGCGATCCAGCCGGCGTTCCCGTAGCCCTGGACGGCGACCGTCGCGCCCTCGAGATCCTTGTCGAGGTAGTCGAAGGCCTCGCGAGCGGCGAGGACCGTCGACCGACCCGTCGCCTCGACGCGACCCTCGCTGCCGCCGCTGGCGAGGTTTTTCCCGGTGATGACACCCGGCTCCGTCGTGTTCTCGAGCGTCTCGTAGGTGTCTTTGATCCAGTTCATCTCCCGCTGACCCGTGTTCACGTCGGGTGCGGGAACGTCGCGGTCCTCGCCGATCAGCGGCCGCAACTCCGTAGCGAACGTTCGCGTAACGCGCTCGAGTTCGCTCTCGGAGTAGTTGTCGGGATCGATGACGATTCCGCCCTTGCCGCCGCCAAGCGGGATGTCGACGATCGCCGTCTTGTAGGTCATCCAACCCGACAGCGCCTTCACCTCGTCGCGGGAGACCTGTGGGTGGTAGCGAATACCGCCCTTGTAGGGGCCGCGGTCACCGTTGAACTGCGAGCGAAACGCCTTGAAGCGCTCGAGGGTGCCGTCGTCCAGTTCGACCGTAAGATTCGTCTCGAGAACTCGTTCAGGATATTTGAGCCGTTCGATCACGTCGTCGGCGACATCAATGTGAGTCGCGGCCTCGTCGATCTGCGATTGCAGGCTTTCGAAAGGGTTCGCGTCCTCGGCCATGATTGCCCCTTTCGGGGACGGGAGGATAAGCGTAGCGAATATCTATCAATGGGGAGTGCCTCCCGTTATATTGGTTCGTCACATTGACCTTTTATACTGGACGAACGATCATTTCTTTCCGTCGGATGCAGCCGCCCGTTTTTCGATCCGTTCGGCTCGAGCGATCAACGGCGCGTCGATCATCTCGCCGTCGACCTGAAAGACGCCCCGCCCCTCGGCGTCGGCCTCGCGTTTGGCCTCGAGGACGCGGGTGGCCCACTCGCGTTCTTCGGCCGTCGGCGTGAACGCGGCGTTGATCGGCCCGATCTGGGCGGGATGGATCGCGAGTTTTCCGTCGTAGCCGAGCTGGACGGAGAACGCGGCGTCCTCCCGGAGTTGCTGCTCGTTCTCGAAGTCGGTAACGAGCGTGTCGATCGCGTCACAATCTTCGGCCCCGGCGGCGATCACAACGCGCTCGCGCGCGTAAAGCACTTCAGTTCCCTCGGCGGTCCGGGTCGCCCCGATATCGGCCGAGAGATCCTCCGCGCCGAACGCGAGTGCGTCCGTCGCTCGAGCGGCCGCGATCTCCGGCGCCGCGAGGACGCCCGCCGCGCTCTCGATCAACGCGAACACCGGCAACGATACGTCGTACGTCGCGAGGTCGTCGGCGAGGTCGCGGACGTCGTCCGCCGCGTCGACCTTCGGGAGCATCACGCTGTCGAGGCGGAACCCGTCGTCGCGTTCGCCCCCGTCGGACCCGACGACCTCTGGGTCCAGGATCGTTCCGAGGTCGTCCCGTCGCATCGAATCCGCGGCGTTGACCCGAACGCAAACCTCACACGCCGGATCGAACGCGGGATCGGCCAATACCTCGCGGACCGCCTCGCGAGCCTCGGTCTTTCGCGCCGGTGCAACCGCATCCTCGAGGTCGAACACGATCACGTCCGCGCCCGAATCGGGCGCCTTGCGAAGCATTTCGGGGCGATCGCCAGGGGTGAACAGAACGCTTCTGCGAACCATACGATGTGTCATCGAGCCACACCCATAGGAGTATCTCCCGTTCTACGCTCGGAGCGACGGACACCCCTCGCTCAGAGTGATCGGGCGGCAGTGGAGACGGTCGCTCGGGATCGGCGCGGGTAGCAGTGGGAGTTGTGGGAGTGAGAACGGTCGGAATCAAGTGAGAAGGGGAGCAAGCGCGAGGCCGGGAGTAAGCGTGAGGCCGGGCTCGAGTCGAAATCGGGCAAGAAGAGTTGGATAGGGTTTGATGAGGTGGAATGGGATGAGAGAGGGTGAGACGGGATAGAGTGGGGAAAGATGGAATGAGGTGGGCGAAGAGACGGTGGGAGAGACCCCCGTCGTTCAGAGTGAAACGGTCCACGAGTCGGGACGGGTGTTGACGGCGTCGTAATTCACTCTGAACGAGGGGTGTGCGTTCTCTCGAGTGAGTTCTCTCGAATACGCTGACAGACGGTAGTAGCTGCAAACCCGGTTGTGACGATTGTTGGAAGCTAACATCGGTGATGGCGTGTACTCGTTTCTGGATCCATTCCGGTTCCGCCGTGACTCGACCCTGGACCCACCCCCGTCGTTCAGAGTGAAAGAGCGTGGTGGGAGGGAGGGGGTTGAATTCGGCGAGAGTCGATGGTCCGAGACGGAGGTCGAGAGTGAGGTCCAGAATACAATAATAACCATTCGGAAGGAGGATCTATCTTCCTCAGTAGTAAAATATAATACTACTAGTCTAGCGGTCTAGCTAGAGTAGTAGAGAGAGTAGTAGGAATAGTCTCTCGTTGAGAGAGAGAGAGTCTCGTCGAATATTCGGCCGTATCGACAGCGTTCGGCGTTACTCCACACGACCACCCACCGCCACCCCTCCCCCACCCTCGACCACCGTTACACTCTGAACGAGGGGTCCCTCCCCCACCGCCGATCGTTTCACGGGTCACAACGACCGATCTCGCCGCCGACCGGTCTCGAACCGGTCGTCACACTCTTCAGTCTGAATCCGGGACCGAGATGTCCTCGAGGGAATGCGGTCGAAACACCGGTTAGAAGGCCGTATCGAGGGTTGTTATCAGTCTGAACTACCTTCCATAGATTTATTACGACCGTCTTCGAGAAGCGAGATATGGCTGATCAGGCAGGGGACCCGCTCTTTCAATCACACGATCCGATCTTCAATCGGAAGGAGCTCCTCCACGTCGGGCACGTTCCCGAGGAGGATCGGATCGTCGGGCGGGACGACGAGATCGAGTCCGTCGCCGCCGAGGTCGGTGCGATCACGCGGGGCGATCCGCCGAACAACGTGATGATCTACGGCAAGACCGGCACCGGGAAGAGTCTCATCTCGCGTCACGTCGCGACGCGCGCTCAAAGCGCCGCTCGAGGAAACGAGATCGACTGCGGCGTGCTCTACGTCGACTGCTCGGAAGCGAACACGGAAACGCGGGCGACGCGACAGATGGCGCTGAGTCTGAAAGAACAGACGGGCTACGAGGAGAACATCCCCGTCCGCGGCGTCGGCACGATGGAGTACTACCAGCACATCTGGGAGATCCTCGAGGACTTCTTCGATGCGGTCATCGTCATCTTAGACGAGATCGACAAACTCGACAACTCCAACATCCTGATGCAACTCTCTCGCGCTCGCGAAGCCCGAAAGACCAGCGCCTACATCGGCGTCATCGGCATCAGTAACAAGGTCAAATACCGCGAGACGTTAGACGAGCGCATCGACAGCAGCTTCGGGCACCGAGAGCTGTTCTTTCATCCCTACGACGCCTCCCAGCTCCGGGAGATCATGCGAAATCGCGAGGACGCCTTCCAGCCCGGCGTCCTCGAGGATGGGACCATCGAGCTCTGTGCTGCACTCGCAGCGAAGAAACACGGCGACGCGCGCAAGGCGATCGAGATCCTCAAGGAAGCGGGCGAACTCGCACGACGCACCGGTTCCGAGGGCGTCGCGGAGACCCACATCAAACAGGCCCAGGAGGTCGCCGAGATCAACCGCATCGAGGAGCTCACGAGCGGCGCGACCGTCCACGCCAAACTCGCCCTCTACGCGCTGGCGAGTCACATCATCACCGGCGAGCGCGAGACCTACAAGACCCGCGAGATCTACGAGCGCTACGTCGACATCTGCGAGCTGGTCGCGACCGATCCCATCACGGAAAACGGACTCTACCGCCAGCTCAAAGAACAGGCCTTCCTCGGCGTCATCGAATCCGAGAAGACCGGCGGCGGCCGCTCGCAGGGCAGCTACCTCCTCCACCGACTCGTCACCGATCCCAAACACATCGTCAAGGCCGTCCGGCGAGACAGTTCGCTCGAGGAGCTGCCGCCGTACGACCGACTCGCAGACAGCGGCGGCGGAGCCGCCGGACGCGACCGGGACGTGGATCTCTCGTCGTTCTCCTGAGGACGACCGCTTCGTCCTCGTCTTCTTCTACGGAGAACCGTAGCTCGAGTGCCTCGAGCCGGTACGTCAGAGACGGTCAGCGCACAGCGGACGGAGCAACGGCGCCGATCCCGAACGACAGCAAAATGAACTATTTCCGCGGCTGTCGACGCTGTAGCACACGGATAACTACCATTGCTAACAGGTAGGTGCTGCGTTATGAGTGGACGCGCATCCCAACTCACGACTACGCAACTCGCCGTCGGCGTCGTCGCCGTCCTCCTGGCGGTCGGGCTCCTGGTCGGCGGCGTCGCGTTCGCCGGCGCCAGCGTCGTGCCAGCGATCGACGATGACAACGAGACCGACGACGATCAGATCGCGACCGACGAAGGCGATCAAGATGCTGCTTCGAGTGACGATACAGGTCCGAGTGACGACGAGACGGGTGACGGCAACGGCGCGGACGAGACCGACGAAGGCGGTGCGAACGGCGGGGACGAGGACGATAGCACGGACACGTCGGACGGGGACACTGACGACCCGCCGACCGAGAACGGCGTCGAACGGCCAGCCGAAGTCGGTGACGACGACGCGTCGTCTGCGAACGGTGAGACGTCGAATGGCGAGGAATCGGACGGCGACGAGGCCCCGACAGAGAACGGCGCTGACGACGCAGCCGAGGCTCCCGTCGAGCCAGCCGAAGGGGACGACGACCCCGACGACGCAGCCGAGGATCCGATCGAGGAGGTCGAGTACCACGTCATGACGCCGTCGGGTGAAGCCGGAGAGTCATACGATTTCGGAATTCTCATCCACGCCAACGAGCAAGTGAGCGGTGACGCCGAACTGCGCGTCGACGGCGAAGTCGTCGACACCACCAGCTACGAGGCCGCCGCCGGCGGGAGCGGGCTCGCCGACTACGGCACCGACGTGATCCTCACCGGCGAGATGCCCGACGTCGAAGAACCGACCGAGATCCCGGTGACCCTCGAGGCGGACCACTACGAAAGCACGTACGACGTCGTCGTCTCTCCCGCCGCTGACGATGGCGCGAACGGCGAGAACGGTGACGACAGTGACGAGAACGGCGACGACGGCGAGAACGACGACCAGTGGTCCGACGAAGAGCGCGAACTCGCCGCCGAAATGATCGCCCAGTACTACGCGGGCTACGAAGCCGGAATCTCGCAGGCGACCGACGCCGGCTGGGCGACCGAGCGCAACCAGATCGAGATGGGCGAATCCGAGCCGTGGCCGCTCGAGGAGTGGGACGATCCGCAAGATGCCTTCGAGGAGGGTGAGTCCCTCGGTGCCGGCGACGGAGCGCAGCCGATCGAAGACGAATACCGTGATAAGCAGGGCTAAGCACGGCAGCGCGGACGTCACGCATCTCAGTTGCGACGCCGGTACTACGCATCTCCGTTACAGCACCGACGTTACGCGTCTCCGTTACAGCACCGACGTTACGCATCTCTATCGGCCGACACGGTCGAGTCGGCTGCCCACCACTCTCGTCTCCGAATCCCCTGATGTACCCGTGCGATGACCCCTAACAGCGGGAGTTCCAACAGCGGCCCGATGACCAGCGCGAGCGGAATCAACGGCTCGTGTGGAAACGCAACGACCGCGATCGCGAGCGCGGTCGGGGAGTTCCGTGACAGGACCGTATTGTTGAAACAGACCAGCTCTCCGTACGAGAACGATAGCGCCCGCCCGATTCCGACCCCGAGCGCGAGATTGATGGCGTAGAACAGGACGACCGGGACCGCAAGCAGTGCGAGCAGCGTCGGATTCTCTACCACCTCCTGACCCTGCGAAGCAAACATCGCGCCGATAGCGAGACTCAGAAAGATGACCTGAAGCGGGCTGAGTTTCGGGAGAAACGACCGTCGAAACCACCGGTCGCTTCGCCAGCGGGTCAGTCCCCGTCGAGCGATCACGGCGAGAACGAGCGGGACGAGCAACACCAGAACGACGCTCTCGATCAGTAGCTCGAGCGGTAGGTCGACGAGTTCGCCCGCGAACGCGTAGAGGTAGACGGGCAACAGGACGAGTTGCAAGACGAGATTGTACGGGAGGATGGACGTCGCAAGCGGAACGTCGCCGTCGGCGATATCGGTGAAGATCAGGTACCAGTCCGTACACGGCGTGACCATGAGCATGAGCAGGCCGACCCACAGCGCGGGATGCTCGCGCAGGAAAACCGCCCCGAGAACGACGGCGAGGACGGGATTCCAGACGAAATTCACCAGGAGACTCGAGCCGGCGACGCGACGGTTTCCGAAGGCGGCTCGGAGCCTCGAGAGCGGCATCCCCGCGAACGCGCCGAACAGCATCACCATCAGGAACGGGAGAAGAAGCGCGTCCGCAATGGGTGCGACACCGGGGACCTGACCGAGCGCGAGGCCGCCGACGATCGCTCCGAAGACGAGCACGGTCTGGTACGTTTCGACGAAATCCATCCCCGCTCGACAGTTCGACGGCGTGGGCGTAAGTGTACGGCTTCCGTCGACGCAAACGCCGGTTCGTCCGTCGTCGCCGTTCGACACGCTGCAACCTTCTCGAGCGCACCGTCCTCACGCGTCTCGAGCGCACCGTCCTCGCACGATCCATCCATCATCAACACCTATTTCAGTCTGAACGAGGGGTGTGGGGCGTTCCCCTCGGTCTCGGCCCTCACCTCGAGTTCCCACTTCTCGAGCCGGTTGCCGTCACTCGAGTCCCCCACCATTCGAGTCACACCGACGGTCCCGTCGTCTGCGTGGCTCGCCTTTCAAGCACCCCGGGATGGTGAGTCGTTCTATGTCCATCGAGAGCACGAATCCGGCCACGGGAGCGGTCGTCGACACCTTCGAGGAGACGTCGACGGACGAACTCGAGGATCGCCTCGAGCGAGCCAGCGACACCTTCGAGGAGTGGCGCGAGACGCCGGTCGAACGGCGCCAACGGCTCCTGTCGAACGCGGCCGAGATCCTCCGCGAAAACGCCGACGAGTACGCCGAGTTGATGGCCAGGGAGATGGGCAAACCGATCGGGCAGGCCCGCGACGAGGTCGCAAAGTGCGCCTGGGTGTGTGACTACTACGCCGAACACGCCGCGGCGTTCCTCGCCGACGAGACCCTCGCGGGCGAACCCGACGCGAAGACGGTCGTGGCCTATCAGCCGCTGGGGCCGATCCTGGCGATCATGCCGTGGAACTTCCCCTTCTGGCAGGTGTTTCGCTTCGCCGCGCCGAACCTCGCGGCGGGCAACGTCGGCCTGCTGAAACACGCCTCGAACGTCCCCGGCTGCGCCAGCGCCATTCAGGACGTCTTCGAGCAGGCGGGGTTCCCCGAGGGCGCGTTCACGACCCTCCTCATCGGTTCCGACGAAATCGACGCCGTGATCGCCGACGACCGCGTCAGGGGCGTCACCCTCACCGGCAGCGACGGCGCCGGTCGCGCGGTCGCCGAAACGGCCGGCAGCGAACTCAAACAAAGCGTCCTCGAGCTCGGCGGCAGCGATCCGTTCGTCGTCCTCGAGGACGCACCGATGGACGAAGCGGTCGAGACGGCGGTCCAGGCACGGCTGCTCAACTCGGGGCAGTCCTGTATCGCGGCGAAGCGCTTCATCGTGGTCGACGACGTCTACGACGAGTTCGTCGACCGCTTCGCCGACGAACTGGACGAGCAGGTCGTCGGCGATCCGATGGACGAGGACACCGACGTCGGCCCGCAGGCGCGCGAGGATCTGCTGGACGAGCTCCACGGACAGGTCGAGGAGACCCTTGAGGCCGGCGGCGAGTGTCGACTCGGCGGCGAGCCGATGGACCGCGACGGGGCGTTCTACCCGCCGACGGTGCTCACGGACGTCCCCGACGACGCGCCCGCGGATCGGGAGGAACTGTTCGGTCCCGTCGCATCGGTCTTTCGCGTCCCCGACGAGGAAGCGGCCGTCGAGAAAGCCAACGACACCCGGTTCGGGCTCGGCGCGAGCGTCTGGACCGCCGACCTCGAGCGCGGCGAACGCGTCGCCCGGCGGTTCGAGTCGGGGCTCGCATTCGTCAACGAACTCGTCAAGTCCGATCCCCGGCTTCCGTTCGGCGGGGTGAAAGACTCGGGCTACGGCCGCGAACTCGCTCGCGACGGCATCCGCGAGTTCGTCAACGCGAAGACGATCTGGGTTCAACACGACGCCGGCGAGGAGAGCGATCCGGTCGAATAACGCTCGACGGCCGCGCGACGGGCACACTTTTCCCGTCACACCGTGAGTCCGAACTGATGCCCAACTCCGCCTCTACGACGCACGGACCCGACGAGGCCACCGCCGACCGCGACCTCGAGTGGCTCTCGCTGGACGCCGACGAATCGGTGCTGTGGGCCGGCGGTCCGGACAAACGCACCGTGCTTCCGGCGGCGAGCTCGCTCGCCCTGCCGGCGCTCGCCGTGCTCTTCGTCCCCTTCGAGCCCGTTCTGGGCCTCGTTGCGACCGTCTTGCTCGCGCTGTTAACGGTCCCGATCGTCGGCTGGGCCGTCCTTCAGGTACGGACCACGGACTACGTGATCACCACGAGCGGACTCTACGAGAAACGCGGCGTCCTCTCGCGGGACGTCAAGCGAATCGACTTCGAGAAGGTCCAGAACACCGCCTACAACCAGACCGCGCTGGGGACGCGACTGGGCTACGGCGACGTCGCGGTGAGCTCGGCCGGCGGCGCCGGCGTCGAGATGCGGTTTCGATCGATCCCGACGCCTCGCGAGATTCAGCAGTTGATCAGCAGTCGCGTCTCGCCCTCCCGAGGCGATACCGACCGACCCGGCGGAGCACCGGCGTCGGACGACGTTCTCGAGGAGATCCTCTACGAACTCCGGGCGATCCGAACGGCGCTCGAGGAGGATGGGTGTGAGCGCCGGCCGACGACCGACGAGCGCGTCACTCTCGAGCACGACGGGGAGAAATAGGAGAAACAGGCCGTCAGAACGTCATCGAGATCATGTAGAGATTGATAAAGACCGCGATGGTCCAGGGAAGCGCCAGTCCCGCGGGGACGATCGGCCGATACGCCTCGGGGAGCAACGGCCGACAGACCAGTCCGACGCCGATCGCCAGCGCCTTCAACACGAGCATGCCGAGCAGGCCGTACCCCTCGATCGCACTTCGGGCGACGGGGTTCGACTCGGCCAGCCCGAGGTGGAGCCCGACGAACGTCGTCACGACGTCGCCGATCAACGAGAGGGCGACGAGGACCCACAGGGCTCGCTCGAGGGCGACCGTATCGATGTCGGGGAGATCGTACTGCACGTACGCGCCGTCGGAACTCATAGGCCCCTCGCCGGAGTCGAACCGAGCGTCCGAAGCGACCGTCAGGAGCCGGGTCGGACGACGATTCCACAATTTCCAATATTGTTATGGCAGTCGTAGACGCGTCCGGGGCGGCGTTACGGCGTGGTAAGCCGAGACAAACGGTCGGAACGACTCAGCGACACCTGCACAGACGGTGCGAGAACAACTCGGGCGTGACGACCATCGGTCTCGTCGCCGGCGGCGGATTTGTCGCCGGCTGCAGGTCGTAACCGCGGCATAACACGAGCGACTCCGTCGCGACTCGAGCCGTAGAACCGAGCACCGGCTCGAGACACAGCGGGAAAGAGAGGAGAGAGCGGTTCGCGTCCACAGACCGCCACTGATCGTTCGAAGCTCGCCACGAGGGGATGAGGAGGATCGCGTGTCGCGGGACGCGAACCGATCGGGAGTGAGTCGTACCACCGAGCGAAGCGCCGTTCGAGTCCTCGCGAGTGCGATCGTCGAACCGGCCCGCCGGCAGTGTCTGCCTCCGTGGTCACCAGCACGGAGACACTGTATGCTGGCCGGGCGACCGACACGAACGCTTGCGTTCAGTCGTCCACGTATTATATCGGGTGCGCCACGACCTTCGACGGGTCGGTTCGTCGCTATCCCGTCACTCGCGGACCGACGAGACCCAGCGAGCGACCGCTGCTGGCGACTACGTGCGCTCGGGACGATACCGGAAAATATGTCGTCTTATGGAGGTGCAAAACGGTCGGTATCAGCGGCAGCTGCAGGCATAACCGCTTTTGTCGAATTCGTCGTTACATTCGGTTGTCATCGATCGGCCCGTGTATGTGGACATTAGCTATGACCGCACGGGAGAAATCGACACTCGGATTCACCAGTGCGGCATGGTAGGCACACAATCTCCATCTCTTGAACACCGACTCGCGACGCTCCGCGATCGAATCGACGCGGGCATGGACCGGCGCGAGTTTCTGCGGACCCTGGCTACCGGCGGGTACGCAGTGGGACTCGCCAGCGTTCTCGGCGTCGACGACTTTCTGGCGGCCGACGACGGCGAGGTGCCGATCGTCACCGCGCTCGTCCGTTCGGATCCCGACGATCCGTGGTCGATCGAGGAACGCGTCCGGTACGTACCGGCCGACTGGTACGCCGCCGTCGAGCAGGCCCTCGAGTTGAACGAACTGCTCGCGCGGACGGCGTTTACGGGCTACCTCGGCAGCGCGGTCGTTCCCGGCTCCTACGACGACGGCACGGCCTCGGTCTCCGTCGGCATCTCGACCGACCTCGACTCGTTTCGCGAGACGTTCGACGGCCTCTTCGACAACGTCACGATCGACTTCGAATCGATCATCGACATCGAGGACATCGGGGACGGACCGGAGAGCGTCGAACCGCGGTTCCTCGAGTCGCGCTCGAGCGACGTTCCGAGCGGCGTCGCCTGCGAGACGCCGGGGAGCATCGCCACGCTCGGCCCCGCGATGTACGATCCGGAGACGGAACGCGAGTACTTCGTGACGGCCGAACACGCCTTCGAGGACGGCGCCGAACCGAACGAGGACGTCCTCTCGCTTCCGATCGCAAACGAGGACGCGATCGATCTGGGGGTCGTCGAACACGCCCATCCGGTCGAAGACGTCGCCGCCGTCGCGTCGAACGGCGACGTCGCCCCGTCGCCGACGATCGACACGACTCGACCGAGTCGCGTTCGCGGACAGTACACCCGGATGGGGCTCGCGGATCTCATCGCACGCGGCGAGGAACTCGAGAAAGTCGGTGCCGTAACCGGCCACACGACCGGTGCGATCCAGGGAATCGACGCGGTGACCTGTTTCACCGACGAATTCTGCCGGTACGGGCAGATTCGCTGGGGCGGCGAGATGGACCTGACCGACGGCGACAGCGGCTCGGTGAGCTTTCACGCCGACCCGGAAGGCGAAGACGGCGACGTCCTCGTCGCGGGGTTCAACAACGCCCGGACGTGGTGGCCCGGCCAGAGTTACGTCTGGGGCGTTGGCGCGTACAAGCTGACCGAAGCGTACGGCTATCACTTCTGATCATCCATGGCAACTGACACCGCAACCGACAGTCCCGCCGACACCGCTCGCGACAACCGATCCGTCCGGAGCGCGATCTACACCGTCTTGCGACTCGCCGTCGACCTGTTCGTCGCTACCTGCTGGGTGTTGCTCCTGACGCTGTTGTTCCTCGAAAACGCCTGGCCACGGTGGCTGTTCTACGTCCTGTTAATCGGCGGTATCGGCCTCTACGTCGCCGTCACGGCCGCGTGGCGGGACTGATGCGTGAGGGGCGACGCCGACGGCGACGTCACCGCTCGTCCGGCAATCGCGTGTAGGCGCCGATCAGCGCGCGGTCGAGGTCGTAGCCGCTGATGGTCGCGCCCTCGTCGACGACGGATCGCCGTACCGTCGTCGACTCGAGGGTCGCGTCGGGGAAAACCACCGACCGTTCGACGTCGGCGTCGACGAGCGTCGCGCCCGGAAGTACGTGAACGCCGTCGCCGACGGTGCTCTCCCGGACGGTCGCCGAATCGGCGACGCGCGACTCGCCGTCGAGCGCCCAGGCGACGGCGTCGAGGTAACTCTCTCGGGTTCCGATGTCGAACCAGGCGTCCTCGAAGACGTAGGCGTACGTCGATTCCCGATCCTGAAGCCACTGGACGAACCAGCCGGGCTCGTCCGGATCGTTTCCCGCCTCGAGGTACGGTCCGAACAGCGACAGGGTCTCCCCGGGGAACGCGTAGCAGCCGATCGAGACGAGCGTGCTCTCCGGTTCGTCCGGTTTCTCCTGGAAGTCGACGACGCGTTCGCCGTCCAGTTCGAGCACGCCGTAGGACGTGGCTCGCTCCCGGGAGCCGACGTCGTGGGCGGCGATCGCCGGCCCCTCCCGGCGATCGAAGTACTCGAGGAACTCCTCGAGCGCGAAGTCGAAGCGGTTGTCGCCCGCGATCACGAGCAGGTCGTCGTCGATCCCCTCGCGGTCGATCAACTGGGCGAGCGCGCCGACGACGCCGAGTTTCTCGTCCTCGTGTTCGGTCTCCTCGACGGACAGGCGCGGTTTCTCGTACGGACTGTCCGCAAGGTGGGCCTCGAAGTCGGCGGCGAACCGTTCGTTCGTGCTCACGTAGACCTCGTCGATTCGATCGATCGCCTCGAGTTCGGCGTAGATTCGCTCGATGACGGTCGTCTCCCCGAGCGGGAGGAACATCTTGGGGCGGTGTCTCGTGAGCGGCCACAGGCGAGTCGCGTAGCCGCCGGCCAGAACGACGGCAGTGGTGGTCGTGGTCATGAGTGAATCGGTCAGGGTGGGTGTCAGTGCTGGTCCTCGAGGACGTCGATGCCGACGAGCGGTTCGCCCGTGAGCGCTCGAACGTACGCCCCGCCGGCGATCGTGACGCGCGAGAAGTCGTCCTCGTCGACGTCGTACAGTTCGACGACGCGAGCGGTGTCGCCGCCGCCGACGACGGAGAAGCAGTCGGACTCGGCGATCGCCGAGACGACCGTCACGGTGCCGTCGGCGAAGCGCTCGTCCTCGAAGACGCCGAGTGCGCCCTTGACGAACACCGCTGCGGAGTCGGACGCGAGGTCCGCGTAGCGATCGGCCGTCTCGGAGCCGACGTCGAGGAAGGGCTGGCTCTTTCGAATCCCGTCGACCGGGACCTCCCTGCGGTTCCCGTCGCCGTCTTCGTCGGCGAGGTCGGTCGGGAGAAACAGCTCGTCGCGGTAGGCGTCGAGGATACGCTCGAGGTCGTCACGATGCGTTTCCCACTGGTGGTCGAATCGGGAGCTACCCGCGACGTCGTACCCCACGTCGTGACCGTCGGCCCGCAGGAACAGTTCGCCGACGACGCCGCCGAGACAGAACCTGTCGACGGTGTCGTCGAGCCGTTCGACGATCGGGATGGTGTCTTCCGCCTTCGTGCCGCCGAGAACCATCGTTACCGGGCCGTCGAACTCGCGCTCCCGGACGGCGGTGATTGCCGTGTACTCCCGTTCCATCACCCGACCGGCGTAGGCGTCCATGACGCGCGGAAAGCCGACGATCGAGGCGTGAGATCGATGCGCGGCCGAGTACGCGTCGCCGACGTAGGCGTCGAACGCCGGGGCGAGCGTTCGGACGAGAGCCGTCTCGGCTTTCACGTCGGGCTCTTCCTCGGGTAACTCCTCGTCGCACATCCGGACGTTCCCGAGGAGGAGCACGTCGCCCGACTCGAGGTCCTCGATGGCCGCGAGCGCGTCCTCGCCGGCCGTGTCAGCGACGAACGCGACGGGGTGATCGAGGTGGTCGGCGAGGATCTCGGCGTGACCCTCGAGCGAGACGAACGTGTCCCGCCCCGGTCGACCCTGGTGGGCGAGCAGAGCGACCGCGTGGTCGTCCGCGAGCAACTCCCGGATCGTTTCGGCGTGGCGGGCGAATCGGCGACTGTCCTGGACGATACCGTCTTCGACGGCGGCGTTGACGTCGATCCGGACGAGCAGTCGACGCCCGGGCTCGAGATCGTCGATCGTCTGAAACGTAGTCATAGTTGGTGACTGGTGCGTACGCGAGTTCCGCTCGTCAGTGCGCGACGGTTCGGTCGGCGTCGATGCTCTCCGATTCGCTCGCGACGTGTTTCGCGAGTTTAATCATCTGGTTCGAGAAGCCGTACTCGTTGTCGTACCAGGCCAGTACTTTTACCGTGTCTTTGGCCGCGACCATCAGCGACTCGAGGTCGACGTACGAGGCGAACGGCAGCCCGACGATGTCCCGCGAGACGATCTCGTCGTTGGTGTAGCCGAGAACGCCGGCCAGCCTGTCGTCGGCCGCCGCCTGGATCGCGTCGATCACCTCCTCGCGCTCGATGTCCTCCTCGATGTTGACGGTGATGTCGGTAACCGACCCGTTCGGAACCGGGACCCGCATCGCCATCCCTTCGAGTTTACCCTCGAACTCGGGAAGCACTTCGCTGGTCGACCCGGCCGCACCGGTCGTCGTCGGAACGATGTTCTCGGCGGCGGCGCGGCCGCGCCGTCGCTTCTCCATGGGGCCGTCCACGAGCCCCTGACTGCCGGTGTAGGCGTGGACGGTCGTCAGGAGTCCGGAGACGATCTCGAAATCCTCGTTGAGAACCTGGAGAACCGGCGCGACCGAGTTCGTCGTACAGGAGGCGTTCGAGAGGACGTCCGCGCCGTCGTACTCGTGATGGTTGACGCCGTAGACGAACATCGGTACGTCCTGCTCGCCTTTCGGCGGTGCGGAGATGATCACCTTGTCCGCGCCGGCCTCGAGGTGCTGGGCGGCCTCGTCGCGGGTCCGGAACAGCCCCGTCGCTTCGAAGGCGACGTCGACGTCCAGTTCGTCCCACGGGAGTTCCGACGGCTCGCGCTCGGAGAACAACCGGAACTCCTGGTCGTCCACGAAGAGCGTGTCGTCGCGGCGAGAGACGCCGTCGAGCCGCCCGTGGACCGAGTCGTACGTGAGCAAATACTCCATGTCGTCGTCGTCCATCACGTCGTTGATCGCCACGACGTCGACGTCGTCGTGGGTCAGCGACGCACGGAGGAGACACCGCCCGACCCGTCCGAAGCCGTTGAGTCCGATGCGAAGCGTTTCGTCGCTTTCGGAGCCGTCGTTCGTGTTCCCGTTCATGGAGGGGACTCCACCTTCGGTGGGTAAATTTGTTGGCCCGAGACGTTGGATATCGGGAGATACAAGGCTTCTAATTCGTTTTGATCGGATCGACCCCAACTGATACGAGCGTCGTCGTGGTGGTGTCGCGTAGACGATGCATCCCCCCTCACTTTCGAACCGATCGATCGAGGCCTACGCCCCCGTGACGAGCGGCGACCGCCTCGAGCGGCTCCGCGAGCTCGCCGAGACGCTTTCGGACGTCCGGGTCCTTCACGTCAATTCGACCGCGACTGGCGGCGGCGTCGCGGAGTTGCTCCGCTCGATCGTGCCGGTTTGCAACGACCTCGACGTCGAAACCGACTGGCTCGTCATGGACGCCGACGATGACTTCTTCGAAGTCACGAAGGCGATGCACAACGGGCTCCAGGGGAACGCCGAGCCGCTGACCGACGAGATGAAAGCGACCTATCGCGAGGTGACCGAAGCCAACGCCGTCGAGATCGAAGACGAGTACGACCTCGTGCTGGCTCACGATCCCCAGACGCTCGGCATGCTCGAGCGACTCGAGGAACGACTGCCGGACGCGCCCATCCTCTGGCGGTGTCACGTCGATCTCACCGATCCGGTCGAGGACTACCTCGCGTTCGTCTCGGCGTACACCGATCCGATCGACCACGCGATCTTCAGTCGCTCGGCGTACGCGGCGGTCGACGTCCCGGCGACGAGCATCGTCTACCCTTCGATCGATCCGGTGACGGCAAAGAATCGATCGCTCGAGGAGGGAGAGCTGGCGGCCGAACGCGACCACCTGGATCCGCTCTCGTTCGACACGCCGGTGGTGACGCAGGTGTCTCGCTTCGACCCGTGGAAGGACCAGTTCGGAACGCTCGAGGCGTATCGAACCGCCAAAGCCGAGGTTCCGGAACTCCAGTTGGCGCTGGCCGGCGGGATGGCCGGCGACGATCCGGAGGGCCTCGAGTTCTACGAGCGGGTCGCTGACGAAGCGGTCGACGATCCGGACGTCCACGTCCTGACCGACCTCCCGGACGCGACGATCAACGCCCTCCAGCGGCTGTCGGACGTCGTCGTCCAGAAGTCCCTGCGCGAGGGGTTCGGACTCGTCGTCTCGGAGGCGCTCTGGAAGCGCACGCCGGTGATCGGCTCGACGGTCGGTGGGATCCCGCTCCAGGTCGAAGACGGTCGAAACGGCTTCCTCGTCGAGCCGGACGACGCGACGAGTGCCGGCGACCGGATCGTCGACCTGCTCGAGGACGACGAGCGTCGACGAACGTTCGGCGACAACGCCCGGGAACACGTCCGGGAACGGTTCTTGCTGCCCCGGCAGGTCGTCGACCTGCTCGAGATTTTCGTCGAGGCCCTAGAGAGCAAGTCCTGACGGCGTGGCGTCCGACCGCCGGGACCCCCACACAGTTATCCGCCGAGGCGGTGAAGCAATCCGGGACCCACCTATGAGCCGGTTCATCGAAGCGATACTGATACCGACCGACGGCAGCGACGGAGCGCTCGCCGGAGCCAAACGCGGGATCGCGCTCGCATCGCGGATCGACGCCGACGTCCACGTCGTATCGGTCGTCGAATCCCAAGTCCGCGAAGGGGAGTTCGACGACCTCGAGTTTCCGCCCCTCGAAGAGCGCGCCGAGGACGCAGTCGAGGAGATCGCCCGGCTGGCCGCGGACCACGACGACGAACTCGACGTTACGACGACGATCAGGACGGGCACGCCGTTCCAGTCGATCAGAGAGTACGCCAGTCGACGCGAGATCGACGTCATCGTCATGGGGACGAAGGGCCGAACGGGGCTCGACAGGGTGCTCCTCGGCAGCGTGACCGAAAACGTCCTTCGAACGGCACGAACCCCCGTGCTCGCGGTGCCGCCGAACGCCGACGAGCCCGCGATCGACGAGGTCCCGTTCGATCGGTTCCTTCTGCCCACGGACGGCAGCGACGGCGCGGCGATCGCGACCGAGTGGGGGATCGAACTCGCACGCCGACTCGAGTCGTCGGTACATGCGCTCTACTCGATCGATACGAGTCCGTTCGCCGACGAGCCGGCGGCTACCGAACTCCTCGAGGCGCTCGAACACAGGGGCGAAAAAACGATCGCCTCGGTCAAAGGACGCGGCGAGGATGTCGGCGTGAGCGTTTCGGGGTCGACCGTAACTGGCTCCCCGGTGAGGGAGATTCCCGCGTACGCGACCGAGACCGACGTCGACCTGATCGTCATGGGGACTCACGGCCGAACGGGGATCGGCCAGTGGTTCCTCGGGAGCGTCACGGAAAACGTCGTCCGCCAGGCCGAGGTGCCGGTGTTTTGCGTGCCGGTGAGCGCCGAGCAGCCGTGATGGCGCCGTTCGGCCACCGTCTCACCCGCTTACCGGTCGTTGGCAGCGGCGAGTTCCAGAATAAAGCTCGACGAGGAGACGATGTCCCCGATGCCGACCGTCCCCGCCGGCTCGTCGACGACGCGGTTCGGACAGGCGGCGACGGTGGGGGTCTCGAGGACGCCGTCCTCGGCCGTCTCGACGACGTGATCAGCCAGTAGTTCGATCGCCTCCCGCCCCTTCGTCGAGGGCTCGTACTCCAGCCCGGTCTCGAGATCCTTGGGTTCGGAGATATGTCCCAGCGCCGCCTTCGTCGCGGCGTTGACGGCGGAGAACTCGAGGCCCCGTCGGAGCGCCTCGGGCGAGTGGTACGACTCCATCACGGCGAGGTGGTACTCCATCGCGTGGAGTTGCAGACAGTCGACGCCGAGTTCCTCGCGGACCGCCTCGAGCATTCGGTAGTGGTCGAGTATCTCCTCGGGCTCGAACGGCGTCGCCTCCGACGGTGGCTCCTCAACGGCGTCGATACCTGCGTCGTCGTGCAACATCGTCAGCTCGTGCGTATCCGCCCCCACGACGTTCGCCTCCGGCAGGATCCACTCGTACATGCTGTCTCTGAGGTCGTCGTCGTGGGTCACGGCGTACTCGACGTGGACGTCGACGTCGCTTTCCGACCGAAGTCGGCGGATAACCTCGCGTGCGTGTTTGTGAGTCTCCTCGTACCCCTCTTCGACGTGGTCGGGCGTGAGATTGTGATATCCTGCCAGTAATGCGCCCTCGACGTCCTCGCCGACCTGATCGATCGCCTCGTCGAGTTCTCCCGCGGAGAGATCGAACTCCGGCGGCCTCGAGGCCGCGATGAACCGGGTGTCTTCCGGCGCGGTCACGCCGAAGAACTCGTCGCCCTCCCTGAACTCGAACACCCAGTTGATCTTCGTTCGGTCCGTGTTGACGGCCTCGGTGAGGGGCACGTAGCTCACCCGGCCGTCCTCGACGCTCGGATACCGCACCTCGTCGGGGCGGTCGAACATCGACAGCTGTCGCTCGGAAACGAGATACGTGTACGTGATCGGTGCGGTTCCAAGCGCGGTGAGCAGGTTCGTCATGATCCCCGCCTGGCCCCCCATCTGCTGGCTGTCGGGCGCTAACTCCGCCTCGAGCGTCGCGGCGAACTCGTCCGCCATCGCGATTTCGTCGCCGCGGCCGGCGGCCATCGTGTGCGCGATCGCCGCCGCGAGTTCCCGTTTCGACTCGAGTGGACTCGACGGCAGTTCGGAACCCGGATCGGACGGGCGCTCGAGGAACGACTCGAGTTCCTCGCCGACCCGTACGATCGCGTCGACGTTCGCGTTGTAGGCGACGAACACGGGTAACTCCTCGAGCGCGGCGATGTCCGCTTCCAGTCGGGCGTGGGCGTCCTGCATAGCACGGCTCCCTCCCAGACCCAGCGGGATAATCCTGGGGTGCTCGTGCCGTCCGTCACCCCCTGCGAACTTATTGTCGTCGACGTGGTCCGAGTGACAGACTTATGTCACGAGATTCGTTCGTCCGATGGCTCGAAGCGTTGAGCGGCGACGACACCGACGCCGTCGGCGGCAAGAGCGCGAACCTCGGCGAACTCGCCGACCTCGACGTGCCCGTCCTGCCCGGGTTCACGACGACCGCGTCGGCCTACGACTACTACGTCGAGGAGACCGGGATCCACGCCGAGATCGAATCGCAACTCGAGGGACTGAACGTCGACGACGTCACGGCCCTCCAGCGACGCGGAGAGCGGATCAGACGCGCAATTTCGGAGGCCACGATGCCGCCAAAACTCGAGTCGGCGATCCGCGAGCGATACGACGCGCTGGGAGACGAACTCGGAATCGACGAGCCGGAGGTCGCAGTCAGAAGTTCCGCGACCGCCGAGGACCTCCCCGAAGCCTCCTTCGCCGGCCAGCAGGAGACGTTCCTGAACGTCGCCGGCGAAACCGAACTGCTCGAGTCGATCAAACACTGTTTCGCCTCGCTGTTTACCGACCGCGCGATCGTCTACCGCGAGAACAACGACTTCGATCACTTCGACGTCAAACTCGCCTGCGCGGTTCAGAAGATGGGGCGGGCCGACCTCGCCTCGTCGGGCGTCCTGTTCACGCTCGACCCCGATACCGGGTTTGACGAGGTCGTCACGATCGAGGCCGCCTACGGCTTCGGTGAACCGATCGTCCAGGGCGTCGTCGATCCCGATCGGTACGTCGTCTTCAAGCCGACGACCGGCATCGTCGAGAAAGAATGCGGCGGGAAGTCCCAGCAAATGGTCCGGCGCAACGGCGGCACCAAACTCGAGTCAGTGCCGGACGAAAAGCGAGCGGAGTTCGCGCTCTCGGACGACCGAATCCGAGAGTTGACGCGGTATGCGACGCGAATCGAGGACCACTTCGGAACGCCGCAGGATATCGAGTGGCTCGTCGACGGCGACCTCGACGAGTTGTTCGTCGTCCAGGCCAGACCGGAGACGGTCCACGGGGCAGCCGAGGGAACCGTCCTCCGGACGTACAGCCTCGAGGAGACCGACGAGTCGTTGCTCGAGGGCGTCGCGATCGGGAACGCGATCGCTGGCGGGACCGTCCGAGTCCTCGAGGACCACCGCGGGATGGATCTTGTCGAGGACGGCGACGTGCTCGTCACCGAGATGACCGACCCCGACTGGGTGCCCGTGATGAAGCGAGCGAGCGCCATCGTCACCGACAGAGGGGGCAAAACCTCCCACGCCGCGATCGTCGCTCGAGAACTGGGCGTTCCCGCCGTCGTTCGCACCGGCTCGGCGACCGACTCGCTGTCCAGCGGCGAGTCCGTCACCGTCGACTGTTCGACCGACACCGGCCGCGTGTACGCGAGCGACCTCGAGTACGAGGTCACCGAAGCGGTCGTCGACGACCTCCCCGAGACCGACACCGACGTTAGACTGGTCCTTGGAGATCCCGGTCGAGCGTTCGCGCTCGCGACCCTCCCCGTCGACGGTGTCGGTCTGGCCCGCGAGGAGTTCATCGTTACCTCCCACGTCGGCTCCCATCCCCTCGAGTTGCTCGAGCGCGGCGAGGAAGAGCAGTTCGTCGACGCCCTCCGGACGGGAATCGCGAAGATCGGCGCCGCGTTCTACCCCGACGAGGTCGTCTTCCGGCTCAGCGACTTCAAGACCGACGAGTATCGGAATCTGGAAGGCGGCTGGAAGTTCGAACCCGACGAGGCGAACCCGATGCTCGGCTGGCGCGGCGCGTCACGGTACTACGACGAGGCGTTTCGGGAGGCGTTTCGCCTCGAGTGCGAGGCGCTCCGCCAGGTCCGCGAGGAAGTGGGGTTGGACAACGTCATCGTGATGGTCCCGTTCTGTCGGACGCCCGATGAGGGCGAGCGCGTCCTCGAGATCATGGCCGAGTACGGCCTCTCGAGCGACGAGATGGACGTCTACGTGATGGCTGAACTGCCCTCGAACATCGTCCTCGCGGACCGGTTCGCGGAGCTGTTCGATGGGTTTTCGATCGGATCGAACGACCTCACGCAGCTCACCCTCGGCGTCGACCGAAACTCCGAGAAGCTCGCGCCGCTGTTCGACGAGTCCGACGACGCGGTGAAACGATCGATCAGCGAGCTGATCGAAGAAGCCCACCGTCACGACAGCCCGGTCGGAATCTGCGGCGACGCACCCTCGACGATCCCGTCGTACTCCGAATTCCTGCTCGAGGAGGGAATCGACTCGATCTCGGTCTCGCCGGATGTCGCCGTCGAGACGATACTGACGGTGGCGGAGTTCGAACGGGAGAACCGATGACGGCCGCTCCGGTCCGGGTCGGCGTCCTGAGCTTTCACGACAGCAAGGAGTCGAAAGCGATCTGTAACGCCGTCGAGGACCTCGGCCACGAACCCGTCTGGCTCCGCGAGACGAACGTCCTTGTACGGTTCACGGACGAGGGGTTCGTTCTGGAGCCGGACGTCGACGTGGTGATCAACCGACTGCTGTTGTCGACGGCGACACAGCCCGCCGAGGCGGCCGGGTTCGCGAACGCGATCGCTCGCTTCCGTCCGATCGTCAACCACCCCGACGCCGCGGCGCTCGCCTCGCACAAGATCGCGGCGGGCGCGGCGCTGGTCGCGGCCGGCGTTCCGGTCCCCGAGACGGCGCTCGCACTCGGCTCGGGCCCACTCGCGCGCGTCAGGCCCGAATTCAGCGCGGAGCACGTCTACAAAACGGTCGTCGGAACCCACGGCGGCGGCGCCTGGAAGGTCGACCGATCGGACCTGCTCACGGGGACCGTCGGCTCCCGGCGGGCGTTCCTCCAGGAACTCGTCGAGACTGAGGGCGAACGTCCTCGAGATCTCCGCGTCTACGTGGTCGACGACGCCGTCGTCGGGGCGATGTATCGCTACGCGGCCGAGGAGGAGTGGCGGACCAACGTCTCGCGCGGCGGTTCGGTCGAGGACGTGACGACATCGCTTCCCGACTCCGTCGACGGGATCGCCAGGCGCGCGACGGCCGCGGTCGGACTGGACTGTGCGGGCGTCGATCTCATCGAGGGCGCGGACGGCTGGTACGTCCTCGAGGTCAACCCGACCGCCGGCTTCAGAGGGCTCTTCCGGGCGACGGGACGAAGCCCGGCGCCCGATATCGCGGCGCTCGCGATCGAGCGCGCCGGCGGGTCGGTCGACGCCGATCGAGTCGCTGCCTTGCGCGGGACGCTCGACGACTCGATCCCCTCGAGCGTGCCGACTCGCGGCCACGGGATCGAAGACGAGGCGCCGACCGTCGGCCTCACCGAACGCGTCGTCGTCAGCGGGACGACGGATACGAAGGCGGCGGTCGGACGCGCCGACACGGGGCGGGCACGAACTCGAATCGACCTGCAACTCGCCGCCGCGGTCGGCGCCGGGCCGATCCGGGTCGACGACTCGAGACCCGGCCGGGACGAAACGACGCAGCGGGAGCCGATCGTCGACGTCGTCGTCGGAATCGCCGGTACCGAACGCACCGTCGATGCGACGGTCGAGGACCGGTCAGCGGCGACGTATCCGCTCGTTCTCGGTCGGGACGTGCTGGACGACTTTCGGATCGACGTCGGCAGTACGTACGACGACGGAATCGACGAACGGCGCGAGGAGTAGCCGTCGCTGTCGAGCGCTGAACGCCGACGCAAGAATCGCAGTTCGACCTACTCGAGGACGGCCTCGAGTCGGTCGATCCAGTCGGTGTTGCCGACGTGTAGCGGCACCCTATCGTGGAGGTCGGTCGGTTCGACCTCGAGGATCGACTGGCTGCCGTCTGAGGAGCGACCGCCGGCCGCCTCGATGACGTAGGCGATCGGGTTCCCCTCGAACTGGAGTCGGAGCTTTCCGCGCGGACTGTCCTCGAGGGCGGGGTAGGCGAAGATCCCGCCGTAGGTCAGCACCTGGTTGACGTCGCCGATCATCGCGCCGCCGTAGCGGAGCTTGTTGCTCGGATCGGACTCGATCTCGCGGGCGTACTCCCGGAAGTCGGCGGGCCAGTCGGGGACCCGACCGCCGAAGCCGTAGACGAGCGGATCGTCAGGGATCGTCACGTCCTCCTCGACGACGGTTCGGCCGCCGCCGGTGAGTTCGTACTTCGTGACCGTCCCGTTGCGGGCGTAGGCCATCGTCGTGATCGGCCCGTAGAGGATGAACCCCGCGGCGACGAGCGCGGATCCCGGCGCCGGGAGTGGTTCGTCGTAGATGCCGAACACCGTCCCCATCGTGTTGTTCGATTTGAGGTTCGACGAGCCGTCGAGCGGGTCGACGGCGACGCAGTAGGCGTCGTCTCCGCCGTCGATGATCTCGGAGCGCTCCTCGCTTGCGTACTGGGCGACGCCGTCGATCGACGACAGCCGGTCGGCGAGCAGTTCGTCGGCCCAGACGTCGGCCTCAGCCTGCACCTCGCCGCTCGGGTTCGTCTCGTCGGCCTTGCCCCGTCGCCCGATCAACCCCTGTCGGATTTCGGAGGCCGAGCGGGCGATCGTGGCGACGACGTCGTCGATCGGATCCGTATCAGTCATTCCTACTCGGTCGCCTCGAGTGCGGCGTCGGCCGTCTCCTCGTCGTAGATGACCTTCTCAAGGGCATCGAGGAGCTGGGTTGGGTTCTCGCGCTGCCAGACGTTGCGGCCGACGGCGAGTCCCTTCGCGCCGGCGTTGATGGCGGCCTCGACGGTCGAGAGGAACTCGTAGTCGGAGGTCTTCGAACCGCCGCTCATGACGACCTTCATGTTGCCGGCGGCCTTACAGGCGTGTTCCATCGCTTCGGGACTGCCGGGGTACTTGATCTTCGCGATGTCGGCGCCCAGCTCGAGACCGAGACGGCTCGCATACGAGATGACGTCCGGCTTGGTGTCGTTTTTGAGGCCCTGGCCGCGCGGGTACGACCACATGACGACGGGGAGGTCGTGCTCGCGGGCGTCCTCCTGGACGTCGCGGAACTCTTCTGCCATCTCGACTTCGTGGTTCGAGCCGCCGTAGAGGGTGAAGCCGATCGCGTCGGCGCCGATCTCGGCCGCGTAGTCGACCGAGCAGTTGACGGCCGAGTCGTACTCGCCCATCCAGAGGTTCGAGGTCCCGTTGACCTTCAACAGGAGGTTCACGTCGTCCTCGTAGCTGGGGTAGTAGCCCTCTGCGATACCTTTCTGGACGGCCATCGCGGTGACGGCGTCGTGGGTCGCCGTCTCGAAGACCGTCGACGGATCGAGCTTCTCCGGCACGTCCTCGAAGTCGACCGGACCGTGCTCTAATCCGTGGTCCATCGCCAGAATCAGTGACTTACCGTCGCGAACGATCGGAGAGTCGTCGATCGGAATCATCTGTTAGAACGGTCCACGAGGCCGCTATATATCTCTGGTGGTCCGAAGCATCGATATTACGTACTTCAGTAGTTAACTACCGGCCCTAGGGAGTGCCGACCGTCCCGACCAACGCAAGCGACGACGGTTTGGCGCCGACTACTCGAGGGGAACGCACACGACGGCGCACGTCGTTTCACCGTCGCCACTGCAGCCCGTACCAGACGACGGCTGTCGCGACCCGCGCCACAAGGAGCGCATAGAGCACGTACAGCGCGAACACGACGACGGCGACGCAGCCGAAACCCCCACACGACTCGGAGAGCAACAATCCGAACCGTTCGACCGTCCACACGAACGGGAACAGGAGGAGCGCGGTACCGGCGTCCGGAAGACCGAGCGGCAACAGCAGCGTGAGAAACGGCGCCAGAAACGTGATGACGAAGAGCGTCGCGAACAGGGTGGATTTTCCGATCGTCCCGCTTGCCCGTTCGGCGAACTGACGCGTGGCCATTACCCGTGGTGGCGACGTACTCGGTAAATGCTTTCTGGAACCAGACGCGGCGGAGAACCGAGGCGAACCGGCGAAAACCGACGATTCGGCTACTCGAGTCGATAGCTCGCCTACTGATACTGCCGGACAGCACGAGTTGACGACCGGTCGCGCGACTGCGGTCGTCGCCGTCGGAGCCGACTGTGAACTCGCGAACGACTGCGCACTGACTGCTGTCCGACAGTATGAATCACTGAGTCGATGATCCGTACTCGAGCAGTTCCCGCGCGTTGTGTCGCCAGCTGCGGACGTGGAGGACGTCGAGGTCCAGCGCCTTCGCAACCGCGAAGGCGTCGATCGTCGCCAGACGCTCCGCCGACCGGATCCCGGCCTCGGCCAATCGGTCGGCGTCGTCGGGTCCGACGCCGGTCACCGACGTCGCCGGCGTCGGTTTCGGCCACGGTCGCTCGGTCGGGCGCTCGCGGCCGACGGCGGCGATCGGCGAGTGGTCGTACTCGAAGGCCTGCCAGCGCTCGTCGCTGCTGACGGCGATCCACTCCCGTTCGGCTGCACCCAGCCCGCGGACCTCGTTCGAACGACGCTCGAGGTCGCCGTCGTCGCCCTCGAACGACCACGGCAGCGAGAAGCGACGCCGAAGCGCCGACGCGGTCGCCTCGTCGACGCCGGCGTCGAGGAGCCCGCGGTAGGAGCGTCGTTTCTCGCGGATTTCGTCGGGATCGACGGCGGCGTCCGCGAGGGCGTCGCGCTCGTCGGCCGTCAGCTGAGCGTCGCGGTCGGCTCGGCCATCCTCGTTCTCGACGACCGACGGTCCGTCGGTAGAGACGGCGTCGGTCGACGCATCGGCCGTCCCGGATCCGTCGATCGCCTCGGCTTCGTCGAATACGAGTTCGACGCCGGAGTTGTCGTCGGATCCGGATCCGGATTCGGCGTTCCTGCGGCTCTCGGAACCGGTCTCGAGGCCAGCGGCTCCGACGTCGAGATCGACCGCGATGCCGATGCCGAGGTCGACCGATTCGACGCCGCGTTCGCTGTGCTCGCGGTCACCCGTGTGACTCCCACCCCGCTCGCTCACAGCGTCGTTCTTGCTCACGCCATCCACCAGTTGTCGATAACTCTCACTGTCTCGTCTTGAAACTTGTCCCCGGAGCGAAACTGACCGAGCGGGAGGCCGTCCCGCACTCGCCACGTCACCGACGGTCCCGGTCGCGAATGTGACGACCCCCACGCTTACGGCCGCTTCCGGAGAACCACGACCATGGTTCGCGACCAACTCGAGCGACTCGGCGTCGTCGGCGCGGGAACGATGGGCAGCGGTATCGCGCAGGTGGCCGCCGCCGCCGGCTACGACGTCGTCATGCGTGATATCGAGGCGGAGTTCGTCGAGAGCGGCTTCGAGACGATCGACGACAGCCTCTCGCGACTCGAGAGTCGGGACGCACTCGAGGACGACCCCGAGACGATCCGCGGTCGGATCGAGGGAACCACGGCAGTCGGCGATCTGGCCGACTGCGACCTCGTCGTCGAAGCCGCCCTCGAAGAACTCGACGTGAAACGGGAGGTCTTCGCCGACCTGGAGCGAGTCTGCGACGCCGACATCTTGCTCGCGACGAACACGAGCACGCTCTCGATCACCTCGATCGCGTCGGCCCTCGAGCACCCCGAGCGCGTGGTCGGGCTGCACTTCATGAACCCCGTCCCCGTGATGGAGGGCGTCGAGGTCATCGTCGGCGAGAAGACGACCGACGAGGCGACCGCGTTGGCCCACGACCTCGCCGCGGAACTGGGGAAGACGACCTGGGAGTCCGACGACAAACCCGGCTTCGTCACGAACCGGATCCTGATGCCGTGGATCAACGAGGGGATTCGGGCCTACGACGAGGGCGTCGCCACGAAGGAGGACATCGACGCCGGCATGGAACTCGGGACGAACGTCCCGATGGGACCGCTGACGCTCGCCGATCACATCGGGCTGGACATCTGCTTGCACGCCTCCGAAACGCTCCACGAGGAACTCGGCGATCGGTACAAGCCGGCGTACCTGCTCAAACGCAAAGTCGAGGCCGGCGACCTCGGGAAGAAAACTGGCGAGGGGTTCTACGAGTACGAGTAAGCGCACCTCGACGCGACGAGGGGATTTATGTTAGCTAGCGATAACTATCGATATGGTCGCTCGGTACGGCCGACGGACGCTCGTCGGAATCGGCGTCAGCGCTCTCGGAGCGCTGGTCACGGGGAGCTACGCGTGGTCGCAGTACCGAACGCGACACTCGATTCGGCTGTACCACCTCGAGGCCGTCAACGAGTCCGACGAGACCGTCCGGTTCGAGGTGAGCGTCACGGACGAGGCCGGTGACCGCGAGGGGACGCGAACCGTGACGCTGGACCCCACCAACGGTAACGAGTCGCACCTCTCCGGACACTGGATGAAACACGCCGGCGAGTGGCGCGTCGAGGCGTCGGTCGGAGATCGCCGCCTCGAGCTCACCGCCACGGAGATCCGGGCTCGACTCGAGGACGCGGGCTGGGGAACCGACTGTGCGAACGTTCAGTTGGTGGCGACGGCCGATGGCGAACTCGAGAGTCGCGTTACGCCGTCAGATGTCTGTTGAGCGCCCCCTCAAAAGGAAACCCCGACAGGAACGACCGAGGCTAGTTCCTCTCGATCATCGGCCGTGGGCGTTTCCGCCGTCGATCACTGATGTAACGGCTTCTCGGCCATCTCCTTGCGGAGCTCCGCCAGATGCGCTCGAGAGACTTCTTCTTCGAACGTCTGTATGAGCGCGTACACTTCTGCACGGGAGATCTTGACGTTGCCCTCGCGGACGACGTCTTCGGGCCGCTCGCGCAGCTCGCGCATCGTGCCGACCGCGAGCAGGTAGGGGATCGCCCACGCCGAGAGCGTGTTGCCGTGGCTCTCGGGGACAACCTCGAGGTAGCGCTGGGCGTCGTCGAGGTAGGTCTCGGCGCGACTGGTGACCCGTTTGATGACGTTCGTGACGCCGCCGTGGTTGCGCTCGTCGGTGACGTTCTCGAGGGCGACGTCTTCTTCCTCGAGCCACTCGGCGGGCAGGTAGACGTTGTTCTCCTCGTGGTAGTCCGTCTCGACGTCCTTGGCGATGTTGACCAGCTGGAGCAGGAGGGCGAACGAACGGGCGTTTTCGCGCATCTCCTCGGCGCGGTCGTTGGAGACGCCGCGTGAAACCAGGCCGGTGATGAGCGTTCCGACGGTGCCGGCGGCGTACCAGCAGTACTCCTCGAGTTCGTCGACGGTCTGGAGCCGGAGGCCGCCCTCGTCGGCGTACCGATCGGTGAACATCGCCATGCCGTCGACGAGCTCGCGGACGGGTTCGCGCATGATCTCGCGGGGCTCTTCGTCCAGGGATTCGAAGGTCCGCAGGATGCGGGGCGTCTCGGCGACGACCTCCCAGTCGTCGGTTCGCTCCTCGGGCTCGGGGAGCCACGGCTCGACGTCGTCCATGAACGCGTCGACGCTCGCGTCGGTAGCGGGGTCGAGCAACCGGTCGTAGGCCGTGAGCAGCTCGGTCTGGGTCTCCGGCGGGATGTGGCCCGCGTCTTCGATCGTGTCGGCGACGCGACAGAGAAGGTAGCCGACGCAGATGTGTCTCGCCATCGGTTCCTCGAGTCGATCGATAGTGATAGAGAACGTCCGGGAAACGCCGTGAACCGCGTCGTAACACCACTCCAGATCTGCATTAGTGGAAGGGTCGGTCTGGCCCGTGGTCATTGACTGAACTGCATTTAGGCGTCATCCCGGAAAAACACCGCGGTCGCGGCCGGATATTCCGGGCATCTGGGTACCGATGGAGAAGACGTCTTGGTACGGGCGGACCCCATCGACCGGTCTCCGACCGTCACCGGTCCCGGCGTATTCCACCACGGGGACTATTTGCGAGACCGTCGATGATGCCGTATGCCCTTGACTGTTCTTCTCGCGGGCTCCCACGGCGGCGTCGGACAGCACGTGACGACGCGACTCGGCGAGAGCGACCACGACGACAGGTGCATGATCCGGGACGACGCGCAGGCGGAAATCATCGACGAACTGGGCGGCGAACCGATCGTCGCGGACCTGACCGAACCGGACTCCCTCGAGGCCGCCGTCGACGGCTGCGACGCGATCATCTTCGCCGCGGGCTCGGGTGGCAACGACGTCTACGGCGTCGACCGTGACGGGGCGATCACTCTCATCGAGGCCGCCGAGGGCGCGGACGTCGAGCGGTTCGTCATGCTCAGTTCGATGGGCGCCGACGACCCCCAGTCCGGCCCCGACCCGCTCGAGGACTACCTGATCGCGAAAGCGGAGGCCGACGAGCGACTCCGCCAGAGCGACCTGAATCACACGATCGTTCGGCCCGGCGAACTGACCGACGAGGACGGAACAGGCCAAATCCGGGTCGGCGAGTTCGACCTCGGCGAGGGCGATATTCCCCGCGAAGACGTCGCCGAAGTCCTCGTCGAGTCCCTCGAGCGCGACGGGCTCGTCGACGAGACGTTCGAACTGCTCGGCGGCGAGGAGCCGATCGCGGACGCCCTCGAGTCCGTCGGGGCGGCCTGAGCTCGCGGCGACTGTCAGCTCACGGATAAACTCGAGGGAACGGACCTCGAGAAGTGAGAACAGTAACAAACCGTCGCACCGAAGGCACGAGTATGGACTTCGCACTCTCGGCCGAACAGGAGCAGATCCGCGAGATGGTCTCGGAGTTCGTCGACGAGGAGGTCGTCCCCGTCGCCGACGAGATCGACCACGACGACGAGTTCCCCGCGGATCTCGTCAGCGAAATGGCCGACCTCGGCCTGATGGGGATGCCCTTCCCGGAAGAGTACGGCGGCGCCGGACTGGACTACCACTCCTACGCGATCGGTCTCGAGGAAATTTCACGGGGTTCGGGCGGACTCGGCACGATCGTCGCCGCCCACACCTCGCTGGCGGGGAATATGCTCTACGAGTTCGGCGACGACGCCCAGAAAGAAGAGTACCTCACGCCGCTGGCCGAGGGAACGGATATCGGCGCGTTCGCGCTCTCGGAGGCCGGCGCGGGCAGCGACGTGCCGGCGATGGAGACGACCGCCGAAGCAGAAGGCGACGAGTACGTCATTAACGGCGGCAAGCTCTGGATCTCGAACGGCTCCGTCGCGGACACGGTGACGCTGTTCGCCAAGACCGACCCCGACGCCGGGAACAAGGGCATTTCCTCCTTTATCGTGCGTCCAGAGGAGGACGACGGCTTCATCGTCGAGGGCACGGAGGAGAAACTCGGCGACAAGGGCTGTCCCACGGCCGAACTCCGGTTCGACGACCTCCGGATTCCCGAAGACCGCCTGCTGGGCGAGGAGGGCGACGGCTTCGTCCACGCGCTGAAGACCTTAAACGGCGGTCGGATCACCATCGCCGCCCGCGGCGTCGGTATCGCTCGAGCGGCCTTCGAGGAGGCTCGCGACTACGCGAACGAACGCGAGCAGTTCGAGCAGCCGATCGGCGAGTTCCAGTCGATCAAACACAAGCTGGCGGATATGGACACGAAGATTCAGGCCGCCAAGATGCTCATGCACAAGGCTGCGGACAAGAAGATTCGCGGCGAGGACTACATCAAAGACGCCTCGCAGGCGAAACTCTACGCCAGCGAGGTGAGCCGCGAGGTCGCCAACGAGGGCATCCAGATCCACGGCGGCTACGGCTACACCAAGGACTTCGCCGCCCAGCGGTTCTACCGCGACGCCAAGCTCAACGAGATCTACGAGGGGACCAGCGAAGTGCTGCGGAACACGATCGGCGACCAGTTACTCTCCGAGTAACGACACTGTTCGATCGTCNAAGCTCAACGAGATCTACGAGGGGACCAGCGAAGTGCTGCGGAACACGATCGGCGACCAGTTACTCTCCGAGTAACGACACTGTTCGATCGTCGTCACTTCGCTGCAAGTGTTAGTTTTATGATTGCATTCGGGTTGGGATGTCTATGGTCGACGACAACCCACGACTCGCGTCGGACGCGGCGAACGAAACCGGCGTCCAACGGCGCCAACTTCTGGCCCTCGGTGCGGCCACGGCGATCGGAACCGGACTCGGAGCGACCACCGCGACGGCGTCGGGATTCGACGCACAAGAGGCTCCCAACGAATCGAACGGCGTCTTCCTCGCCGCGCTCACCGGCGGCCAGCAACCGGAGCCGGTCGAGACGGACGCGACGGGCGGGGCGGTGTTCAGTCTGAGTGAGGACGGAACCGAACTCGCGTACGCGCTGCTCGTCAGCGCCATCGAAGATATCACACAGGCACACATCCATCTCGGCCAGGAAGGCGTGGACGGACCGGCCGTGGCGTGGCTCTATCCCGATCCCGAAGCCGACGCTCCCGAACTACTGGCCGGACGATTCGACGGCACTCTCGCGACCGGGACGATCACCGACGCACACCTCACCGGCGACCTCGAGGGAGCGTCGCTCGAGGAACTGGTCGAGGAGATCGACGACGAAAACGCGTACGTCAACGTCCACACCGACGCCAATCCCGACGGCGAAATTCGGGGACAGCTCTTCCGCGTCGAGGATGTCGCCGACGCACTGGTGGATGACCACCCCGGCGTCGATCCGGACGTCGACGATGCGGACGAGCCAGACGAGGAGGAGCCCGAACCGGATCGTGATGACGACCTGGATGATGAGCCCGACGAAGACGATGCCGAGCCCGACGAACCCGACGAGGTAATCCAGTTCATCGACTGCTACACGGTTCGCATCGTCGGGGAGTTCCCCGAAGTGGTGATCTTCCCGCTCGAACTGATCGAGCCGGGTGAGGAACCCGGCGAACCCGACCAGTATTTTGTCGGCGCGATGGGTTCGTTCCCGGTCGGTCCGGTCGAAGGGGAACGGGTTATCGATATGCGAGAAGAGCTCGGTGACGGAGTCATCATTTCGGCCGTCAACGTGTTAGACGGCGAGTTCACGGAAGGACAAGCGATCTACGAGCGGATCCACCCCGACCGGGACGAGTGTATCGGACAGTTGTTCATCGATGCTGGAGTCGAGGTACCGGAGGACCCGTTCGGCGAGGTGCCTGCCACGGCGCCGGACGAAGCCGACGACGATGGTCCTGACGGCGATGACGATCCGGACGCTGACCCTGACGCCGACGACCCGGACGTTGACGATGAGACGCCGGACCAAGACCCGAACGGCGATGACCTTCCAAACGGAGACAGCGTTTCGAACGATGGGGAGCCCGCCCCCGAGAACGAAACGGACGCCTGAACCGGACCGGCGAGCGGACCGTCGACCGCTACGTCCACCACAGAACGAACGCCGTGATCGCGATTCCAGCCACGACGCTCAGCGTTACGGCGACGACGAGCGCGAGGACGACGTCGATCTGGAGCAGTCCGACGACGAGTGCGAGAAAGAGCACGTGCGCGATGGCCAGCGCGACCCCGAACCACAGCCACTCCGTCTTGACGACTCCCGGAGCGCCGTCGGGCGACCCGTTCGTGTCTGGAGCGGACATCGTTTTCGTCCATAACGGACGCGACGAAGGAGTATAGTTCTCCCTCGAGCGACGAGCGCGGCTACTCGCTGCGGTCGTCGCCCTCGAGGCAGTCCCCGACCCACTCGTAATGTTCCTCGACTCGCCGCCTGCCGCCGTCGGTCAGCGCGTAGGCGTCGTAGATCCCGTCGGTTCGCTTCTCGACGAAGCCCGCGTCCTCGAGCGCCGACAGCGAGCCGTAGAACGACTTCGGTTCGAGGTGTTCGTCGTAGTGGGACTCGAGTCGGGACTTCAGCCGCTGGCCGCGCAGTTCGCCGTCCTCGGCGGCCGCGAGCAGGAAACAGATGTCGCGGCGGCGACCGCTCCGGAGCCACTTGGTCATGGCTCGAGGTCGGAACGGGAGTCGCTCGAGCGTTTCGGTTCGCGACGGTTCGCGCTGTTCGCGATGATCACCGCGATTTGCCCGCGTCAGGCTGCGTTTGACTCGCGGCCGCTCCCACGGTCATCGCCCGCCGATCGCACGGACGAGTTCGGTGAGGCCGGCCCACGCGAGACCGCCGACGGCTGCGATCGCGACGACCACCGAGGCGCCGACCTCGAAAAAAACGAACCCGCCGTGGGGGTCGAGTTCGTGACGGAAAAGCAGCCAGCCGTCGGGATTCCCGATGACGACGGTTCCCGTGCCGGCGGCCAGCGAGGCGAACACCGCGCCGACGGTCGCGACCGCGAGCACCGTCACCGTTCCGATGGCGCCGGCGACGACTCGAGCGACGACGCGCAGTCCCGGCCGACGGACGCAATTGCGGTCGCTCGGTCCGTAGATACCGAACCCCTGCGTACGGTCGTCGCTTTCGGCGTCGGTACTCGCGGATTCGTCGCCCTCGAGTCTGGTCTCGCTCTCGTGCTCGCGTCCAGGGCCGCTTTCCGCTCGCTCGGGAGGGAGCGGCCCAACCCGAACGTCGCGCGGATACTGCAGGAGGACGCCAGCCATCCAGAGGTCGCCCATCGAACCGGCGACGTTGGCCGAAAGCGGGACGAGCAGCAGCGGCGACGGGTAGACGACCATCGCCGCCACTCCGACCGTCGTAATCACGACGAGCGGGGCCAGCAGAGCGACGACCAGCTGATTTCGCGTGTAGTTCGTCCCCTCGGTCTCGGCGTAGGCGTAGGGCAGGACGAAGTACGCGACGCCGACGCCGTACTCCGGTTCGCCGCCGTACCGAGCCATGAACACGCCGTGGAGCAACTCGTGGGGAACGATAACTGCGCCGACGAGAACGACGCCGACGACGAGCCAGCCGAGGGCATCTACCGGCTCGAACACTGGTAGGACAATTGGTTCCAGCGCGACCCCCTGCATCGTCGCCAGCACGTATCCGAACGCGTACGCGGCGCCGACGAAGCCGAGAACCGCGACGGCGAGCCACCGGAGCGCCACTGCTCGCGTCCGCCGGACCGTCGCGACTAGCTCCAGTTGCGGCCCGTCGGCCGCTCGAGGCGCCGAACGACTCACGACCGAAGGCTCACGCGGCACGGAAAAGTCGGTACCGGTTCGAGAATCGTCCACTGACCACGCCGCCGACGGCGTCGAACCGACAGGTACCCGGTACTCGACCTGCGAGTGATCGACATGAGCGACGACCGCACGGCCGAGCGAGACGGCATCAGCGCGACCTACGACGAAACCGAAACCGAACGCGTCCTCGAGTTTACGGCGGTCGACGGCGGCGAGTCGACGGCTCGAGCGGGCGCAACCGCCGCCATCGCACAGAATATCGAGGGCTACGCCATGCTGAAGGTGCGGCCGACGGCCGACGGCGACGAACTCGAGCGCTACTACGGCTTCGATATGGCGCTCGACCACGCCGCGGAGTTGCTGGGGGTGTCACCGCACGACCTGCCGGTGCCCGCGGCGGCCGAAGATATGGGAATGTAAACGCCGCGTGGCGTCGCAACACTGCCGACGGCCTCGCGAATTCAACCACCCGAATCGGTTCGGTTCAGGTGGTAAAACGTATCGAATCACGGGGAAAAAGCGGGAATCATAAATACGCGGAGTCGAACCGTCTACACGAGAATAGCCGTGGCAACTGCATCAGCGCCGTTTCCCTCTCCGATCGATACACGACGACGCTTTTCTGCGCTGTTGGCAGCGACCGCGCTCGGCGTCTACCTGCTTCTGATCGTCGGCGCGACGAGTTCCATTACGGACGCCGCGTCGGCGTGTTCGACCTGGCCGACCTGTCACACGCCGTCGGATCCGCTGAGTCAGACGGAACTTGTGGTCGCGTGGGGTCATCGCATCGCGGCCGTGCTCGTCGGACTGCTGGTCGCCGCGACGACGATCAGCGCGGTGTTCGGCGATATCTCGAGTCGCGTCCGCGCGGTGATCGTCGTGGGCGCTGCGCTCTACGTCGTTCAGGTCGGCGTCGGCGCCGTCACCGCGATCGCCGGTCCGGCCGCGATCGCGCCCGGACTCCACCTGACGCTCGGCCTCGCCGTCTTCGGCGCCATCGTCCTCGCGCTCGCCTGGGACTTAGAGCTCGCAACCGGCACGGAAGACGATACGATCGAGGCGACGCCGCTCGAGGAGGTGCAGTCTGCAGACGACGCGGCTGCGCCCCGCTCGCTCCCCGACGGCGGCTTCGCCCGCGCCCGGCTGACCGCATTCGCCTACTTCAAGATGATGAAGCCGCGGCTGATGTGGCTGCTCTGTCTCGTCGCCGCCGCGGGGATGGCCCTCGCGGCCGGCCCAGACCTGACCGCGGAGACGATCGTCGCCACGCTCGGCGGCGGCGTCCTCGCGATCGGCGCCTCGGGGACGTTCAACCACGTTCTGGAACGCGATGTCGACCAGAAGATGTCCCGGACGGCGGATCGGCCGCTCGCGAATGAACTGATCCCGGTCCGGAACGCCTTGGCCTTCGGCGTCCTGCTAACGGGCGCCTCGCTCGCGGTGTTTCTGACGATCAACACGCTCGCGGCCGCCCTCGGATTGGCGGCGATCATCTTCTACAGCGTCGTCTACACGCTCGTGCTCAAGCCCAACACCGTCCAGAACACGGTCATCGGCGGCGCCGCGGGCGCGCTGCCGGCGCTGATCGGCTGGGCCGCCGTCACCAACGAGATCGGCTGGCCCGCACTCGCCCTCGCCGGCGTGATCTTCCTCTGGACGCCCGCGCACTTCTACAACCTCGCGCTGGCGTACAAGGACGACTACGCCCGCGGCGGCTTCCCGATGATGCCCGTCGTCCGCGGCGAGACCGAGACGCGAAAACACATCATCTACTACATCGCCGCGACGCTCGTCGGCACGGTCGCGCTCGCCTGGATCACCGGCCTCGGCGCGCTGTACGCCGCGACGGTCGTCGTCTTCGGCGGGATCTTCCTCTGGGCCGCGATCGTCCTCCACTTCGAACAGACCGAGGCCGCCGCGTTCCGCTCGTTCCACGCTTCGAACGCGTTCCTCGGCGCCGTGCTCGTCGCCGTGTTGATCGACGCGCTCGTCATCTGAGTCGGCGCACTCGAGTCCAGTTGCTCCAACTCAATTCGTTTTGATGTCTCTTCCAATTGTCATAAACTGGCTTTTTCAGTCACCCTTGTAGGAGACTCAAATATTGTTTGGCCAGTAACTATATGATTGGTAGTTATCTCTTGATATTGCTAAGGTGGAATTAGCACTCGCTGCTGAATATAGCGGAGGAAGTTTAGCACGACGGCATCGCGTATTTTACGGCGTATACTGACTCGAGTGACGAAGTCACGTATTGGTAGATACAGTAACGCTCGCTGGAATTATTTTGTTTGGATTTACTGTGATATGAGTGAATACCGAGCTTTTTACTCCTCTTCCTGCCGTACAGACTGCAACATGGATTCGCCTGTCGGACAAAACACCGAATTGCAAACCAGAGTCCGGCAGCAGGAAGTTGTCGCCGAACTCGGTCAGCAAGCGCTCGAAACCGACAACCTCGAACAGTTGATGTACGACGCTACGGTTGCTCTCGCCGAGACACTTGATAGTGACTACGCCAAAGTGTTGGAATTACGTGCTGATGGAGACGAAATGTTACTTCGACAGGGTGTCGGCTGGCGCGATGGTCTCGTCGGGGAAACAATGGTGCCAGCAGATGTGGACTCGCAAGCGGGGTACACGCTACTCTCAGCGGAACCGATCATCGTAGACGACCTTCGGGCTGATGAACGATTTTCCGGGCCTGAGCTGCTCACCAGTCATACTATCGTCAGTGGTGTCAGCGTCATCATCGGCTCTGTCGAGGAGCCATGGGGTGCCCTCGGAGTACACACGGCTGAGCGACACGAGTTTACCGACCACGACGTGAACTTCGTCCAGAGCATCGCCAACGTGCTCGCAGCGGCGATTACGGAAGTGAATGCGAAACAACAGCTACACGAACGAGAGAACGACCTCAAAGAGACGTTCGACCGCATCACGGACGGTTTCATCGGGGTAGATGCCGACTGGGCCATCACATATACCAACGACCGAGGGAAGGAGTTGATTAATCTCGACGGCGAAGGATTGGTCAACAGAAACTTTTGGGACGTGTTCGAGCCGGCGCTCGGAACGACGTTCGAGGAACAATACCGTGAGGTGGCTGCCACCCAAGAGCCTACCTCATTTGAGGAGTACTACCCACCGCTCGACGGCTGGTTCGAGGTTCACGTCTATCCGTCCGCGTCGGGGCTCTCAATCTACTTCCGCGACATAACCGAACACCGAAAGCGCGAACGCGACCGTGCGCTATTTCGTACGCTGCTTGATTACTCCACCGACGCCGTCTTCGTTGAAGATCCAAAAACCGGCGAGATCATCGACGTCAACGACACCGCCATCCGACAGCTCGGCTACTCTCGTGAGGAATTACTGGGCCTAACGGTGTCCGATATCGACACCGACCTCCCTACTCTAGAGAACTACCAAGCATTCGTGTCGAATCTCGAGGCCGAGGGGAACACCACCTTTAACGGGACGCATCAACGAAAGGACGGCTCCACGTTCCCGGTTGAAGTCAACGTCTCGTACATTGAGTTGGACCAGCTAGATCAGGCGTACGTCCTCGCGCTCGCGCGGGACATCACCGAGCGCAAGCGCGTCGAAGAACGCGTTCGTGAGAACGAGGCGGCGCTCGAACGGCTCAACGTCGCAACTCAGGAACTGATCGACGCTGATCCAGCGGAGATCACGTTTCGGACCGCCGACATCGCCCAGTCGGTCCTCGACGTCGAGTACGCCGCGCTTTGGCACTACGACGAGACGATCGGCGAGCTTGACGAATACGCTAGTCGAACGAGCCCCAATATTGATTCTGATACGGTTCACGTATCCACTCACTTTTCCGAGCGGGCTTGGCAGACATTCATTAGCGGAGATATAAACGTCGAAAACGATATCGAGAGTAGTGAGGGTGAGGCGAAGATGTCACCACTACGGAGTTGCGTCTTCGCCCCATTGGGGAGACATGGCGTCATTTGTGCCGGCGCGACACGAGCCAACACGTTCGACGATAGGTTAGTTGATCTCGTAGAGACGGTCGCCACCACGGTCAAGACCGCGTGGGACCGTGCCGACGGCGAAGCGAAGTTGGAGCAGCAGAACACGGAGTTAGTTCGGCTTGATCGGCTCAATATGCTGATCAGGGATATTGATCAGGCGCTCGTCCAGGCAGAAACGGTTGGATCTATCGATGAGGCCGTCTGCAACCGTCTGGCCGAGTCTGCGTTGTTCGAGTTCGCCTGGATCGGTGAGTTCGATACCGCCGCCGGCACGGTTGCCCCTCGGGAGTGGGCAGGGATTACTAACACCTCTCTGGAGCAACTCACTACGGGAGAGGAACCTGGCCTCCGTAAGAGTCAGGTCGTCGACGCGGTCAAGACGGGCGAGGTTCAAGTCGTTGCTGACACCGCAACGGATCCGCGGGCAACGCCGTGGCGCGAAGCCGCGCTGGAATCTGGTGGACGGTCGTGTTTTTGTATTCCACTCGTGTACGACGAGTCCGTCTACGGTGTCTTGGTCGTCTACGGGAGGACACCACAACCCGACGAACGAAACGTGGACGTCCTCTCGGAACTCGGACAGACAATTGCTCATGCGATTCATGCGGTCGAAACCAGAGTGACCCAGCAAACGGACAGCGTCGTCGAACTAACGCTTCAAACGACGGCAGAAACGCCACTCGTTCGGTTCGCTCTAGAGACTGACTGTGTGATCGAGTTTGAAGGAGTGACACCGAGAGATGACGGAGACATGACTGTGTTCTTTACTGCGAGGAATGTGTCTCCCGACGAGATGATGGCTGCCGGCGAGCAATCGATCATCATCAAGAACGTACGTCCGTTGGCTGAACAGGATACTGGTACTCTGTTCAAAGCACGGCTGGCTGGCTCCACGCTCGCCAGCAAATTCCTCGAACAGGGCGCGACGGTCCGTTCGGTGAATATCGATTCGGGGACGGCTACCGTCGTCGTGGCGTTACCTGAGACGACCGATGTTCGCGAGTTCGTTGAGGATCTGAAGCGAGACGTACCCGATCTTACTCTACTCGCTCGACGTTCTCGAACCAAGCCGCCCGACACGGGACAGCGACTCCAAACTGCATTCGAACAGCACCTTACCTCTCGTCAGCAGGAAATCCTCCAACTGGCCTACCGGAGTGGATACTTCGAGTCGCCCCGCGTCCAAACGGGCAAGGAACTCTCCGACGCGCTTGATCTCTCACAGTCGACGTTCAACTATCACCTCAGAGGTGGCGAACGCAAACTCTTGGCGGTCGTGTTCGATCACGCCCCAGACGCATAGTCCAATATCCGGTCTCTCAGTATTGCGATCAGCACACTCTTTCCTCTGTACTGGCTCTGTTGAAACCACCACTGCCTGACAAGAAAGACGTGCTGAATACAGAGGATGGGGCTTGTTTAGACGCTATACAACGCCCCCCGCCCGCTAATTTTATTTGCCTAATCGATTTCCTGTTATAATTTATATGGACCGGAACAGTCCAACGCGACATGTACGGACCCGCCTGCGACAACGAACACGGACATCGACAACAGTGGAGGAAGCCCGATGAGTGAGACGGAGCACGTCGCGGACGTCGCCGTGATCGGTGGAGGGCTGGCCGGCCTGACCGCCGCCCGGCGAGTCCACGACAGCGGGGTCGATGTCAGGGTACTGGAGGCGCGCGACCGCGTCGGCGGACGGACCAACAGCCGCGAGATCGACGGCGAGGTGGTCGACCTCGGCGCCCAGTGGATCGGGCCGGGACAAAACCACGTCAAAGGGCTGGTCTCGGAGTTCGACCTCGACACGTTCGAGCAGTACGTCGCCGGCGAGGCAACGTTCCGGGCTGACGGCGAGTTCTTCCGCGATTCCGACCCGTTCGAGGCGCTCGGCCTGCCGACGCAGTTGAACCTGCTTGTGGCCATCAAACTTATCGACCGGTACGGCGAGCAGATTCCGCTCGACGCGCCATGGGAGGCCCCCAAGGCCGAGCATTGGGACGCGACCACGGTCGCCACGTGGCGCGACCGCGTGGTCCGGACCTCAGCCGGACGGGACGCGTTCGACTCCATCGTCCGCGCGCTGTTCTGCGTCGAACCCGCCGAACTCTCGCTGTTATACTTCCTGTTCTACATCCGCGCTGGCGGCGGGTTCGACCGCATCACTTCCGTCCGTGGCGGCGCCCAGCAGACCCGCATCACCGAGGGAGCACAGGCCATCTCGCAGGCGCTCGCGGACGAGTTGGGCGACCGGGTTCACCTCGAGGCACCTGTCGAGCGCATCGAGCACGGCGACGACGCCATCAGTGTCCAGGCCGACGGCATCTCCGTCAGCGCGGACTACGCCATCGTCGCTATTCCGCCGGCGCTGGCAGGCCGCATCGAGTACGATCCCGCCATGCCGGCGAAGCGGGACGCGCTGACCCAGCGTATGCCGATGGGTGCGGTCATCAAGTGCGTCGCCACTTACGAGGAGCCGTTCTGGCGCGACCGGGGGCTGTCGGGCGAGGTAGTCGACGCCGACGGTCCGGTCGGGTTGGTCTTCGATGATTCACCCAAAGGGGGTGAGACAGGGTCACTCGTCGGGTTCCTGGTCGGCAACTCCTCACGGGAGTGGGCCGACGACCCCGCTGGTCGTCGCGAGAGCGTCCTCGAGTCGTTCGTGGAGTATTTCGGCCCGCGGGCGGGCGACCCGGAGGCGTACGAGGACATGGTGTGGGAGAACGAGGAGTACTCGCGGGGCTGTTACGGCGGCCTATGCGGTCCGGGCGCCGTCACCGGCGTCGCCGAGGCGCTCCGTGAACCCGTGGGGCGCATCCACTGGGCCGGCACCGAGACGGCGACCCGGTGGTGTGGCTATATGGACGGTGCCGTGCGCTCGGGCAAGCGGGCCGCAGACGAGGTCAGCGAACGGGTCGGAGTCCGGCAAGCCGATGAAGGGGTCACTGCTGGGACGGTTGATTGAGACTGTCGGGGCGACGTCATCTTCTACCCTTGGGGCTGGTCGCCGATGGGATGAGTCATCCTGTTCGCGCCGGATAATAGCGTACTGCGTATGCGCTCTGTCTTCAGCACGGTTGCTGAAACCTATTACCGACTGAGGGTTTCAACAAGGCTCTGTGCTAGTACTCGATGTGTTCCTTGTACCTCGGCGGCTGAGGGAGTTGAGAGAGCACTTGGGAATCAGAGAAAGCGATTGTACTCGGCGGGTGTTCGCAATAGTGCGACGTACTCTCGAGTGCTGACGCAGTTTTTCGAGATTATTCTTTCGTCGATTCCCCCCGATTGGAGGATATGACCTGCAATCAAGACATGCACAGTTCTAGCGAACACGAATTGGGAGTACTATCTCCTGACGCGAACGGGCCAGCGGGGCTCTCGGGATTGCTCAGCGTTCTGAATCATCCAAACAATCGTCGAATAGTGTTCCGTCTCCTGAAACAAGACAAACCGATGTTGATCGATGCACTCACAGCGCGGGCCGTATCGGATACTCCCTCGCTTGCAACCGACGAGACCGCAAGAGTTGGGGAACGAAACGAGGAGGGCTCCAAATTATGACGCATTCACCGCCGTCGATGGATACCGTCTTGAACGTCTTAGAAAACCAGTACCGTCGCCGCGTGCTCGTCTCACTGCTGGAACACAATCCGCTGGACGGCGATGACCCACAGGTTCCTTCGGCCGTCGAACTCACAGAGACGGACTTGGAAACGGTTCGGATTCACATGACGCATACACACCTTCCTAAGCTGGAAGAATCAAGATTCATCGAGTGGGATCGAAACGCCAACTCGATACGGAAGGGGCCCCAATTCGACGAGATTCGTCCACTGCTGGAGTTACTGCAGAACCACACCGACGAATTACCCGATAGCTGGCTGTGACGTAAACCGCCTCGGGATCAAGTGGTTCGAGACGCCAAAAGGCGTCTCGGCATCGAGCGAAACCTTCGACTTCCGTACGACCCCGAGCACTCGGCCGCTGCGGGGATACTGAACGAGATAGTGCCAAGAAATCGTATTTGCAACAACTGTTAACGTCGTGAGTCCGTAGCGGCGACCATGCACCGTCGTTCGTTTCTCGCCGCGACAGCGGGCGTCTCCGTGACCGCCGGGCTGGCCGGTTGTGCTGGGCTGTTCGACGCGTCGATGCCCGACCCTCTCGAGGACGTCGACGCCGACCGACAGCTTCCCGTCCCGACGCGCGGCGACGGACCCGTCGAAGTCGACGTCTACGAGGATCTGGGCTGTCCGAACTGTCACGATTTCCAGGCCGAGGTCGTCCCGGACCTCGAGTTCGAACTGATCGAACCCGAGGAGGCCGCCTACCGCCACTACGACTTCGTCGTCGAGGCGGCCGACGAATCGATCGCGATGGCCAATGCCGCCCGAGCCGTCCAGGACGAGGGCTACGACGACGCCGACGACGATCCTAACGGGGCGTTCTTCGAGTACAAAACGGCCGTGATGGACGCCGACGACTGGAGCAACGACGCGCTCGCGGAGCTGGCTACCGACTACGGCGTCGACGCCGAGGCCGTCTCGAGTGCGCTCGAGGACGAGACGTACTATCCGACGCTCGCGGCGGACTGGGAGCGCGGTGACGACGCCGGCGTCGAGGGGACGCCGACGGTCGTCGTCGAGGGCGAAGTCGTCGACGATCCGTTCGACGTCGACGAGATCGTCGCGGCGGTCGAAGACGCCGAGTGAGTCGAGTACTGCACCGTACGCCGTTGACCTCCGTCTACATCGGTTGAAAGTCGGTGATCTACATCGGTTGAAAGTCGGTGAAACGCTCATATCGATGCAGTACTAACGCGTACTACCTGGCCCTCGGCCAGTTCGTCCCGCATGAAGATCCTCACCTGTAACGCCGGCTACCTGCTCGGATACCAGAACGTCCTCGGCGGGTACGTCCCGCCGCCGGTAACGTCGTTGCTCGGCGATACCGAGGTCGAACGCCGGAAGCTCGAGCAGCTCGCGTCGGTCATCGACCGTGAACGTCCAGACGTAGTCTCGCTGCTCGAGGTGGATCAGGGCTCACACCGGACGGCCACCGATGGCCAGTTTCGGACGCTCGTCGAGTCGCTTCGCGAGCGGAACCTCTCCTACGAGGGTGCCGCCGCGAACAAGTACGGCGAGGGAACGCTCGTCGAGTCGCTGCCGTTCTACAGTCACCTCGGTAACGCGGTCCTCTCGCGGTTCGATTCGCCGGTGACCCCACATTATCTCGCCGCCGGTCGAAAACGACTCGTCATCGAAGTCGATCTCGGCGATACCGTGCTGTTTGCGGTGCACCTCTCGCTTGGCGGGCGAAGCAGGAGTCGCCAGCTCGATCAGCTCTCGGCACTGATCGCGCGGCGAGCCAACGGCCGAAACGTCGTCGTCACCGGCGATTTCAACACGTTCGCCGAGAACGGTGCGCTGGCCGACTTCACCGACCGGACCGGACTCGAGCTTCGAGTCCCCGGCGAGACCGTTCCGGCGCGACCGTTCGACGACCTGTTCGTCGACTCGCGCAGTCTCGACCTGTTTTGCTGTTCGCCGTCGCTCGACGTCGAGCGATGTGACGTTCTCGACGTGCAACTGTCCGATCACCGGCCGATCGTTCTCGAGACGACCGGGTAATCGCTCCTCGGCGAACCAGGAATAATACCGATCTTTCAATAGTACCGGAGGTAGAGGTGTGACTAGTGACATGATCGAAGCCGAACCGAGCGTCGGAATCCTGGCGACCGACTCCTCCGACCGACGGTTTCAGGACGCCCTCTCCGAGCTGTTTTCCGGCGACGGAACGATCTATCTGGTCAGCGGCTACTTTACGTATCAGGGGTACCTCTCGATCCGCGACGACATCGTGTCGTTTCTCGAGCGGTCTCGCGACAACGAGTTGATCGCACTCGTCGGCCCCGCGTCGGACCAGTTCTCGGCCCGGATCGCCCACGACCTCTGGTCGCTCGACGAACACGACCAGGTGCAACTGTACAAACAACCCAGGGGACTCCACGCGAAGCTCTACCTGCGCGACGGGCCGAATCCGACGTGTATCGTCGGCTCCGGGAATATCACGCAGGTCGCCTTCGAGTACAACATCGAACTCAACGTCGAACTAACGCGGTCGAGCATCGAGCACCCGGATCTGCGGCCGTTTCACGAGTGGGTCGAAGACGCGGTCGCGGCGTCGAAACCCCTGCGGCGGCGTGATATCTTGAGCCCCGTTCAGATCGGGAGCTCGTTCGTCAACTGGTCGAACAAGGCGCGGCTCCTCCCCCTTCGCAACGTCGCGCTCAGGGTCGTTCCCGTCTTGCTCCTCGTCGTGTTTCTCGCGACCGTCTTTCGCTTCGTGTGATCGCGCTCGCTCGCCCGGTCACTCGTCGGCGTCGGCCCGCGCCGAATCGATCCGTTCGAACTGCTCGTCGCCGAGTTCGACGTCGACGGCGCCGACGTTCTCCTCGAGTTGCTCCGGCGTCCGCGCTCCGACGATCGGTACGCAGGTAACTCGATCCTGATCCATCAGCCAGCGCAGCGAGACCTGCGCGGGCGTGGCGTCGACCTCGTCGGCGACGGACTCGACGGCCTCGAGGACGTCCCACGCGCGGTCGGTCGCGTAGCGGTCCTCGAACACGTCGTCGAGACTGCCGCGAGAGCCGTCGGGGGCCTCGACGCCGCCGTCTTCGGTGCGCTCGTACTTGCCGGTCAGGAAGCCGCCGGCGAGCGGCGAGTAGGGACAGACCGCCAGGTTCTGGTCGGCACAGACGTCGAGGTAGTCTTCGACGGTGGCGTACTGGGCGGCGTTGACCATCGGCTGGGTGACGTCGAAGCGCTCGAGGCCCTCGACGTCGCTCGTCCACAGCGCCTTCGTAAGCTGCCAGGCGGCCATCGTGGAGGCGCCGAGGTGGTTGACTTTCCCCTCGCGGACGAGTTCCGTAAGCGTCTGCATGGTCTCCCGGATCGGCGTGTTCTCGTCCCAGCGGTGGATGTAGTACAGATCGAGGTGGTCGGTTCCCAGTCGCTCGAGCGTCCCCTCGATCTGGGCGCGGATATGTTTCCGGCCGAGTCCGGAGTCGTTCGGACCGGGGTCGCCCCAGCCGTTGAAGGGGAAGTAGACCTTCGAGGCGATGACGAGATCCTCTCGGTCGACGTCGCGGTCTGCCATCCACTCGCCGATCCACTCCTCGCTGGTGCCGTCGGGGTCGCCGTAGACGTTCGCCGTGTCGATGAAGTTGATGCCGTGGTCCCGACAGGCGTCGAGCAACGCGTGGGCCTCCTCGCGACTCGTCTCGTTTTCGACGTCGCCGGTCTGGCGACCGAACCGCCAGGTACCGTAACAGAGCCTCGAGACGGTGGTGCCCGTATCGCCGAGCGTGGTGTACTCCATGGCAAGCCGTTCGCTCGCGAGCGTCAAAATCGGTGGGGAACCGGTCGAATCGTCGTTGGATCGAGCCGGTCGCCGTCGGAAAGCACTTGCAGGGCCATGCCAAGTCGTCTTCCCGGACCGCAACGGCACAGCGAACGATGGAACCGACGGAGTCTGTCGTCCGAGAGGTCGAATCGACGTCGCGGTCGGGAGCGATCGAGTACGAGTACAACGCTAATACGCCCGCCAGTATCGCCGTTATTCACGCGATCTGTATGCTCACCGACGTCGATCCGGTCGAGGCCCCGACGGAACTCGGATTCGTGCTCCACGAACACGTCGATCCGAGCGCGCTCGATTCGCTTCTCGGCGACGGAACCGGCGACGGAAGAACGACGGTCTCGTTCGAAATTATGAGCGAGGCCGCGTGTGCGGTCGAAATTTCGGACGACGGACGTATCATCGTCGAGCGCTCCGATTCGTCTTCGTCGAATCACACGTAGCGACACCGAAAACTGCCGCGATCGGTCAATCCGTCTGCGGAATCGACCGTGCGCCGAGCGCGAACGTCACGACCGCGATCGCTGCGAGGATACCGAGGTTCGCGAGTGCGGGGTCGACGCCGGCGATCGACTGCGTCGCGGCGTCGGGGTACGTCGCCGCGCGGACGCCTCGAGCGAAGTACGTCAGCGGCGAGAGGTCGACCAGCGGCTCGAACCAGCCCGGCAACTGCTCGAGCGAGATGAACGTCTCCGAGAGAAAGAGCAGCGGGAGGCCGATGGCGTTGCTGGCAGCGACGGCGCCGTCCTGGGAGTCGGTGTAGCTGCCGAGCATCGCGCCGATCCCGCAGAAGGCGACGACGCCGACGAGCACGTAGGGGAGCAACAGCGGCGAGAACGTGATATCGGCGCCCGTCATCACGACCACGAGTCCGAGGATCAACAGGCTCGCGAGGCCGATGATGGCGGCGTTGACCGCGGTCTGGGCGAGCAGCCACTCGCCGCGGGTCAGCGGCGTCGTCGCGAGTTTCTCGAAGCGGTTGCCTTCGCGGTGGCGAGCGACCTCGCTGCCCATCCGCGAGAAGGGCGTAAAGAGGACGACGACGGCGAGATAGCCCGGGACGTAGTAGGCCGCCGGCTCCGCGAACAGCCCGCCGTCGCCGGGATCCGTCTGGACCAGCGCCCCGAAGATGGCGATCAGGATCACGGGGAAGAAGAACGTAAAGAAGACCGCGGTCCGCCGGCGGACGAACGACCGCCAGCCGGCGCTGGTCTCCGATCGGACGCGACCGAGGCGGCTCACGCCGTCTCACCCGCCTGTGCGAGGTCGTCCGCAGATTCGTCGCCGCCGTCGGAGCCGCCGACGCGATCGGTTCGTTCGAGTTCCGTTCGATCCGCGAGCGCGAGGTAGACGTCCTCGAGGTCGGGTTCGGCCCACGAGAGGCCGGTGTACTCGATGTCCCGGGCCTCGAGGGAGTCGACGACGGCGGCGATCTCGGCCGGCTCGATCTCGCGAACGACGACGGCGCCGTCTGGCGTGCCGCGCCGACCGCGTTCGACTCGTTCGACGGGGTGTTCGAGGTCGTCGAACGCCTCGAGGTCGGCCGCCGTCTCGACGGTCAGGCGACTCGAGCCGCCGTGTTCGGCGACGAGGGCGTCGGGCGTGCCCTGTGCGACCAGCGAGCCGTCGGTGAGCAGTCCCACGCGGTCGGCCAGCCGCTCGGCTTCGGCCATATCGTGGGTGGTGAGCAGGACGGTCGTTCCGCCGGCCGCGAGGTCCTCGATCAGCCGCCAGACGGTTCGGCGGCCGGCGGGGTCGATCCCCGTCGTGGGTTCGTCCAGAAAGAGCACGTCGGGATCGTTGACCAGCGCCGATCCGACGCAGACCCGACGCTGCTGGCCGCCGGAGAGATCCTCGTACCAGGTGTCGCCGTCGTCTGCGAGGCCGACGTCGGCGAGCACGGCGTCGGGGTCGCGCGGGTCGTCGTAGAGCCCGGCGTAGTAGGCGAGCAGTTCGCGGGCGGAGAGACGATCCGGCGGCGAGAACGCCTGTGGAAGGACGCCGAGACGGTCTCGGTCGATGGCCGTCGGCGCCTCGCCGAGGACCCGCGCCGCGCCCGAATCGGGCTCGGTCGTCCCCGTCAGCGCGCGCACGAGCGTCGTCTTCCCGGCGCCGTTCGGCCCGATCAGGCCGAAGACTTCGCCGGCGTCGACGGCGAGTGACGCCCCCGACAGTGCCACCGTCTCGCCGTAGCGTTTCTCGAGATCCGTCGCTTCGACTACGGCACTCATACGAGTCGGTAGCGATGGGGCGAGGGTAAGGGGTTCGGTTCGCGTCTCTCGGTTCTCCCGTTTCCCCGGTTCCCTCGTTTCGCCCCCGCTCGAGGTTCCTCCCACCTCGAGTGGGCGCGGTATCGTCCGGACTCCTGGGGGTCAGTTCCGACGCAACTGTCGGACGGAATGAGACGAGATGGATCGCGGCTGCACTGACAAAATCGGGACAGCAGACCGTCTTAGTCGTCCGCGTTCAGTTTGGTGACCGTCTCCGTTTCCGCCCGCTCCACGAGGTGTCGTTCCGGCAGGTCGGGCTCGGGCTCCCGGCCGACGGTGAAAAAGCGCTCGGTGCGGGTAAGCTCCTCCGTCGCGGGGCTCGGCTTGGTGATTCGCTCGAAGCCAACGACGACGCCCTCTTCCTCGTCCGCCGGGGCGATCCGGACTGCCGCCAGCTGGTACGACGGGTAGAACACCGGCGGGAGGATCCCGATGATGCCGTCCCGGCGGTGGAGGCGTTTCAGCCACGTACCGGTGTTGACGATCACGCCCCCGTCGACCTCGTTCAACAGCGGCCGGTGAGTGTGGCCGAAGCAGAAGATCGTCGTCTCGGGCTCTTCGGCGAAGATCTCTCGAGCGGTCTCCTCGTACGTATCGGTCGGATCGACCGTGAGTTCGGTCTCGAAAACGCCGAACCGATCGACTGTCTTCCTGACGTCCTGGCGGATGAAGTACAGCGGGATCCCGATGAGTACCAACAGCCCTGCGATACCGATATTTAACGCGAGAAGGGACCAGGCGATCGTGCCGGCCGTCCCGAACTGACCGAGAAACTCGGTCGTCCACTCGACGGGTGTCGACCAGATCCCTGCCAGATGGAGTCCGGACAGTGCCACGAGGAGGATGCTGATATTAAACAGCAACAGGAACGGCACCAGCGAGTAGCGAATCAGCGGGTTCATCTCCCGGTAGAAGTACTTCGAGAAGAGCCAGATCGGCATCCGTTCGGTCGGCGTCACCGCCTGGACGTCCTTCAGCCAGTTGTATCGCCCTCGATTGGAGAGCTGTCCCGCGCGGCTCGTTACGAGCGTGTTGTAGTAGTAGCCAAGCGGCGTCGCGTGGGGGTTGCCCCAGTCCTCGATGCGGTTGTTCGCGTCCTGCTGGTGGCCGTGCTCGAAGTGGATCGCCTGCTCGCCAACCGGCCTGGTGATCGACTTCTCCTGGACGACCGTGACGTTGTACTCGGCAAAGCGCTCGACGTACTCGTCGTAGGCCGCGAGCTCGTGGTCGTGGTTCCCCGGCAAGAGCGTGATGGGGACGTTCTCGCCGGTCGCCCGGAACTGCGCGAACAGCTCCGGGTACGTCTCCTCCAGGACGTCGAACTTCTCGATTCCCTCGACTTTCGTAAACTCCCAGAGCCCGAACGCGTCGCCGTTGATAATCAACTCGGCGTTCTCGTCGGTCTCCTCGAGTCGCTCGAGAAAGGCGAGCAACTCGTCTAGAAATTCGATCTCCTCGAGTTGCTCGTCGCCGCCGATGTGGAGGTCGCTGATGACGTAGTAGGCCCGCTCGCCATCGGTGTGGTCATCGTCGAATTCGGTGGCCATTCGTTCCCAGTCTGTGGCTCCAGTTCGAAAGGTGTTGCCGTCCGTCGCTCCCAGTGGAACGTCGTCTCACACTTCCTGTCGGACGTCTATCCGGTTTGTCCGCTTTCGGCCGCCAGGAACCGCGCCCTCGCAGGCTCAACCGTTACCGGCGGGTCCGTGGTAGCTGGGCGGGAATGACACAGCTCGGTTACACCCTCTCGAGCGAAGAGCACGGACCGATGGAACTCGTCGACATCGCCGAACGCGCCGAGGCGGCCGGCTTCGACTTCCTCTCGATTTCGGATCATTTCCATCCCTGGGTTTCGGCACAGGGCGAATCGCCGTTCGTCTGGTCGACGCTCGGCGCTATCGCCACTGCCACCGACGAGATCGAGGTCGGCGTCGGCGTGACGTGTCCGACGATCCGCATCCACCCGGTCAACGTCGCCCACGCCGTGGCGACGGTCGACGAGATGTTCGGCGATCGGTTCACGTTCGGCGTCGGCACCGGCGAGAATCTCAACGAACACGTGACGGGCGAGCGCTGGCCCGAACACGACGTGCGCCTCGAGCTGTTAGACGAGGCGATGGACGTAATGGAGAAGCTGTGGACCGGCGAGACGATCAGCCACCGCGGCGAGCACTACACGGTCGAGAACGCGCGACTGTACACCTGCCCCGACGAGCAGCCGACGACGATCGCGAGCGCGTTCGGCCCGCAGACGGCCGAATGGACCGCTGAAAACGCCGACGGACTCTGGTGTTCCGGCCCCAAGGAGGCACCCGTCGAGGCCTACGAGGACGCTGGCGGCGACGGCCCCAGATACACGCAACTGCACGGCTGCTACGCGGAGACCGAGGAGGAGGCCGTCGAAACGGTCTACGAGTACTGGCCCAACGGCTCGATCCCCGGCGAACTCGGCCAAGAACTGCCGACGCCGGCCCACTTCGAACAGGCCGCCCAGATGGTCGAGAAAGAAGACATCGCCGAGGCCGGCACGACGACGAGCTCGGACCCCAAGGATCACATCGATAGCATCGAACAGGCCATCGACGCGGGCTACGACCACGTCTACTTCCACCAGATCGGCCCCGAACAGGACGCGGCCATCGAGTTCTACGAGGCGGAGGTGTTGCCGTCGTTCAGCTAGTCGACTCGTCCGGACTCGAGTGACGAACCGACGGCGTCACAACAGCGGCGAGACCGCGATCGCAAACTCGTAGCTGTAGATGTGGTTGAGCATCAGGTAGGTGACGACGCCGAGGACGAGACTCAGGATCCAGGATCCGGCGGCGATCCGGCCGATACGGGCGTGTGCGGTTTGCTCGAGTTCCCGCGGCGTGTGCGTAAATCCGAGGATCAGCGCGTAGAGAACGACGGGGACGGCCACGATCGAGAGGATGATGTGGATCGCGAGCATGATCAGGTAGGCGTACGTAACGAGTTGTCCCCCGACGAACTCCTTGGTGCCGCCACCGCCGACACGGATCAGATAGACGACCAGAAATAGCAAGATCAGTCCGAACCCGCTGACCATTGCCTGGCGGTGTCGATCGACGTTTCCGGTCCGGATCCAGTACCAGCCGGCGAGCAACACGACCGTGGTAATCGTGTTTATCACCGCGATCGCGTGGGTAAACCAGTTGACCTGGGTCTGTGTCAGGTCCGGATAGATCGGGAGATCGAGCAGGAACGTTCCGAGGACCAACCCGTAGCCGACGATCGTCAGGAAAATCGTAGCGCCGAGAGGCTGTTCTCGAAGCCGCCGTCTCGCGGTCGCGGTTGCCATTATCGAGGGTTGGGAGTACCTCCGTATTTGTCTTGCTGTTCCCACATTACGGTGGTTCGATCGTCGAACGGCGGGACCGTCACCGACGGTACGGCAGTCGATCGAGTCGCTCGCGGACGAGCGGTCGGAGTTCGAAGAGGTACCGTTCGGTCTCGCCTCCGCTGTGGGCGCCGTCTCCAGTTTCGTCGACCGTTCGATGCGTGTACATGACCTTCTCGACGGTGACGTCGTCGGGAATCTCCTCTGCGATAACGACGGCGTCGAGCGCCAGACCTGGTTCGATCGCGACGTCGGTACCACACCACCGCTCCGGAAGCCGATCGGCGTGGGGAGTCACGATATTCGATCCCTGGTAGAGAAAGCCGTCGTCGCCGATGAAACTCGTTTTCGCGGTCCCCTCCCAGGAGAGCGGTCGGTCGCCGGTGTTCTGGACGCGAAAGAAGGCGATCGTCCGGTCGGTCGACGCGATGATCTCGTCCTCGACGAGTCGCTCGAGCGAGACGTGCTGGACGAGTCCCGACAGCGTCAGTCGAAGGTCGTCGCCGTCGACCGTCAGTGACTCGTGGCCGGGTTCGAACTCCTCGTCGTCCGGAGCGTACGTCGGGGTTCGGCGGGCGGGATCGGTTACGTCCGGCGCCTGCTCGCCAACGATCGCCTCGTAGGCGTCCTGAATTCGGAGAAACTCCGCTCGAGAGCCACCCTGATCGGGATGATGTTCTTTCGACAGCCGTCTGTACGTTCGTCGGACCGTCCGGTCGTCGGCCGTCGGCGAGAGCCCGAGGGTTTCGTAGTGGCCCTCCATCGATTCGAAGTAGCGTCCCTCGACGAAAAGAGTCTTTCCGTACGCCCCTTCGTTCACTGACAAGCACGCGCTACCGTACGCGAGGCGGGGAACTCGAGTGAGACGACGACCGGGTCCCGGCGGTTTACTCGAGCGACACGGAGCCGTCTGCGTCGACAGTTACCGTGTACCCGCAGTAGGGAAAGGTGACGCGGCCTGCCGGCCGAACCGTTCCGTCGGCGTGTGGTTCGAAGAGCGCGTCGAGTGCGTCCGGGTCGATAACGGTGTGTAACGATTCGTACGTCGGTGGCCGAAGCTCGTGAGCCGGGACACCTTCTGCCTCGGCGACGGCTTCGATAATTGACCGACTCGGCGGCCGTCGCGACATCGTATCGAAGCCGTTACCGTCCCCCTCCGTCATAATCCACTCTACCAACCCCGATGGAATAAAACTGTCCTTCTTAATCGTACTGTTGACAGAATCGGCAGAACTGACCTTCGATATCGAAGGTGAGTTGAGCCGTTCTCTCCGGCTTGTTTTCCCCCGCATTCGACGACCGACCGACGCAGAAACGGACTGTGGTGTCCAAAACCTGACAACACAATCGCAGCTTACCGAATGTGGATTCCGGGTTTGCCGGGCCGCGCCGTCGCCGCCAGGTCGTCGTCGTCGCTCGCCCGGCGAACGGTGACGTCAGCGTCGAACTCGTCCGTGACGAGCCAGGCGCTGCGCTCGAGGATCTCCCGCTCGGCCGTCGGCTCGAGGACGCCCTCGAGTTCGGTGTGATCGCCGCGCTCGACGACGTCGGCGACGAAGGGGGCGACGGTCTCGCGGTCGACGTCGACCTCGAGATCCGACTCGAGGACGCGTTCGACGAGTCGGCCGGTATCGGCGCCGTCGATCGTGTCGTCGACTGCTTCGGCCACGACCGCCAGCGCGTCGTACGTCCACTCTCTGGCGACGACCAGATCGATCCGTTCGGGGTCTTCGATCGCCGCGGTGTCGACGATGTCGCGCACGTCGGCGAGGGTCGTTTCGACGAGACGTCGCTCGCGGCGGTAGTCGTCGACGCCGTGGGTGGGCTCGGGCCAGTCGGCCTCGACGGCCAGCCCCTCGCCGCGGAGCTTGTTCCAGCACTCCTCGCCGAGGTGGGGTGCCATCGGCGCGATCAGGGCCGCGAGCGTCAACAGACCGCGACGATAGATCTCGCCGTGGACGGTCTCGTACTCGCGATATCGGCGGAGCAGTCGCGCCAGTTCGCGGATCTCCGTCGCGGCGCGGTGGAACCGGAACCGCTCGTACTCGTCGGTGACCGCGGCGATCGTCCGATCGATCTCGCGGGCGATGTACTCGTCGTGGGGCTTGCGTTCGACCCGGGTTTGGCCCTCTTCGACGAAATCAGCCGCCATTCCGTAGAGGTCCTGCTGGAGGTCGTAAGCGCCGCGAACGTTGTTCGCGGTCCACTCGAAGTCCTGTTCGGGGTGGGCCGCCGAGAGGACGAACAGCCGGGTCGTCTCCGCGCCGTACTCCCGTGGCGCGACGACGTTGCCCTTCGAACTCGACATCTTCTCGCCGTCGTAGAGCACCGTCCCCTGGCTCTTGAGCTCCCGAATCGGCTCGCGAACCGAGAGCAGGTCCAGATCGGCCAGCGCCTTCGTAAAGAAGCGCGTGTAGAGCAGGTGGAGGATGGCGTGTTCCTCGCCGCCGACGTAGACGTCGACGGGCAGCCAGTCGTCGGCCACCTCGGTGTCGAACGGCGCGTCCTCGAGACCGGGCGAGAGGAATCGCAGGAAGTACCACGAGGAGTCGACGAAGGTGTCCATCGTGTCCGTCTCGCGCCGGGCGGGCCCGCCGCAGTCGGGACACTCCGTCTCGCGGAACGAGTCGTGTTCAGCGAGCGGGTTGCCCGTCGTGCGGACGAACTCCGGCAGTTCGACGGGCAACTCCTCGTCGGGAACGAGCACGTGGCCGCAGTCGTCGCAGTGGACGACCGGAATCGGGGTCCCCCAGTAGCGCTGGCGGGAGATCAGCCAGTCGCGCAGGCGGTAGGTGACGTCTTCCTCGATCTCCCCGACCTCCTCGAGCAGTCGCTTTCGGGCCGTCTCGCTCTCGAGGCCGCTGTAGTCGCCGCTATGTTCGACGATCCCCTCGCCGGTGTAGGCCCCGGACTCGAGGTCGACCTCCACGGTCGCGTCCTTCGAGGCGATCACGCGCTCGATCGGCAGGTCGTGCTCGAGCGCGAAGCCGTGATCGCGCTCGTTGTGGGCCGGGACGCCCATCACGGCGCCGGTGCCGACGTCATCGAGGACGTAGCCGGCGACGTAGACGGGGAGTTCCTCGCCGGTCAGCGGATGGGTCGCCGTCGCCTCGGTTTCGACGCCCGCGAAGCCGATCTCGTCGGGGTCCGCCTCGCGAGCGGTTTCGACGTACGCGCCCACGTCGTCGTCCGTTTCGGCCAGCTCTCGAGCGAGGTCGTGGCCGGGTGAAACGGCCAGATACGTGGCGCCGTAGACGGTGTCCGGTCGAGTGGTGAAGACGTCGACGGGACGGTCGGCGCCGTCCGCGTGCGGCTGGTCCACCTCGAACGTGATCCGTGCGCCCTCCTGGCGGCCGATCCAGTTGCGCTGGATCTCGCGGACGCCCTCGGGCCAGCCCTCGAGGTCGTCTAACCCCTCGTGAAGCTCCTCGGCGTAGTCGGTGATCGTGAAGAACCACTGGTCGAGCTCTCGTCGGGTGACGGGCGTCTCGCAGCGCCAGCAGACGCGTTCGACGTCGCGGCTCGCGGCTCCGCCGCTCGCAGTCTCCGCGGTCTCGCTCCGCTCGATCTCCCGTTCCTCGACCTGGGCCGCCGCGAGGACGGTCTCGCAGTCGGGACACCAGTTGACCGACGCCGCCTCGTACTCGACGAGCCCCTCCTCGTAGAGGCGCTTGAAGAACCACTGGTTCCACCGGTAGTAGTCCGGTTCGCAGGTGGTGATCTCTCGAGACCAGTCGTAGCCAAAGCCCATGGTCTCGAGTTCCTCGCGCATCCGGCGGATACAGGCTTCGGTCCACGAGCGCGGATCGGTCTTGCGTTCGAACGCGGCGTTTTCGGCGGGGAGGCCGAACGCGTCCCACCCCATCGGGTGGAGGACGTCGTCGCCGCGCATCCGCCGGTAGCGCGCGTAGGCATCGGTGATCGCGTAGTTGCGCACGTGGCCCATGTGGAGCGTCCCCGACGTGTACGGAAACATCCCGAGCACGTAGGTGGGGTCGTCGGCGTCGTCCGGCAGCGCGTAGACGTCGTCGCGCTCCCAGACGTACTGCCAGAACTCCTGGACCTGCGCGTGGTCGTAGTGGGTCGTCATAGTAGAGCGGTCTTGTCCTCTACTGGGCGTGCCGGCCATATCATTGTTCGGCTGTCCGAAACGCCGGCTACGCGCGTCGCGGCCGCGGTGTCCGCACTCGACGGTCGGCCGCGGTCGGTGGCAGTTACCGTCGAGTGGGCAGCGGTTAACAAAGCTGATACGGGCGAAACGACGACTCGAGCAATGAGCGGGGCCGATGACTCCGAGCCGTCGACGACAGCGTTGCTCGTCACCGCCGTGGTGGTGTTGCTGACCTTCGGCGCCATCGCGATGGTCGTCACGCCCGGGATCGGGCCGACGCTGGTCGGCCCGGACGAGAGCGTCGAGGAGGCGGAGAACGACGACTCGACGCCGACGCCCGACAACGGTACCGACGACGGCGACGACGACGCCGGCGAGGAGAACGAGACGGACGACGATGTCGACGATGACGACGGCGACGCACCGCCCGACGACGGGACGGGTCCGCCGGACGACTCCGATGACGGCGACCTGCCGGACCCGGGCGACGGTGATGGCAGCGACGCGGACGACGACGGCGATGGCGCTGACGGTGACGATGGCGACGGTGCAGACGATTCGCCCGATGACGACGCGGACGGCACCGACTTCCCGTGGGACACCCTCGAGTCGGTCCTGGCCGACGATGACGGCGACGACGCAGAAGGGGACGATACCGTCGAGCCCGGGGACGCCGACGACGGTCCCGATCCGACTGACGAATTCGCAGACGACGGTGACGACGACCCAGGACCGGCCGACGACGCAGGCCCACCCGAGGACGCCGGTGCGCCCGACGACGCCGGACCGCCTGACGACGCCGGTCCGTAACCCGCCGCAGTCGCCGCCGTCGAAATCCGGAGCTTTTGGACCGTCGCCGTCGATCACATCCGTATGACCCGCACCGTCCTCGTCACCGGCTGCTCGTCCGGCATCGGCTTCGCGACCGCTCGAGCGTTCCTCGAGGCAGACCGCGACTGGCGCGTCTACGCCACCGCCCGGTCCCGCGATCGGGACGACCTGCGCGACCTCGAGTCCCGCGGCGCCGAAATCGCCGCGCTCGATCTGACGAACCCCGACGATATCGACCGCGTCGTCGACCGGATCCGCGCGGACGCCGGCGGCGTCGACTGTCTCGTCAACAACGCGGGGTACGGCCAGTTCGGGCCGCTCGAGGATCTCGACACCGAAAAACTCGAAGCGCAGTTCGCCGTCCACTGTTTCGGCCCGCATCGACTGATCCGGGCCGTCCTTCCGGGAATGCGCGAGCGCGGCGGCGGGCGGATCGTCACCGTCACCAGCGCCGCCGACCGACTCGCCCTGGCGGGAATCGGCGGCTACAACGCCTCGAAGTGGGCCGCAGCGGGACTGCACGACGCCTTGCGACAGGAGCTGACCGACACGACCGTCGACGTGGCGGTCGTCCAGCCGGGTGTCGTGAAAACGGACTTTTACGACCGCGTCGCCGCCGAACTCGACGAAACCGAATCCACCGCGGGACCCTCGCCACACGCGGACTACTACCGTGCGCTCCGTCGCCTTCGGGCGATCGAGGGCGGCGGTCCGCTGATCAACGATCCCGACCGCGTCGCGCGGACGATCCTCGAGGCCGCGAGCGAGTCGTCGCCGTCGGCGTACTACCGCGTCGGACCGCTGCCGCTGCTCGGCTCGCTGTACGGCACGCTCGTTCCCGCCGTCGTTCGGGATCGGCTCACCCGGTTCGGCCTACGCGTCGCGGCAAGCGAACCGGTCCTCGACCTCCTCGATCGGCGCGTTCCGACCGATTCGGTGTCGGAGCGCGACTCGAGCGGGCGGTCGCGATGACACCGCGGGCGGTAGCGGCGGGAAATCCGAGTTCGCAGCCGTCGCTATCGCGTCCCGGCCGCCGTTCCCGTGCGGACGTCGGTGCGCGCCGCGTACGCGACGTATCCGGCCAGCGCCGCCACGACGATCCCGGTGACGACGGTACTCCAGAGGAGCCCCGCCTGGGCGACCTCGAGGCCCTCCATCGCGAACTGCCCCTCGAAGGCGAACGGCGCGGCGATCGTCCACAGCGCGAGCACCGCGACCAGCGACATCACGCCGGTGCTTGTCGGGTGGCCCGTCACGATCCGGTAGTAGTTGTAGCCGGCGAGCAAGAAGATCGCGCCGCCGACGAGACCGTTGTTCCACGTGATCGAGGCCGCCGCCTCGTAGACGCCGGGCGAGACGGCGATCCAGAGCCCGATCACGGAGACGATCCCGCTGAGCCACTTCTGTCCCTCCGGCTCGCCCTGTCCACGGGTCGTGGTGTCGTCGGTCATTGCTTCGCTCATGGTGATCTCCACTCGAGCGCTCGCCGCGAGCGCGCAAAAAGCGGCGTGACCGTTCCAGCCGGCGATCCACTTCACCGCCGAAACAGGAGCCTACCGCCGATGGCACCATCGAACGGCCCTCCGAGCAAAGACGCGGTTTCGAGCTCCCAATGACGTACTTCGTCGCGGTGCGGGCGTCGGTTAAGCACGTATTACATCGACGATTGATCAGCTCGAATCAAACGGCCGTGAGACTGGACCACCGGCGCCATCTCAACGTGCGAGAGACGTCTCCGGATTTATTCGCCGTCGCGATGTCCGTCCCGACAGGAATGGACCGCCGACCGATCCGCTCATACTGCCGGACAGCTCTATTCGACGATCGGTCGCTCGAATTCGGCCGTCGCCGTCGGAGCCGACCGCGAATTCGCGACCGACGGTGCACTGACTGCTGTCCGACAGTATCACGACCGCTAGAATCGCGATGAGTACGCGAACGCCCGTGAGTCGATTCCGGTCGATCGCGTCGACCGAATCACTCGTGGCCCGGTACGCCCGACTCGAGGGACGGAAACTCGCCACCCTCCTGCGAGCGGGCCGACCCGGCGCGGCGCTCGGCTCGGTCGCCGAACTGGCGACCGGACGGAACCCCTACTACGCGTACCGACTGGGGGACGAGCGTTATCAGACCGTCGTCGTCGGCGAACACGAACTGGTCGTCGACGCCGAAGACGCCGGCATCTCGCGGACGCTGCTCGCCTACGGCGTCCACGAGCACCGCTCGACGGTCGCCTACGAGCGCGAACTCGAGTGGCTCGCCGAAACCGTCGACGGACCCGTTCGACTGCTCGAGGTCGGCGCGAACATCGGCTACTTCTGTACCGTCGCCGACGGCGTTCTCGGCGACCGAGCGCGGATCCACGCGGTCGAACCGATTCCCTCGAACGTCGACGTACTCGAGGAAAACCTCGAGCGAAACGGGGTCGCCGACCGAGCGACCGTCGATCGGCTGGCGTTCGGCGCCGCGGATCGAACGGTCGAGGTGGCGCTGAGCACGCACTCGAACCAGCACCGCGTTCGGGAGGCGACGACGGACGCCGACGGCGACGAGACGCGGACGATCAGCGTCGATCAGACGACCGGCGACCGTTATCTCGAGCGTCGCGGGCTCGATCCCGCGTCGATCAACGCCGTCCGATTCGACGTCGAGGGGTACGAGTCCGAGGTGCTCGATGGACTCTCGACCGTCCTCGAGGCGCCCGGCCCGACCGTCGTCTTCCTCGAGTTGCATCCGCTCGATTTAGACGCCGAGACGCAACGAGCGATCGTCTCCCGCTTTGCGGAGACCGGGTTCGAGGTCGCCTCGGCCGTCCGAACCGACGCCGCCGCCGGCGTCGACGACGCCCGCCGCTGGCACGGCCTCGACTGCGGCGTCGAAACCCTTGGCGACCTCGAGCAAGCGATGGCAGCGAGCGATCACTCGATCGAGTGCATCGTTCGGAAAACGTAGTTCGACCGCCGCCGGCCGTCGTATCCACACCGACAGTCGATCGGCGAGACGGTCACGAGGGGACGACGAGACGACGTCGTCTCCGACTCATACGGATTGCTGTACCGATGTCCCGGCGCACCCGCCGCCCGGGCGGCGGGTGCGCCGGACCTGACGGACAGTAAACCGTATCAGCCGCCGAGAACGCGCCGCCGCACCGTTTCTTCGATCCGCCCCATCCCGTTCGAGATACCGCGTCCGTACGATAGCAGGTAGAAGCCGACCTTCTCGCGGCGCGAGAGCGACGCCCAGCCTTCGATCCCCCGGACGCTCTGCAGTCGCGGCGGGAGGTAGGGCAGCGGATTACAGACCGCCGGAATGCGGCCTCCGTAGCGGTCGGGATGAAACGCTCGTAGCTGGGTGACGCCGCGGCCGACGCGACGGGCCTTCCGCAAGATTGCATCGGCGGTCGACCGAGTCGGATGGTACATCGTCACCGCGTCCGTGTAGTGCTGGTCGTAGCCCGCGTCGCGGACGCGGTGTCCGAACTCCCGGTCGCCGCCCGAGACCAGCCGCGGATCGAACGCGCCGACGTCCTCGAGCACCGACCGCCGGACGAACAGACAACACGTCGGGGCGAACCCCATCTCAGCGACGAACTCCTCGATCGGAAAGCCGGTACGGCGGTTGTACCGCTGGGCCAGCGACTCCGACCGCTCGGCTGGAACCATCTCGACGTCACAGCCCATGTACGACGCGTCCAGACGCTCGAACGCGTCGACGGCGTCCGCGAGCCACGTCTCCTCGACGATCATGTCCGCGTCGACGAACGCGAATATCGAGCCGCTCGCGTGCTCGATACCCGTATTTCGCGCCGCATACGAGCTCTGGCGCTCGTCCTCGAGCAGGGACGTGACGTGGTCGTGCTCGTCGGCGTACGCCCGAACGACGGTCGGCGTCTCGTCGGTCGAATCGTTGTCGACGACCAGAATCTCGTGGCCCCCGTCGGGGTACGTCTGCGAGGTAAGCGCCTCGAGAGTCGCCTCGACGCCGTCGGGATCGTTGTAGACCGGAACGACGACCGAAATCAGCGGCGCTTCCGCGTCACGTTGCTCCTCGACCGATCGATCGGTTGGTGGGTCGTGGTCGTTCATCGTCGCTCGAGTGAGACTGCAGGGTTACTGACCGAGCGAACGAGACCGATCGTAAAAAGTAGCGACAGCATTCCGGCTGCGACTATCACGCAGAGGAGACAATAACGAACCGATACAGGGAGAAAACTGGTGGCTGCGGACCCAACGAAGCGGAATGGCTCTCGGCACGAGATTCGGCGGTATCGATCAGTCACGACACCGATTTAATCCCGACAAACCGATAATCCACTTCATGAATAAGTACCGCTAGCCAATCGTTCCGGCTATGTGTACCGTCGCCCGATACGAACGTGCTAGAGGAAGACCACGTGTTCGGAGTGACAGTCGTCTATGACGCTCGTCAGTGTACTCGTTCCGACATACGACCGGCCCGAGTACATCGAAGGGGCGGTCGAAACGGCGCTGGGACAGACTCACGACGAAATCGAGGTCGTCATCGTCTGTGACCCGCCGAGCGACGACACCAGACGCGTCCTCGAGTCCTACGCCGACGACGACCGCGTTCGGCCGTTGTATAACGACGAACGACGCGGCATCTCGGGGAGTCGAAATCGCGCGCTCGAGTACGCCCGCGGAGAGTTCGTCTGCATCCTCGACGACGACGACCGCTGGGCGCCGACGAAAGTCGAGAAACAACTCGCGGTGATGGCGGACAACCCGGCGTGTGGAGTCGTCTATACCGGTGGTGTCGCCAAGAGAGGCGGTCGAACCGTCGACACGTACACGCCGTCGCTTCGCGGCGATATCTACCCGGAGATCCTCGCCGGATTCGACTGCAAGCCCTACTCCGGACACATGTACCGAGCCGAGTGCTTCGAGACCGTCGGCGGCTACGACACCGAGTTCGACTGCGGCGAAGACTGGGATTTGACGATCCGAGTCGCCCGGGAGTACGAGTACGAGTACGTCGACGAGCCGCTGGTGGTTCGCCAGTACCACGACAGGAACGTCTCCGAACTGGCCGCGGTCGAACAGCGCGAACAACTGCACCGCGACCTCGATGAGGCCACCGACGTCTGCGGTCGCATCTGGTCGAAGTATCGCGACGATATTACCAGCAATCCCGGGATCGAACGCCGATTCCGGCACGGTCGGCAGATCAACTCCGCCTGGACGGAACTCGACCAGAACAACAGGCGCCGCGCACTTCGATACGGGCTACAAGCCACGCGCCACGACCCGTCGGTCGCGAGTCTCGCGCTCTGTTGTTTCGCCGTGGTCGGACCGTCAGTCGTCGATCACATTCGCACCGTTCGCGATACCGTCGTCGACTCCCGTTCACGAGTCGCGGACGCGGGCGAACTACAGACAGTCGAGTAGCGGACGTCGGCCGCCGTCCGCGTTCGGCGGTCGAACGGATCTTCGAGGCTCGAGCAAGCGGTCGTCGGACACTGTTTCACGAACTGCAACGGTCTTATCGATGCGATAGCGCGCTCCTTATCGAGGGTATAGTGAACCGTCGATAGCTGAAACGGACAGGTAATGAACCACGTTTGTCCTGCTTGCGCGTTCCCGAACGCCGACCGGGAACCGAGACGCGAGCTGAGACGGCATTCGACGAGTCGGACTGCAGACAGCGCCTCGACGGCGAACGGGGTCGATAGCCGATCGATCGTCGTTCGATCGGCATCGGCCCGACAGAGTGCAGGTACGCCGACGTAACGCAGATGCAAGAGGAGAATACAATGAGCCGAAACGTCCGAGAGCCGAGTACGGAGACGCGAGCGCTTCAGAAACACGTACAGATCCTGCTTACCGTCAGCGGGGTCGTCTTCCTGGTAATCGGGCTGGTATTCGCGGCCAGCGGCGCCTCCATCACCGGGATGGTCGGCTCCGTCACGGACGACACGGACGACGAGGAAGACCCCGCGAGCGACGATGCCGACGATGACGAGGGCGACGGAGACGACGCCGATGCGGACGACGACGCCGACGACGGCGGTGATGACAGCGGCGATGACACCGATGACGGCGATAGCGACGAAACTGACGATGACGGGGACGATTCGGATGCCGACGACGGTGACAGCGACGAAAACGGTGACGACGACAGCGACGACTCCGACGACGCGGACGACGAAGACGACGAGGACGAAACCCACACCCTGACGGTCTTCGTCGAGGACGACGACGGCGATTCGGTCGACGACGCCACCGTCTTCGTCGACCCCGAAAGCGGATCCGAAGACGACCGTGACGCCGACGACGGCGAGGTCGAGTTCGACCTCGAGGACGGCGAGTACGAGGTCTCCGCCGAGGCCGACGACTACGAGAGCGACGAGACCGACGTCGAAATCGACGGCGACGACGAAACGGTCACGCTCGTCCTCGAAGCGGACGACGATGACGATGATGACGACGACAGCGACGACAGCGACGACGAAACCCACGACCTGGACGTGACCGTCGAGGACGACGACGGCGACGCGATCGAGGACGCCACCGTCACCGTCGAGGACGACGCCGTTCTCTTCGGCTCGAGCGAAGAGCGAGACACCGACGACGACGGCGAGGTCGAGTTCGAACTCGAGGACGGCGAGTACGCGGTCTCCGCGGAGGCCGACGACTACGAGAGCGACGAGACCGACGTCGAAATCGACGGCGACGACGAATCGGTCACGCTCGTCCTCGAGGAAGAGTAGCGCTTCGTAGCGCCCCTTCCCGTTTCGTACTGCCGACGGCTCCGGCTCGAGTACCCCGTTCGCGGTCGCGACTCGACCGCGCTCGGCGCTGTTTCCTGTTCTTCTCACGCGGTCACTCGACGATCAGCGCGGCTCTCGATTTCCTGACAGTTCCATTCTATCGGTCTCGCGCCGCTCGAGTCGCAGAAACCGGTGGGGCGATCCGTCTCGCCGTCGAGTTCGAGACTGTGAGGACGGCCACTGAACGACCGTCGACGCGGTCATATAGGGCAGACTCCCCAATCCAGCGTTCTCTGGTGCCCGCGGTCCCCCTCGAAAGACGCTGCGGGCGTTCAGTGCGCTGAGCGCCTCGAGCGGCGCCGCCTCGAGGACGATCGACTCGAAATGTCGCCACCGGTCGGCCACGGCGTACTCGATCACGCGGCCCGCTTACGGTCGCTCGGTGGAAGGGAAAATCCAGTGTGAGACGGTTGGGTCGTCACAACGGTGGAGAAGAGACGTTCCGGACTCGCAATAGCGAACCGGTTGTTCGGCCGGTGAGAAGGTCCGAGTTGGAGCGTTCAGTAAATCGACCACCTGCCATCCCGCGACCTCGAGTCGGATGGAGTGCCATCGGCAGCAGCCGGGAATCGGGGGGAGTGCTATCGACATCAGCCGGGAGGATGGAGCAAATCAGTTGCGATAGCCCACAACACGACGACATCGAGGGCCATCGGCATCACCTTCGTGGCGCCGAAGAACCCCGCCATGAGCGCAAGCGACAGGATGGCCCCGCCCCCAGCCAGGATCCGCCACCAGCCGAACGGGACCCGGATCTCTACCACTGCGAGGGCAGCACAGAAAAAGAGCGTTGCCGCGATCAGCGCGAGAAACAACCCAGTAAGCGGCAAGTCGGCCGACATCGAAACCTGGCCCAATAGCCCGCTGTCGCCATCGCTCCAGGGCCAGACCCACCGCAAGAGACCGCCGAACTCTCGCTGGGCGTCGCCGTCCAGTGGGACGAGATACGAAGCCGCAAAGTGGGCCTGGAGTACCAGCAGTGCTGCAAACAGCCAGTTCACTATCGTCATACTGTTCGTAGGCCAGCCAGTGACAAAATCCCACCCGCGCGATACAGTAGTCCCCTCGGTGAGCACCAGCGACCGCTCGAGACCGACGCGAGAACAGAAACCGAACCGAGAGACGACAGAACCGAGTGAGATGCTCCGAACGCGCCTGGACGGACCGCCGCCCCCGCCGGCGCCCGCGGTCGGTCGCGGGTCCGCCGGAGCGTCGAGACGGCGTTCCGTCTCGAGTGTCGATTAGACCCTTACTCGACCGTGACGCTCTTCGCGAGGTTTCGCGGCTTGTCGATCGGACGCTCGAGGAGGTCCGCCGCGTGGTAGGAGACCAGCTGCAACTGGACGTTCGCGAGCAGGCCGGCCCAGACGGGATGGGTGTCGGGGATCGAGAGGTGGACCTCGGCGACGTCGACGAGCGGGTGGTCGTCCGGACAGACCGCGACGATCGGCGCGCCGCGGGTCTGGGCTTCGATCGCGTTCGTCTTCGTCTTCTCGTCGTCGCCGCTGGTGGCGACCGCGAACACGGGCGTCTCGTCGGTCACGAGCGCCAGCGGACCGTGTTTGAGTTCGCCCGCGGCGAACCCTTCCGCGTGCTCGTAGGTGATCTCCTTGAACTTCAGGGCGCCCTCGAGCGCCACCGGGTGGCCCAGACCGTTGCCGATGAAGAAGTACGAGTCGCTGTCGTGGAACTCGCGGGCGATTCCCTCGGCGTCGGTCGTCTCGAGGACGGTCTCGACGTGTTCGGGAAGGTCGGTCAGGTCCTCGAGCATCGTCTCGCGATCCGCGGCGGCGGCCGCCTCCGGAACGTCCGCGGCGATGCGCTGGGAGAGCAACGCGAGCGTGACCGCCTGCGAGGAGAACGTCTTCGTCGCGGCGACGCCGACCTCGGGACCGGCGCGGATGTAAACCGCGTCGTCGGCCTCGCGGGCGGCCGTCGATCCGACGACGTTGGTGACGGCCAGCGATCGAGCGCCGCGGTCGGTCGCCTTGCGAACCGCGTCGAGCGTGTCGGCAGTCTCGCCGCTCTGCGTGACCGCGACGACGAGCGTCGCGTCGTCGACGGGGCCGGTTTTCGACGCGTACTCGCTCGCGCGGACGACGTCCGTTCGGACGCCGGCCGATCGGAGGAGCTGGGCGCCGTACATCGCCGCGTGGTAGGAGGTTCCGCAGGCGACGAACTGGACGGTATCGACGTCGCTGAACGTCCCCGCAGGGAGATCCTCGAACGCGACGTCGCCGTCTTCGACGCGGCCCTCGATGGTGTTCGAGAGCGCCGTCGGCTGCGTGTGGATCTCCTTTAGCATGTAGTGGTCGTACTCGCCTTTCCCCGCGTCCTCGGGGTCCCAGTCGACGGTGTCGACCGGCCGCTCGACGGGCGACCCGGCGAGGTCGGTGATCTGGTATGAGTCGGGCTCGAGAACGACGAGGTCGCCGTCCTCGAGGTAGATGACCTCGTCGGTGTGATCGAGAAACGCCGGGACGTCGCTGGCGAGGAACCACTCCTCGTCGTCCAGGCCGAGGACGAGCGGCGAGCCCTTTCGCGCGGCGTAGACGCGCTCCTCGCCGTCGACGATCGCGGCGATCGCGTAGCTGCCCTCGAGCGTTTCGACGGTCTCGCGGACGGCGCGTTCGGTGTCGCCGTGGCGGTCGCGGTACTCGTCGATGAGGTGGGGGATAACCTCGGAGTCGGTGTCGCTCTCGAACTCGTGACCCGCCGCCTGCAGCTCCGCGCGGAGTTCGTCGTAGTTGTCGATGACGCCGTTGTGGACGACGGCGACGTCGCCGACCGTGTCCGTGTGCGGGTGGGCGTTCGCGTCGGTCGGCGGGCCGTGGGTACTCCAGCGCGTGTGGCCGATCCCCATGTTGCCGTGAAGCCGAGGCTCGACCGACGTCTTGAGCTGGTCGACCTCGCCCGAACACTTCCGGACCTTGACGCCGTCGCCGTTCTGAACGGCGATCCCCGCGGAGTCGTAGCCGCGGTATTCGAGGTTCTCGAGTCCGGACAGCAGCGTCTCGGTCGCATCGCCGTGGCCGATCCGGGCGATAATTCCGCACATCAGCCGCTCACCTCCACTCGAGCGGCCGCCGCCCGCGAGTCGGTCGCAGATGAGTGAGAGGCGCTGTACTGGGCCGTCGCCTCGAGGGTCGGCGCGCGGTTCGAGCCAGCGATCGGGAGCATCATAGTTCGTGTCATAGTTCTCAGTCACCCGCGTCCGCCGACGGCGGAGCGGGTCGTTACCGGAGTCAATGGCGGATCGGCCCATTACTATACCACGAATAAAACATCGGCTATCGGGTGAATAAGTCGGAAATCTATTGCAGCTACTGCAACGATCCCGCTGAACGGCTTACTTCCGTCCAGTTCTCCGCCGAACGCCGACCGATCGATGCGGCCGCACCCGGCCAGGATCGGGCCGTTCGAGACGACGGTGTCGTGGCGCCGTCACGGGGCTGGCGAACCGACTGCTGCCTCCGGCGTGTGCGCTCAGGCCCTCGACGCGAAGCGAGCGCCGTGCCGCAGACGATCCCACAACGGGAAACTGCAACCGAAACGCGAGGCCGCGCCGCCGTCTGACGGTGAGACGTGTCTGGACGGAGACGGGGTACGGAAACCGACTGCGGCGACACGGCAGTGTCGAACTGGACGCAGCGAGAAAGCGAAACGTGGCGAAACCGAACCGACGTCGGGGAGAATCCGTCTGGCGCGATGGATTCGTCCCGATTCCTGGATGATGTCTCTTCGTCGAACGGTTACGGAACCGGGTCCGGGTTCTCGACGTCGTCCGACTGCGTCGCGTCGTCGGCCGACCGGTCGGACAGTGTGATAACGTTCTCGCGGCCGACCGACGACTTCTCGATCGTGTCGTCGGCGTCCATCCGCGAACAGATGCGACTGACCTTCGACTTCGACCATCCGGTCTCGTCGGCGATTCGGTGTTGCCGGAGTCGACCGTGGTTGGCGACGAGGAGTCGGACGACCTCCCCTTCGTCGCTTAAGAGTTCGGACGGCGTTTCGGGAGCGATGTAATGTTCGAACGACTGGTGATCGTCGGTGGGTGAGCTAGTTGGCTCTCGCTCCGTCGACGCCGTCGACGACTCGGTGGTTGCAGCCGCCGATGCGCTCGGTTTCGCGTTCGTCGCCGATCGAAGTGTGCGGGACAACTCGACGTCTCGTTCCGACAGTGCGTCTGCAACTCGAAGGGCGACGAGACCGCATACCAGCAAGAACAGAACCGCAATTAGGACCACCTCGGCGGGCGACGTAAGCCGGAGCAGCGAGGATCCCACCGCGGGCCCACCAGTGTTCGTTGCGGACGTTGGAACGGGTGGGGCCGAAACGAACGTGTGTGTGGCGAGCCGGTGAGCCGACGCCGGGATCGCATCGATAGGCGCGCTGCTGTAAATCGCCGCGAACGGGACGTAGCTTCCGATCTGAGGTGGCACCATGGGTGTTGCGATTCAGTGGCGGTCGACGGCAACCGCGTCGGACGATTCGGAACGGGAGCCGCGCCGACCGCGAGGATATCTCGTCGGCCATCCCCCTTCATTATAGATCTGTATAGTGGCGTTTAACACCCTTCTAAGCCGCCTGCAGGAGCCGTCGAGGAAATCGAGATGCGCGGCCCACAGCGGCCACAGCGGGCGCGGTTTCCGTCCGATGTGCTCGGTGAAACCGTTTATTCCGGCTATAGTAAACCGCCCGGCCTGTCTCTCTCGACTCGAGGATTCACGACCACGAACAGTAGGAAACCACCGTCACACGCGGTCGTGTGTCGGCTCAGCGAACTCATCTCACGTATGACTACGACACTCAGCGGCACGGAGAACCGAGCGGACCGGCGAGGAAGCGAATACACGTTCGACGCGACCGAAGAAGGTGCGTCGGACGAGCAGATCGACGAGAGCGCTGCCCGAGAGGCGACGATCTGCGTCGTCGGTCTCGGCTACGTCGGGCTCCCGCTCGCGGTCGGTTTCGCGCAGTCGAACTACCGCGTCGTCGGCTACGACGTCGACGAGACGACCGTCGAGCAACTGCAAGCGGGCGTCGATACGACCGGCGACCTCTCCGACGACGCGATCCAGGACGGAGACATCTCCTACACGACCGACGCGGCACAGATCGGCGACGCGGACTACGTCATCATCGCCGTGCCGACGCCGATCGACGACGACGATCAGCCGGATCTGCGCTACGTCGAGAGCGCTGCAACGACTGTCGGCTCGAAGATGAAACCCGGGACGACGGTGGTTCTCGAGTCGACGGTTTACCCGGGAACGACCCGCGAAGTACTCGCGCCGGCGCTCGAAGAAGCCTCCGATCTGACCGCCGGCGAGGGCTTTTTCGTCGGCTACTCGCCGGAGCGGGCGACGCCCGGCGACGAGGCCCACGGGCTCGCGGACGTCGTCAAAGTCGTCGGTGCACAGAACGAGAAGGTGCTCGACGACGTGGCGGCTCTCTACGAATCGGTCGTCGACGCCGGCGTCCACCGCGCGCCGTCGATCGAGGTCGCCGAGGCCTGCAAGGTCGTCGAGAACACCCAGCGCGACCTCAACATCGCGTTCGTCAACGAACTCTCGATGGCCTTAGAGCGGATGGACGTCGACGCTGATGCCGTCCTCGAGGCCGCGGGCACGAAGTGGAACTTCCACGATTACCGACCGGGGCTGGTCGGCGGCCACTGCATCCCCGTCGATCCCTACTTCCTCGCGCACCGATCGGCCCGCGAGGGATTCGAGCCCGAACTCGTTCGGACGAGCCGGAAGGTCAACGAGTCGATGCCCGACCACGTCGCCGAGTTGACGATCAAGGCCTTGAACCAGTGTCACAAGACGCTCTGTGAGAGTCGCGTCCTCGTGCTTGGGCTCTCCTACAAGCCGGGCGTCGGCGACATCCGGAGTTCGAAAGTCGCCAACGTCGTCGAGCGCCTCGAGGAGTACGATATCGACGTTACCGGCTTCGATCCGTTCGCCGACCCCGAGGCCGTCCGCGACGCGTTCGGGATCGACGTCCAGGAAGCGGTGTCGTTCGACGGGTTCGACGCCGTGGTTGTGACGACCGGTCACGACGAGTTCGAACGCCTCGACCTCGAGAACGTGGCGTCGGCGCTCGAATCCGATCCGGCGCTTGTCGACACGACGGGGACGTTCGACGAAACGGTAGCACAGGACGCGGGCTTCGTCTATCGACGGATATGACGGCACACAGCCAGCCGCTCGCGGAGGAACCCGCGCGGGTTATCGTGACCATCCAGCATCCCGGTCACGTCCACTTCTTTCGCGAGCCGATCGAGACGCTCCGGACCCGCGGCCACGAGGTGTTCGTCTTCGCCCGGGAAAACGACGTGGCGATCGACCTCCTCGAGGCGTACGACATCGAACACGAGGTGCTGGCCGGTGCGTCGGACTCGCTGCTGTCGCTTGCGGCCGTCCAGGCCACCTACGAGGCGAAGCTACTGCGTCGGGCACGGCGGATCGACCCGGACGTGATCACGGCCATCGGCGGCGTCGCCGCCGCCCACGTCGCGTCGATGCTTCGCACGACGAGTCTCGTCTTCTACGATACCGAGCACGCGACGCTGGTGACGAAGCTGGCCTATCCGTTCGCGGACGTCATCTGCACGCCGTCGTGCTATCGGGGCGAGATCGGCTCGAAACAGGAGACGTATCCGGGCTACCACGAACTCGCCTACCTCCATCCCGACCGGTTCACTCCCGATCCAGCGGTCCTCGAGCCGCTCGATCTGGCGCCCGACGACCGGTTCGCCGTCGTCCGCCTCGGTAGCTGGGAAGCCTCTCACGACGTCGGCCACGCCGGATTCGACGATCCCCGCGAGATCGCCGATCGGTTCGAAGACGCCGGCGTGGAGGTCCTACTCTCGGCGGAGGGCGAGCCGCCGGCCGACCTCGAGGACTACCAGTTCGAGACGGCCCCGGAGCACTTGCACGACCTGCTCGCCTACGCGGACGTCGTGTTGAGCGAGGGCGCGACGACCGCGGCGGAAGCCGCCGTCCTCGGTACGCCGGCGGTCTACGTCAACCCGCTCTCGCTGGGATACACGTCCGAACTCGAGGAGACGTACGGGCTCTGTTTCGAGTACACCGGCGAGATGCGCCACGTCCGCGGCCTCGAGCGCGCCGTGTCGATACTCGAAGAGCCCCCGGAAACGTGGCCGCGCCGGCGCCAGAAACTGCTCGCAGACCGAATCGACGTCTCGGAATTCGTCGTCGAGAAGATCGAAACGCTCGCGCGGACGTCCGCGTCGAACCGCTCGAACTCGACACCAACGACTGATCCAAGCCAAGTATGAAGGTCCTCCAGCTGGTCACCTCGCCGCGTCCGTTTTTCGATCACCAGGTATCGGTCCTGGAAGCGCGCGGCGTCGACTGTACGGTTCGTCCCGTTCCCGGCGCCGACCGCGACGGCGGGCGATCGCCCGCCGACTACGCCCGGTTCTATCCGTCCGTCCTCTCCGAGATCCGCTCGGACGACTACGACCTGGTCCACGCGAACTACGGGCTGACGGCGCCGGTCGCACTCGCCCAGCCGACGCGCCCGGTGGCGGTGACTCTGTGGGGAACCGACCTGATGAGCGATCGGTCGTGGCTCCGGACGTGTAGCCGAACCGCCGCCCGTCTCGCCGACGCGACGATCGTTCCGAGCCAGCCGATGTCGGCGGCGCTCGAGACGGATCACCACCTGATTCCGTTCGGCGTCGATACCGACCTGTTCCGGCCGATCGACCGCGACCGTGCCCGCGAACGTATCGGCTGGCAGACTGATCGACCGGTCGCACTGTTTCCGTACGATACCGACCGCGCCGTGAAGGACTTCCCGCGGGCGCGACGGCTCGTCGAACGGGCCGACGTCGACCTCGAGTTGCGGTCGGTCTCCGGCGTCGACCACGAGGAGATTCCATACTACATGAACGCGAGCGACGTTCTTCTGGTGACGTCGAACCGCGAGAGCGGACCGATGGTCGTCAAGGAGGCCGCCGCCTGTAACCGTCCGGTCGTTTCGACCGACGTCGGCTTCGTCCGCGAGACGCTCGAGGACGTCACAGACTGCGTGGTCAGCGACGACGACCGCGACCTGGTCGCCGGCCTCGAGCGGGCGGCTACGGCTCGCCGTCGGACGAACGGTCGCGAGGCGATCGACGACCTGAGCCTCGAGGCGTTAGGCGACCGACTGCTCGAACTGTATCGCGGACTCCTCGACCGACCGGACTCGGCGAGCCGACCGGCGGGGGGGAGCCATGGTACGTAATCCAGTTCGCACGATTTCCGAGCACCGCCCGTTCCGACTCGACACGGTCGCCGCGATCGTTGGGCTGTTGCTCGCGCTTGCGTTGCTCCCGCTGCGGTTGCTGGCGTCGCAGATCTACCTGAACACCGTCCCGATAGTCCTCGGTACCGCGTGTGCGCTCTATCTCGTCTGTCTCTACCAGCAACAGCGCTCGAGCGGTCACGAGCAGTTGGCGCTCCCGTCGCGGATCACGATGGCGCTTCCAGCGGTCGTTCTCGTCGGTCTCTCGGGGCTGGTCGCGCTGACCGTTCTCGAGGGGTCACGAACGGTTCGCTTTTTCGGACTGGCGAGCGTCGTCGGGACGCTCCTGATCGGCCAGATCGTCTTCGCGACCGACGACGATTTGAACGTCCGCCTCCTGTTGCTCCAGATCATCGCGTTCGCGTTCGTCTTCCGGTTTACCGCGCTGTACGCGACGCCGGGATACGTCGGGATCGACGTCTGGACGCACATGGCGCTGACCGAACAGATCGCCTCCGAAGGCGCGGTTAGTGGGATCTCCCACGACAAACACTACGCGTCGCCGTTTTACCACCTGCTAGTAGTCGCGTCGTCGCTCGTGTTCGACGTTTCGCTGCGGACCGCGCTGTATCTCTCGCTGGGAGTTGCGATGCCGCTCTCGGTCCTGTTGGTGTACGCCTCGACGAACCTGCTGGTCCCACAGCGGTGGGCGACGCTCGCGACGGCGCTGTTTGCGATCGCCAGTCACGTCTCGATGTGGGGTCTGCACCTCATCCCGACGAGTATGGGACTCGTGTTCTTCCTCGGGTTGTTGTACGCCCTGCTCCGCGTGATGCGCATCGAGTATGCGGTCCGCGACTTCTCGTTGCTCCTGTTGATGAGCGTCGCCGTCATCCTCACCCACCAGGTCTCGACGTTCATCATGCTCGTGTTGTTGCTCGCGGCGTTCGTCGCTCAGCTGGTGTTCGAGATCGGGCCGCTCGGACTCACGCGACTCGATACGAGCGTGTTCCGGACGAAGAAACCGGTCAACCTCATCGGCCTCGTCGTCTTCAACTTCGGGCTGACGATCTTCGTCTGGTCGCTGACGCCCTACCGCGAGCAGTCGTTCCTCGCGACCGTCCTCAGCTTCTTCTCCCAGACCGTCGAGGAGAGCGCCGGCTTCCTGAATATCGCGAGCGGAACGACGGCCGACGAGGAGGCCGAGGAGGGGGCCGCCGAGGCCGCGACGACGCTTCTCGATCAGGCCGTTCCGTACATCGACACCCTCGGCTTCCTCCTGCTCCTCGGTGCGACGTTCGTCGGCTGTCTGTACATCGTCCACCGTCGCCGGGCCGAGCAATCGGTGTTTACGCTGTTGCTCGCGTCGGCGTTCATGCTCGTGTTCGTCCTCGGCTTCCCGATGTTCGGGATCCACACGTTCATCCCGACGCGCTGGTTCGCGTTCCTCTACGGGCCGATGGCGATCCTCGCCGCGATCGGGCTGCAAACCCTCCATCGCAACCTCTCGCCGCGACTCCTCTTCACCGTGTTGTTGCTGTTCGTGCTCATCTATCCGGGCGCGATGGTGATGGCCGCCGAAAGTAACATCGACAACCCGGTCTTCGACAATCAGCACGAACGACTCGCGTACGACGAGTCGGAACTCGCCGCGGCGGAATCGATCGGCGCGATGACCGGATCGCCGGACGGGAGCGAAATCCGTCCGGATCAGCGCCTCTACACCGACCACCCCTATCAGACGCTGATAACCAGATCCGGGGCCTATTCGGCGACGTTCACCGCGACGGTTCCCGACGGGGAGAGTGCAGATCACGAGTACACGGTCTATCGCTCGGCCGCCTCGAGCGAGGCCGTCTACTTCCAGGACGCCGACGGCGAGGGGCGGATCGAGCAGGTCTCGCAGGATCGACTCTGCGGGCCGGATCAGGCCACGGTCTACACGAACGGTGACGTGACGATGTGTACGCCCGGCCCAGGCTAGTACCCTCCCAAGCGTCGACTGATGGGGCGAATCGGACCATACCGCATGATTCGCCCCATCAGTTCAGGCTTGGGAAGCCACTATAGTAGCCACTGACCGTCAGTGCACACCTGCTCGCAGTACGGCGTCGCGAGCAGTGTGTAACTCGTTTCAGTGGCTACTATAGGCTCTCTCGGTTCCGAATTCGAGGTTCGATCCTCAATCCTCGAGTCTCGACTCGACCGTCGGTACTGATTTTTTCCTCCCCCGAGTGCTCTTGTGGCCAGGACGGCGCTATCGGAGCAGGCCGATACACACCGGTCGCACAGCTTGCTCACGTCGGGCTCACGGGCCGTTCCGCTTCGTTTGCATCACGGTTCGGAGCGAACGACGTGAACGAGAACCGCGCTCGTTCCCACCTTCCGTCCGTCGTACGATCGGGCGTGCAGTGGCGTTCAGTGGCCATCGAGTGACCGTCGACTCGAGGGTCACACAACCATCCCTCGCCAGGAACGGTCGTCACAGCCGACACAGCGTCTCGAATCGGCGACTCGCTATCCCGCGCCTCATCGGTAGTCACGACGGTGTTGTCGCCTTCTGCCTCTCCGGCAGCGACTGGTTCCAACGCTGACTTCGAAGCCGCTGTGGCACTCGCCGCTGTCCAGCGCGCCGGAACGTCTCGCCTGATATCGCTGCCCGACGGACGGAGACCGTCGTGTCGCGTGAACTAACTCGAGGGCGTCGGATCCGTCTTCGAACGGGTGCGTATTCCAGGCGAGAAACGATCGTCGAGAAGGAGCGAACGACGGCTCGATCCTCGAGCGGGACGTCGATACGGGCGGCCGATTCGGCGCGCGTTCGGACCGTCTCGTAGACCGCGTACCGGCCGACCGGAAACGGGTCGGAACGGCGGAACGACCGTCTCAGCTCGCGCCAGCGCGGCCAGTCACGCGGCGACCCGCGGCGTCAGCCCGCCGGCGGCGAGTTCGTTCACGTAGCGGAAGAAGTACACGACGAAGTGATCAGAAACCCACCGTGTCGGCCGCCGGTGGCGACGCGAACGGCCAGAGGACGACCTCCAGTACGACGCCGCGATCCGGCCGGGGAGGGTCGTAGACGTCGGTCACGAGGTGTGAGGCGTACGCGAGCGCGAACGCACCCGGAACGAGGCGATTCTCGATTCCGCGGCGGACCGCCGCGGCGTAGACGGCCAGACAGACGAGCGGCGCGACGAAAATCGAGTGACCGATCGCGTAGCCGGTCTCCGTGACTCCGAGCGTCCAGGCGAGCGGTTTGTCGATGAGATCCGGGAGCTGCGAGCCCCCGACGACGGCGGTCGTCTCGCCGGTCGACGGCGACCGGCGACGGACGCCGTTTGCCAGCAGCGAGTACAGTACGTAGGCGACGGCCAGGTGCTCCCACGGCCACATTACTCGACGTCAACCGGGAGATGGATCGTCTGGTACGCGTCATCAGTGGTCGGTTCGGACGGCGCGTCGTCTTCGAAGAGCAACAGCGTCAGCCGAAGATCGCTTCCCGTCATCGTCGGTTCGATCTCGAACGATTGTTCGTCGGTCTCGCCGTCGGCGACGGTCGTCGACGCTCGGTCGAGTTCCTCTCGCTCGGTGACGTTCGCGTTCTCGTCGTCGCCATCGCCGTCGCCGATCCGCTCGAGTATCACGACGGTCTCGTAGTCGCGTTCTTCGTGTTCGTTGTTGGTGATCGTCGCTCCGAGCTCAGCGGTCTCACCTGCGGAGTACGTCGACTCGTACATCGTTTCTGTATCTCCAGTTACGTTTTCGGTTTCGACCGCGAACTCGGTGAATCCGTCTCCCTGCGATGGATTGGCAAGGGCGAACCCGGCCGTCGCGACGAGGAGGAGCAATCCAATCGCGATGGCGACGTTGTACGGTCGCGGATTGACTCGGTCGTACACTCGCGGCCCGCGACGGCTGAAGAACAGGGACCCGAGCGAAACGCCCGGCAGAAACCGTCTCTCTGCCGGACAACGGTATCGAGCGATGATCGCGAGGAGGCAAAGACCGACGGTGAGTAACGCAATCCCGGGGAGCACCGTTTCGAGGGCAATACCCCTAGGGGTCACGGAGGTGAAAAGGGTAATCGCCGGAACGAGTGCAATACTAAATGCAACTGACAGGCCGACCCGTTCGATCGGTTCGAGTCCGCCGGCGACGAGTCGCGGTGTCTTGAGTCCGGTTTTCTCTCGGTCGAACGACTGGTATTCGTCAGTCGGCTCCGATGGAAACAGCACGGAAACAAGCGCATATCCCGGAAGGAAGCAGACGAGCGGAATCCCAAGTGCGATTCTGATCGCTCCCTCAAGTCCGGAAAGAATCCCGAGCGTGAGGGCTCCGGTGAACGCGATTACTGCCGCCAGATCCAGAAACCACCACTGGTTGTCGCTCATCGTGGTCGGAAAGACGACCGTCAGGGGGTTTATTATCGGCACGATAAGCCCCGTGAATTGGGGGTCGTCGGACGGCCGTCAGACGCCCATATATCACATTCTCGATACAGAATCTGCTTAAGTAGGTTCCGCCGGTTCTGAACCGTTCTAGATCCATAAACAGTTACAAATTCAATATTTACCTGGCCGAATAAATGTCTATCGTCTTAGCTAAATACGGCCGATTTGGAATCGTACAATCGAACATACAGGCCTTCAGACGCCGTATATCTGCTGTTATGAAATGACGTGAAAAGTCTTCATAGCGAGTGAAAATCAACCAAACGAGAAATCTTTATTACCCCCTTCTGATTAGGAGGTTACTGGCGCGATGAAAGCGAAACATATCAGCTCCGAAGAAGTGAGTGAACAGGAGATGGACGACGCGGATGAGAGTCCAGATGTGGCCGCGTCACTCTCGAAAGACGAACTCTTTCACCTCCTGCAAAACGAGCGACGACGGCTGGTGCTCAGATTCCTCCGTGGCACTGAAGAGCCGGTTCGTATGCGCGACGTCGCCGAGCAGGTGGCGGCGTGGGAACACGATACGACCGTCGAGGAACTCACCTCGAAGCAGCGCCAGCGCGTCTACATCCCGCTGTACCAATCGCACCTGACGAAACTCGATGAGGCAGGGCTCATCGACTATCAGAAGAGTCGCGGGATCGTCGAGCGGAAACCTGCTGCCGACGTGGCCGACCGGTACCTCCAGGTTCCGGCGGACGATACAGCCGACGGTCGACAACCCGACGCCGCCTGGACCGATTATCACATCGGCTCGACGGTCCTCGGATTCGCACTGCTGCTTGGCACGGTGCTCGAGCTCCCAGTCATGTCGCTGCTCTCTGGGGTCGCACTGAGCGCGCTGATCTTGCTCCTCTTTACCGTCGCGACGCTCGGTCGCGTGTTCAACTGACGATTTGCCACCCGCTACGACGCCGTTCGAGGTGATTTAGACGGGAATCAAACCCGCGACAGCTGCAGTGGTCGCCGCAGCCACGAGAAAACACACGACGACCGCGAGTTTGAGACCCAATGAGACGATACCGACTCCACTCGACGAGCGACGGCTGGCAGCGTCCGCCTGTACCGTCGAACGTTCGACGAGCCCCTGTTCCTGATCGAACTCGATGTGACCCGCCGCTTCGAGCGACGGCAGTCGAGTCTGATAGAGGCGTTCGTGAACCGTCGCCCACGTCTCTACGGGCGGCTGCTCAGGGTAAGTCAACCGATCGACGATCTTGTCGACAGTTACGGGCGTCTCCATCTCGTCGAGTACGGCGAGCAGTTCCTCGTCGGTGTCCGGGAGGTGGTCCTCGGCAGAACTATCGTTCGAGAACTGTGTTGATGGTGAGCGATAGATCGTGACACCTGAACCGACGTCACTGGAGCTATCGCCGGCGGAGCCTGCCGACGTCGCGTACAACCAAAACGGCGTCAGACGCATATTCCGCGGTAAAACTGCGTGGTATATAAGGATTGTTACGGTTTATCGGTGGGCACGTCGGCGATGCGGACTTAGCGACGTGCCAACGACCGTTTCGGTCACTCGAATCAGGCGCGAAACCATTCGACTCGCGCAATCGACCGATTAGTCGGCCGTAAACGCGGGTTGTGCGAGCCACGGCAGCGATCGATTCGGCGCCTCGTCGCAGAACTCGAGCCACGAACGGAGGTCGACGAGTCGCAGTTTGTGTCTCACAGGGAGGTCGTGAACGTGTTCAAGATCGGCCAGAAACCGCTGATCGAACTCGTATCGGTCGAACAGCGTCTCGCGATCGGGCCACGGCGGTTGGAATGACTCGAGTAACGGCGTCTTTCGGCGGACGAACCGCTCGACTTCGTTGAGCAACGCTCCCTCGTGGGGCCGATCCGGCGGTCTGTGCTGGAGTACCGAGTCGTCGAGGCGCTCGCAGGCCTCGAGGAAGGTTTCGGTCGTCCGGTGTTCGGGCGGCGTCCGGAGGTGCCAGTCGATCAGTTCGCGGTCGGTTGCCAGAAACGACGTGATGAACTGATCCGCCAGGTGCGTGTGGAACGGAACCGAGGGCTGATTCGCGATGCCGACGCAGGTCAACGTATTTTGAACGCTATCGGCCCGGGGCGCGCAAGCGTCGACTTCGTCGGCGATCGCTCCGCGGAGATAGGACTCCGGCTCGACGCCGAACGACGTTCGATCGGCGAGTGCGGCGCTGGCGTCGGGGCTGTAGCCGAACGTCTCGAGCAGTTCCGCGACTGGATCGGGATCCGGATCGAGCCGGCCGGTCGGAATCCGCTTGTCGAGGACGTCGAGCGTCGTCTCTGCGGTGAAGTGGCCGCGAAAGAACGTATCGGAGAGCAGCCCGTGGAACATCGTTCCGACGTCGATCTCGTCGGTGTAGCCGGCGTGGTGAATGTGCAGCGACTCCTTGATCCCCTGTGAGTACTGAACTTTCGCGTCGTCCGGTCGAAGGTATCGTTCGTTCGGCGGAAACGCCGTGTGTGTTGCATCGTACTGTTCCGCGAGTTGGCGTGCAACCCGTACCTCTCTGGCCTCCGGGGCCCCGACCGTGTAGCTGTGTTCGATCTGGGGCTGTCGGGAGAGGACGATGCGCGAATCGAAGCCGGCCGAGAGGAGAACGCCCGCTGGACCGGGCAGTACCGATCGGCGCTGGAACGCGCGCTCGAGTCGATCGGCGAGTTCGGCCGCGTAGTCGAACTCCGACGGACGGTAGACGAAGCGGTCGAGTGAGTCGACCGACGACGGCGTGAGAACGCTGTCGATCGGTAATCGCTGCAGTTCCTCGAGTGCGGTCTTCTCGCCGAGTGCAACGCCGAGGTGGAGAAACTCCAGGACGCCCTCTCGATCGACCGTCGGCTCCGAGACCGTCCGACCGATCGCGGCCGCGTCGGTTCCGAAGACGCGGTCCCCTGGTGTATCCGTGTAAAAACACTCGCGGGACCGAACGGGATCGGTCGCGACGATCGCTTCCTCGCCTGTCGCCGGCTCGAGTACGACGAGATACGAGCCGTTGAGCGCCGAGAGCGCGTCGCGGCCCGCCGTTTCGTATCGGTCGAACAGCCAGCGAGCGGCGTTCGTTTCGGCCACGTCGTCGGGGGTGTAGGCCTCGCCCCAGACGACGCAGAATCCGCCGTCGCGTTCGTCGCTGCTCGTCCAGCCGGGCGTTCCACGATCGGGATCCCTGAGCCCGACCGTCACGGACGAGCCGGTGAACACCCGATCGAACGCATCGCTCGATCTGAATCGTTCGAATGCCGCTCTGTCGCCGAATATGCCGAAGAGTTCCCTGTTCATCGGAGACCACCGCAGTGTCGTTCGGATGGGCCGCCGTGGTCGCACAGACCGCGACTGCGGTACCGCTCCCATCGCGAACGCGTACGTCCTGTTTGCTCGAATCCGTCCGACGTTTACTATGGCATTGTTAAGGTCTGAAGCAGCCAGAATCGTCTGGCTCGATCGACCGCCGAGTGCCGTCTATTGGACCTATAATAATGGGCCAACTGTCGCTATCATCGGCCCGCCAATGTCACAACAGCGACCAACCCGACGCCGAGTTCTCGCACTGTCGAGCGCGACTGCGCTCGCTGGCCTCGCCGGCTGTGCTGACCGTCTCGATTCGGTCGTCGGCTCCAGCGACGACGACGAGAACGGGAACGGAACGGACGACGAGTCGTCGGGCCAGGCTGCCGCACTCGCGGACGGCGTGCCTTCGCTCGAGACCGAGTACGATAGTCGCGAGCAGTACCGCCAGCCCGGGGAGTCGTTCGACGACTTCAGCGACCTCGACGACTGGGAGCTGATTCAGGGTAACGGCGAAGCCGACACCGACGTCGTGTTCGACGGCGACCAGAGCCTCCACCTGGAGTCGGACGGCGAGGAAAACATCGTCGCGCGCCGCTCGCTCAGCAGCGAGGACTTCACGGATACTGACTTCTCGTTTGCGATCCGGACGACGACGCCCCAGAACATCACGATCAACCTGCGGCTCGTTGACCAGTTCGGCAGTGCAAAGGTGTACTCGCTGCGCGAAATCAGGTACCGCGAACCCGACGTCGGATGGTTCCGCTCGAGTCCGGGCGTCTACGAGGAGAGTTCGTACGAACCGACGCTCGACGCGCTCGACTACATCGAGATTCAGGTGCTTCACACCATGGACGAGGCCGAGGTCTGGATCGACGACCTGCGGACCCACGAGACGCCCGATCAGGGCTACGTTATGCTCGTCTGGGACGACGGCTTCAGCGACTACTACGACACCGCCTCGCCGCTGCACGACGAGTTCGGCTTCCGGACGGTCCAGGCGCCAGTTCCGCAGTGGACCGAGCGCGGCGGCGACGACATCATGTCGGTTTCCGAACTGCAGGAACGCCAGGAAGAAGGCGATCAGATCGTCGTCCACGGGACCCACGATCCGATCCACGAATACGACGACGAAGAGGAGATCCGGAGGCGCCTCGAGACCGACAAACAGTGGTTCATCACCAACGGCTTCGAGGGCGCGGATTACATCGTCTACCCGCACAACAGCTACGATAAGACCAGCCTCGAGCACAAGACCGACTTCCACTACTGCGGCGGCTTCAACCAGGCCGGTGACGTCAACCTGACGAACGTCTACGGCTTCGACCCGCTGGCGCTGCCGCGAACGATCGGCCACGACCTCGACATCTCGAAGCGCTGTGTCGACCTCGCCGCGGAGCACAACCAGTGTACGATCCTGAACTTCCACACCTTCGAAGAGGACAACACGATGCCCGAGGACGATTACGAGGAACTGCTCGAGCACATCGACGATGCCGACGTCGAGGTCATCACGTTCGACCGGCTCTGGGAACTGCGCACGGAACAACACTACTGAGCGTACCGGAGTCAGCTACCTGTCGTCCACACACAGAACACCCCGCATCGACTCGCACACGACTGTACCGTGGTACCACGCCTGTTTTCTCGCCGTCTCCTCGAAGCGGTCATAAGAGCCTGCTGAACGACCGGTTTGAACTGCGACAGGGGATGTCGGCGCGTTCAGCGGGAGCGTGAGCGTGAGCGCGACACCGAACGAGTGTTACTTCGTCGACAGGGTTATCGACTCCGTCGCGGTGGCGCCGTCATCGTCGACGACGCGCAACACGACCGTATCGCGGCCGTTCGACCCGACCGTCACCTCGAGCGTCTCGCCGGATTTATCGAACTGTTCTGTCTGGCCGACATCCCACTCGTGGGTAACGATCTCGCTGTCCGGTGCGTGCGATCCCGACGCGTCGAGTTCGACCGTCTGCCCGGACTCGAGTGCCAGTTCGTCGACGTTTTCGGGACAGGTCTCGATGACTGGGACCGGCGAGTCGGCGGCCGCCGAATCATCGTCGTCAGCGTCGTCGGCATCGTCCTCGGTATCGTCCGCTGCGTCAGATTCGTCGCCGTCGTCGGTATCGTCGGTGTCATCCTCATCGGCGGACTCGTCCTCGTCAGGTCCGTGACCGTTGGCGGGTTCATCGAGCAGCAACTCGTTGGTCAGCAGCCGCTCGACGATCGCCGAGTGCCACTGAACTCGCGTCTCGAGGTCGACGTCCGTCGAGATCGTCTCGACGAGGAACGCGTCGGAACCCAGATCGCGGGCCGCCTTGTGGACGAGCAGCCCCATCGGATCGGAGTCGGGTCCGGAGAACGATCCGGTCTGGAACGCGAGTTCGGGGTCGTCGACGTAGTTTCGCGTGGTGTACTCGGCAGCGTCGTTCGCCGCGGCGACGGCCCAGCCCCCGTCGGAGCGGAAGATCGCCTGCCCGACGCCGTCGACGGGGTCGCCGGCGTACAGCCCGGTCGACTCGTGGAGGTCGATCACGACGTCGGCGTCGTAGTCGGCGACGACCGCCCAGATCTCCCGTGCGAGCTGGGTTTCCGGCGTCTCCCCTTCGGGGAACTGTCGGTTCAGATCGATTCCGTCGTCGTCCGTTCGCGTCCCGCGGTCGACCGCGATGGCGCTCGCCTCGGGAATCGTGACGAGCGTTCCGGCGTCGATTTGCCAGTCGACGATTGCGTTGGCCGCCACGTAGCCGGCGACCTCGTTCCCGTGGACCCCACCGAGGACGACGGCCGTCGGGCCGTCCGCCTCCGCCGTAGTGACGTGGACCGTCGTCTCCTCCGCCGTTCCGTCCCGGATCGTGAACGACTCGCGCGTATTCCCACCGTCGTCCCCGTTGTTACCATCCTGTGCGCCGCCAACCGCGACCATGCCAGCGCTCGTCAATGCAAAGCCGCCTGCTACTGACAGTACGGATCGTCGTGAAAGCGATTTCCGCTGCATTCCACATTTTCCATTACCTGCCCGCGTATTTACTATCGCGAGAATAATCGACGAACGTATCCGTTTGAGCGCCTCGAAACGATCGTGCAACGGTTGCCGAGAGTGAATTTGACAGCCGACGGCAACGAGCGACCGCAATACAACGTGGCCGACGAGCGGTCATCGGACGCCGTGTCGCGCGTAGAACCGGCGAACGCGATCGTCGGCCAACAGCGGTCCGTGGACCTGAATCGACTTGAGGCCGGGGTAGCTGTTCGCCTCGATAACGGTAAACTCGCCGTCGTCGGTGACGATCACGTCCCAGCCCACGTAGGGAAGGAACGAACAGGCGTCCGCCAGTTCGAGGACGCCCGCCCGAATCTGATTCCAGCCGGGTACTCGTTCGCCGGCGATCCGCGTCTCGATGTCCGGATGAACGGCGTACCACTCGACACCGCCGTCGTCGAGCGGTTGCGCCCCGGGACCGAGTTCGCCCGTCTCGAGGTCGATCGCCGCCGAGAGCCCGCCTTGCGTAAAGTTGTCAAGCGGTGCGGATTTCGTCGTGCCGATCCGGTGGACCGCCGCCGCGATGAACGGCTCGCCGGCTTCGGCATCGTACATCGTGATCACTCGGATCGTGTTCGGCGTCGCCGGATAGCGGCCGGCCGAGAACGACCCCTGTTCGACGAACTCGCAGACGAGGTACTCGTCGAGGGTCGAAACCAGCGAGCGGAATTCGGCTTCGGTGTAGCGGTCGTCGTTGACCCGGTAGCCGTCGTCGGTGCGCGAACAGAGCAGTACGTTGTTCCCGCCGCCGCCGTGGACCCACTTCAGGACCAGCCGTCCGTCCTCCTCGAGGCGGTCGACGACTCGCTGGGCGGCGTTTCTCGTCGCCGCGCCCGTCGACGCCAGCCGCTTCTCGCCGGCGGCTGTCGGGCTCTCGTCGTCGACGGCCGCCGAAATCGCCGAGCCGCCGTCGGTCATCTCGCGGTAGTCGCGTCGCTCATCGATCGGGTAGAATCCGCCGTCGCGGACCATGCCGTAGACCCCCGCTCGCTCGTCTTCGAACGGCTGCATGAGCCGATGGAACAGCAGTTTGTTCGACAGCGCGACCGACCACGTTCCGTTGATCTGTTTCGTCCCCACGAACCGCTGATAGTCGCTTACGTACTCGCGGTAGGTCGATTCCTCGAGGTCGTAGACGGCGTCGGAACGGCTGATGAAGCCGCGCCGCCAGAGCCAGAGTCGCCGGCGCACGGATCGGTCGACGTCGGACTCACGTTCGGCCGCGATGAGGTTCCGCACCGACTTGGCGGTGTGGTAGATCGATCTGACGTTCACGCTCCGAGAACAGTACCCCCGCCTGTTAGTTATCGAACCGCCAAGACAGTTGCAGTTACGACACGAACGCCCCGACTGCAAACGGAGACGGCGAAACGAACGGACGCGCCCGTCACCGACGCGCTACTCGGTCAGCACGCGTCGGACGGGCGTCGCCAGATACAGAAGCGTCACGACGAACGCGACCAGTATCGTTCCGACGATCGGGAGCGGCCGTCGTCGAACGCCGGTGCCGGCGGCCCAGCCGAGCCCGGGAACGGTCCGCGCCGGCACCGCGGCGCCGCGCAGGTACCAGAGTCCGCGGAGGAGCCGTCCCTCGGAGAGATACGCCTTCGCGACGAGCAGTCGGTGCGTGGCCCGGATCTCGTACCCCTCCGCTTCGAACCGCTCGACTGCGTCGGCGTAGGACGCCAGATACTGGTCGCTGGCCGCTTTGATGACGTCCGCCGGTGGCTGGCCCGTCTCCTCGCGGACGACCAGCGACTCGTCGACGTACGCGAGTTTGCCCGCCTCGAGTACCCGGAGGCAGAACTCGGGATCCTGGAACCGATCGAGTTCTTCGTCGAAGCCGTCGACCTCGCGGGCGACTTCGGTGCGGACGAGCAGCGTTGAGCCAGCATCGGGCTGGACGTTGTCGGCGAGGATCTCGCCGATTAACTCGTCGCCGCCTTCCATCGTCGGTTCCTCGTCGGCCCGCGCGAGCACGGACGCGGCGGCGCCGCGAACGTGCCCGTCTGTGCCAGACAGGTCGTAGCTCGTCTCACAGTAGACGCCGACCCAGTCGTCCGAACGGCCCTCGAGGGCCTCGAGTTGTCGTTCGAGCTTCGTCGGCTGCCACGTATCGTCGGAGTCGAGGAACGCGATGTACTCGCCGCGGGCGTACTCGATACCGGTGTTTCGGGCGACGTTCGCCCCCTGATTCGTCGCGTGGACGATCGGTCGAACTCGCGGATCGTCGTAGTCCGCGAGCACCGACTGCGTCTCGTCGCTCGAACCGTCGTCGACGACGACCACCTCGAGGTCGTCCATCGTCTGTTCGAGCGCGCTGTCGATCGCGCGGGGAAGCGTCTCGGCTCTGTTGTATGTCGGAATAACGACGCTGACTCTGGGCATTTCCTCCCACTCCCGTCGCGCGGTCCATTATTATCGCGTCGCTAAACCCGTCGACCGGCGACGTTCGACCGCCCCGACTCGCCGTCTAAGAGCTCTATAAGAAAGACCAAACGGCTCATCGGGACGGTCAATGACGCACAGGAACCGACGAACGTTCGTGACGACCGTTGCCACCGCCGGAACGATCGGCCTCGCCGGCTGCCTCTCGAGTATCCGCGGGGACGATGACGACGAGTCGTCGACCCAGACGGACCAGGGCGGCGACGGCGACAATGGCGGTACAGACGGGCCAACGCTTCCGGGCGAGTCGATCGACGACTTCGAGACCCTCGAGTGGACGTCGATGATCGACGCCGGCCGTCTCGAGGCCGACACCGACGATCCCTACGCGGGTTCGCAGTCGGCGCGGCTGTTCGCCGACGAAGGCACCGACCGCGCCGCGATCTACCGGACGTTCCCCGGTGGAACCGACCTGTCCGAAAAGACGCTCTCGCTTGCGGTCTCCTTCAGCGACCGCGAGCAGCTACACCTCACGCTCGAGTTGTTCGCCCCGGGTTCGGGGAACGCCCACCGACTGGAGCGGACGCTCACCGGTCCGACCGACCGCTGGGTCCGCGTCGACTTCGGCATCACCGGCGTCGACGGGCAGCCGAATCTCGAGAACGTCCGCGAGATTCGCCTGGCGGCCCGCCGTCGCGGCGATTCTGACGGTGAGATCGACTGCCGAATCGACGACCTCCGGGCGATCGACCAGCCCGACGATGGCTCCGTAATGCTGCTGTTCGACGGCGCCCTCGAGAGCCACTACGAGACGGCCCTCGAGCACACCGAAGAGTACGGCTTCCCCGGCGTCGAAGCGGTGCTCTACGAGGCGCTCGGCGACCCCGGACGGCTCTCGGTCGCCGACCTCGGGGCGCTCTCGAACGCGGGCTGGGAGATGGCTGCACGGCCGCGGACCGGCGCGCAGTTCATGCACGAACTCTCGCCCGAGGAACAGGAGGGGGCGATCAGGCGAACCCAGTCGTTCCTCGAGAGTCGCGGTTTCGAAGACGGCGCGCGCCACTTCGTCACGCCGCGAAACGTGCTCGGGCCGGAGACGATCGATCTGGTCCGGGAGTACCACGACACGGCGTTTCGCTTCGGCGGCGGGCCGAACGGGAAACCGCTGACGGACCCCCACAACGTCGGCTTCTTCTCCGGTGGGGCCGGCGAGACGACGAAGCGGTACGTCGACTACGCCGCCGAACACGGCCAGCTTGCGGTCTTGCACTTCGAGGAGATCGGTGGCGACGGCCTCTCGGAGCGGGCGTTCGAGGACCTCCTCGAACACATCGACGACGCCGACGTCGACGTCGTCACGCCGAGTGATCTGCTGGAGTCGACGGGGGAACGCGACTGATGTATCGGGGGCAGACCGTCGGCGTCGTGATGCCGGCCTACGACGAGGAGGGGTTCGTCGGCGACGTGATCCGCGAGATGCCCGACTACGTCGACCGGATCTACGCGATCGACGACCGGTCGACCGACGGAACCTGGCGGGAGATCCTCGAGGCGGCGCGCGAAGACGCCGGCGCCGGCGCCGACGTCGATTCGGACCGCGACGCGGCCGACGAAACGCCGCTGCTGACCGACGGCGGCGCGTCGGCGCTGTCCGCCCGAGCGACGGTCCGCGATCCGATCGGCCGGGTCGTCCCGATCCAACACCACGAAAACCTCGGCGCCGGCGGCGCGATCAAAACCGGCTACCTCGCCGCGCGCGAAGACGGCGTCGACGCGACGGTTACCGTCGACGCCGACGGGCAGATGGACCTGTCTCAGATGCCGCGGTTGCTCGACCCGATCGCCGAGGGCGACGCCGACTACGCCAAGGGAAACCGGCTCCTCTCGCGCGAGTACCGCGCGGCGATGCCTCGATTTCGGTTCGTGGGCAACGCCATCCTGACGTTCCTGACGAAGATCGCCTCGGGCTACTGGAAGACGATGGACCCCCAGAACGGCTACACGGCTATCTCGGGCGACGCGCTCGAGGCCGTCGACCTCGAGGGGCTCTACGAGTACTACGGCTACTGTAACGACCTGCTCGTGAAGCTGAACGTCCAGGGGATGCGCGTCGCCGACGTGGCCATGCCGGCCGTCTACGGCGACGAGGAGTCGAGCATCACCTACTCGCAGTACGTCCCGAAGGTGTCGACGATGCTGCTTCGCAACTTCCTGTGGCGCCTCAAGACGAAGTACCTCGTGCTCGACTTCCACCCACTCGCGCTGTTTTACCTCGTCGGCGCGGCGGCCGCCGGGGTCGGCGTGCTCGGCCTGACGCTGCTGCTCGGCGCGGCGTTCTCGAGTCTCGTCCCCGCTATCGTCGGCGGCGCCTCGAGTCTGCTGTTGGTGCTCGCCGGCGTCGCGTTCTTGCTGTTCGCGATGGTGTTCGACATGGCCGAGAGCGAACACCTGGAGCAGCAGGTGTACTGATCGGTCGCGGCGTTCGTCTACTCGTTCTCCTGGTTTCGCCGTCTCGTTTCCGTCCCTCGTCACCGTCCCACTGAGCCGCTGTTTCGATCACCGACTTGCTGTTACTCTCACCACTCGAACTCGAGGACGGCACGGTTCGGCCACACGATGCGCTCGACGCACCGATCGAGCGGCGACAGACGCTGCACTCGTCGACGCCGTCGACTCGCCCTTGCGGTTCCGACGGACAAAAACGAACCCCAACTCCCACTCGCCCTCGCGACACGCTCGAGTCGGATCGACTGCGTCCCGACAGCGGCGAGTCGGGTCAGGGAAGGAGTATCCGGAGTCCGGGCTCGAGCAGTCCGAGCGCGAGCCCGGAGACCAGCAGCGAGAGACCGGTGACGAACAGCAGGTTCTGGAACCAGCTTCGCGACGAACTGATGCCGACGTTCTCGAGTCGCCGTCGGATCGCGCTCGCGTGCGAGCCGACGGGATCGGGAAAGGCTGACAGAACCTCGAACGGTTCGGCCGGGTTCAGGGCGCCGACCAGCAGCGCGAACCCGACGAAGACGACGAGTCCGAACGGCGGAACGACCGCGAGCGCGAGCCACGGGTTCGAAATCGCCGACGCGAGGGCGACGATCGGACCGGCCGCGAGGACGGTCGCCAGCAGCGACCGACCGAGTCGCGCGTCGGCCAGCGGATCGAAGCCGACCTGGCGAGCGCTCCAGCAATGGAAGACGAACATCGTCCCGTAGCCGACGCTGGTTGCGGCCGCGGCGCCGTGCATCCCGTAGCTCGGGATCAACACCGCGTTGAGGACGAGGTTGATCCCTGCCGCGGTTCCGGTGGCCGCGATCGGGTACCGAAGCGTCCCTTCACCCTGCGAGACGGCGAGAATCGGCCGGGCGAGCGCGAACCCGAGCGCCCCCGGGAGCAACAACAGCAGGGGCTCGATCGCCGGAACCGCCTCGGAACCGAAGTACAGCGGCACGGCGACGTCTGCAAGCGCCGCGAGCCCCACGGCCATGACGGCGGTCAGTAGGAACGTATACCGCGTCGTTCGGGACGCGAGGTCGGTAATCTCGCGGCGGCGGTCCTGGGACCACAGCTCCGAGGTCGAGTGGACGAAGACGGTCTGGAGCGCCAGCGGGACGAACCAGAGGAATTCGGCGAGTTGAAGGGCCGCCCGGTAGTTACCCACGTCCGCACTGTCCCTGAACTGCTGGAGCATCAGGATGTCGATGTGATAGAGCGACATCAGGAGGAACACGAGGACGATGCTCAGCGAGTTGAACGTGAGCATCTCTCGTCGGGGGAACCGCTCGCCGTTGCGAGGCGAATCGAAGACGGACGACAGCGAGACGCGTTGGTGGACGAGAAGCAACCCGGCGGTGGCGACGAGCAGACTCGCGACGAGGTGCCCCGCGAGCGCGCCGAGTACCCCCGCACCGAGGTAGACGGCCGGAATCGCGACCACGACGAAGCCGACCTTGTCGAGGATTTTCAACGGCTCCGAGTACCGCTCGAGGCCGAATCCCATGAGCGTCTTCCGAGCGTAGTCGCGAAACTGGGCCGTGACGACGAGCAGCGCGAGCGCGTAGAAGTATATCGCGAACTCCTCGCCGAACGCGAGTCCGACGAGACCGAACTGGGCGGCGAGAACCAGTCCGGCCGCGCCGAGGACGGCGAGCGTGATCGCCAGCCGAAAGTAGAAGCCGACGACGTACTCGCTCCAGTCGGCCGCGTTTCGATCCTCGGCGAGAAACTTCCGGACGCCGTCGGTGATGCCGGAACTGACGAAGATCATGTAGATCGCGAACACGGACATCAAGAACGCGTAGTCGCCGTACCCCGACGCGCCCAGAAACCGGTAGAGCAACGGGGTCGTGAGAATCGTGAGGACGAGTACGACGACCTTCGCGCTAACGACCGATGCGACGCCGCTCGCGAGACTCCTGTTCACGATATCACCCGCACCCCGGACCGTTCGAGCCGATGGGCGACGCTCGCCGTCGGCTGACCACCGTTCGACGTACTCACGGCTATCGATTGACTACGTGGAGAGGTTATTATACGGGTGTTAAACGGCTCGAAGCGGCGGATATCGGGGATATCGAAGCGCTCGACCTAGTAGACGTTCTGCCAGTTCGTGACGCCGCTGGCGCCGAGGTCGCGGATGCCGCCGGCCAGCCGGTTCTTCTTGAAGGACGGGTTCGCCGCGGACGCGTAGAGGCAGACGGCCTCGTTGTCGCCCGTCGACTCGAGGTCCGAATCGCGAACGAGCGACTCGGAACCGAGGTCGACGAAGGGGTACTGGCTGGCGCGCAGTTCGCTCCGGTAGACGGTCAGGTTGGAACCCGTGTTGACGATGGCGTTCCGGTCTGTGCCGTCGCGACCGCGCTGACTAACGTCGACGTGGCTAAATCTGCAGTTATCGCGCTCACACCGGATTCCGTCGCGGAAGCCGCTTTCGTCGCCCGCCTCGCCGGAGACGGTGAGATGCTCGACGACGACGGGTTCGGCCTTGGCGCTGTCTCGGAGCCACAGCGGGTAACCGCCCGCAGTCTCGTGCGTAATTTCGGTGTCGACGATCGCCGTCTCGCCACACTCGGGCGAGAGGACGATGCCGTGGTTGACGTCGTCGCCGCGCAGTCGGATCTCGACGTTTTCGATCCGGGCGTCGTCGCACGAGTTCATCACCGAAATCGCGTGACTCGTCGGTTTCGGCGAGGAGATATCGACGAGCGCGCCGTGTATCTCGATGCCCGAACCGTTCTCGATTCGGATGCCCCGCTGGGTGCGGTCTCGCGGGTGCGTCTCGTCGACTTCGACCGTCGGCCACCGGATTTCGCTGTCGTCGCCGCCGACGCGAACGTTCGCCCCGTTGCTGTTCCGGTAGCGGCCACCGCTGACGATGATCTTGCCGTCGCCACCCGCCGCGTACAGACCGTTGTTGGGGAAGCCGCCGAGCCAGCAGCGTCTGAACTCGAGGGTGCCCGCGTTCTGGTTGGCTTCGATCCCGATCGGACCCCGCCAGCGGTTGCCGTCGTTCGGCGTCTCCTCGACCCACTCGCCGCCGTCGGGCGCCCGGAACCGCTCGACGATTCCCGTCCCGTTCGGGTCGGTGACGCTGAACAGTCCGGGACCCCAGGTTCCGCTGTCGTGTTCGCCCCTGACCGTGATATCGCGCACCTCGAGGCGCTCGGACGCGTAGGCTTCGATCGCTCTGATCCCGGTGTCGGGCGCCGTCTGATCGACGTCGAACCCTTCGAAGCGGAGCCGTCGACCCGGGGCGTACGAGACGCCCAGCCGAAACAGCCGGTACTGGGGACCGTCGAACGCGTGGTAGTCCGCCGGGACGAGCGTCGCCCCGTCACCCACGAACCCGACGTTGTCAAAGCCCGTAAACCGAAACTGCGAATCCATGTAGTACCGCCCTTCGGGAAAGACAAACAGCGTATCGTCCGCTCGCTGGGACTCGAGAATCGGCGAGATCGATTCCGAACCGGTGGCGTCGGCACCGACGTCGGTGACGTCGACGACGCGGTCGTATTCGTCGTAATAGTGTTCGTACGCGCTCGTCGAGGCGCCAGCGCTGGACGCCAGACCGACGCTAGCGACACCCGCAGCCGCGATTCCGTGCAGTACCGTTCGCCGAGATCGTCCGGACGACACGTCGTCGTCGCTCGATCGACCGGCATCCCGTCCGGTCGATCGAGCAGAGTTCCCACCATCCGAACGCCACAGATCACTTCGTTCCGACATTGATAGTCACTTCTTTTTGAGTGATGAAGGGGTTCAGTATCTATGGATTCGGATAGCAAGTCTTTAAGTTCGAAATCGAGAACGTAATCACTCATTCACCTAATAGTTGCATCGAGCACAAGCAATTGGGGCGATAATAAATAGCAGATACAGGAACTCTCGAGCGTCTTCAATCGGAACTGTCGCTGTCTTACAATCATTTCAACTGACATACCAAAACTCGTTCTGAACGACGAATCACAGCTGTCCGACGGCTAGCGCAACTACCGTGACTACCGCCGAATCCCCCGTCGCTTTCCATCGGGCCACCGGTCGATCACTGATTGGGCATCCGATCGTTCTCGACCGTCGCCGCGATCAGTTCCGCGGTGGCACGCCGGAGCCGCTGGGAGACCGCCGAGTCCGAGATGCCGAGTCGCTCGGCGAGGTCATCCTGTGTCATTCCGCGCGGGATATCGAAGTAGCCGCCGTAGTAGGCCATCATCAGGATCTCGTGTTGCTGTTCGGTCAGATGAAACGTCCCGCTGTCGGAGATCGACGTATCGTAGAGCTGGGTCACGCGAAACGAGACGCCGCGGTCCCGACACCACGCACGGAACGCGGTCAGCGCGTCGCGGTCCGGGAGATACACGCGCGTAGACCAGCCGCGTTCGGCACTCGTGATCGCGAACACGAACAGACCGCACTCCCCACAGCGGTCGGGAACGACCTCGAGATCGGTCTCGAGGACGACGCGATAGATCGTTCGGTTCTCGAACGCTGCGATGCGCGTCGGCGCCGAGACCGTCGGATCGGACGCCATCGCCGACTCGATGGCCTCGTGATCGTCGCTGAACGCCGAACAAAACAGGTAGCGCTGCTCGTCGGAAGACGTCGCGTACTCGTACCGAAACGTCGTCTCGGGACGGTTCTCGATCGTCGCCGCTAACGCGAGTTCGTCGTGGACGAGGTGAACTTCGGCGATAAATCCCATGCGCTGGTCGTGGTATCGCTTCGTCCGTCGCCGCCGGGCATACCTATAGGCCGTGTAACTTACCGTTGCAGCGAATGGAACGTTGGTCGGTTCGCCGTCGCCGACGCGCCTCTAACCCGGTTCCAGTTAGTCGCGCTCGTCGGCGCTCGATCCCGTCACGCGGTCGGCCAACAGTTCCGAGATGGGATCGAGCGAGACGTACAGCCGCGCCGCGAGGATCGCAAGCGGCGGCAGCGCAAGCGCGAGAAAGACGACGTCGTAGACCCACGTCACCCCCTCGAGCAGCCCCACGAACGCCGGCTCGAGTCCGCGGTGTGCGACCAGGACGGCCGCGAGGACGACGAACAGGTGGACGATCGACGCCACGTCGTCGACGACGTCGTCGGGCCCTTCGAACGCCGAGCGCACGAGTTCGGCGAGCGCGGGCGCCAGCGACAGCAGGAGGCCGACGACCGCGAGCGTCACGACGGCGCCGATCACGGCGGCGAACGTCACGGACGTTCCGGGAACGAACCGACCAACGCCGGGGAGCACCGAGACGAGATAGAGAACGAACAGCAACGACAGCGCCGCGAGGACGAGTTTGGTGATCGACTGAACGGTCTCTCGCTCGAGCGATGCCGGAGCAGTGTGGTTCGTGTCTGCCATCGTACAGTCTGGCATCCCGGACGAGTCGACAAATAACTGTTCGGTAGTTGTGACTGTCTGTTCCCGATTTACTACCGTTCATGACCGTTTAGCGTCGGTGTGGCAAGCGACGGCCGAGCGTGCCATCGAAAAGGCGGCGGTCGGATTCAAACTCGAGTCCGCGTCGAGACTCGTCCAGCTACATCGGCAGCGGCATCGGCGTGAACTCCGCGGCGAGCAGATACGCCAGCGCAAGCGCGACTTTGCCGACGATCACCAGGGCGCCGGCAGCGACGAGCGCCGCCGCGGTGCCAGTCGGCGAAATCGCCTCCCGACGCTGTCCGAAGACGCCGCCGAGCAAGAGGACGATAGGGACGACCAGCCCGGCGACGACGGCTCCACCGACGAACAGCGTCGCCTGCGTGCTCAGCAGGGTATCGACCGCGGGCTCCGCGGCCGGGACCTGTTCGGGAAGCAAGACCACCGTCGCGAGTACGGCGACGAGCGTCGCCGCGAGCAATCCGGCGGCCACCAGCGCGTACTGCTGGATCGCCCGGCCGGCCCGTCCCCGCTCGAGTGCCGCCAGTCCGACCGCGACGGTGAGTCCGGCGGCGAGGCCCCCGAAGATCTGTACCGGAACCAGGAACGTCGGATCCCACAGCGCCACTCGCTCGGTCGGGCCCGAGCCGTAGGCCATCGCCGAGTAGATCAGCACGCCCGCGGCGAAGAGCCCGAAGAGCGCGCCGATTCCCAGGCGGACCGTCTCCGTCGGCCGAGTTCGATCGGCGACGGTGTCGACGGCGCCCAGCAGGCCGATTCGGTTGAAGACACGCCGGATCCCACCGGCCGTGTCGCCGCCGGTCGCAGCCTGTGCAGGGCCGCTCTCGGAGCCGCCGTCCGAGGCGACGTCGCGACCGCCGTCGGCCGCAACCGCCTCGTCGGCGTCCGGCGTCGTCGTACCGTGGGGTCGTTCACGGCCGAACGCGACCCAGACGAACATGATGAACGTTCCCAGACCGAAGAACATGAGCATGTACGCGCCGAGTGCCATCCACGAGCCCAGGTTCGTCATCGTCAACGGGATCATCATCGCGCGAAACGGCGTCGCCAGATGCGAGAGGAGAACGGGCGGACCGATCGCCAACCCGGCCAGTCCGACGAGATAGCCGTACTTGGCGATCCGTCCGTGTTCGCGCTCGCCGAGTCGCCAGGAGCGGACGTCCGCGAGGTAGCCCATCAGGTACGCACCGCTCGCGATGCCGATCATGGCGATGTAGACGCCGATCCTCCAGTTCCACTGCGTGTACGGTAGTTCGTATGCGATTTCGACTGCCATCGGTGGTCACTCTCCGGTAATCATATCCGCGTCGTCTCCGAAGACGATCTCGGCCGCCTCGTCGTTAAACGGCGTCGAGACACCGTCTTCCTCGAGTTTCTCCGAAAGCTCCTCGGGCGTCCCGAACAGCAACGCATCCGTCGGACACTCCGAAGCGCAGGCCGGCTCGAGCCCCTCTTCCTGGCGGGGCTCACAGGTCGTACACTTGTCCATCAACCCGTTGCTCTTGGCGCCCATCAGGTGCTCTTCCTGCGCTTCGGGGACCTCGTCGTCGGGGTACTGCGGCGCGCCGAACGGACAGCCGACGCCGCAGTAGTGACAGCCGATGCACATCCCCGCGTCTACGCGGACGGTATCGCTCTGACTGTAGTGTAACGCGTCGGTCGGACAGACGTCGATACAGGGGGCGTCCGTGCAGTTGTAACACTGCATCGGCTTGTTCGTCTCGTCGCCGGTGCCGTGCTCGAGCGCAACCACCTGAATACGATCGCTCTCGGGCGGGAGGTCCCACGTCCGCTGGCACGCGACCTCGCAGGCGCCGCAGTCGATACAGGACTCCCAGTTCGGGATGACTCGTGCCGTGCCGTTGTCTTGTGTGCTCATTTCGATCACGCTCGCTATCGCTTGTGTCGGTTGATGCGCTGTTCCTGCCACTGCAGTTGCCGATCCGACAGCTCGGGAACCTCGTCGTCGTCGGCGACGCGGACGTTACAGAGCGTCACCTTGGTCTCTTGCATCTGCGTCTCGCGGTCGTAGGCGGGTGCAGTCCCGGCGTTGATCGACTCGCCGATCACCAGCGGCTCGAGACCCTCCATCTCGCCGCCGTAGTTCTCCATCAGCGCTTCGCCCTCGAGGATGCCGCTCCAGTGGTACGGCGCGAACGCGTGATCCTGCGGAACTCGCTCGGTGACGCTCGCCTGGACGACCATCTCGGCGTGGGGCGTCGTGACGACGATCCAGTCGCCGTCGTCGACGCCGAGTTCGACGCCGACGTCCGGATTGATCTCGAGGTACATCATCGGCGACCGCGAGGCGGTTCCGAGCGTGCTCCGGGTCTTCGCGCCGGCGCCGGTGTGCTCGACCTGCCGGCCCGACGTGAGAACCATCGGATCGACGTCGCCGACCTCGGCGAGGTCGTCGATCGCGTCGATGTTCTCCTGTTGGACCCGCTCGTTGTCCAGTTCGACGCGCCAGTGGTCTTCGACGCGCTCGTTGCACGGGAACTCCTCGACGAGATCCGTCCGCGGCGTCACCGCCGGCTCGCGGTGGACCGGGATCTCGTCTTCCAGGTTCCAGGCTTTCATCCGGGCTCGACCGCGGCCCCACGGGGCGTCAGGCTGGGCGTTCGTGAAGTCCTCGTACCGCTCGAGATCGACGTCGTATCCCTCCTCGTCGAGCGCCTCGGCGACGTCGGCGACCGAGGTGTCCTCGTCGAGTGCGCCTTCGATCGGGAGCGTCAGCGACGCGGGTTCGGACGGATCGTCCGGCAAGACGGTCGTGAACAGCGGATACTGCGGCACGCCCTCGAGTTCGCCGTCGCCGTCCCACCAGTCGGGATCGACGGGATCGCGGAGGTGATCCTCGGGATCGACTTCGGGGTCGTCCCCATCGTCGACCGCGTCGACGGCGCCGTCCCACCAGTTGGAGCGGAAGTCCATGCCGCCCTCGGCGGGGTGAAGCGACGCGTCGTAGAGGATCGGCGTCCCGGGGTGTTCGTCGTGCCAGCACGGCCACGGCAGGCCGTAAACGTCGCCGTCCTGGACGCCCTCGATCTCTTCGTCGTCCTCGAGTTCGGCCCGAAGGTCCTCGACGCTGAACCGATCGGCGTGTTCCTGGTGTGCCTTTAGCCGCTCGGGAGTCTGTCCGATGTAGCCGACCGACCGAACGCCGAGGTTGATCTCCCGAAGGACGTCCTCGACCTCGTCGTAGTCGAAGTGGTCGCCGAACCCGAGGTGGTCGGCGAACTGACACAGCAGCTCCCAGTCCTTCCGGGCGTTGTGTCGCGGCGAAACCGCCTGGTTGCGCCACTGTAGTTGCCGGCCGGTGTTCGTCGCGCTGCCGGCTTCCTCCAAGTTGGTCGCCGCCGGCAGCATGTAGACGTCCGTGTCGGCGTCGGCGAGTTCGGCGACCTGATTCGGGAAGATGTCGACGTTGACGATGAACTCGAGTTCGTTGACCCCCTCGCGGACGCGCTTGTACTCGCTGAGCGAGCCGAGGCCGTGGCCCCAGAAGATCGCCGCGCGGAGCGGATCGGGTTGATAGATCTCCCACTGGTCGTCCAGAACGCCTTCGAACCAGCGGGCGACGGTGAAGCCGTTTTTCTCCATCAACTCGGTGTCGTGGAACCGATCGACCAGTTCGTCGTAGGAAATCTCCCCGGAGGTGTACGGCGACTCGGTCCAGACGTTCGCCCAGTGTTCCCAGGCGCCCTCGTCGAGTCCGTAGTACCCCGGCGTGTTTCCGGCGTCGACGCCGAGGTCGGTCGCCCCCTGAACGTTGTCGTGGCCGCGGTAGATCGGCGTCCCGCCGCCCTCCTGTGCGGCGTGTCCGAGCGTCAGATTCAACATCGCGTACGCTCGGGTGTTGCCCGTTCCGTTGTTGTGCTGCGTGCCGCCCATCGCCCACTCGACGCAGCTGACTTCGGCGTCCGCGAGCGTCTCGGCGAGGTCGCGCAGGTCCGACTCGGGCGTCCCGCAGATGTCGGAGACGGTCTCGACGTCGTACTGCGGCAAGACGTCGTCGCGGAACTCTTCCCACGTCGGAACCATCACGCGACTCTCGATGAACTCCTCGTCGTGGAGGTCGTTCTCGACGATGTGGTGGATGAGCCCGTAGATGAACGCGACGTCGGTGCCCGACCGGAAGTGGACGTAGTCGTCCGCCGCGGCCGCCGTCTTCGTGTATCGCGGCTCGGCGACGATGTGCGTCCCGCCTCGCCGCTGAGCCTCCTGGAAGTGTTGCCACGCCACCGGATGGCTCTCGAGGGGGTTGTGACCGATGATGAGGTTGACGTCGACGTTCCGCATGTCGTTATTGTTGTTCGTCATCGCGCCGACGCCCCAGGTGTTCGCGATCCCTGTGACCGTCGTCGAGTGACAGATCCGCGCCTGATGGTCGACGTTGTTCGTCCCGTAAAATGCGGCCAGCTTGCGGATCAGGTACGCCGCTTCGTTGCTGTGACAGGCCGAACCACACCAGAACGTCCCGTGCGGGCCGGTCTCCTCGCGGATGTCGTTTAACCGACCCGTGATCTCCTCGAGGATCTCGTCCCAGTCCATCCGAACCCACTCCCCGTCCTCGAGTTTGAGCGGTTCTTTCAGTCGTTGCTCCGAGTTCTCCGTCTGTGTAAGCGATGCGCCCTTCGAGCAAAGTCCGCCCTGATTGACCGGATTGTCGTCCCAGCTCTCCTGGCCGACGACCGTGTCGTCCTCGACGGCGATCTGTAGCCCGCAGCCGACCGAGCAGTGCGTACAGACCGTCTTCACCAGCTCGTCACCCGTGCCGGGATCGACGCGCGGCGACGCGTCGTCGCCTCGCTCGAGGAGCGTCCGTCCACCGACCGCCGTTGCGAGTGCCCCTGCAGCACCGGCTTTGAGGAACCCCCGACGATCGAGGTCCAGCGAATGCCGTGCCATAACATATCAATACCGGGCCTACACAATAAGTGTCACTGTATGTATGTTTATGGGTGAATGTCATTCGTCTCCGCATCCAGCTATCCACAATCTTAGGGGCTAGATCCGTGTGGTTAGCTAACAATGTTCGCTCTAAAACGCCGATAGAACAACAGCGGACCACGAAGTACTGGTAGACGACGACTGGTCGCTGGTCGGTTTTGACGCGCTCGAGGGCGTCCGTAGCGTCGACCGAAACAAGGGTGGTTCAGTCAGTCGATAACTGCGACGGTCTCGGTGGCCGTGTCAGCTCCCGTATCGACGACAACGGGAAATTCTTCGCGTCCGCCGGCGGGATCACCCGCCTGAAACGTCAGCGTGAACGTCGAGGATTCGCCGGGCCCGAGCGTGCGCATCACGCTGTCTTCGACCTCCGGGGAATGACCGACGATTAGCTCGATATCGGTCGTCCCGGTCTCATCTCCGACGTTCTCGATCGGCGTGTCGACCTCGAGCGTTTCGCCGCCGCCGACCGGCGAGTTCGTCGACAGTTCCATCACGTCGAACGTCGCAGGGGTCGGTTCCTCGTCTTCGTCCTCGACGACGATCGTGAACTCGACGCTATCGTCCTCGGTGGTGACTTCGCCGGGGAAGACCTCCCGATCCCCGGCCGGATGGCCGGCCGCGAACGTCAGGGGGACGTCGGCCGATTCACCGGGTTGAAGGCCCACGGTCCGTGAGTCGACGCCTTCGGGATCGTGACCGACGATGAGCTCGACCGCCGACGAGACCGGCTGATCGCTGGTGTTCTCGACCGTGGCCTCCACCTCGAGCGTCTCGCCACCCGCGATCGGCGAATTCGTCCGCACGCTCGAGATCTCGAACGTCGATCCGTCGTCGTCGGGGTAGTCGAACTCCCATCGGTCGGATTCGACGACGGCCCCGTGTTCGTTCACTACCCACGCCGTGATTCCTTCGGGAACGATTTCGGATGCGTCGGGCGCGATGCCTGCCGTGTCCTCGCCTCCGCTAATATCCGAAACCTCGATAATGCGGTCCGCTGCAAGCGCCCACCAGATCACGCGGTCTAAGTCTCCGTTCGGGTCGGACACGTCGAGTTCACAATCCAGCGTCGTTCCCGTTTCCAACTCGCGGCTCTCGTCCGGGGACGGACGGGCCGCCTGGATCTGTGGCGATCCGATGCCGTCGGATCCGACTTCGATCGTCCACGTGGTGGTTGTCGGTTGTCCGGTGGGGTCGATGGTGGCGGTGACCTCACAGTCATCGTCGACCGTGTACTGCCAGAACTCCGTGCCCTGGTGGTCCCGGTAGGCGCTATACCACGGTCCCACGGACAGGCCCGAGGATCCGTCGTCGACGGACCACTCCGGTCCCGTCGACCCGCCTGCACCGTCGGGATCTACTTCGAACAGCAGGCGTGTGCCTGGTTGAACTGTCACGCTGTCCTCACTTGGTCGAACACGTGCGCTCCCATCCTCTTGTGCGCTCCCGACTCCCACCGTCACCCCGAGTGCACCAGTTCCGGCGATTCCGGCGAGGAGACGCCGTCGATATACTTGCTCCCCGTACATGGTCTAGTACCCTCGGCAGTCTCCTCCCCCGTAAAACGCTCATTCGTATTGTCAGCCCAACAAATAATTTTATGAACACGAAGACGGCCGGACTGCGAGGGGATACTGGCGTCACAGTGACCACGACACCCCCTCTCGAGGTCGGACTGTAAGAGCGCGTTTCCACGATTGCGACGAACGGAGAACGATTATCGTCGATCGCTCCACTCGACTCCGTTGGTCACGATGCAAACGGCAGCGGGCCGTCCATGGCGCATCCTGTACGTTCTACCGGTGTCGCTCATGCTTAGGCGCGTTGAACGCCAACTCGAGAGTTTCGCTCTGCTATCTTACTGCGGAACAGAACGATACGATTCACCGCTGTGGTTTCGATGTACCGATCAGGCACATCAGAAGGAGGTTAGCTCGAGTACAACAAGCACGATAGCTGAAGAAAAGATCAACCTACAAGAAGGGATACTATGGCTTGACGGAGTTGATTACGTGTGACCGCCAACGAGGGAGAATTGAAACTGCGATTCCGTGCAGGTAGATTTGAGCAGCAGCTGATCACCTTGGTTCTCATCTTACAAATTGCTCACGGTGCGATAGCCATTCTCGCGGCGCATGGACGATTCATATGACCATAAACGCCTATCTTAGCCCGAGCAGACCGACCCTGGTGTACACCCACTGAATACAGTACCCCATCGGAGCTGCGGTGGCCATCTATCTTCTCAATCTGCTCTACAAACAGTCTCTGATTTGTGGGGGACGACCGTTTGTTCCTGCCGCGTTGACGGTGTCAACGGCCCGGAATTAGGATGTAACCGCTCAGTTCCTGTCTCGAATGGATTCGAATCATCGGTGATACCCGTTGCTCACGAATTTGTTCGCAGCAGAAGTAGTCCCGAGCGGATTCGAACCGCTGTCATGGGCTCCAAAGGCCCATATGATTGGCCACTACACCACGGGACTACGTCGCCAGTTTTGGGTTAGCGACTGAATGGCTTATGAGTTATTGTTTGCTGCGAGAGTTAGAAGGAGAAAGTCCGTCGATCGATTTGATTTCAGCGTATCGATGACAGCTTCGACAAAGGCAAATGACGTTATCGAGAGTATGGGCGAGTTGCTGGTCGTTAAATTCTCGAACTGGTTTAATATGGTGAACATCTGGTTCGTGTCCAATCTCTTCTCGAGTAATACCACAATGTTGGCACGAGTGGTCGTCCCTTTCTAACGCCTGTCGTCGTACTTCGCGCCATCGTCCATTATACGCGTTTTCGCTGTCTTCCCACTGATCGGATAACCACCGGCTGAGGCAGACCTGACTGCAAAACCGAACCGGTTCTCGTTCCGTCCTAGATTTAAGCACAGTCGAAATCTTCCCACACCACTCACAGACCTTCTGAACGCGTTCTATATCGTGATATTCGTAGTAAGGTGTCCCAAGAAAGTCGTCGGCTCCTACAACGCAATCCGAGCAGTAGACTCCCGGTTTGTCGGACGGATAGTATTCGAATGTCGATTCACAGCGTTTACAGGATGCAGTTTCGGTCCCTCCTTTCCAGTTCCCGTTGTGTTCCCCGGCGTTCGGATTGCAATCGTCGCAGTACGAGCGCCTCGATTTTGGGTCGTAAAACTCCGCATTACAGCCGTTGCACGTCCGATTCGGCAACGGCTCGTCGTGAACCTTCGTATGGTGCTGTCGCATTCCCCGTTCCGTCGCCAGCGATTGTCCACAGGTCGGACAGTCCATGCCCGCCTTCGCCGCGCCATCCCTTATAAACTCGAGTACCCTCGCATTCGGCTGTACCGTTCTCTCGATCAACATGAACGCGACCGGAACCGACGACAGCCCTCGAGTGGCGACTGTCTACGGAAGCTACCACCCTTACAGGTCGAACTCGAGGACGTCGCCCTCCGCGACGCCGCGCTCGTCGGTCCACTCGTAGACGACCTCGAGGACGTACTGTCCCCGCCCTTCGTAGGTCTGTTCGGAACCGTCTTCGTCGGGTCCGGGTTCGGGTGCGTTGGCGATGCTCGTGATGACGCCCTCCTCGTCGGCGAAGACGATATCGATCCCGAACGACATCTCCGGCATCGCGAACCGACGGTCGGCGACGTCCTCGTAGACGAACAGCATCCCGCGATCTGCGGGGAGGGACTCGGTGTCGCTCAGTCCGAGTTGCTGTCGGGCCCGCGTGTCGGCGATCGCGGCGGTGACCTCGCCCAGTTCCTCGCCGTCCGCCCCCCGCACGCGAACGTCGGTCGTTTCGTACTCCGCGTGGAGTTCGTCGGCGGTCTCGTCGTCGTCGCTACTCGAGTTCCCGTTCGTGCCCTCGTCGTCGGCCTCGGCCTCAGTCTCGTCTCCGTCCGCGTCGGCGTTCGAACCGTTGGCGCTCGAGTCGCTGCTATCGTCGGTTGCGTCGAGACAGCCCGCGAGTGCCAGTGCACTCGCGCTCGCGAGGGCGCCGGTGAGTACCGGTCGTCGGTTCACGTCTCCGGTCGTTTGGCGTCGCGACGTCATTCGTCGGTGACCGACCACGACGCGACACATAGCTATTCACGAAAGAAGTCGTGAACGAACGGATCAGCTCAGTCTCGTCGCCGCCGGTAGAACCGGCCACTACGCGAACCGATGGAACTCCGTTCCGCCGCAGTTACACTGATCACCCATTCCGATCAGGAACACGGCGCCGTCGCCGTCGATCTCCGCCGTGAAAATCGACTGGCACGCGTCACACTGCACGGCGGTCTTTCGTTCCCCGCCCGCGTCTGGAGCGTCGGGAGTCGCGTGTTGCATCATACTCAATACGTGACCACGCATCGTGTTGAAGCCGTCTCCAAAACACAGTGGGTACGAACGGTGGGAGACGAGCGAGTGCGATTGATGAGCGACGCTCGTGAACTCGCGGTCGAATCGACAAAGAACGGTGGTCATATTCCTGGGGTATCGTTTTCCCGTCGCCGATCGAGTAGTGCGTATGGGTACCCACGTGCTGGTCGCGATGGGGCGAGCGGAGCGCTCGGCGCGTGCCCTCGAGTTCGCCCTCGAGGAGTTTTCCGACGCGGCGATTACCGTGATTCACGTGACCGGGACGAGCGACCCGTTCGATCTCTTCGGAACGCCGGAGCCGGAAGACTACATGGTTCCCGATGGCGCCACCGAGGTCGCCGACGAGACTATCCTGGACCCGAACTCGTTAACGCGAGCACAGCGCGAGTGGGCCGAGTGCGTCTTCGAGCGGGCGGTCGAACTCGCCGGCGAATACGAACGAGAGATCGATACTGCCGTTCGATCGGGCGACGCCGTCGAAGAGATCGTCGACTACGCCGTCGAGTGCGGTGCCGATCGCATCGTCGTCACCGACCACCAGGAGACAGCGACGCGGCCGCGGCTTCGCGACGTCTCTGAACTGGTCGCTCGGCGAAGCGACGTGCCGGTGACACACGTACAGTAGCGGCGACACAGCGCGGGTCGCCGCCGACGGGGTCGGCTGATGCTCACTCCTCAATCGGACTGCAGACGCTTCGTCGTCTGGACGAGCGGATGGCGCGCGTAGTCGACGACCTCGATGTCGCCGATGCGCTCGAGTCCTTCCTTCTCCGCGGTTCGGGCCATGCCCAGATCGATCTCGTGGTCGATGACGATGACGTAGGCGTCCATGCCGTCGATTCCGAGCCGGTCGGCCGCCAGTACGCGGTGGTGGCCGTCGGCCAGCAACAGCGTTCCGTCGTTGTCGATGACCACCAGCGGTTCGGCCAGCCCGTGTTCGAGTTCGTACCGTCGGCCCTCGAGTTCGTCGGCGTACACGCGACCCTGCGTCGGCGTGAGCTCCTCGAGCGAGATCGTTCGCCGCTCTTGCTGGAGCGTTATCTCGTGAATCTCCTCGAGGGTTCGCATGAGTTTCCCCACCTTCTCGGGGGTCGCTCGCTCGATCTGGCTGCGGATGACGTCGGCGTTAGAGATGATGCCGACGAGGTTTCCGGCGTCGTCGACGACGGGGAGTTTCTGGATACCCGACCGAAGGATGACGCGGGCGGCGTCGGTCACCTTCATATCCGGATGGGCGACCAGCAGGTCCGTCGTCATCACCTTGAAAATCGGCTCGCCGTCGTCGGCCAGCAACAGGTCGCGCGCGCTGACGAACCCCTCGACGCGTCGGCGTTCACAGACGGGAAATCCGCTGTGCTCGTCGCTCTCGGCGATTCGCGCGGCGACGTCGCCGACGGATTCGTCGGGCGCGACCGTCGCCACGTCACGCGTCATGTACTCCTTGACCTGGGGTTTGCTTCGCTCCGACGCGACCTCCATAGCCGACACAACGGCGTCCGCGTGCAAAAGACTGTCTTCCCGTCGAGACCGGCGGGCTGTCGGCCGACGGGATCGCTCTCGAGCCTACGCCGACTCGCCGCTTCCCCTTGCCCGATCGTCTTCGGCGACGCCGTCGCCTGCGGTCCGCTCGTCCGCGCGCTCGTCGCCGACGGAGAACAGCCGCTCGCTGGTCTGGCTGTAGGCGCCGACGGGGACGCCCGGTCCGCTGTCGACCGCCTCGAAGAACCGGTTCGTGATGACCTCCTCGACGACGCTAACGATCGACTCGACCTCGTCGTCGTCGTCGGTCGTCCCGAGGATGCCGACCTCGAGTTGGGCGCCGGCCATGTCGGTGTGGCCGCCGGCGCTCCCGATCCTGTCGAAGGCGTCCCGAACCGCTTCGCCGAGGTCGACGTCGCCGGCTCGCGACCGCGCCGAGAGGTAGGCCATCTCGTCGCGAAAGCCGAACACGAGCGACGTCTCGATGCCATCCATCGTAAGCAACTGGTCGGCCGCCTGCGGAAGGGCGTCGCGGTCGGTGATCCGCCCGACGCTCGCGACGGCGACCGAGTCGCGCTGGATGCGGTTCTTGATCGCTCGAGCGATCGTATCGAGCGTCTCTCCCTCGACGGTCGGCTGCTCGATCTGATCTAAGATCGACGTGTCGACGTGTGGCCAGAGCAACGAGGCGGCGTTGAAATCGGCCGCCGAGACCTCTCGCGTGAAGTCGTTCGTGTCGATTCGGATGCCGTACAGCAGCGCCGTCGCCGTCGATCGTCTGGGCTCGAGGCTGAATCGGTCCAGATACTCCGTCAGGACGGTACTGGTCGCGCCAGCTTGCTGGCGGAGGTCGACGAACTCGCCGGGGACGGGCCCGCGGGGCGGGTGGTGGTCGATGACGACGTCGACCGTCAGATCTTCGGGCAACTGGTCGTTGACGCCGGGCCGCGAGTGGTCGACCAGCGCGAAGCCGGCATACTCCTCGAGTGGCTCCTCCGGGGAGAGGTTTCGCAACTCGAGGTCGAGCAAGTTGACCATCGCCCGGTTCTCCTGGTGGGAAATCTCGCCGAAGTAGCAGGCGTCGGCCTCGAGTCCGAGCTCTGCGGCGATATCGACCAGCGCGACGGCGCTGGCGATCGCGTCGGGATCGGGGTTGTCGTGCATGACGACCGCCAGTCGGCCGTCGATCGTCGACAGCTGACTTCGCAGCCCGATCGCGGCGCCGGCGGACGGACTCACGGCACCGTCGAGGACGTGGCCGACCATCGCCTCGCGGGCGTCGACGACGTGGTCGGCGAGCGCGTCGAACCGCTCGCGGTTGGCTGCAATCGCGTTTCCGCCGAGGTACGCGGCGATCGACGCCCTCGGAAACTGATCGCGGGCGATCTCGAGGGCACCGCGGTTGACATCGGTGCGGTCGCTGGCGACGAAGACCACGTCCGGTGGCTCGAGGTTCGCGATGACCGACGGGTCGGTCGGATCGGCACAGCGGGCGGGACAGCTCTCGTCGCGCAGCGCTTCGACGACGCTCTCGTCGTCGGTGATGACGAGCAGCCGGTCGGCGTCGCTGCCGTCGCGCTCGGGAAGCTGTTCGACCACCTGGCGGCCGACCGTTCCACACCCGAGCACGAGGCGGAAAACCATCTACCGCGTGTTGTAACCGCGCGGGGGAAAAACTACCGGGTCCGGGTTGCGACGATCTCGGCGTCGGCGATCAGCCGACGACTGCACCGGCCGCGTCGAGCGCGGCGTCGACGACCGGGCCGAAGCCGGGCAGGATGACGATCGTCATCACGGCGGCGACGATGATCGCCGCGTAGAGCCCGGTCGGCTGGGCGAGTCGGTCCCGCGTCGCCGGCGGGTCCTCGATCCAGATCGCCTTGACCAGCCGCGAGTAGTAGTACAGCGAGAGCGCGCTGTTGATGACCAGCACGGCGGCGACGACGAGCATCGCCGTGCTCGCCGTCGCGGCCTCGAGGGCGCCGACGAACAGGAAGTACTTGCTGAAGAAGCCGCCGAACGGCGGGATGCCCGCGAGGCTGAACATGAAGACGGCCATGGCCGCACAGGCGACCGGCGCCTGCGCCGCGAGGCCGTTGTAGTCCTCGAAGGTGCGCCCGACGCCCCAGTGTTCGGCCAGTGCGACGAACAGGAATGCGCCGGTGTTCATGAAGCCGTAGACGAGCAGGTGCATCATCGCCGCGCCCATGACGAGTTCACCGCCGTCGGCGGTCAGACCGGCCAGCCCGATCAGGGCGTAGCCGGCGTGGCCGATCGACGAGTAGGCGAGCATCCGCTTGACGCTGTCCTGGGTCGCGGCCGCGAAGTTCCCGAGTGTCATGGTGACGATCGCGAGCACGATGAACGCGACCGTCCAGTCGAAGCCGATAACGGCGCCGATCTCACCGAGCGGGAACGCCTCCGTGAAGACCCGGAAGAGGACGACGAAGCCGGCGGCTTTCGAGGCCGACGAGAGGAACGCGCTGATCGGTGCGGGCGCGCCCTCGTAGGCTTCGGGCGCCCAGAAGTGGAACGGGACGCTCGCGGTCTTGAACGCGAAGCCGCCGATCAACATCAGGATGCCGAGCCCGAGCAGGCCGCCCATCTCGGTGATGTCGTGGCCCGATCCCGCTTCGGTCTCGCCGGAGACGACCTCCGCGATCGCCGCGAGCTCGAGATGACCCGTCGCGCCGTAGACCAGCGAGATCCCGTAGATGAAGATCGCCGACGAGAGCGAGCCGATCAGGAAGTACTTCAGCCCGGCCTCGACGCTCCCGCGGTTGTCCTTCAGGATGGCGACGAGGGCATAGGACGGCAGGCTCGCCAGCTCGAGCGCGATGAGAATCGTCACGAGGCTGTCGGCGGCCGCCATCAGCGACATGCCGGTCGCCGCGAGGATGACCAGTGAGTAGTACTCGGCCTGATAGGCGTGGTCGACCAGGTAGTCGTAGCTGGCGACGACGATCAGCGCCGTCACGACGGCGACGATGATCATGAAGTACAGCGCCAGCTGGTCGACGACGAAGCCGTGGGTCGGGTCGATGACGCCGTTACCGCCGTCGGCCGTCGGCGTGCCGACGCCGGCGACGGTGAACCAGACGGCGACGCCGAGGGAGGTCAGCGAGCCGGCGACTGCGGTGCCGGCGAGTAGCTGCCGGTTCGTCGACCGCGGCGAGATGCTGTCGAACGCGAACAGCGCCAGCGCCGTCACGGCGAGGATCAGCGCCGGCCCGAGGGCCGTCCACTCCGGGAGTTCGTAGATCGCCATTAGCTATCACCTCCCTCGAGGATCGGATCGACTGCGTCGGTTATCATGTCGAAGATCAGGTCGGGAGCCACGCCCAGCGCGATGATCAGTCCCAGCAGGACGAACATCGGCGCGAGGTCGTGTAGCGGGGCGCGGCTCACCTCGTAGTCGGTTTCGAGGCTGTACGGTCCGAAGACGGCTCGCTGGAGCGCAAACAGCAGGTAGCCGGCCACGAGGACGATGCCGAACATCGCCAGCCCCGTGAAGATCGGGGCGTAGTCGAAGTCGGCGCCGAACGCGCCGAAGAAGATGAAGTACTCGGCGGCGAATCCGCTCATCAGGGGCAGCCCCATGTAGCCGAATGCGCCGGCGATGAGGATGCCCACCGCGACGGGCATCCGATCGGCCATCCCCGACATGTCGGTGACGAGTCGGGTGTGAGTGGCGTTGTAGATGACGCCGACGGCCATGAACATCAGCCCCGAGATGAGGCCGTGAGAGACCATCTGGAACGTCGCGCCGCCGACCCCGAACTGGGTGTAGGCGATCAGGCCGAGGATGACGTAGCCCATCGACGACACCGAGGAGTAGGCGACGATTCGCTTCAAGTCCGTCTGAGCGAGCGCCAGCATCGCGCCGTAGATGACGCTGATGACGGCGATTGCCGCGATCGGGATCGCGTAGGTCTCGACCTGCTCCGGGAACATCGTGAAGTTGAACCGGAGCAGGGCGTAGGTCCCCATCTTCAGCAGGACGCCGGCCAGCAGCACCGACGCCGGCGTCGGCGCCTCGACGTGGGCGTCCGGCAGCCACGTGTGGAACGGCACCACCGGGACCTTCACGGCGAACCCGATAAACATCGCGACGAAGACGAGCGACGCGAGCGTCGTCGGCTCGAGGCCGAATAGCGTCTGCTGGATGCCCTCGCCGTTGACCATGGCGTCGGCCACCTCGGGGAGCGCAAAGCTCGTGACGGCGTCGCCGAGGCCGAAGACGAGCGCGATGAACGCACCGAACATCAGCAGGGAGGCGACGTTCGTGTAGACGAAGAACTTGATCGCCGCGTACTTCCGGCGCGGACCGCCCCAGACGCCGATCAGCAGGTACATCGGGATGAGGACGGCCTCCCAGAAGATGAACCAGAGGAAGAAATCGAGCGCCACGAAGACGCCGATCAAGTTCGCCTCGATGAAGAGCACGAGCCCGTAGAACTGGGACTCGCGCTCGTCGATCGGCGTCCACGAGCTCATGATCGCCAGCGACGTGAGGACGGTCGTCAGCACCACGAGCGGCAGGCTGATACCGTCGAGACCGACGAACCACGAGATCGAGTACTCGCCGAGTTGAATCCACTCGTACTGTGACTCGAAGGCGAGCGTGCCCTCGAGTAAGGCGTTACCACTACCGTCGAAGGTCGCGAACAACCAGAGGCTGATCGCCGCGGGAACGAGGCTGATCGCAAAGGCCAGCTTCCCCGCGACGCGATTCGGCGCGACGAACGTGACGAGCGCGCCGATCAGCGCGACCGCAATGAGCGCTTCGATCATCATTCAGAACCACCCTCCGTAGACGCCGAGACCGAGCAGTAAGGCGATGAACCCGGCGATGAGTAGCGCCGCGTAGTTCGTCACGATGCCGGTCTGGATGCGTTTCACCCAGCTGCTGCCGAACAGGCTGGCGGTCGATACGCCGTTGACGGTGCCGTCGATGACGGTCTGGTCGAAGCGGTCGGCGACCCGCGCGAGCGGGAGCGTGACTCCTTCCGCGAGCCAGACCTGATACTCGTCCTGGTAGTAGTTGTCCTCGACGACCGTCCCGGCGGAGCCCAGTCGCTCCTTGTGTGCGGTCGGTTCGGGATCGCTGTAGAGCTTCCAGGCCAGTCCGGCACCCGAGAAGGCAAGCAGCAAGGAGAGTCCCGCCGCGATCAGGACGGTCACCTGCTCGGAGCTGATGACGCCCGTTTCGTAGGCGAGCAGTTCGCTGTAGGCGCTGTAGGTCACTTCATCGATCCCGCCGTACTCGCCGTCGAGCCAGTGTTCCAGGAACGTGATATCGACGTTCGCGAGCTTGGCCACGGGCGCGAGGTTGGCGATCCCGGCGACGACCGCGAGGATCCCCAGGACGATCAGCGGGAGCTTGATCGACCAGCCGACCGGATGCGGGTCCTCGGCGGCCTCGGAGCGAGGCTCGCCGTGGAAGGTCAGGAAGACCATCCGGAAGGTGTAGAAGCCGGTGAAGAAGACGGCGAGTAGCCCCATCGCGTAGGCCGCCATAATCAGCGGCTCCTCGAGTCCGACGATCAGGGCGTCGTAGAGGATCTCGTCTTTCGACCAGAAGCCCGAGAACGGAATGATGCCCGCGAGCGCGAGCGCACCCGCCAGGAACGTGTAGTAGGTGACGGGCGCCTTGTCTTTGAGTCCGCCCATCTTCCACATGTTCTGTTCGTGGTGCATGAGGACGATGACGGCGCCGGCCCCGAGGAACAGCAGCGCCTTGAAGAAGGCGTGGTTCATGAGGTGGAAGACTCCGGCGACGTAGCCGCCGACGCCGAGTCCCAGCATCATGTAGCCGTACTGGCTGATCGTCGAGTACGCGAGCACCTGCTTGACGTCGTCTTTGACGACGCCCATCGTCGCGGCGAACAGTGCGGTGAAGCCGCCGATAAAGGCGATGATCGCAAGCGTCGTCGGAGACAGCGCGTAGTAACCGAACATCCGCGCGACGAGGTAGACGCCGGCCGCGACCATCGTCGCCGCGTGGATCAGCGCCGAAACCGTCGTGGGACCTTCCATCGCGTCGGGCAGCCACGTGTGCAGCGGGAACTGGGCGGACTTCCCGATGACGCCGCCCAGCACGAGCAGCCCGGTGATCGTGACCCAGGTTTCCGCGTCGAAGCCGAACAGTTGGCCGCCGTCGTCGATAGCGGCCTCCGCCGCCGCGACGAACGACTCGTCGCCGGCGAACTGGAGGGTTCCGAACGTCGCCGCGATGGCGACGACCCCGAGCAGGAAGAAGTAGTCACCGAAGCGGGTGACCAGGAACGCCTTCTTCGCGGCCGAGGGCGCCGATCGGGTGCGGAACCAGAAGCCGATCAGCAGGAACGAACACAGCCCGACCAGTTCGAAGAACATGAACGCCATCAGCAGGTTGTCCGCGTAGACGAACGAGAGCATGCTGAACGTAAAGAGACCGAGCCCGGCGTAGTACCGCGGGAGGCCGGTCTCGCCCTCGGCGTTCATGTAGCCGAGGCTGAAGACGTGGACGAGAAACGCCACGAGCGAGACGATGACCAGCATGAGCGCCGCGAGCGGATCGATCAGGATGCCGAACGAGAATCCGATCGTGTCGGCGCCGATCTCGCTTGCGGCCTCGCCGGCCGTCCACTCGTAAAGCGTCTCGTGATACGTTTCGCCGCTCGCGACCGCCGCGAGCATCCACAGCGAGAACACCAGGGAGGCGCCTGTCGCTGCGATGCCAGCGATCGCACCCTTCTTCGGCATCCACTTGCCGAAGACGAGCGCGACTACGAAGGCCACGAGGGGGAACGCCGCTATCGCCGGCGCGTAGGAGAATGCCCCTTCCATCTTACCACCTCATCGTCGTCGGAACCGTGACGTCGACGTCACGGAAGTTTCGATACAGCACCAGGATGATCCCGAGTCCAACGGCGACCTCGGCGGCGGCGAGCGCCATCGTAAACAGGGCGAACACCTGCCCCGTGAGGTTGCCGTGGTAGAACGCGAACGCGATCAGATTGATGTTGGCCGCGTTCAGCATCAGCTCGACGGACATCAGGAACGTCAGTGCGTTGCGACGCGTCAGCACGCCGACGAGGCCGATACAGAAGACGGCCATCGACAGCAACACGTAGTACTCGACCCCGATCATCGGCTCTCACCTCCCGCGGACTCCGAGTCGGCGTCGGCCGCGGACGAACCCGAACTCGAACTCGAACTCGAACTCGAACTCGAACTCGACTCCGCGCCGCCGTCGGTCGCCGTCGGCTCCGAGCGCCCGAAGCCGCTCGAGTCGGGCGCCGGACCGGCACCGGGGCCGGTCTGGTCGGGGGTCGTACTCGAGAGCGCGGCGACCGGCTCGCCCTGTTCTTCGCGCTTTGCGAGCACGAGCGAGGCGTCGAGCGCCGCGTCGAGTGCGACGGCGATCAACAACACGGCCGCGAGGAACGGCTCGGTGCCGGTCACGCCCGCTTCCTCCTGGAGCGGCTCGAGGTTAAACATCGCGTAGCCGATCGCGGCGGTGATCGAGTCGGCCTCGAAGCCGCCGTCGGAAAGCGGTTGGAACGTGGTGTTGAGGACGATCAGCGCCATCAACCCGAACAGCGCGACCGCGAGCAGTCCGGGAACGAGCGTTTTCCCGGTCCGGAGCTTCGGTCCGTTCGTCACGACTGGACCACCTCCTCGGAGGCGTCCTCTTCACGCTGGGTGAGCATCACGGCGAACGTGATGAGGATGAGGACCCCGCCGACGTAGACGAGGACCTGCATCACGGCGATGAACTCGGCGGCGAGCATCACGAAGTGCACCGCGATGCTCATCAGCGCGACGCCGAGCATCAGCGCCGCGTGCCAGGGGTCCCGCAAGAGGACCACGCCCAGCGAGCTGGCGATGGTCACGAACGCAAACAGCGCGAACGCGATTTCGAACAGCATGGTTACTGGTAATCGACCTCCCCGTCACCTTCGCCGATCCACGCGCCGCGGTCGGGTTCGCGCGACTCGAGCGGGTCGATATCCTTGTACCACGGGACGGCTTTCAGCTGTTCTTTGTTGTAGACGAAATCGTGTTTCGTGTCCGCCGTGAACTCGAAGTTCTGGGTCAACAGGATGGCGTCGACGGGACAGACCTCCTCGCAGAGTCGACAGTAGATACACTGTCCGATGTGGAGGTTGTACTGTTCGCCGTTTCGCTTGTCGTCCATCACGATCTGGATCGTATCGTTCGGACAGACGTTCTCGCACTGGCGACACCAGATACACCGCTCCTGGCTGAACTTGTGGACGCCCCTGAACCGCGGGGAGACGTCGGGTGCAGTTTCGGGATACTCGACGGTGAACGTCGAGCCATCCAGTGCGTGTTTCATCGTCGTGGCCATGGATTTCAGTATTCCAATCATGCTATCAGCCCCACAATCACTGCGGTCAGGATGAGATTAGCAAAGGAGAGGACGAGCAGTCCCTTCCAGCCGATCTCGATCAGCTGGTCGATTCTGACGCGTGGCACCGCAGAGCGGAGCCACTGGGTCAGAAGGAACACCGCCCAGATCTTGATGAGGAACCAGACGATGCCGAGTTCGGCGGGTCCGGGTCCGGCCGGGCCGCCGAGGAAGATCGTCGCGATGATCGCGCCGCCGAGGAAGATGTGGAGGAACTCCCCGAGGTAGATCAACACGAAGTACACCGAGGAGTACTCGGTCTGGTAGCCGGCGACGATCTCGGTCGGTGCTTCGGGCGTGTCGAACGGGTTTCGGCCGACTTCGGCGAAGTTCGCCAGCAGGAAGAGGACGAACGCGAACGGATTGACCAGCGCGTACCACGCCGGAATGGTGACGACGCCGAGGTCGACCAGCGTCTCCGCCTGCGCCTCGACGATCGTACTCATCTGGAGCGAGCCGGCGAAGATGACGACCGACAGCCCCGTTATCACGAGCGGAATCTCGTAGGCGACGTTCTGTGCGACCGCCCGCAGACCGCCGAGCAGCGAGTACTTGTTCGACGACGCGTAGCCGGCCATCACCAGTCCGATGCTGGCGATTCCGGCGACCGCGAAGACGAACGCGAGTCCGACTTCGGGATCCGCCAGGTGGATGCCGCTGCCCATCGGAATCACGGCGAAGCCGAGCAGCGCCGAGGAAGCGACGACGATCGGCGCGAGATCGTATGCCGGTCGGTCGGCGTTCTCGGGGATGACCAGTTCCTTCGAGAGCAGTCGCACGGCGTCGGCGACGATGATGAACAGGCCGGCCGGGCCGAGGCGATTGACCGCGATACGGTCGGTGAACGCGGCGGTGATCTTTCGTTTCGCCCACGGGCCGGCGACGCCGGTCATCGCCAGCATCAGGTTGCCGACGAGGAAGGCCGCGAGGAAGGCCGCGAGCAGTTCGCCGCCGACGCCGAACCCGTCGAGCCCGGTTAGCTCGCCGATTCGCTCGGGGAGCAAGACGGTCTCGTCGTTTTGCAGCGGCGCCGGCGCCACTGCGTCGATCCTCCCGTCCATACTTACCGATCCACCTCCCCGAGAACGATGTCGAGGCTACCCAGCGAGGCGATCAGGTCGGGGATGTACTCGTCTTCGACCATCTCACCGAGCGCCGAGAGGTTGTGGAAACACGGACTGCGGATCTTGAACCGGGCGGGCTTGTCCGTCCCGTCCGAGCGGATGTAGATCCCGAGTTCGCCCTTCGCGCCCTCGACGGCGCGGTAGATCTCCGAGTCGGCGTCCGGTTTGAGCGTCCGAGGGACGTTGGACTGAATGTCGCGTTCGTCTTCCGGCCAGTCCTCGAGGAGGTCGAGACACTGTTCGATGATCTTCGCGGACTCCTCGACCTCCTGCATCCGGGTGAGGACTCGCGCGTAGTTGTCACAGCCGTCCATCGTGACGACGTTCCAGTCGAGTTCGGGGTAGTAGCCGTAGGGGTCGTCTCGGCGAAGGTCGTAGTCGATGCCCGATCCGCGGGCGACGGGACCCGTACAGCCGTAGTCCTTGGCGACGTCGGGTTCCAGGATGCCCGTATCGATCGTTCGGACCTGGAAGATCTCGTTGCCGGTGAGCAGGTCGTGGTACTCGTCGACCTTCGCGGGCAGTTCGTCGAGGAAGTTCCGACACTTCGCGAAGAACTCTTCGCGGGGTTCGGGCAGATCCCAGGCGACGCCGCCCAGTCGGAAGTAGTTGAACATCAGTCGCTGGCCCGTCAGATCCTCTAAGATGTCCTGTACGACCTCGCGGTCGCGCATACCGTACTGGAAGATGGCGGTGAAGTCGCCGTAGACGTCCAGTGCGAACGTCGCCAGCGCGAGCATGTGCGAGGCGATCCGGCAGAACTCGGCGCCCATCGTCCGGATGATCTGGGCGTACTCGGGCACCTCGATATCCGCAAGGTCCTCCGCGGCCCGCGCGTAGGCCCACTCGTTTAACAGTCCCGCCGAGACGTAGTCCCAGCGGTCGGGGTAGGGCATGATCTGGTGACGGTAGGTCCCCTGCTGGCACATCTGCTCCTCGCAGCGGTGGAGGTAGCCGATGTCGGGGTCGACGTCGACGACCGACTCCCCGTCGAGGACCGCCTTGATGTGGAGCACGCCGTGGGTCGCCGGGTGGTGCGGGCCGACGTTCAGGAACATCGTGTCCGACTCGGCCTCGTGGTGGTCGGGCTGTACTGGATTAGCGTGTTCGGTCAGCGTGACGAGCTGTGGCTTCTCCTGATCGTAATCGTGCGAGAGCGGGTGTCCCTGCCAGGTTTCCGGGAGCAGGATTCGGCGCGGATCAGGATGGCCCTCGTAGTCGATGCCGACGAGGTCGAACGCCTCCCGCTCGTGCCAGTCGGCGGTCCGGAACACCGGTTCCGCGGACTCGCTGACCGGCTCGTCGGTCGGCGTCGGCACGACGATCGACACTTCCTGTGTGGGATCGGCGTACTTTTTCATGTGATAGATCGACTCGTAGCGGTCCTCGTACTGCTGGGCCGTGAGACAGGAGAGGTGATCGAAGCCCGCCCGCTCTTTCAGATCCGAGAGGACGTCCTGGACGTCGTCGGGCCGGATAACGAACCCCGGCGCGTTCAGGTGATCGTCTCGCGAAAGCGCACGATCCCCGATGACCGCTTCGAGGTCCGCCTCGGTCACCTCGACCGGCGGCCGTTCTCGCTCGAGTCCCGTGCTCATGGCGAATCAGCCCAGTTGTAGCGCATGACGAGGTCCTCTTCGTCGATGTCGTCGGCGAGTTTCTGGACGAGTTCGTCCCGCTCGAGATCGCCGAACTGCTCGAGTTCGTAGGGTTTGACGACGACGGCCGAGGACTCGCCGTTTCGGATGCGCTCTTGCAGTTTGGCGACGCCGTAGACCAGCGCTTCGGGACGAGGAGGGCAACCCGGAACGTGAATGTCGATGGGGATGATCTCCTCGGCTCCTTTGACGACGTTGTACCCTTCCTGGAACGGGCCGCCGGAGATCGTACACGAGCCCATGCCGACGACGAACTTCGGCTCGGGCATCTGGTCGTAGACGCGCTTCATGCGCGGCCCGAACTTCGAGACGATCGTTCCGGGGACGATCATCACGTCGGCTTGCCGCGGCGAGGCGCGGGGAACGCCGGCGCCGAAGCGGTCGAGGTCGTGTTTGATCGCGTACGTGTGCATCATCTCGATGCTACAGCAGGCGATCCCGAACTGCAGCATGAACATCGAGTTCCCCCGCACCCAGTTCATGAACTTGTCGAACTTCGTGAGGATGAACGGCGTCGAGCCGAACGCCTCCCGGAGTTTCGAGTTGAACCGATCGTCCGGCCCCTCGCCGATCCGCGAGTCGCGGGTATCCGTCGACGGTGCGGTGCTGTCGTGAATTGACTGCTGTGGATTGTTGCTACTCATTATCGATCAGAGTCGGCCTCTACCTGACGCGGTGTCTGTGCCCACTGTACTGCGCCGTTGCGCCACGCCCACGCGAGTCCGATTAGCAGGATGGCGACGAACAGCAACATCGGTCCGAGGACCTCGAGCAGCGAGATAGCGTCCGATTCGACCGCATCCAGGTACGCGACCGCCCAGGGGAACAGGAAGGCGGTCTCGATATCGAAAACGAGGAACAGAAGCGCGACCATATAGTACTGGATGTTGAACCGAACGCGCGTCCCGCCGGTCGGGATCTCGCCACTCTCGTAGGTGGCACGTTTACTCGTTTCGGGAACGGTCGGCCGCAGGAGGTACGATACCAGCATCATGCCCAGCGGTATCAACAACCCCACGAGCGCCAACGCCCCGATAGCGATCCAATCGTTCATCTCCGTAACGTTCGGAAGTTCAGACCGCACGCATATAAGGGTTGATTGTTCGTTTTCCGGCCGCAGACGGGCTACAGCGCCGACTTCCGACGTCCAAAATCGCCTGAATAATCACCTTATACTATATATGTTCATTTTATAAGCGTACAAATCGGTATCGTCAGGTTACTCGACAGTGGAAATCGGCAGACGGCATCGGGGCGAGAAAGTATCTACTCGCTTCTCGTACGTTCGTAATTTGACGAATGGTAAATTTTGCGTCACGGCCACGGAGCGGACTGTGGGCCACCCACCCCATCGCCGTCGGTGCCTACTCGTCGCCGAACGCGACCGTTCCCGAATCGTGTAGTCGACGGGAGACGTCGCCGACGCCTTCTCGAAGCCCCTCGTGGTACTCGACGAGGCGCTCGCGAACGTCGTCGTGTTGGCGCGCGAGGATCTGGGCCGCCGAAAGCGCCGCGTTGAACGACTTGCCCGCGTCGACCGCCACGAGCGGCGCGCCGGTCGGCATGCCGATGACGCTGTCGACGGACTTCTCCTGGACCGGCACGCCGATCACCGGCAGCGGATACGCGATCGAGGCCGTCATGTTCGGCAGATCCGCCGACTTCCCGCCCGCGCCCGCGATGATAACCTCGAGACCGCGGGCTTCGGCCGTCTCGGCGTAAGCGGTCATTAAGTCGGGCGTCCGGTGGGCCGACGTGACGTACGTCTCGAAGGTAAATCGCTCCGCAGGCGGGGACTCGTAGTCGGTCTGCTCGGCGAAATCGAGTTCGTCGACGAAGGCGTCGTAGGCGCCGCGGCGTTTCCCGCCGGTCATCATGACCTCGAGGTCGGAGTCGCTGCCCATGACGATTCCCACGTCGGGGGTCTGTTCGGTCGGACGGTCTTGCTCGGCTTCCGCCCGCAAGCGATCGATCAGTTCCGAAACCGAGTTCGCGGTCATGGCCGGACGTTGCGCCCCGGTCGCAAAGAAACGGTATGGTTCGCCGGCACTGCCGAACTGGATCCGGGAGGGTCGCCGGTCTGTGTCGAGAGAACGTCCGCGGCACCGGCCGCCACTCAGCCGAACAGGATCCCGATCGGGATCCCGACGAGCACGAACAGCCCCATCCCGAGCGATTTGAGCGCGCGTTTCAACCGCCTCTCGTAGGCCGCCGGGTCGTCGGCCTTCTCCATGTGCCGAAGGAGCCAGAACGACCACCCGCTGTAGCCGAGTATCGACGCCCAGATGCCGACCCACGATCCGATGGCCAGGTAAACCGGAAAGTTCGTCGTCGTCAGCGTCGGGTTCTCTTCGGAGCTCGCGACCAGCACCACGACCAGCGAGACGAGCGAGAGCCAGAACACAGCCATGGAGATCGCGAGCAGTTTCCCGAAGACATGGCCCATGTTCTCGGGATGAAACCGGCCCTGAGTTCGCTCCGTCTCATCGCCGGCGTCGGTTCGACCGCTCATGCAACAGTTTCTGCCCCATAGTTGTCATATAGTTTCCGAAGTGTATGCTGAGAATACCGGTCGCCGCCGGTGATCGTTCGAACGACAGCGTGGGATCCTCGCCACCCGTCTCTGACCAACAGCGAGACGTCAGCGGAACGTCAGCACATCCTCGAGTTCCCGGCCGGTCTCGAGCAGTTCCTCGACGTCGGCGTCCGCGTCGCCGCTCACCGTCACGTGTCCCATCTTTCGACCCGGGCGCGACTGGCGTTTCCCGTACCAGTGGAGGTGGGCGCCGGGCGTCTCGAGCACGCGGTCGACGTCACTCAGTTTCGCGTCCTGGTTCTCCTCGACGTCGGCGAGCAGGTTCACAAGCGCCGTCGGCGAGCGGAGGTCGGTCGAGCCGAGCGGCCAGCCGAGCACCGCCCGTACGTGCTGTTCGAACTGCGAGGACTGCGCCCCTTCGATCGTCCAGTGTCCCGAGTTGTGGGGACGCGGCGCGATCTCGTTGAGCAGTATCTCCCCGTCGCCCGCTCGCGGGCTTTGTCCGCTCGAGTGTTCCGAGGCGCGTGGCGCCTCGCTCATTTCGAACAGTTCGATACCGTACACACCGCGACCCTCCATCACTTCGAGGACGTCCCGGGCCACGTCGGAGGCGCGCTCGGCGGCCGCGTCGGTCGCGCGCGCGGGAACGATCGTTTCCCGCAGGATCTCGTCGACGTGGATGTTCTCGCTTACGGGGAAGGTCGCAACCTCGTCTTCGCCCTTGACGGCCATCACGGACACCTCGCGTTCGAAGTCGACGAACGCCTCGACCATCGCGGGGCCGGCGACCGACTCGAGGGCGTCTGCGGCCTCGTCCTTGGACTCGACGGGGACGTTTCCGCGTCCGTCGTAGCCGCCCGTTCTGGCCTTCAGCATGACGGGCGCGCCGTAGTCGTCGATGGCTTCACGGACGTCGTCGACATCCTCGACTTCGCGAAACGGCGGCACCGGAATCCCAGCAGCCTCGAGTTCGCGCTTCTGGACGAGTTTGTCGTGGATCGTCCGCAAGGTCTTCGGCTTCGGGTGGACGGGCGTTCCGGAGTCCTCGCTGACGCGTTCCAGAACGTCCTGGTCGGCGAGTTCGATCTCGAACGTAAGAACGTCCGCGCGCGAGGCGAGTTCGCGGATCCCCGCCTCGTCGTCGAAGTCGGCGACGATCTGGTCGCGGGCGACCGGCGCGGCCGGGCAGTCCGGCGTCGGATCGAGGACGACGACCTCGACGCCGAGCGGCGACGCGGCCTCCGCGAGCATCCGTCCGAGCTGTCCCCCGCCGACGACCCCGAGCGTCGGACCCGGCGTCCGTAGCGTTGTCATTGCGCGCCCGTTGACAGCGATTGCGCTTAAGAATTGGTAATCCGTGGCTGTCCGACGATCGACACCTCCTCGAGCACGGTCTCCACCCGACGCCGCGCGCGCCTCGATCGGCGGCGTCACGGCCGGTGTGAGGACGGAGCCCGGCTACCCGCCCTCGTGAGCGTTACTCCCGTTCGTGGACCTCGAGGACCTTGCCGGCCGCGATGGTCTGACCCATGTCGCGGATGGCGAAGCTCCCGAGCTCGGGGATCTCGCTGGACGGNTCGTGGACCTCGAGGACCTTGCCGGCCGCGATGGTCTGACCCATGTCGCGGATGGCGAAGCTCCCGAGCTCGGGGATCTCGCTGGACGGCTCGATGCTGAGGGGCTTTTGCGGTCGGATGGTGACCACAGCAGCGTCGCCCGACTGGATGAAGTCGGGGTTCTCCTCGGCGACCTCGCCGCTCGAGGGGTCCATCTTCTTGTCGATGGATTCGATGGTACAGGCGACCTGTGCCGTGTGGGCGTGGAAGACCGGCGTGTAACCGGCCGTGATGACCGAGGGGTGCTGCATGACGACGACCTGCGCCTGGAACGTCTCGGCGACGCTTGGCGGCTCGTCGGCTGGGCCACAGACGTCACCGCGGCGGATGTCGTCCTTGCCGATGCCGCGGACGTTGAA
>NZ_AOHZ01000017.1 GCF_000337215.1 Natronolimnohabitans innermongolicus JCM 12255 | reverse complement strand
AACGTCTCGGCGACGCTTGGCGGCTCGTCGGCTGGGCCACAGACGTCACCGCGGCGGATGTCGTCCTTGCCGATGCCGCGGACGTTGAACCCGACGTTGTCACCGGGTTCGGCCTTGGGAACCTCTTCGTGGTGCATCTCGATCGTCTTGACCTCGCCGCCGACGTCGCTCGGCTGGAAGGAGACGTTGTCGCCGACGTTCATCATCCCGGTCTCGATACGTCCGACGGGGACGGTACCGATACCGGAAATCGTGTAGACGTCCTGAATCGGGAGTCGGAGCGGCGCGTCCGTCGGCGGCTGGGGCTCCGGAAGATCGTTGAGGGCCTCGAGCAGGGAACGGCCGTCGTACCACGGCGTCTCGTCGGAGGCCTCGGCGACGTTGTCGCCTTCGAACGCCGAGATCGGGATGAACGAGGCGTCTTCGGTCTGGAACTGCACCTGGTTGAGCAGCTGCGTGACCTCGTCGACGACCTCGTCGTACGTCGACTCCTCGTAGTCGACGACGTCCATCTTGTTGACGGCGACGATGAGTTCGTCGATGCCGAGGGTCCGAGCCAGGAAGACGTGCTCCTGGGTCTGGGGCGCGACGCCGTCGTCGGCGGCGACGACGAGGACGGCGTGATCGGCCTGTGAGGCCCCGGTGATCATGTTCTTGACGAAGTCGCGGTGGCCCGGCGTGTCGACGATGGTGAAGTCGTATTCGTCGGTGTCGAACTCCTGGTGGGCGATGTCGATGGTGACACCCCGCTCTCGCTCCTCGGCGAGGTTGTCCATGACGTAGGCGAACTCGAAGCCGCCTTTCCCCTTCTCTTCGGCTTCCTCGCGGTGTTGTTCGATCACGTGCTCGGGAATGTTCCCCGTCTCGTAGAGGAGTCGTCCGACGAGCGTGCTCTTCCCGTGGTCGACGTGGCCGATGATGGCCAGGTTCTGGTGCGGTTTGCCTGCGCTCATTGCGGTTCTCTGTCATCTAGACGGCCGACGGGCGTAAACCCTCGTTCAGCGCGTCACGACAGTTCGGAAACCGAGACGACGATACGCGCGAACGACTCCGTTCGACTCGTTCGTCGCGGTTCGTCGCCGTAGAACGGTACCTCTTTTAGGCACCCTCTCTACCGCTCGCGTATGACCACGCTCGGACTGGTGGTCGCTGAGTTCAACCGGCCGATCACCGAGCAAATGGAGCAAGAGGCCCTCGAGGCGGCCCAATCCGCGGGCGCCGAGGTGTACGAGACGGTGCACGTCCCGGGCGCGTACGACGCGCCCCTGGCGGCCGACCGCCTCGCCCGCCTCGAGGCCGTCGACGCGGTGGCCGTGATCGGGACCGTCATCACCGGCGACACCGACCACGATCAGGTGATCACCGATGCGGCCGCCCAGCGGCTCTCCGACGTCAGTCTCGAGCGTGATACGCCCGTGACTCTCGGCGTGACGGGGCCCGGAATGTCCGCCGCCGAAGCGCGCGAACGCGTCGAAAACGCGGCGAAAGCCGTCGACGGTGCGCTCGACCTCGTCGACGAACTGCCCGCATCGGACGCAGACGCACCCGAACCCGTAGACGTAGATTCAGACGCAGCCTAACGATGTCCATGGAATTCACCGACCGCCTGACCCGAGTCGAACCGTCCGCAACGCTCGCTATCTCCGCGCTCGCGACCGAACTCGAGAACGAGGGCGCCGACGTCGTCGACCTCTCCGTCGGCGAACCTGACTTCCCGACGCCGGAAAACATCGTCGAGGCCGGCAAGGACGCGATGGACGCCGGCCACACCGGCTACACCACCTCCGCGGGGATCATCGACCTCCGCGAGGCGATCGCCGACAAGCTCGCCGACGACGGCCTCGACCACGGCCCCGAGGAGATCATCGTCACCCCCGGCGCCAAGCAGGCGCTCTACGAGATCGTCCAGGCCCTGATCGGCGACGGCGACGAGGTCGTCCTGCTCGATCCCGCCTGGGTTTCCTACGAGGCGATGGTGAAGATGGCCGGCGGGGACCTCACGCGCGTCGACCTCTCCGATTCCGACTTCCAGCTCGAGCCCGCCCTCGACGACCTCGCCGACGCAGTGTCGGACGAGACCGAACTGCTGATCGTCAACTCGCCGTCGAACCCCACCGGCGCCGTCTACTCCGACGCCGCGCTCGAGGGCGTGCGCGATCTGGCCGTCGAACACGATATCACCGTCATCTCCGACGAGATCTACAAGGAGATCACCTACGGCGTCGAGCCGACGAGCCTGGGCACGCTCGAGGGGATGGCCGACCGCACCGTCACGGTCAACGGCTTCTCGAAAGCCTACTCGATGACCGGCTGGCGACTCGGCTACTTCGCCGGCCCCGAGGAGCTGATCGATCAGGCCGGCAAACTCCACAGTCACTCCGTCTCCTCGGCCGTGAACTTCGTCCAGCACGCCGGCATCGAGGCACTCGAGAACACCGACGACGCCGTTTCCGAGATGACCGAGGCCTTCGCGGAGCGACGCGACCTCGTCGTCGACCTGCTCGAGGACCACGGCGTCGACGTCGCCGTCCCCGAAGGCGCGTTCTATATGATGCTCCCCGTCGACGACGACGACCAAGCGTGGTGTGAGGGCGCCATCGAGGACGCCCACGTCGCCACGGTGCCGGGCAGCGCCTTCGGAACCCCCGGCTACGCGCGAATCTCCTACGCCGCAAGCGAGGAGCGCCTCGAGGAAGGGATCGAGCGACTGGCCGAGGAAGGCTACCTCTAGACCGCCGTTCGACGACGAACTCACCGTCACTTCTTCGATGGCGTCGGGACCGTAGCGGCGCCGATCAGCCTCGGTACGCGGCGACGACCACAATCCTCATCTGCCCCTCGTCCGTTGTGGAGCGTATGGACGCGACCGCGGACGAACTGGCCGGCGTCGTCGACCTCTTCGGCGGGCTGACCCGTCCGGAACTCGAGCGAGCCCTCTCGGAGGCCGCCTACCGGGCGAACGGACAGTCCCTCGACGAGGACGCCCTCGAGGCGGCGATCGACGACGCACTCGAGTCGTTCGCGCTCGTCCGCCACGATCCCGGACCGGACGGTGCCGACGGTGCCGAGGATACCGAGACGCTGCTCGTCGCCGGCCCGACCGCGTTTCCGTCGGTGCCCGAACACGCCGAGGACGTTCCGCACATCCTCGACGTCGACCGTCGGCGCCTCGATCGGGCGGCGCTCGGCGAGACGGCCGACGACCGATTCACGTCGGCACTCGAGGGCGCGATCGACGACGGCGACGACGACCGATTGGCCCATCTGATCGACGTCAGTTACGACTTCGAGGCCTGGGCGCCGGTCGACCTCGCGACCGAACGCGAGCGCCTCGAGGCGGCTCGCGAGTGATCGAGTCGCCGCGTCGAAGAACTCCGGAACCGAAACGAGGATTCCGGTCGGGACCGACGATTCGGTACGCGACTCCCGGCGAGGCGACGTGAAGCCGCGACTGGACCGCACTCACGATCGCGATTAGGACCGAGCTGCAACCGAGACGAGACTGAAAGCGACCACCCACCATGCCACAGCCGACGATGACCCTCGAGCCGGTCGCGACGCACGACCCGCTCGAGATCGACGACCAGAAACACGACGCGGCGGTTCTCGCGCCGATCATCGAGCGCGACGGCGAGGACCACCTCCTGTTTACCCGTCGAGCCGACCACCTCGGCGAGCATCCCGGACAGATGAGCTTTCCCGGCGGCGGCGCCGAACCCGTCGACGAGACCATCCTCGACACCGCGCTCCGGGAGGCCCACGAGGAGATCGGCCTCGAGCCCGCGGCGGTCGATGTCGTCGGCCAGCTAGACGACATTCGGACCATCACCGAGTACGCGGTCACGCCGTTCGTCGGACGCGTTCCGGATCAGGAATACGTCCGCGACGGCTCCGAAGTCGCCGAAATCGTCGTCTTGCCGCTGTCGGGACTGCTCGATCCCGCGAACTACGAGTACGAACGCCGCGATCACCCCTACTACGGCGACATCGTTATCCACTACTTCCACGTCGACGGCTACACCGTCTGGGGCGCGACGGGGCGGATACTCGTCCAGTTGCTCGAGTTGACGACGGCGTTCGAGGCCCCCGAGCGCGTCGAGCGCTCCCGTCGGTAGCCCCGCCGAGAGCGACGTCGATCACCGACGGGGCGGCCCGCCGGAATCGATCTCTCCGACGACGGTGAGTGATCCGTCCTCGAGGTCTTCGGCACGATCCGCGTCGCCAAAGCCCGCGCTGACGACCCGGGTCAGCGCCTCCTCGACGCTCTCGTCGAGTTCGGTGATCTCGTCTGTCGAGACCTCGAGGACGAAGCCGGTCGTGATGTTCGGCGAGGTCGGCAAAAAGAGCGTCACGCGGCCGTCCTGGGTCGTCCGGCCGGTTTTGAACGCGGTCATTCGCAAGCCGTCCCAGGTCTCGACGTGAACCGGCGTCTGGAGGGTCTGTCCCTCGCCCAGTGCCGTCTCGGTGGCAGTCTTCGAGGCGTTGTAGATGACCCGAATGACGGGAACGCGGTTCGCCACGTAGTCGGCGATCCCCTCGAACACGTCGCCGGTGGTGGTGTCGGTCAGCTGACCGACGACGTACATCGCGAGCGCGATGGCACAGACGAACGAGAGAACGCGGAGTAAACTGGCCAGTTGCGCGAGCGCGTAGTCGCCCAGCCAGGGGAAAAACGGCTCGAGGAGGTCGGCGTTGAGGATGATCCCCGGCGTGATACTCGAGATGAACGCGTAGAGCGTATAGAGGATAAACAGCGTCACGAGAACGGGGCCGATGACGATGAGCCCGCGCCCGAAATCCCCTTTGACCGAACTCATCTGTCGACGCTCACACCCCGAGTCAGGCGCCCCTCCTATGAGTAGATTGTGGACTCGAATGGACTGCGGCGGAGCGCCGACCGATCGGTCGCAACCACACACACGTAAGTGTCAGCCACTCCCAGTCACTCGCATGACGGCTTCCGTTCGCGCGCTCACCGTTCGAACGCAGTATCGATCGACCGCATCCTTCCCACCCGCCGGACCGGCGCGTGATCGGCCATGATCGACGACGTCGACGAGGACCCGGAGATCGCCGTCGGGGCGGACGCGTTCACCCAGTCTGGCGCCGGCCTCGAGATCGCCGTCGTCGGCGGCGGCGCCGTCGGCGCGACGGCAGCCTACGACCTCGCTCGCAAGGGCGCCGACGTGACGCTGTACGACCGGGGCCAGATCGCCGGCGGCTCGAGCGGCCGCGCGGCGGGCGTCTGTTACGACGCGTTCGCGGATCCGCTCGACGCCGAAATCGGCGGCGACGCCATCGAACGCTTCCGAGTCCTCTCCGGCGACGAGACGTTCCCGTTCGTCGAGTGCCCGTACGTCTGGTTCGCCCAGGCGGGCGACGCCGACCGCGCCGAGGCGATCCGCGGGCAGGTCGAACGGATGCAGGAAAACGGGACGGTCGCCCTCGAGGCCGACGACGACGCGCTCGCCGACCGGTTCGACGCGCTGGAGACCGACGACGTCGCAGCCGCGGGGATCGCCGGCGCGGCGGGCTACACCGACCCGGCGAAATACACCGCGTGTCTCGCCGCCGCGGCCGACGGCGCCGGCGCGACGCTCGCGCCCGACACGCCCGTCGAGGTCCGGTACGATCCACCGCGCGTCGTCCGCACGGAACCACGCTCCGCGGGCGAGAGCGAACGCGAACGCGAGGTCGACGCGGTGGTCGTGGCCGCCGGCGCCCACACGAAACGGGTCCTCGCGGACGCGGGCGTTTCGATCGCGATGAAACCTTACCGCGTCCAGGCGCTGGTCGCCGACTGCGACCTCTCGGAGCCGATGTGGTACGACGCGACCGAGAACTACTACGTGCGTCCCCACCCCGACGGCCTGCTCGCCGGCGACGGGACCGAACGCGTCGAAGCCGATCCCGACGAGTACGATCGAAACGCCGATCCGGGGTTCGCTGACGACCTGCTCGGGCGCGTTCGAGGTCGGCTCCCCGACGCGTCGGTCGAACTCGAGCGCGCCTGGGCCGGCCTCTGTACGGCGACGCCGGATCGGGACCCGCTGGTCGGCGAGGTACGCGACGGGCTGTACGTCGCGACCGGATTCCACGGCCACGGCTTCATGCGCGCGCCGGCGATCGGACAGCGCCTCGCCGAGGACGTCCTCGGCGAGGACGGGATCGACGCCTTCGACCCCACCCGCTTCGACGGCGACGAGGCGTTCGAGGTCGTCGACGGCATGTCGATCGAGGCCGAAACGGAGCGCTGAAAATCGACGGCGGGTCGGTCGACTCGAGACGCTCGAGCTGTACAACTCGAGTCGATTCGAGAACGGCAGAAAACGGCGCGGAGAACAGAGACCGATGGATGGAGATGGCAGTCCGTCTCAGTCGTCGGCCGTAATCTCGTCGGCTTCGCGGGACTCGTCCGATTCATCGGCGCTGTCGGACTCGGTTTCGCCAGTCGAATTCGACTCTGAACTCGAATCCGACTCCTCGGTGACCGACTCCTCGGTCGCGTCGGCGGCCGTCTCGAGCGACGGATCCTTCGGAATATCGATGCGGAGCGTGCCGCTTTCGGTCAGCGTCGCCGTCCCTGCATCGGGGTCGACGATCGCGTCCTCGGGAAGGTCGGCCTCACCGTCGAGTTCCATTCCGCGGCCGGGAAATCGGATCTCGTAGCGGTCGCGGTACTCGCGGAAACGCTCGAGTCGAATCTTGACGGTCCCCTCGAGATAGCGCACCTGGACGTCGTCGGGTTCGACGCCCGGCGCGTCGAAGACGACCTGGTAGGCGGTCTCGTTCTCGAGGACGTCGACCGGGAGCGAGCGGTGAGACTGGACGTGTCCGCTCGCGCGACCGACCTGTCGGTAAAGCGCGTCACCGATCGATTTCCGGAGGTCGCCGAGACTCACGAGAACTCACCCCTGAGCGAGGCCGTCGGGGAGGTGTAGGGGACCAGGAGGTGCATCCGAGACATTACGTATCAGTGGATACACTGTCCGCATTCATATCCCTTTTGATGGTTCAAAATAAACGTCTGACGGATTGCCCGTTCACGGGAGTGATAGCAGCCGCCCACGGCTACAGTTCGACGCGCTCGAGGCAGTCGCTGCCGCCGCAGACGGGACAGGCGAGGTCGGGCACCTCGAGGTCGTCGGGCACGTCGTAGGTGTAGTGGTTCTCGAAGAGGTCGAGAAAGCAGTCCTCGTCGGTACAGACGATTTCCTCGGTCGGTGGCATGCCGGCTAGTTGCCCCACGAGGACCATCAACGTCGGGGTTGCGGCACGCCCTCCCACGCGGCGGTCGGATACCGGCTACCGCATCCGGTCGACGCGACGCCCGTCCCCGATTCGAATTGGCGTCTGGGTATCCGGTGTGTCCGCCCGTCGTTACACAGGTACAGCGCGAACGCCCACGAGTTCAGTCGGTCTGTTCGTCCGCGCTCGTTTTCCGTCGGATCCACTCGAGACCGAGGGCGCCTCCGACGATGCCGGCGCCGGTGGTGAGCCCCGGCGTCGCGTCCGCGTCTTCGGCGGCGGCTGTCTCATCGGCGGATTCGGCTCCCTCTTCGTCGCTCCCGGACGATTCCTCGTCGCCGAGAACGTCGTCGGTCGGAGACTCGTCTGTGGTCTCGGTATCGGTCGACTCGTCGTCTGTGAGCTCGTCGGTGCTCGTCTCGTCGCCTGTCCCCTCGGTTGACTCACCGTCCGTAGCATCGTCTGCGTCGTCGCCGTTGGCCGATTCGCTCTCCGTACTCCCGTCTGCACTCTCGTCCCCGTTTGCGTCTCCGTCGTCAGATCCGTCTGATTCTCCGTCGTCGGACCGCTCTCGGAGCGCGACGAGTTCGTCGTCGTGGCTGACGTAGAGGGTGTCGCCGCTGAGCGCACGGATCGGACCCACCGGGACTTCGTCGCCGGAGCGGGCCCAGCGTTCGGTTCCGTCGCGCTTATCGAGGGCGACGAGATCCGCGCTGTACGCCGCACTCGGCGGATGCTCCGCCTCGTGGACGTAGGCGTAGACGGTCTCGCCGGCGATGGCGGCCGACACTTGACTGTAGTGAATGTCGACTTTCCACTCGTACTCGTCGTCTGCGGCGTAGGATCGCCCGTAAAACGCGTGGGCGTCCCCGCCGACGTACATCTCGTCGTCGAGGACCAACTCGACGTACTCCGAGGTCGCAGCCGCGATACGCTCGCCCGTCTCGGCGTCCCTGATCGGGCTCCCGTAGTACGACCCGCCGACGATGACGCCCGTCGCCGTCGCGCGAGACGGTCTGTCCGACCAGTCGGTCGTCGCCTCGACCCGCCAGCGTTCGTCGCCAGACTCGGGCTCGAGGGCGAGCGCGAACCCCTCGGTGACGGCGTAGACGACGCCGTTCGCCGCGGCGACGTCCGAGCGAAACTCGTCGGTCTCGCCGTCCTCGTCCTCGACGGCGTCGAGTTGCCAGCGAACCGAGCCGTCGTCGGCCTCGAGTGCGTAGAGCGTCCCCTCGACGACGACGAAGACGGCGCCGTACGCGACCGTGTGTCGGCTGACCGCGTTCCGGTCCTCGGGATCGACGTCGCTGCTCCACCGAATCGAGCCGTCGGCGCGGTCGAGCGCGACGATTTCCCCGTGCTCGCCGGAGACGTAGACGGAGTCGCCGTCGACCGCCGGTTCACTCGCGTGGCCGACGTCGTCGGCCTCCCAGACGACCGAGCCGTCCGCCGCCTCGAGAGCGACGACCGCGGACTCGTTCGTCGCGTAGATCGTCTCGTCCGTGACGGCGACTGATCCGACGTGGTCGATGTCGACGGACCAGGCGGGCTCGAGCGCTTCGCCGTCGAATTCGGGGTCGTTCGGGACGGAGCGAGCGTTGCCGGCGCCGCCGTCGGCTGACAGCCACTGCTCGTCGAGGTCCGGGTTCGGTTCCAGGGACGGATCCGGGCGGTCGGCGGCTGTCCCCTCGTCGTCGGCGTCGAACGCACCGACGCCGTTCGAAGCGATCCCACTGGCGACGGCGAGTGCCACACTGGTCGCGAGAACCGAGCGACGGTTCCACATTGGCATATCTCGACGGGACGGACCCAGCGACATTACTATCGAGTTTGTAGCGCGAGTTTCGGCTCGGACAACCGTTTTCGTAGCGGACACCACCCCAGTACTGGAGTGCGAATCGCGTGTCGTTTTCCCACTCGAGGCGCTGTCGGTGCTAGTGGCTTCCCAAGCCTGAACTGATGGGGCGAATCATGCGGTGTGGTCCGATTCGCCCCATCAGTCGACGCTTGGGAGGGTACTANTGCTAGTGGCTTCCCAAGCCTGAACTGATGGGGCGAATCATGCGGTGTGGTCCGATTCGCCCCATCAGTCGACGCTTGGGAGGGTACTAGCCGTGTCTCGGTTCGAACGTGCGTGGCTTCCTCGGTTGTCTGCGTCAGACGCCTCCTGTTCTCCGACGACCGACGATCAGAAGCCTCTCAACGACTTGAGATACGCGATCATCTCGTCCACTCGCTCGGGTTCGTCCGTCCAGAATCCGTAATACTGGCCCTCTTCGCGCTCTTCTGCGAGCAGTCCGCACTTCTTCAGATCGCTTCCACCGCCGTCGAACAACACGAACCAGAACGCGCCGATCTCACTCGCCGCATCGGACACCACGTCGATTCCGTCGACTGTCTCCCCGCGCCATTCGTTTTCGACGAAAACCGTTACGGTCAGATCGCACTCCCGAACGAGCCGTTCGTAGACCGGGAGCTGCGTCCTGAAAGCTGCCGTGTTCTGAAAGCCGATGAACATCGCTCCCGAGCCGGTTCGCCAGGCTCGCTCCTCGATTTCGCGGCTGACGGCCAGCAGTTGCCGTCGATCGTAGGAAGTGAAAATCGTGTTCTCGAGGAATCGAAACCGCTCGGCGGCATCGTCGTCCCCGTTGCCGATTCGCCACGGGGGGTGGATCTCAGGCGAGAGCATCGCCTCGAGATGCTCGACCCCGACCGCAGCGCGAAACTCGCGATCAGCGTCCCGGACGATCACGAAGTCGGGGTTCTTTACCGACAACGCCGGCTTGCGGACGATGCGAACGTTCCGCGTCGAGAATTGCTGTTCGAGTTCCGAGGCAATTCGGTCGCGGTCCGTGTGAACTTCGAGGAGCTGGCGTCGCTCGGCGACGCTGTCGAACTGGTCCCGGAGGTTCTCCATCTGTATCAGACCTCGTCGTTCCTGTTCTCCAGTAGCTCGCGGAAGACCGGCGGAATCTCGTCCGTTTCGACGGTTTGGGCCTCGCTGTCGAACTCGAGGTAGCCGACGTCGTCGAGTTTCGGGAGGACGACGTGATACAGCCAGAGCCGGATTCGTTCGTGATCGCTTGACGTCACGATCGACCCCGTTTCTGCAGCCTCGAGTCCGGCCACCACATCCGTAAGCGCCTCGAGCGTTACCGTCGATTCGTCCACGACTGACGCCAGGACGTACCGAGTATACCGGTCCGAGAGCACCCACAGGAGGTGGTCAGCGGCTGTGTTACGCTCCACCTCCTCGGTTGTCTCGAGTATCGCACGCAGCCACTCATTGTCCATGCTGAGTGCTACCACGCAGTACCAGAAATACGTATTCACCCGTCACTTCCGAGACGTAAGCGAACGTCGTTCGATGCGTCTAGTTGCCCCATACGCTGGCGATGGAACCGTCAGCTCGGAGTGGCGTCTTCACAGTCGGATCTCGAGAAGCCGCCGCTGCTGTGACGAGCGTCGATCCAGTCCCCGTCACGCCGACGAGTCCGCGATAGCGATGCAGTTGTGTAGTCATCGTTTTACCACTCGAGACGTTACCCGACGCTATGACCGACCCCGAGACGCTTTCGGTGACGATCGTCGACGGCTACGTCGACGAGCCCGCACACTTCGGGGTGCCGCCGTACATCTCGACGTACCCCCGCTACGCGGCGGGCGCGCTCGTCGACGCGGGCGTTCCCCGCGAGCAGATCACCTATCATACGATCGACGGCCTGCGCGAGGAGACCAACCGCTGGCGCGACGTCGACGAGGCCGACCTCATGATCTACCTGGGCGGGATGACCGTCCCCGGGAAGTACGTCGGCGGAACGCCGGCCGAACCCGACGAGGTGCGCAAACTGGCCTGGACCGCAAACGGGACGAGCCTGATGGGCGGCCCCGTCAAGTTCGGCGTCGGCGAGGAAAACGCCGGCGCGACCGAGACCGAACGCCAGGATCTTGACTTCGACTTCGTCGCCAAAGGCGACGTCGAGGCCGCCGTCTACGACTTGGTCGAGAGCGGCCTCGAGGGGTTCAACAACCGGATGCGCGATATCGACGAGGTGTCGCGGTGGGCCCAGGAGGGCGCGTTCGTCGTCGAACAGCATCCGAACCACCCAGACCACCTCATCGCCGAACTCGAGACCTCTCGAGGCTGTGCCTATCGGTGTTCGTTCTGCACCGAGCCGCTCTACGGCAACCCCGAGTTCCGACCGCCGCCGTCGGTCGTCGGCGAGGTCGACGCCCTCTCCGACCGCGGCGTCACCCACTTTCGAATCGGTCGCCAGGCGGATATCCTCGCCTACGGCGGCGACGGCGAGGCGCCAAATCCCGACGCGCTCAGACAGCTCTACGGCGGGATCCGCGACGTCGCACCCGATCTCGAGACGCTCCACCTCGACAACATGAACCCAATCACGATCGTCGAGTGGCCCGAGAAGTCTCGGGAGGGGATCCGGATCATCGCCGAACACAACACGCCCGGCGACACCGCCGCGTTCGGCCTCGAGTCGGCCGACCCGGTGGTCCAGGAGGAAAACAACCTGAACGTCTCCGCCGAGGAGTGTTTCGAGGCTGTCCGAATCGTCAACGAGGAAGGGGGCTGGCGACCCGGTGAGGATCACGCGGACGGGCCCACCTTCGGCGACGACGCCCCGCGTCGACTTCCCAAACTGCTGCCCGGAATCAACCTCTTGCACGGTCTCAAGGGCGAACGTGAGGAGACCTACGAGCGCAACCTCGACTTTCTCAACCGGGTCTACGACGAGGGATACATGCTCCGACGGATCAACATCCGGCAGGTGATGTCCTTCGCCGGGACGGAGATGAGCGAGACGGGCGCCGAGATCGCACGGGAGCACAAGAAGCTCTTCAAGCGGTACAAGCGGCAGGTTCGCGAGGAGATCGACAACCCGATGCTGGCCCGCGTCGCTCCGCCGGGAACCGTGTTGCCGAACGTCCACCTCGAGTACCACCAAGATGGGACGACTTTCGGCCGCCAGCTGGGAACCTACCCGCTGCTCGTGGGTATCCCCGGCGAGCGAGAACTGGGGCGAACGATCGACGTCGCGGTCGTCGACCACGGCTATCGCTCCGTGACCGGCGTCCCCTACCCCCTCGACCTCAACGCGGCCTCGATGGACGAGCTCACGGCGATTCCGGGCATCGGCAGCAGTACGGCCGGTGACATCGTCGTCAATCGACCCTACGACTCCGTCGCCGACGCGGATCTCGGAACGGCGGTCGACCTCGAGGGGGTCGCGACGGCGGGCGCCCTCGAGCCGGGAGGCGCGGACTGACGGTCGAAACCGTGGACCGCTCACTCGGAAGATGGACCGAGTTCGCCGGAATATCCGCCAATAGCCGTGAGTTGGTGACTCTCTGTCGGTAGAACTATTATGGAGGCGCTTCAGTGATGAAACTGAGGGTCTACCTGTGGAGATATCTGAAAAACTCCTGTGTCTGTTCAGTGCGGACGTCTCGGCAGAGGAGGACCGATACGTCATCGAGGTACCACGTCAAGAAGTCGAAACCGGCGACATCGACCCGGGGGAGGTCTATCGCGTCGCGCTGATCTCTCGCGAGGACGAGGCGACGGCGGACGGGGAAACGACGAGCCAACCGCAGACGGCGCCGTCAGAACCGCAGCCGCCGGTCGACGTCGGCGAAACGCGCTACGTCGAGATCGAAGACATCGGCAAGCAGGGCGACGGCATCGCTCGCGTCGAGCGCGGCTACGTCATCATCGTCCCCGGCGCCGACGTCGGCGAACGCGTCAAAGTCGAAGTCACCGAGGTCAAATCGAACTTCGCGGTCGGCGAAATCATCGAGGAGACCTTTTAACGGCGTCACGCCGCGTCTCGCGGCTCCTCGCCGCTTCGTTTCCGGTTTTCAGTTGTCGCTATTCGACACAGCACGCGAGTGGATCGACGTCGATCGTCTCGAATCACTTACTGCACGGAGTCATCGACGCCGAGCGCAGTGGCGACGAGACTGGCCTGGCCGCGGCGCAACAGATCGGAGGCGGTCGACACCGAACAGTCGAGTTCGGCCGCGACCTCCTCGAGCGTCGCCGTTCGGGGAATCTCGTAGTAGCCGTTCTCCCAGGCGGTCCGCATCGCTCGGCGCTGTTTCGCGGTGAGTTGCGAGCGCGGAATCTGCGGAATCGAGCCGACGCCGATCACGTCGACCGTCAGTTCGTCCGGAATCTCCTCGAGAATGTCTCGGAAGTCGCGTTCCGTGACGACGAGCGAGACGAGCATCCGTCGGTCGGGCAGGTACTCGATGGGCGGGATCACCGCGAGCGTCTCGCGCTGGAGCGCGGTTGCGAGCGCGCTGTTGTAGGCGCCGAGTTCGTTCCGAATGTAGGAGTAGCAGCCGTCGGATCCGTCCGGATACACCTCGTACTCGTCGACCACGGTCTTTCGGCGGAGCGCGGTTTCGTACACCTCCGGCTCCCCCTCGACGTAGTTGATCGTGGTCTCGACGCCGTCGGCGACGGTAATGTAGAGGATGCGTTCCCGCGACAGTCCGTCCGTCGTACAGATCAGCGAGTGGATCGGATGGATCGTCGCCTCCGTGTGCGTGATCGCGATTCGAATCGCCCTCATCTCCCGGCCCTACGGTTCCGTCGTCGGGAACCCACTTAAACTTGCGAACTGTTCCGTGCGAAGCGTTTGGCCCATACGCCCCGTCCGTCGGGAGCATGCGCTCGAGTGGGAGTTCTGACACAGATGACGATACTGACACGAATACGAATACGGATTCGGTGGCGCAATCCGAGACGCTCCTCGAGTTACTCGGCGATCGGTACGCCCGGCGGATACTCGAGTCAGTACGCGCCGAGCCGATGACCGCACAGCGCGTCGCCGACGCCGCGTCGATTGCGGAGCCGACGGCGTACCGACGGCTCGACCGACTGGAGCGAGCCGGACTCGTCGCGTCGGAGCTCTCGATCGACGCCGACGGAAATCACTACAAGCAGTATCGTGCCGTTCTCGAGCGCGTACTGATCGCGTTCGGTGACGACGGCCCGACGGTTTCGGTTCGAACCAGCCGCCGGCGCGGAGATGAACGACGTAATCCCGCGCCGACCGACGAAACCCCCGGATAACCGTAAGTGACGGGAACGCTACCGCGGAATCGTCTCGCGGAACGTCTCCGGATCGTCGTGGAAGCAGTCGCCGACGACGATGGCGTCCGCGCCGGCCTCGAGAATCTCCTGGGCTTTCGCTCGGCTGTCGATTCCGCCGCCGTAGACCAGCGTCGTCTCCTCGAGGTAGCGAGCGGCGGCCTCGACGTCTTCGGGGCCGCCGTAGGTGCCCGAGTACTCGACGTAGAAGACGGGGAAGCCGTAGAACGCCTCCGTCGCGAGGGCGGCGCCCGCGACCTGGTCGGGCGTGTACCGCTCCTCGACGCCCGACACGTCCGCCGCAGCCGAGTCGAGGTGTTGGACGACGTAGCCCTCGCCGACGAGTTTCTCGGTGAGATCGCCGATCGCGTCGACGGCCTTCGACGTGATCCGGTTGCCGACGAGGGGGATGCTCGTTCCGAGAATCTCGTCGGGTTTGCGCCCAACCTCGGTGAAGAGGTCGACGTGCTTCCCGACGAAGTGCTCGCGGTTGCCGTTGTAGACCGCCGGCACCGCGACTCCGTCGACCGCATCGATCGTCTCGGAGGAGACGTGATCCGAGTCGTACGGCTCCTGGAGAACAGGCAGCGACGGAAAGGCGTCCTCGAGCGCATCGATGGTCTCTATCGTGTTGCGTTCGGTGACGTCGTCGGAGCCGCCGACGATCACCAGATCGGTTCCTGCGAGGACGTCAAGCGTGGGCGGCAGCGGCTTGGCCGGATCGACCTTCGTAACGTGGGTGATTCCGTCCCAGTCGAGATCCATGCTGACGGCTTCGAAGAAGCGGGTCAATTTCCTATCGGTTTCGTGCTGGTCCCCTCTCGATTCCGGGGCCGATTCCGTGAGGCGGTTATCCGCCGATCAGCGCCGGTTCGATTGCGACCCGTTCGACCGGTCCTCGCGGGGCGTCCCGTCGATTCGCTTCGCTCCCTCGGAGTCGTGAACGACGACCTCGCCGGGGTCGGGATCCGCGGGCGCGTACTCGTCCCGGACGGCGATCGCCTCCTCGAGTTCGCGAACCGCTCGCTCCTTCAGCGCGCGCGCCAGATCTTCGGCGTCTTCCCGGGAGATGTCGCGCCCGAGTCCTTCGCACTCGTGGGCGCGGACGACGCCCTCCTCGCCGCCGTCGTCGGCGTCTCGTCGCGCCGGAAGCGCAACGCTGTCGACGGGTTCGCCCATCGGCTGGCTGGTTCCCGCGAGCGCAATGCTGAACGGATAGGTCCGACAGATCAGCGGCCGATCGTCGTGGGCGACGCAGGCGCCGGTTCCGTCGTCGTCCTCCGCGTAGAAGACGCAGTCGCCACAGCCGTCCGTCTGCAGCGCCCACTCGAAGGTCTCTCCCTCGAGGTCGCCGTCTTCGTTCTCGGACAGGCCGTAGGGCATCGGACGGGCGACGTCGCGCCAGCCGGAGTCGTCGTCGTACTCGTCGCTCGCCTCGAGGTCGCGCACTTCGTCGGGAAACACCGTCGCCGTGTGTTCTTCGTCGCCGTGGCCCGTACAGCAGGCCCCACAGCGGGTACACTCGAAGCCGATCGACTCGATGGCGTCCGCGAGGTCGTCGACGGCGAGGTCCCGGGCGGTCTCGAGTTCGGCTTCGAGCGATTGCACACCGGAGGATGGCCGTCGAGGCGGAAAAGTCAGTCGCTCCGCGGCCTCGGGCGTGTCAATCCGTGCGCGACCGAGCGCGCTCGCCGTCCCACTCGAGTCGACCCTCCACGGCGAGTTTCTCGAGGTGTGCGACGACCGTCGCTTCGGCCAGATCGCGAACCCCCGAGAGATCCTTTTCGTAGGCGGACTCGAGAATCGCCGCGAGCGTTTCGTTCCCCTCGTCGACGGCCGCCAGGACCTTTCGTTCTCGACGTGTTCGATGTGCGAGCAGTCGCTCGAGCGTCTCCCGCGGCGATTCGATCACGGGACCGTGGCCCGGCCAGAGCGCCGGCGGGTCGGTCGTCCATAGCCGCCGAAGGGTCGATACGTACGCGCGCATGTCCCCCTCGGGCGCGCCGACGACGACGCTCCCCTCGCGGAACGCGCAGTCGCCGCACAGAATCGGACCGCCGCGACCGGCTTCGACAGCGACGTGGTCGGGCGCGTGACCGGGAGCGTCGAGCATCCGCAGGCGTCCCTCGCCGAGCGAGAGCGTCGTTCCGGCCGTGAACGTTCGGTCGGGCTCGCGGCCGGTCGCGTCGGCGAACCGGTCCTCGCGCCCGTATCGAGCCCAGCAGGTCGCACCCGTCTCGTCGGCGTACTCGGTAACTGCGCCGACGTGATCCCGATGAGGGTGCGTGAGCAGGATGTGCTCGACCTCGCGGTCGGCGACCAGTCGGTCGAGGTCGTCGGTGCGCGCCGCGGGATCGACGAGGACCGCGGGGTCGTCACCGAGGAGATAGGCGTTCGTCTGCCCCGTCGGCGCGCGCGTGGGAACCGAGACCGAACAGCGAGTGAGTTCCATGGCTCGAGGATCGAAGCGGACCGAAAAATGCGTGTCGGGACTGGGGCCGGTCGTCCACCCCTCCCGTTCCCCCAGGTCGGCGTGGGCACGAACCGAGTCGCCAGTCGTCGCGGTACTGAGACGTCGCTCGCGAATCGACTCATACGGATTGCTGTCCCGATGTCCCGGCGCACCCGCCGCCCGGGTCGCGGGTGCGCCGGACCTGACGGACAGTAACCCGTATCAGTGTTTCAGGTAGTAGACCTGCTTGCGCGCGTCGCGGAAGCTGTATCGGGAGCCGACGAGTCCGACGTCCTCGAGTCGGTTGAGCGCGTAGCGGACGGTTCGGTCGGGAAGCAGCGATTCCTCGGCGAGTTGGCCCTGCGAGAGCGGCGAGTCGGTCTCGAGCACCTTGGCGACGAGTTTCGCACTCGGCGGCAGGTCGCGGAGACGGTCGCGGTATTCGTCCTCTGAGAGGAGTTCCTCGGCAGCACCGGCACGGTCCTCGGCAGTACTCATGCTCATACCTATGCCAGCGGAATCGCTGATGGTAAAGCTTCCCTATATGTGGATACGAATAGTTCAGTTTGTATAAGGAGTATTAATGGTGGTATAACACAACATTCGATCCCCGCCGAACAGCAACCGGTGCAGTCCCCTATTTCGTCCCCGAAACGGGCGTCGACGATCGCGTTTTCCCGACAATCGTCCACCGAGCATCGCCGACAGCGAATCACGACTCGCCGTCTCAGCGTTCACTCGCGAGCGCGCGTGTCAGTCCGGGACACGTTCGCTCGCCGATAGACTCCAGTATCGTTTTATCCTCCCGCTCCTGTAGTTTCGCCCAGTGTGAAAGGACAGGAGTGGTACCAGGCCGACGACGTCGCCGAGGAGTACGACGACAAGCGTTTCTCCCAGGGCGGGCAGCTGATCGACCGCCGGGAGAAGGAGGCCGTCCTCGAGGCCATCATGCCCGTCGAGGACCGGAACATCCTCGAAATCGCCTGTGGTACCGGGCGATTTACCGTGATGCTCGCCGAGCAAGGCGCCGACGTCGTTGGACTCGATATTTCGGCGGCGATGTTACAGCAGGGGCGAAAGAAGGCCCAGAACGCCGATCTGGATGGAACCCTCGAGTTCCTTCGGGGTGACGCGGGGCGGCTGCCGTTCCCGGACGATCACTTCGATACCGTGATCGCGATGCGGTTTTTCCACCTCGCGGACGATCCGGAGGCCTTCTTAAAAGAGATGCGCCGCGTCTCTCGCGACCAGATCGTCTTCGATACGTTCAATCGATTCTCGGCGCGCAGCGTCTACAACTGGGCGCTGCCGATGGGGTCGCGGCTGTACTCGCGCAGCGAAATCGCGATCTTGCTCGCGAAGACGGAGCTGACGCTGGTCGACGTCGAAGACGACTTCATCGTTCCCTACGGACTCTATCGATCGATCCCCAACGGGCTCGCGTCGCCGATCCGGAAACTCGATACGGCGATCGGCAAGCTGCCGGTCACCGACCACCTCGCGTCGGTCTCCTACTGGAACACCCACGTCCGGTAACTCGAGTACGGCAGTCGTCGTCCAGCGTTTCGCAGCCGATCCGTACAGTCGACTGTCCCGACCGTGTGGCGCGGCCAAACCCCCCTATTTTTACTATCGATGGGCGCTACCACCCTGTATGGAGCTCTCGGTAGTCGTATCGACGCTCAACGACCGAGAGCAGTTACTCTCGTCGCTCGACGCGCTCACCGAACGGACACCGGCGTCGACGGAAGTGATCGTCGTCAACGGTCCGTCCTCGGACGGAACCACCGGCGTCGTCCGCAACCGTTCCGACGTCGACGTTCTCGTCGAAATATCGGAGCGAAACGCCAACGTCTCGCGCAACGCGGGGCTGCGAGCCGCGACGGGCGACGTCGTCGCCTTCATCGACGGCGAGTACGCGGTCGAGCCGAGTTGGTACGGCGCCATCGAGGGCGCGCTCGGCGACGAAACGGACGTCGACGTCGTCACCGGTCCAGTTACGGGCAGCGATCTCGATCACAGCCTTCGGACGCCAAAGACGGTCGCGAGACGAAGCGTCACCCACTTCGACGGGGACAACGTCGCGTTCGACCGCACCGTCCTCGAGGCCCTCGACGGGTTCGACGAACGCCTCGAGGTCGGCGGCGCGCGCGACTGTGCACACCGCGTGGCCGGTCTCGGGTTCGAGGTCGACTGGAACGCGGAGATGGCCGCCCGTTGCGAGGTCGGTACCGACGGGGGCCGGGCCGACCGCAACTGGGGCGGGACGTATCGATCGCGGGCGTATCGACTCTCGAAGAACTACGGCCTCCGGCCGACGGTCGTCGCTCGGCTCGCGGGGAGTTCGCTTCGCGACGGATTCGAGAGCGCACGCGACGTTCTCGGCGGGAGCAAGACGCCGACCGGCTGGATCGCCGACGGCGTCGCCGTCGCCGCTAACATCGTGCGCGGACTCGGCGGCGGACTCCGGGCTCGCTGGGCCGACCGCTCCACGCGGCGAAATCCCCACGGGCTCTCGAAGCGCCACGACCGCGCGGTCCAGATCTACGATCGACGCGATTCGTGATCGGCAGGTGCGGGCGCGGTGGGCCGGATAGCCGCCGTCAGCCCTCGAGAACTTCGTACGTGACGTCGGCTTCTCGAAGCGTGTCCGTGACGCGACCGACCGCGTCGGTCGTCGCGACGACGGTTACCTCGAGTCCGCGCTCGGCGCCCTCGGCGGCGACCTCGCCGGCGGCGAACGGAACGGCCGGATCGTTTCCGGACTGTCGACAGGCGACGACGGCTTCCACGCCGGCGGCGACGACGAGATCCGATTTCTCACAGTGGTCGGCGAGGACGTCGTCGTCGACCGCGCGACTGCCGCCCGTCCGAACCGCAGGAACCTGCAACACGGTAACCGTCCCCGGCTCGAGATCCATGACGCCCTCGAAGCTGTTGACGCCGACGTCGGTTCCGGCCTCGGCGTCGGTCGTCGCGACGCCGGTTGCCGGTCCCTCGTCGCCGGGTTCGGCGTGGAGCAGCCCGTCGCGGACGAACAGGGAGACGGTCTCCCCTTCCTCGATGTCGTCGGTGGCGATGTAGGCCGCTTCGCTCATCGCGTCCAGCACGTCGCCGGTGACGTGGTCGGCGAATCGGCGAATGTCGTCGGACGTCTGGAACAACCGATCGACGCCCTCGGGGGTCACGCGGTACCGCGAGCGTCCCTCCTTCTCGACGAGGCCGTCGTCGACCAGTTCGCGGATGTACTCGCTGACGGCCTGACTCGTCACACCGACTTCCTCGGCGATCTCTCCCTGGCTTACTGCGGGCTGACGATCGGCGATCTGAACGAGGATCCGAAACCGCGTCGCGACCCGCTTGTTGTCGAGGACGTCGACCATACCTCGAGACTTTCACGAGTAGCCCAAAAAGTGGCCCGGTCGTCGGTCGACTCGACGCGAACGCGTTCGGTGCCGGCCGAACCGCGAGGCGTCAAGTTGATAGCGAGGGGGTACGTCAGTTCGCCATGACTATGCCGACCGTATTTTCGGCGACCGACGCGGCGTCGGTCGGCGGCCTCGAGACGACGCTGACGGGCGCGTCGACGCTGACGCCGGTGTCGATGCCGGCGGTACTCGGCTCGGTCGGCGCGACGGATCTCCTCGCGTGGGTTTCGATCGGCGCCTTCCTCACCGCCTTGCTCCTTCGCTGGCGGGGCGTCGCCGAGCCGGCGCGGTATCTCGGGACCGGCGCCTGGCTCTCCTTCGGCGTCTTCTGGGCGACGATGGCGCCGTACTACTACTACGACGTCCAGAGCCCGCTCCAGACGATCCTCGCGCTGATCGCCCTCCCGCTGTGTGCCTACACCGGCTACCTGCTCTGGAACGGCCGCGACTCGCTGTTCTTGCTGACGAAGGCGATCGCGCTGATGGGCGTGATCTACCTCCCCGCCGAGACGATCCCGGTCGTCCGACAGTGGCTGATCGAGACGACCGCGACCCAGACCCACTACGGGATGGAACTGCTCGGCCACAGCCCCGGCATCGAAGAGGGATCGAACGGCTACCAGAGTCGCTTCGCTTTCGACTCCGACGAAACCGTCACGGGACGGACCACCTACATCATCCTCGCCTGTACCGGGCTCGGAAGCATGGCGATCTTCGGCGGGCTGATCGCCGCCGTGAAGGCGCCGCTGCGCCGGAAGGTCGCGGCCTTCGCGATGGCCGTCGGCGTCATCTGGTTCCTCAACCTCCTGCGCAACGTCTTCATCGGTCTCGCCTCGCCGTGGGGCTGGTTCCAGCAGGACTGGCTGGTCTCGTTTATGACCACGTACATGGGCGCCGAGGCCGACCGCGTCTCCTATCTCGTCGCGCACAACTACATCTCGCAGGCGCTGTCGGTCGTCGCCCTCGTCGGGATCACCTACCTGCTGATCAAAATCCTCCCCGAGATCCTCAAACCGCTCGAGGAAGTCCTGTTCGTCGTCACCGGCACCGAGTACGACCTCTTCGACGCGCTCGGAAAGTCGGAGGTCCGCGCGGACGGCGGCGCCGAACACGACCGCCGCGCCGAGCAGTGACCGACGTCGACCTCCCCGTTTCGCCCGTCGAGCGCGCGCTGTACGTTCCCGGAGCTGACGCCCTCGTCGTCGCCGACGTCCACCTCGGCCGCGCCGCGGACTCGCGTATCGACGCCCCCATCGACGACGGCACCGACGTTCGCGAGCGACTCGCCGACCTCCTCTCTCGTACCGCTCCGCGGACGGTCGTCGTCGCCGGCGACCTCCTCCACTCCTTTCGTCGACTCCCGCGGGGCGTCGAGGACGATCTCGCCGCCCTCGAGGATTGCGTCGCCGACGCCGGCGCCGACCTCGTCGTCACGCCCGGCAACCACGACCCGCTGCTCGAGTCGGTCTTCGACGGCGAGACGGCGCCGGCGTATCGGCTCGCGGACGACGAGACGGTAGTCTGTCACGGCCACGAGCGGCCCGAACTGGACGCGGACGCGGATGCGGACGTAACGCGCTACGTCGTCGGCCACGACCACCCCGCGCTCTCCGTCGACGGCCGAACGGTCCCTTGCTTTCTCTACGGGCCGAACGCGTACGCCGGCGCCGACGTAATCGTGTTGCCCGCGTTCACGACGCTGGCTGCCGGTGCGACGGTCAACGGTATGCGCACCCGCGACTTTCAGTCGCCGCTGGTGACCGACGCCGACGCGTTCCATCCGGCGGTGTGGGACGACTCGAGCGGGGAGCCGCTGTGGTTTCCGGCGCTGGGAGAGTGTCGACGGCTGTTGTGACTTCTCCCACGACTCAAGTCGTGAGCTTTCTCCTCGAATTTCTGTAACACCCAGTCGGGTGTCGGTTCGGAACGGCTGCCTACCGGGACGCTCCGTCAGTACCTCGAGTTCATCGGCGTCGAGTGCCGTTTCGGTGCTCTTCCGTCTTGGCGACGCGCGGCGTTCGAACGCCACTGCCGTGGACGCGATGGTCGGCGGCGTCCACTAGAGGTGTCGTGGCGGTCGGTTGCCCTCGCGCTGTGGTCGCGGGACACCGCGGGAAGGGCCGGTGCCGGTCGACGAACGCCGACGGGAGAAAGTGTGGATCCGTCGGAAGTAGTCGGTTGTTGTGATGGTTCGGACGATGTTGCGGACAGAACCAAATCCATGTCGGAAGAATCTCCCCAACACCGCCTTCGTGTGGATATTTGTCTAAAACAGCCGCCACTTTCCGGACGCATTCGCAATACTTATCCCGTATCCTGGTCATTTCCTAATCGCAATGGCAAACGGAACGGTTGACTTCTTCAACGACACGGGCGGCTACGGTTTCATCGAGACGGACGACGCTGACGACGACGTGTTCTTCCACATGGAAGATGTCGGCGGCGAGGACCTCACCGAGGGAACGGACATCGAATTCGACATCGAACAGGCCCCCAAGGGCCCGCGCGCGACGAACGTCGTCCGCCAGTAACACCGGTTTACGCCGTCGGTAGCTGCTGACGACGTGATAACCGATCTTTCTCACGAACGCTACTCACTCGAGAGCGACCGGTTCGTGACGGTTCGATACCACCCGAGCCGCTCCCGATCGAAAGCGACGGCTTATCCGTTCGAGAGATCCTCGAGCGCCGCCTGGGCCGCATCTCGCCCGCTTCGCATCGCCCCCTGGATCGACGACCAGCGCGTGTAGTCGCCGGCCAGGTAGACGGCGCCCTCCGGGTCCCTGGCGTCCGGCAACCCCTCGTGGACCCCCGGCGGCTGAGCGAACTGCGCGAACTCGATTCGCTCGGTGTGGACCGCCTCGAGGTCGTCGAAGACGCGTTCGGGATACCACGACTCGAGGGCGGTCCGGGTCCGCTCGGCCAGTTCGTCGTCGGTCGCGTCCGGCCGACCCAGATAGGTCGCACTCAGCAGCGTCGTTCCCTCGGGCGCGTACGACGGCGCGACCGCGCTGTGGGGGACGACGTGGTTCGGCCCCCCGTCGCCGGCCGCGTTCAGGAGCAGTCGCTTGCTCGTCTCGAGCGCCCCCCGTCCGACCAGCGCATAGTACTGCGTCACGCAGCTCCGGGCGTCGGTGGGGATCGACTCGAGTTCGGTCACCTCGCGGGCGGTCGGCGGATCGGTCGCGACGACGACGGCGTCCCACTCCGCGGCGCCGTCGGCGGTCGTCACCGTCACGGCGTCGCCGTCGCTCGCGCTCGAGTCGGTCCCAGCGTCGACGGCCGTCACCTCGCGGTCGGTTTCGATCGTCGCGCCGAACTCCCGAACGCGGTCGGCGAGCTGGGTCGGAATCGCCTCCATTCCCGTCGCCGGCACCGCGGCGCCGCCGGCCGCGAGCGCCCGGAAGGTGTACTCGAAGACGCGCCGCGAGGTCGACAGCGACCGATCGAGGGTGATACCGCCGTAGAAGGGCGCGACGAAGTTCGCGATAAATCCTTCCGAAAAGCCGTGAGTGCGGAGGAACTGCTGGATCGACTCGTCGTCGCCCTCGAGGTCGTCGAAGAACGTCTCGGGCTCGAGGCGCCGGAGGGACGCCCAGAGCCGTGCGACGCGGAGTCGGTCGCCGACCGTGATATCGGGGTTGAACAGCGTCGCCGGGAGCGTCCGCGGGGCGTCCAGCGGATCGGCGAGCACCGAACGGTGATTCGGCCGAGCGATGGTCGCGCCCGAGGTGAACCGCCGCAGGTCGAGCGCCTCGAGGTCGAGTTCTCGCCGGACGGCGGGATAGGCCGGGAACAGCACCTGAAAGCCCCGGTCGAATCGAAAGCCGTCGCGCTCGATCGTGCGGACGCGGCCGCCGACGGCGTCGCGACGCTCGTATAGCGTGACGTCGGCGCCGCCGCCGGAGAGGTGGCGCGCCGCGACGAGGCCGGCGAGGCCGCCGCCCGCGACGAGCACCCGTGGAGTGCGCTGCATACGCGAGTGGTGCGACGGGCGAACGGAAAGGCGTTGACCCAACGATCCAGTCTCGATCCCCCGAATCCGGACGACGATACGACGTCTTCCCCTGTTCCTCACTCGTCGGCCGCGGCCCGATCGGCCGCCGCTCGTACGGTCTCGACCGAGAGCGACTCGAGGGGGACCAGCTCTCCGTCGGTTTCGTCGGCGACCAGCGCGGAGAGACCGGCCCGAGAGTCGTCGCCCGCATCGACGACGATTACCGTCGCACCGTCGGCGGCGAGCCCCCGCGCGGCCCGGCGCGTCGCGTCGGTGGGACTCCCGTCGGCGACGTTCGCCCGGCCGTCCGTGACGAGCACGACGACCGAGGCGTCCGTCTCGGCGCGCTCGAGGATCGCTCGCGACGTCTCGAGGCCCGCGGGAAGCGGCGTCCGGTCGCCCGACGGGAGTTCTTTGAGGTGGCGCGCGGCCAGCGAGACGCTGTCGGTCGGCGGCAAGAGCACCTCGGCGTCCTCGCCGGCGAAGGCGACGACGGCGACCTCGTCGCGGTGCTCGTAGCTGTCGCGCAAGAGTTCGAGGACGACTCCCTTGGCGGTCCGCATCGCGGGCCGCATCGAGGCGCTGGCGTCGACGGCGAACACGATGGTCGCCGACGTCTCGCCGATCCGAACCGACCGTCTGAGATCCCGCTTTCGAACGCGGGACTCCCCTCGCGTCGCGGCCGATCGAACCGACGCGGCGGCGTCGATGGGGCCGTCGCCCGAGGCGGGCTCGGTCCGGACGCGAGCGCCGCGGTTGGCGGCGCTCGGCGTCGTACTCGCGCGCGAACCGCCCGCGTTCGTCCCTTCGCGCCCGTCGGAGTCGACGTCGCGGGTCTCGAGGTCGGGCGCTCGCGCCTCGCCGGCCTCGGCGACGGCGCCGCGTCGCTGGCCGGGGACGAGCGGCTGTGCCCGTTCGTCCTCGTCGGCCTCGTCGGTGTGGTCGTCGCTCGAGTCCGTTCCATCGCTCGCGTCGTCGTTCCCACCGCCGGCTTCGGCGGGCGCTGGTCCGCCGTCGGTCGGTTCGCGATCGCTGCCGGGGTCGGTCTCCGGTTCGGATTCGTCGTGGGGACCATCTTCGCCGTTGTCGCCGGGTTCGCGCTCGCCGTCGGGTCCGTCGTCGCCGGGTTCGGGTTCGGGGCCGTCACCGCGCTCGCCGCCGGTCGCGTTTCCCGTCTCACCGCCGTCGTTCGCCTCGCTCTCGCCGCTGGCTTCGTCGTCGCCGTCGGCGGTCCCGCCGCCATCGCCGGTCGAGTCACCGTCGTCGCCGCGTTCGCCGTCGTCGGCGTCCCCCTCGAACCGATCCTCGAGGACGTCCTCGAGATCGGGTTCGTCCTCGAAGGGCGTGCTCCGAAGCCGGTGGGGAAGCGTGTAGCTCGCGGCCTCGCGAACGTCGGACTCGACGACCGTCGTCCGCCCCTCGAGCGCGGCGAGGGCCATCGCGGTTCTGGCCGTCGCCACGTCACCCCGGTGGCCGTCGACGCCGGCCTCGAGGCAGAGTTCGGCGATCTCTCGCTTGAAGTCGTCGGGGAGCGTAACGTCGTCGAGTCGACGACGGGCGTCGACGATCCGCGCTCGCAGGGCAGCGGTCTCCTCGGCGTACTCGGTCCACGGGTCGCTGTCGCCGGCGGTATCGTCGCGCTCGAGCGCGCGGTCGATGATCGCGACGCGGTCGTCGATCGCTCGACAGCCCTCGACGGTCGCCTGGAGGGCGAATCGGTCGCGAAGCTGGGGCCGGAGGTCGCCCTCCTCGGGATTCATCGTGCCGATCAGGGTGAAGTCGGCGGGATGGGAGACGCTGACGCCGTCACGTTCGACCGTGTTGACGCCGCTCGCGGCGGCGTCGAGGATGACGTCCACGAGGTGGTCGTCGAGCAGATTCACCTCGTCGACGTAGAGGACCCCGCGGTGGGCCCGCGCGAGCAGGCCGGGATCGAACGACGACTCGCCCGCGAGGGCGTCCTCGACTGAAAGCGTGCCGACGACGCGGTCTCGAGTCGCCCCGAGCGGGAGCATCACGAGCGGCACCGGGCGGGTTTCGACCGGCAGTTCCTCGCAGTCTCGCTCTCGACACGACGCACACTGTGCGCTCGGTTCGTCCGGATCGCAGCCGTACGGACAGTCCGCGACGGCTCGCTGTTCGGGGAGGAGGTCGACGAGTCCCCGAACCGCGGTCGACTTCGCGGTCCCCTTCTCGCCGACGATCAGGGCCCCGTCGAGGCCGTCGTTGGCCGCGACGGCGAACAGGACGCGCTTGAGTTCCGCCTGCCCGACGATGGCCGGCACGGGGAGTGACGACAGCTTTTTGTCCTCGGACTCTGCAACCATAGTTGCGATAATACAATAGAGGTTTAAAAACGCGATGACAACGATCGGGATCTACACCGCGACGGAGAACGAACTCGGCTCGATCGGCCAGGCGGCCGACCGCCTCGAGGGAATCGAGCTGGTCGTTCGCTCGGAGAGCGACCTCGAGGGGGAAGCCGACATCGACGAGTTCGTCGAGGAACTGACCGACGCCGCAGCCGCCGTCTTCTGGCTGCACGGCGCCGAAGACAGCATGCCGGGCTACGAGTACGCGACCAACGCGCTCGAGGACGAAGGCGTCCCGCTGATCGTGAAGGCGACCGGGGACGCGTTCGCGTTCGAGGATACGACGGTTTCGGACGACCACCGAGAACGGGTCTACGACTACCTCGAGAAGGGCGGGACGATCAACGTCGCCAACCTGTGTCGGTTCCTGGCCGCCGAGTACGAGGGCCGGTCCCTCGAGTACGACGACCCCACCGAACTGCCGACCGAAGGCGTCTACCACCCCGACTACCCCGGCGTCGGCTACGAGGAACTGCTCGAGACCCACGACCCCGAGAAGCCCACCGTGGCCGTCTGGTTCTACGAGTCTCACTGGACCCACGAAAACACCCGCTACGTCGACGCACAGGTCCGCGCGCTCGAGGAGCAGGGGGCCAACGCGCTGCCGATCTTCTGCAACCCGGCGACCGATACGGACGAGCAGGAAGACGCCGAGTGGGTAACGGACACCTGGCTCATCGACGATGCGGGCGACCCCGTCGCCGACGCCGTGCTTTCGTCCTTTATGTTCTCGCTCTCGATGGACGAACGCGGCCGCAGCGCCAGCGACGAAGGCAATTCGGCCGAAGACGTCTTCCTCGACCGCCTCGGCGTCCCCGTCCTCCAGACCGTGACGACGATGCGCTCGCGCTCGCGCTACGAATCCAGCGACACGGGCGTGATGGGCTTCGAACTCGCCCTCTCGGTGGCGCTGCCGGAGTTCGACGGCAACGTCATCACCCATCCCATCTCGGGCAAGGAGCGAACCGACGACGAGGCCGGCATCGGCTCCGCGCCGAAACACCACTTCCCGATCGAAGACCGCATCGACCACGCGACGCGGCTGGCGGTCAACTGGGCCGAACTCCGGCACACGCCCAACGAGGAGAAACGGATCGCCGTCGTCCTCCACAACTACCCGCCGAGCGACGACGGGATCGGTACCGCGTTCGGGCTCGATTCGCCCGAGTCGACGGTGAATCTGCTCTCCGAACTCGAGACGCGAAACTACGATTTAGGCGGCGAGATGCCCGACAGCGGGCAGTCGCTCGTCGAGAAACTCACCTCGCAGCTGACGCTCGAGGACCGCTGGGTCGCCCCCGAGGACGTCCGCGACCTCTCGATCGACGTGGTTTCGCCCGATACCTACGCGAAGTGGTTCGCGGAGGCCGACGACCGCTTCCAGGAGAACATCGTCGAGGAATGGGGAGCGGTCCCGGACCGCCCGTTCGCCATCCCCGGCGTCGAGTTCGGAAACGTCCTCGTCACGGTCCAGCCGCCGCGCGGGTTCGGGATGGACCCCTCGAAAGTCTACCACGACTCGGATCTGCAGCCGCCACACGACTACTACGCATTCTACGGCTGGCTGCGCAACGAGTTCGAGGCCGACGGGGTCGTCCACCTCGGAACCCACGGCAGCCTCGAGTGGCTCCCCGGCAAGACGGTCGGCCTCGACGGGGAGAGCGCGCCCGACCAGTTGATCGACGACATTCCGAACGTCTACCCCTACATCGTCAACAACCCCGGCGAGGGGACCCAGGCGAAACGGCGCTCCTACGCCGCCATCGTCGACTACCTGACGCCGGTGATGCGAAACGCCGGCACGTACGACGAGCTCTCGGAACTCGAGGAACTCGCGAACCAGTACCGCGAGGCGGGGATGGAAGACGCCCGCGCGGACGACGGCGAGCACCTCGAGGCGCTGATCCGCGAGACAGTCGACGAACTGGATCTGGCGGTCGAGTTGGGGATCGCCGGCGAAATCAGCGAGAAGGCCGACGTTCGCGGCCCGGACGAAGCGGGTTCGACCCTCGCAGAGGGTGACGTGGACGGCGCAGACCTCGAGATCGACGCCCTCGTCGAGCGCATCCACGAGTACCTCACCGACGTCAAGACCACCCAGATCCGGCTGGGGCTGCACACGATGTCCGAGCCGCCGGCGGACGAACGGCTCGTCGAGTATCTCGTCGCGCTGACGCGCCTCGAGAACCCCGGCGCGCCGAGCCTGCGCGAGAGCGTCGCCGGCGCGCTCGGCGTCGACTACGAGACGATGCTGAACGCGCCCGGCGAGTACGACGACGCGCTGGGGATGACCTACGCCGAGGCCGCCGATATCGTCTACGAGACCAGCGTCGACCTGATCGAGACGCTCGCCGAGCACGAGTTCGACGTTCCCGAATCCGAACTCGAGGGTGGCCCTGACGACGAGGTGAACATGAACCTGCTCGTGGTCGACCTCGAAACGATCGGCGACGCCCGAGCCAAATCCGGCGCCCACGACGACCTCCGCGAGGTGCTTGCGTACATCTGCGAGGAGGCCCAGCCCCGCGTACAGGGCGCCGAAGACGAGATACCCAGAACTGCGGACGCCCTGTCGGGCGAGTACGTCCCGCCTGGCGGCTCCGGCGCCCCGACCCGCGGCGGCGTCGACCTGCTGCCGACGGCGCGAAACTTCTACACGCTCGATCCGCGGAAGGTCCCTGCGAAGGCTGCCTGGCAGGTGGGCAAGGAGGTCGCCGAGGGCGTCCTCGAGCGCCATCACTCTGAATCGGGGGCCTACCCCGAGGAGATCGGCGTCGTCGCGTGGGGGACCCCGACGGTTCGCACCCGCGGCGAGACGATCGCCCAGGTGCTCGCGATGATGGGCGTCGAACCGCAGTGGACCGACGCGGGTCGGATCGACGACGTCGAGCCGATTCCCCTCGAGGAACTGGACCGACCCCGGATCGACGTGACGACGCGCGTCTCCGGGCTGTTCCGGGACGCCTTCCCCGCCGCGGCGGGCGTCATCCACGACGCCGTCGACGCCGTGGTCGACCTCGATGAACCCCACGAGCTGAACTACGTGAAAAAACACGTCGAGGAGGAGGCCGAGCAGTTACGGGAGGAAGAAGGGCTCGACGAGTCCGACGCCCGGAAGGCCGCGCTGCACCGCGTCTTCACCACGAAGCCCGGCGGCTACGGCGCCGGGACGAACAAGGCCGTCGACGAGGGCAACTGGGACGACCGCGCCGATCTCGCCTCCGTCTACGTCCAGTGGGGCGGCTACGCCATGGGATCGCGCGGACGGGTTTCCGACGCCCACGACGCCTTCGAGCGCCGACTCTCCAGCGTCGACGCGACGGTCAAGATCGAGGACACGATGGAACAGGACGAGTTCGACTCCTCGGACTGGTACGCCTTCCACGGCGGCTTCATCTCCGCCGTCAGCGAAATCTCCGGCGAGGAGCCGGCCTCCTACGTCGGCGACTCCTCGGATCCGGACAACGTCGACGTCTACACGAACGAGGAGAAGGTCCGCAAGGCGATGCGCGCTCGCGTGTTGAACCCCGATTGGCTCGAGTCCATGGAGGACCACGGCTACAAGGGCGCGGGCGACCTCTCGACGACGGTCGACGTAACGCTCGGTTGGGACGCGACGACCGGCGTCGTCAGCGACACCCTCTGGAACGAGGTCGCCGAGAAGTTCGCCTTCGACGACGACCGTCAGGAGTGGCTGCGCGACGTCAACCCGTGGGCGCTCGAGTCTATCACGGACACCTTGCTCGAGGCCGTCGAACGGGACCTCTGGGACGCCGACGACGAGACGGTCGACCGCCTGCGCGACCTGAATCTCGAGGTCGAGGGCGACCTCGAGGCCAGAACGACGAACGAGGCCGTCAGCCCGGGGGTGACGAACGATGACTGAGGCTGACCAGGAGTACGAACGGGAGTACGCCGACCTCGGCGCGACCACGCAGAACGCGATGGATATCGCGGAGACGAGCATGGACATCGTTCGCCAGTTCGTCCCCGACGAGACCCTCGCGGATCGGATCCGCCAGAAGTCGGTTCACTCGATGGGCGACATCGAGTTCCAGCACCTGATCGAGTTCACCGGCAGCGACGACGTCGGCGACGACGAGGACGCGCCCGTCCGCGCCGGCGCTCGAGCGGTCCTCGACGAGGCCACCATCGTCACCGACATCACGATGTCCAAGGCCGGAATCACCTCTCGAGGCCACGACTGCGAGAAGCGCAAGGCGATCGGCAACGGCGCCGAACTAGCGACGGAGACGGGGATGACCCGGACCGCCGCCTCGGTGCTCGAGTTGGACAAGCAGGGCGTCTACGACGGCGCCATCGCGGTGGTCGGCAACGCACCAACCGCAGCGTTCGCGCTCGCGGACTGCATCGAGAACGGCACCCGACCAGCGGTCGTCGTCGCGACTCCCGTCGGCTTCGTCAAGGCCGAGGAGAGCCGAACGCGCATCCGCGAGATCAGCGCCGAGTACGACGTGCCGGCGATTACGAACGTCGGTCGCCGCGGCGGCAGCGGCCTCGCTGCCGCGCTGACAAACGAGCTGATCCACGTCGCGAAAGACGTTCGAACCGACGGGCTCGAGCTGGCTATTCCGGCCGAGACTCGAGCGGCACGCGCCTCACAGGAGGACGCATGAGCGGCGAGTACGACCTCGAGGCGGGTCCGGATCCGGCGACGTTCGCGGCCGCCGAAGCGGAGCCTGACATCGATGAAGAGACCGACGACCCCGTCTACGCCGTCGGCGTCGGGCCCGGCAACCAGGAGTTCCTGACGCCCCGCGGTCGGCGCGCGATCGAGGAAGCCGACGTCGTCGTCGGCTTTACGACCGTCGTCGAGTTCGTCGACGACCTGACCGACGCCGATCTACTGACCTGCGGGTACAACGACGAAGCCGAGGCGCTCGAGGCGTTCGGCGAGCGCGTCGCGGCCGGCGACTCCGGGACGGCGGTCGCGATGGGCGATCCGAACCACTCGGGGTATCAGTTCGTCGGGAAGGTCCAGGATGCGGTACGGCGTGAGGCGCCTGACGTCCCCGTCCGGGTCGTTCCGGGCATTTCGTCCCTACAGATGGCCGCCAGCCGCGCCCGAACGCCGATGGAGGACACCGAGTTCGTCACGCTCCACAAAAGCGGCGACCTCGAGGCCGACATGGAGCGCATGGCCGCCGCGGTCGACGACCGTCACCTGCTCGTGTTGCCGCGGCCGTACGATCGGATGCCCGGCGATATCGCCGCGTTTCTGCTCGAGAACGGCGCCGACCCCGACCTCGAGGCGCTGGTGCTCGAGAAGCTGACCCACGACGACGAGGAAATTCACCGATTCACGCTGGCGAGTTTGTCGGAACACGCCGGCGGCGACGGGCCGGACGAGACGCCGTTTTCGGATCTGATCGTGCTGGCCGTCAGGCAGCCGGTTCCCTGAGCTGTCGTCGGCCGGGTTTTCGGGAACGAAGGGCGCACCGACCGAGAGCCACGGCGTCGCTCGGCGGTTGGCGGGTCCGCGTCGCAGCGACACCAGAGCGACGTCCGCGTCGAGGGGCTCTCGCGATTAATCTTCTTCCCAGTAGTACAGATCCTCTCGGGGCGCGTCACAGCCAGGACACGACGGCGGCAACTCCTCCTCGAGGTGCCCCATCTCGCCACAGTCCCGACACCGCCACATGGCGACGCCGCGGCTCTCGGGTTCTCGCACCTCGCCGATCGGGAGTTCGGTCTCCTCTTTGTTGCGCAGTTCGCTCGCGGCTGGCGGCTGAGTATCTTCGGGGCTCATCACGGCGTCCGTACGCGTCGTGGCATGTTAAACCATACCGTTCGTTGATCGGCGATCTCTCGTTCGATCGAACAGTTGTCCCGTCGGAGGGAACGAATCTTCGAAGAACGATCCGAATACGTCCGTCTCGAAGACGGCTCGAGAACCCCGTCTACGGCTTCTCTTCGTGTTCGCGCAGTACCGTCGACACGGTGTTCGACACTTCCTCGAGCGCGATGGCGTTCGTCTTCCGGAGGTCGCCGTCCTGTGCCTCGCCGAGGTGGCGCAGCGCCTCGCGAAGATGCCGTTCGGTCTCGGAGTCGGTGTCGTCGGTCATAGTTCGAGGGACTGGTCGTAGCGGATCACTTCGGTTAAGTCCGTCGGCGGGGTGGGAGCCTGTTTCCGAAACTCGCGTCCTCACCCGCCCGACAGCCGTCCGGCGATCACGCCCGATCGAGTGCGTCTCGAACCGCCGCCCGCCGCTCGGCGAACGTCGCGTCGTCGAGGACGGGCGTCGCTGATGCGGGGTCGACCTCGACGTCGTCGGCCAGTTCGATCCAGGCGCGACAGCCCCGGTAACTGCCCCGCTCCTCGAGGAGCGTCGGGTTCTCGAGTTCGGACACCCGCAGCAAGCACACGCGCAACTCCCCGTCGGGATCGTACTTGTCCCGGAGGCCGTCGGGCGTGTAGACGTAGTGGCGAGCGAGGGCGTCGAGCGCGTCTTCCGAACTCGAGACCGGGACGGTGTACTCCTCGTGGACGTCGGCGACGGCGCGGACGGGAACCCCGTCGTCGGGCTTCGCACTCGCCCGGTGGTAGTACTCCTCGTATCTGGGCTGGTACCGGGCAGGCACCTGGTGACTGTAGGCCGGATACAGGGCGAACCGCTCGTCGATCGTTCCCGGATCCAGCGTCGGGTGGCGAACGAGGAGCGTCTGTGCGCCGTCGACGAGCGCGTTGACGACGCCGGCGCGTTCTTTCAGCGCAGGGATCGGTGACGTCGTACTCGACGACGCCGTACTCGAGTCGGACATGGCAGGTGCTCGAGCGAACGCACAGTAGCGCCAATTCGATTGCGGTCGCTCGGGTGTGCTGCCGCCACCGACGGATTCAAGTCGAGTTGTGCTAACGCAATCACAATGAACGGATTCGTTCTCGGCGGCGTCAGCTCCGGCGTCGGGAAGACGGTCGCGACGCTGTCGATCATTCGGGCGCTCGAGGACGCCGGCTATTCGGTCCAGCCCGCCAAAGCTGGCCCGGATTTCATCGATCCGAGCCACCACGAGGCGGTCGCGGGCCGCCCGTCCCGGACGCTTGATCTGTGGCTCTGTGGCGCGGACGGACTCAGGCGAAACTATCACCGCGGCGAGGGGGACGTCTGCGTCGTCGAGGGGGTCATGGGGCTGTACGACGGTGACGGCTCGAGTACGGCGATGGTCGCCGAGGCCCTCGACGTTCCGGTCGTCCTCGTCGTCGACGCGAAGGCGGGCATGGAGAGCGTCGCGGCGACGGCGCTTGGCTTTCAGCGCTACGCCGAGACGATCGGCCGCGATATCGAGGTCGCCGGAATCGTCGCCCAGCGCGCCCACGGCGGTCGCCACGAGCAGGGCATCCGCGACGCCTTGCCCGACGACCTCGAGTTCTTCGGACGCATCCCGCGGAATCCGGCCCTCGAGATCCCCGACCGCCACCTCGGACTCGAGATGGGTGACGAGGCCGCGGTTCCGACCGACGCGCTGCGAGAGGCCGCGGAATCGCTCGAGGCCGAGCGGCTGGCCGCGGTGGCGAGCGACCCCCCTGCGCCCGACGAGTCCACCGACACCGTCGCGTCGACCGGTTCCGCGGCGACGACGGTCGCCGTCGCCGACGACGCCGCCTTCTGCTTTCGCTATCCCGCGACGCTCGAGCGGTTCGGGGACCGGGCCGAACTGGTCACGTTCTCGCCGGTCGCCGGCGATCCCGTACCCGACTGCGACGGCGTCTACCTGCCCGGCGGCTACCCCGAACTCCACGCCGCCGAACTCGAGGCGGCGGGGACGCTCGCGGAACTCGGCGCGTTGGCCAGCGACGGGCGTCCCGTTCTCGGCGAGTGCGGCGGGCTGATGGCGATGAGTCAGTCGCTGACGACCGCCGAGGGCGAGCGCCACGAGATGGCCGGGATCCTGCCCGCCGACGTCGAGATGCACGACCGTTATCGGGCGCTCGATCACGTCGAACTCGAGGCGACGGACGGAACGCTGACCGCGACCGCCGGCGAGACGATCCGCGGCCACGAGTTCCACTACTCGAGTGCCGACGTCGACGGTGACGCCCGCTTCGCTTTCGAGACCGTCCGCGGCGACGGGATCGACGGCGACCACGACGGGCTGGTCGAGTACGAGTCGATGGGGACCTACGCCCACGTTCACCCCGAGAGCGGCGCGTTCGATCGGTTCGTCGATCGACTCGAGAACTGAAGCCAACGGGCGACAAAAGCAAACGAGAGGTGGGTGCAAACCGGAGACGACGACTCGAGCGAAAACGGCGCTACCCGGCCACCAGCCTTACAGATACGAGGCGTCCCAGCGCGTCGCTTTCCGCCGGTTTCCACAGTTGTTGCACTCGATGCGGCCCATCGTGTCCATACTGTTGTCCATGGAGTCGCAGTTGCCACAGAACCAGCCGTACAGCTCCTCGCGGTCCTCAGTCTCGTAGGCGCGGTAGAACGGCGATTTGGCGCCCCGAGCCGCCTCGCCGTAGCTCACGAAGACAGTTTCGCCGTCGACCTCGAGTTCGTCGACGGTGCCCCAGCCCTCCTCGTCGATCGCTCCTTCCGCGTAGACGTTCTCCGTGAACGTCTCCTCGCCGATCTCGACCTCGCGTTGGCCGGCCTGTTCGAAGCCGTTCTGGGCGTAGAACTCGTTGCCGCCCTCGTTGTCCGCGAGGACGAACGCCTGAATGTCGTCGGCGCCCTTCTCGAGGAGCTGTTCACGGGTCCGAACGAGCAGGCGAACACCGATGCCGCCCCCGCGGTGGTCGGGATCGATATGGAGCCAGAGGATTCGCCCGGTTCCGTGGCGCTGTCCGACCAGATCGCTCTGAGAGAAGCCGACGACTTCGCCGTCGCGCTCGAGGAGCAAGATCAGCGAGTGCTTGTCCGCGAGGTCGTCGCCAAACGCGTCGCCGTACCACTGCTCGATCGCGTCGTCGACCGTCTCCTGGTCGAGAAAGTCCGTATACGTCGACTCGAGCGAGCGCTGGGCGATCGACCGAATCGTCTCGACGTCGTCGTCGGTGGCTTCACGAATCTCCATGCCCGGCATTACCACGTCTTCCTACAAAACGTATGCCCACGGGGTGAGTTTTTCCCCGTCTTCGGTTCGACGGAACGAGGGGTTTCGGCGTAAAATCCACACCGGCGCCTGCGCGCTCGAGTCGAGTGACGCCTCGCCACGCCCTCACGGCGTCGAGGGGAGAAGATTCACATTGCTGCCGGCGGAGAGTGCAGTATGAGCGACGACATGGACGAACCGCGCGAGACCGGTGCGTCCGACCGCGAGGCCGAGCCATTTACGTACAACGGTGGTCGGGTCGATCCCGGCGAGTCGGCCAACATCCGCTACGGAATCAGCGAGACCTATCTCGGCGATCCGGTTAGGGTTCCGGTGACGGTCGTCAACGGCGAGCATCCGGGACCGACCGTGTTCCTCTCCGCTGCGGCCCACGGCGACGAACTCAACGGAATCGAGGTCGTCCGCGAGGTGGCCCACGACTGGGATCACTCGGCGCTTCACGGGACGCTCGTCTGCCTGCCGGTGATGAACGTCCCCGGATTTCTCGCCCAGGAACGGTATCTGCCGATCTACGACCGGGACCTGAACCGTTCGTTTCCCGGCCGAGAAGGATCGACCAGCGCCAGGCGAATGGCTCACCGTATCTTTACGAACTTCATCGAACCCTGCGATCTGGGAATCGACTTTCATACCTCCACGCGCGGTCGGACGAACATGCTCCACGTTCGAGCCAACACGGAAAACCGAACGGTCAATCGCCTGGCGAGGGCGTTCAGCTCGAACGTCATCATCGCGGGCGAGGGCCCCTCCGGCACCTTGCGACGCGAGGCGACGCAGGCTGGCGTTCCGACGATCACCGTCGAGATGGGGGAAGCACACCGTTTCCAGCGGCGCCTGATCGATCGCGCGCTGACCGGCGTCGCCAGCGTCCTCGCCGAGTTCGGCTGTCACCCCGACTCGTCGGTCCACTGGCCCGGCTGGCGAACCGTCATCGACGACGACGACGAGAAGACCTGGATCCGCGCCGACGCCGGCGGCATCGTCGACATGAAACACGGCCGCGGCGAGTTCGTCCGCGAGGGCGAAGTGATCTGTACGATCACGAATCCGTTCAAAGAAGAAGACGACATCGTCACCGTCGAGGCCCCCTTTACGGGTCTCGTCGTCGGCGTTCTCGAGAACCCCGTCGTCTACCCCGGCAACCCCCTCTGCCATCTGGTCGGCCTCTCGCCGGACACGCAGATCGCCCTCGAGCGCGAACGAACGACCGAGCGCTCGCGCTCGGAACTGCGACCGACGGGCGCGGACGACGATGACGACGGTGACGACGAACGACACGGCGACCGATCCGAGACCGAGTAGCGCGGGTTCGCCGATTTCCGCCGTCGGAGAGTGGACTCTCGACGCGTCTCAGCGCAGCTGAATCCGGGATTCACCGACGAAACCGAATGGTTTCTCGCGTTCCGATGGTGCACGAAAAACGAAACAGGAGAGATAAAAGTAACTTCTATACCCCAGCGGTCTAACCGTCCACATGAGCGTATGAGTCAGTCTTACAATCGCGGTCTCATCGAGGACTTCGGTCGCTGGAAGGAGTTCTCGGCCGGCATGTGGGCGTGGATCTTCCACAAGTTCACCGGGTGGATGCTTATCGGCTACCTGTTTACCCACATCGCCGTGTTGAGTAGTGCGTTAACCGGTCCCGAGGCCTACACTAACACCATTCAGGGTCTCGAGTCGCTGTTTATTATCCGCGTGCTCGAGGTCGGCCTGCTCGCGGTCGCGGTCTTTCACATCCTGAACGGCCTGCGTCTGCTGATGGTCGACCTCGGTGTCGGGCTCGAGGCGCAGGATAAGAGCTTCTACGCCTCGCTGATCCTGACGGGGATCATCGCCGTGGCCAGCGTGCCGACCTTCATGGACGGGGTGACGATCTAATGGCTGAACGATACTCCTCGTTCGCGCCGGGCGGAACCGCGTGGCTACTGCAGCGTATCACGGCGGCGTTTCTCGTCGTCGTGCTCGCGTTCCACTTCTTCCTCTTGCACTTCGTCAACCACGCTGCGGACGTCACATTCGCCGGCACGCAGGCGCGAATGGAGAACGTCGGCTACTTCCTGACGATGGTCCTGTTTCTCATCGCGGGGACGTTCCACGGCGTCAACGGCGTCTACAACGCCTTGATTAACCAGGGACTCGAGGGAACGCAAAAGAAAGTCGTGCTCGCGGTGCTTGTTATCGCGAGCGTCGGACTCATCGCCCAGGGTATCTGGGTTGCAATCGAAATGGCGGGATGGTAATATGAGTACGCAACAGCAAGAACCAGAGCAACCGGAGAGCCAGGAAGCACCGGAAGACCCCGAGATGCGGGGCGCGGAGTCGCCCGTCGACGAGAAGGAAAAACAGGGCGGCGACATCGACCAGCAGACGACGCCCGAATCGGAACTCGAGGAGGAGTCGGTTCTCATCAAGGTGTTCCGCTACGACCCCGAGGTCGAGGGCAAACAGGAGCCACGGTTCGACGACTTCCACGTTCCCTTCGAGAAGGGAATGACCGTTCTCGACGCGGTCATGTACGCACGCGACACCTACGACTCGTCGCTGACCTTCCGACACTCCTGTCGGCAGGCCGTCTGTGGATCGGACGCCTTCTTCGTCAACGGCAAACAGCGACTGGGCTGTAAGACCCAGATCGCCGACCTCAGCCAGCCGATCCGCATCGAGCCGTTGCCCCACCAGGAGGTCGTCAAGGACCTGGTCGTCGACATGGACCACTTCTACGACCAGATGCACACCGTCGAGCCGTACTTCCAGAACGAGGAGACGCCCGACGCGAGCGACCTCGAGGAGCAACGCCAGAGCCGCGAGAACCGCGAGAAGGTCAAGATGTCCACGCGCTGTATCTGGTGTGGCGCGTGTATGTCCTCGTGTAACATCGCGGCCGGCGACAACGAGTACCTCGGTCCGGCGGCGATCAACAAGGCCTACCGGTTCGCGATGGACAACCGCGAACCCGCAGACGTCAAGGAGCACCGGCTCCGCATTCTCGAGCAGGAACACGGCGTCTGGCGCTGCCAGACCCAGTTCTCCTGTACCGAGGTGTGTCCGAAAGACATTCCGCTCACCGAGCACATTCAGGAGCTCAAGCGGGAGGCAGTCAAGAAGAACCTGAAATTCTGGTAATATGTACGAACACGACGTTATCGTGGTCGGCGCCGGCGGCGCCGGCCTCCGTGCTGCGGTCGCAGCGGACGAGGCGGGTGCAGACGTCGCACTCGTCTCGAAACTCCACCCGGTTCGCAGTCACACGGGTGCAGCCGAAGGGGGCATCAACGCCGCGCTCCAGGAGGGCGACGACTGGGAACTCCACGCCTACGACACGATGAAAGGGTCGGACTACCTGGGCGACGCCCCGGCGGTCGAGACCCTCGCACAGGACGCCCCCGAGGACACCATCCGACTCGAGCACTGGGGGATGCCCTTCTCCCGCGAGGACGACGGTCGCGTCTCCCAGCGTCCGTTCGGTGGCCTCTCCTACCCGCGAACCACGTATGCCGGCGCCGAGACCGGTCACCACCTGCTGCACGTGATGTACGAGCAGGTCGTCAAGCGCGGGATTCAGGTCTACGACGAGTGGTACGTCATGGACCTCGCCGTCACCGACGAAGACGACCCGAACGACCGCGAGTGCCACGGCATCGTCGCCTACGACGTCCAGACCGGCAAGGTCGAGGGCTTCAAAGCGAACGACGGCGTCGTCCTCGCGACCGGCGGTCCCGGGCAGGCGTTCGACCACACCACGAACGCCGTCTCCTGTACCGGCGACGGCCACGCGATGGCGTATCGTGCGGGTGCGCCCCTCGAGGACATGGAGTTCATCCAGTTCCACCCAACCTCCCTTCCCTCCACGGGCGTGTTAATCTCCGAGGGGGTCCGCGGCGAGGGCGGAATCCTCTACAACAACGAGGGCGAGCGCTTCATGTTCGAGTACGGCTACGCGAACAACTCCGGCGAACTCGCCAGCCGGGACGTCGTCGCGCGGGCCGAACTGACCGAGGTCAACGAGGGCCGCGGCGTCAAGGACGAGTACGTCCACCTCGACATGCGCCACCTCGGCGAGGAGCGCATCATAGACCGCCTCGAAAATATCCTTCACCTCGCGGAGGACTTCGAGGGCGTCGACGGTCTCGTCGAACCGATGCCGGTCAAGCCCGGCCAGCACTACGCGATGGGCGGCATCGAAACCGACGAGAACGGCGAGACCAACATCAGCGGTCTCTACGCGGCCGGCGAGTGTGCCTGTGTCTCCGTCCACGGCGGCAACCGCCTGGGCGGGAACGCCCTGCCCGAACTGATCGTCTTCGGCAAGCGCGCCGGTCGCCACGCGGCCGGCGACGACCTCGGCGAACCCGAGATCCGAACCGGCTATGGCGACGACGTCGAGGACGAGACCGACACCGAACTTCCCGTCCAACCGGGCAACGCCGGCCTCGACACCGCCGGTGGCGTCGCGGCGGACGGCGGCGTCGCCGCCGACGCCGAGGGCGTCCTGGAACAGACTGTCGAACGCACCCGCGAGCGCGTCGACACCCTGATGGACAAAGACGACGGCGTCCAGCACGCCGAGATCCGTCAGAAACTCCAGAACGCGATGACCGACTACGTCAACGTCTTCCGGACCGAAGAGGGCATCAAGAAGGCGCTGCGGATCATCCGCGAGTGTCGCGAGGAGTATCAGGACGTCTACGTCGACGATCCGTCGCGGACGTTCAACACCGACCTCCAGCAGACCATCGAGACGCGTAACCTGATCGACGTCGCCGAGACGATCGCGCTCGGCGCGCTCGTGCGAAACGAGTTCCGCGGCGCCCACTGGCGCCAGGAGAACCAGGTGCGCGACGACGAGAACTGGCTCAAGCACACGCTCATCTCCTGGGAAGACGGCGAGCCGAAGATCTTCTACCGGCCCGTCATCCTCGAGGGACAGGACAAGACCTACGAGCCGAAGGTCCGCAGTTACTGACGACCGCCGACTCGCCGGCGATCCCGTTTTTGCAACGACGTTCTCGAACGCAACCGCGAGCCGACACCAGCAGGGCTATATGCGCGCTCCCACTGGCTTCGGCTAGATGGGTATCGCTCGATTCGTCCGAGTAAACCTCGTTCTCGTGCCGCTGCTCGCCGTCGGTGGATACCTCTTCTACGAGTGGCTCCCGCTGCTCGTCCTGCCACTCGGCGTGGGCTACATTACCTTCACGATCATCATCACGCTCGCGTACGGCCTCTCGAAGGCGTCGGCCGCGATCGGATCGTCGTGAGCCGTCGCAAGCCGTCGTGAGCAGTTACTGTTCGGGCGGCCGGCGGATGCACAGCGATAAGGGCACACGGCGGCTACTGGATCGATATGTTGCTATCGGGGACGGTCATCGTCGACGCCGAAACCGTCATCCACGACGGTGCGGTCGTCGTCGCGGACGACCGAATCGTCGCCGTGGGAGACCGATCGACGTGTCTCGAGCGGTATCCAGACCACGAACGCGACGAGTACGACCTCCTCGCGCCGGGAACCGTCGGCGCACACGTCCACTCGGTCCAGAGTCTGGGTCGCGGCATCGCCGACGACACCGCGTTGCTCGAGTGGCTGTTCGACTACGTCCTGCCGATGGAGGCCTCGCTGTCGGCCGAGGAGATGCGAGCGGCTGCCGAACTCGGCTACCTCGAGATGATCGAGAGCGGGACGACGACCTGCATCGACCACCTGTCGGTCCACCACGCCGACGAGGCCTTCGAGGCGGCCCGCGACCTCGGCATCAGGGGGCGACTCGGAAAGGTGATGATGGACAAGGAGGCCCCGCCGGGCCTGCTCGAGGATACCGACGACGCGCTCTCGGAGAGCGAGCGACTGATCCGGCGCTACCACGGCGTCGAGGGCGGCCGGATCAGGTACGCACTGACGCCGCGGTTCGCCGTTAGCTGTACGGAGGCCTGCCTCCGCGGGACGCGAGAGCTCGCCGACGCCTACGAGAGCGTGATGATCCACACTCACGCCAGCGAGAACCGCGACGAGATCGAGACGGTCGAGGAAGAAACGGGGCGACGGAACGTCCACTGGCTGAACGAAGTCGGGTTGACCGGCGAGGACGTCGTCCTCGCCCACTGCGTCTGGACCGACGAGACCGAGCGGGAGATCCTCGCCGAGACCGGCACGAACGTCACCTACTGCCCCTCCTCGAACATGAAGCTCGCGAGCGGCGTCGCGCCGGTTCACGACTACCTCGATCGCGGAATTACCGTCGCGCTCGGCAACGACGGCCCGCCGTGTAACAACACGCTCGATCCCTTCACGGAGATGCGGCAGGCGAGTCTACTGCAGAAGGTCGATCGACTCGAGCCCCAGGCGCTGCCCGCGCCGACGGTCTTCGAGATGGCGACCGTAAACGGCGCTCGAGCCGCCGGCTTCGATCGAGTCGGAAACGTACGCGAGGGCTGGAAGGCGGACCTCATCGGCCTCGAGACCGATATCACCCGCGCAACGCCGCTCCACGACGTGCTCTCGCATCTCGTCTTCGCCGCCCACGGCGACGACGTGCGGTTCACGATGGTCGACGGCGAGGTGTTGCAACGAGACGGCGAGGTCGTCGTCGCAGACGCCGAGGAGATCCGCGCTCGAGCGCGGGAGTTCGCCGCCGATCTCGACGTTGCGCCCTGATACCACACGACAAATCCGTTTTCGACGACCGACGAGACCCCGCTCGTCAGAAGCCGATAGAATCGAACACATCGACGCTGATGTCCCAAAACTGGATCAGCCGATAGCCCAGGTAGATACCGACGATTCCCATGAGCCCCGGTAGTTCGGGCGGAGCCGGAATGGGAACGTCGAACAGTGCGAAGAACGCACCCGTGAGAAGGCCGGTTAACAGCCCCAGCACGATCAGTTGGAGGTCCATGCGCAGTGTGGAGACGCCCGACACCCAAAAGCGCTCTGAGTCCGTTCGAAGCGACGTTGATCCGCAGGTAGAACCCCTCACGGCGACTATTTCGACGATTGACGATACGGAGTTTTAATATCGTCGAACATAGAGGTGGCGTATGGAATCCGACGGCGGATTACAGTCGACTGTAACGGTTCCGGACGACCTCGAGTCGCCGCGAGCGAAGCTGGTCTACCTCTACGTCGCGGCCAACGGCGTCGTGACGGCCGAGGAGCTCTGTGCGGACCTCGGGGTCAAGAAGGGAACCGTGCTCTCGATCACCGGGACGCTGCGCGACCGCGGCTACCTCGAGCGGACGACCGACGGCTTCGAACTCGGGTGAGCGGCATCGACGAGTCCGAAGACGGCTGTGCTCTTTTGCATCCGCGCCGCCGATGACGAGGGAACGCCGCGTCGTACGACGAGGACGACGTCACCGTCAGCGCGGCTCCGTTCTCAGAAGGGGCTGAGTACGGAGCGCGAATACCGCATGGAAAATCCGCAGAAAGGGTGTCACGTATCGGCTGCCGGAAGCGTAAACGAAAACGTCGATCCCTCGCCGGGCTCGGAGTCGACCCAGATCTCGCCACCGTGGCGTTCGACAACCCGTCGACAGAGCGAGAGGCCGATTCCCGTCCCTTCGTACTCCTCGTGGCTATGAAGTCGCTGAAACACCTCGAAGACCCGGTCCGTATCGTCGTGATCGATCCCGATCCCCTCGTCGCTGACCGAAACGATCCACTCGTCCCCGTCACGCGTCGCAGAGAGTGACACTCGAGGGTTTTGCTCGCCGCTGTACTGGAGCGCGTTTTCCAACAGGTTCTGGAAGAGTTGGCGGAGTTGGCTGGCGTCACCGCTGACGGTCGGCAGCGGGTCAGCAGTGATTTCAGCATCGGTTTCGTCGATCCGGATACCGAGATCCGTCAGAACGTCGTCCAGCACCGCTTCGAGGTCGATCGAATCGAAGGAGTCTCCCTGTGTTTCGACTCTGGAGTAGGTAAGCAGCCCCTCGATCATGGCTTCCATCCGCTCGGCGCCGTCGACGGCGAACTCGATGAACTCTTCGGCGTCGTCGTCGAGTTCGTCGCTATAGCGGCGCTCGAGCAGTTGAAGGTAGCTCGTGACCATCCGTAACGGCTCCTGAAGGTCGTGGGAGGCGACGTAGGCGAACTGCTGAAGGCGCTCGTTGGATCGTTCTAACTGGCGCTGATACTCGTACCGGCCAGTGATGTCGAAATGGGCAACAGCGACGTATTTCCGGTCATCGGTAGTGAACGACGCTGCCCGCATGAGAAACCACCGTTGTTCGTTTGGGGTGTGACACGGATACTCGAACTCGAACACGTCTCGTTCCCCTGTTAAAATCTCGGATAACCCGGCGGCAGCAGTCTGTGCCTCCTCTGTTTCCGCCTGTCTGGTGATCGTGAGGTAGTTGGTTCCGATCGTATCCGGTCGAAGTTCGATATCGTTCTCCTCCCCGAACTCCTGCCATGCGCGGTTCGTATACAGGATTGTCCCTTCGTCATCGAGGATTGCAAAGTTGATCGGGAGTGTGTCTACAGCCGCTGGAATGAGTGCCTCTGTCCCCCGGGCGGTCATAACTGTGTGCAGTTGACTAACGGTGATAACGTTGTTCCCGTTCTGGTTGCAAACGGCGAAGCGGTCTCCGTAACCAACACGTTTTCTCTCCGTACCGAAACGGAGTGGCAGCCGGTACTAGAGTTCGATGCGTTCGACCAACTGCTCGCGGTTTTCGTTGGTGTTGACCGCGACGATGCGGATCTGTTCTTCGAGGCCCGACCCCTCGAGTTTGGCCTTGAGCAGGTTGTCGACCTGGTAGACGCCGGCGGCGTTGGTCATGGCGATTTCGACCATGACGGGAACGCTCTCGCCTTGCTGGAGGGTGACGCGCTCGATGGCCTGACTCGAGAGCGTGTTGATGCCGCGGCCGCCGTGTTCGTAAGGGATCCGCGAGCGACCGCTCTCCATATCGAGACCGTCGGCGACGCGGATGACGCCGGCTTCGGTGGTCAGCGGCGTCTCCGAACGGTGGTGACAGAGGATCGCGTGAAGGACCTCGCCTTTCACGCGAACGGCGTCTGCGGCGCCGTAGAACTCCGGAAGAACCCGGTCGAGGATATCCGCGGCGAGGGGAATCGAGTAGTAGGCGTGTTCGTCGCGGTGGACGACGTGGCCCACGTCGTGTAACGTCGCCGCCAGCGCGATGATGACCGCTTCGTCGGCCTCTTCGAGTCCCTGCTGGCGCGCGCCGTTAAAGTCGACGTCGCCGGCTTTGAGCAGATCGTAGAGACAGAGCGCGCGGTTCCGGACGATCTCGATGTGTTTCGCGCCGTGGTCGTTGTAGCGCATGCGGTCGACCGCGTTGATGTTCTGGGCCTCGAGATAGGCCTGAATCTCCTCGTCCGTCGTAACGAACTCGAGGACCTGGTTTAGTTTCGCATCGGGAAAGTGGTGGTCTGCATCAGGACGGTAGACACGACGTGCAGCGTCGTTGCCGGCAGAATCGCTCATACCTGAGTATCGACTGCGTCGTAAAAAAGCCCTGCGCCGACCGCGCCGCGGCGGTGGATACAGGAACGGTGGGTCTGCAACGCTCGCGACGGTCGATTCGACGGTGTGGGAAGCGTCGTCGCTTCAGGCTGCGTCTTCGACGGCCGCCTCGACCTCGTCGTAGTCGGGTTCGACGCCCGGGTCGTCGCTGACCCACGCGTAGGTGACCTCGCCGTCACCGTCGACGACGAACACCGAGCGCTTGGCGACGCCGTAGACGCCGAGGTCGGCGAAGTCCATCTCGACGTCGTAGTCGTCGATGAGCTCCTTGTTGTAGTCGCTGATGAGTCCGAACTCGAGGTCGTTCTGGGCGCGGAACTCGTTGAGCGTGAACGGGGAGTCTCGGCTGACGCCGTAGACGGTGGCGTCGAGGTCGTCGAACGAACTCAGACGATCCTGGAACGCACACATCTCGGTCGTGCAGACGCTGGTGAACGCGCCCGGGAAAAAGGCGAGGACGATCGGCGCCTCGTCGTCGAGGTGGTCCGAGAGCGAGAATTCGTCGACGTCGCCGTTTGCGAGCGGTGCGGTGAAATCGGGTGCCGTATCTCCAGTTTCTACCATCACTCCGGTCTTGCGCATATACGGGAAAGACAGTTTCGTTCCCGGAACCTGCACCACAGCGTATCGGTCGGTAACGCTCCGTCACGCAGATCGCCTCGAGGGAAGTCGACGAGCTGATTTCTCACTTGTTGAGATAATATTATGTGATATAGTGCGTAATTAGCTTAGTAGTCCGGCTCAAACGGACTTTCGCCGATCCTTGCTTTACTAAGTGGTCCAAAAAGGTTATAATTGCCAGTGGCCAAGCATTGGACAGAGATGGTAGCCGAAATCGCACCGCTGTTCATCCCCGGCGCACCCGGGGGTCCGGAACTACTGATCATCCTTTTCATCGCCATTTTGCTGTTCGGGGCCAACAAGATCCCGAAGCTGGCCCGGTCGACCGGCGAGGCCATGGGCGAATTCCAGAAGGGGCGTGAAAAGGTCGAAACGGAGCTCGAGGAGATGCGTGATGGCGGTTTCGAGGAGGACGAATTCGACGAGGATAACGACGAATTCGTCGACACCGAGCCCGTCACGCAGGAAGACGAGACCGAAACGGACACGGAAACGGAAACCAACTAAGATATTTTCCTCGGTAGGGCGTGTGGCCTAGCGGAGAGGGCAGGAGGTTCCTAACCTTCTGATCGTGGGTTCGAATCCCGCCACGCCCGTCGTGGCCACGAACGGACGTAAGTGGCCCGACGGGCCCGGGATTCGAATCAGGGAGTGAAGCGACGCGAAACGACCGTGGTTCGAATCCCGCCACGCCCGTCTTTCGGTCCAGAGACCGCTGAGCGCACGGACGTGAGTGGCCCGACGGGACCGAGGTTCGAATCAGGGAATGTAGCGACGCGAAACGACCGTGGCTCGAATCACGCCACGCCCGTCTTTCGGCGCAGTGACGTGCCGAGCGCACGGACTCGAGTGGTACAGCGACTAATTAATCCTGTACTCGAATCGAGTAATTCATTCAGTTATCATATTAACCGACCGTACCATCGAAACCACCAGTCAACCTCTCCTCGAGTCCCACTTACTCCCCACGAACACCGGTCACAGTCGCTCACACGACAGTATCAGATGATCTCTCGAGTTCGCCCCTGCTATCGAGAAAGAGCGAGTCGTCGCTGGTGGGTCGGTGACTGTCAGTGGCCGCGCCCGCCGCGCGTGTTCGGCGCGCCGAAGCGGGTCAGGGGCTCGAGTTCCGCCTCGTTTACGTCGTCGAAGGCGTCACGGGCGATGACGCGGCGGTGAACCTCGTCGGCGCCGTCGACGATCCGGAACTGGCGGACGGATTCGTAGAAGTCCGCCAGCGGGAGGTCCTTCCCGATGCCGTTTGCCCCGCAACACTGGACGGCGAGGTCGATAGCCTCCTGCGTGGCGTTGGCGGTAAAGACCTTACACATGGAGACGGGAACTCGGGCTTCCTCACCGGCGGCGATCCGGTCGGCGGCATCACGGATGGCAGTCCGAGCCACGTGGAGTCGCGTCTCGGCGTCGGCGATTTCGTACCGGAGCGACTGCTTTTCCGAAAGTGTCGAGCCGAATCCTTCGCGCTCGTCGGTGTAGGCTTTCGCGATCTCGAGCGCACGCTGAGCCATTCCCGAAAACCGCATGCAGTGGGTCAGCCGGGCGGGGCCGAGCCGTTCCTGGGCGTGGGTAAAGCCCTGGTTCAGTTTGCCCAGCAGGTGTTCCTCGGGGACGCGAACGTTCTCGTAGCGGATCTCGGCGTGGGACGAACCGCGAAGACCGCCGCCCATGTGTGGCACGTCGCGGACGACGTCGACGCCGTCGGCGTCGGCCGGCACGAGAAAGAGCGAACAGCCGTTGTAGGGATGGGCATCCTGGTCGGTCCGCGCGAGGACGATCAGGACGTCGGCCTCGATTCCGTTCGAGGTCCACCACTTGTGGCCGTCGATGACCCACTCGTCGCCGTCCCGTTCCGCGGTCGTCTGGATCATCTTCGGATCCGATCCCGCCCCTTGCAGCGGTTCGGTCATCGAAAAGCCCGAAGCGATCTCGCCCTCGACGAGGGGCTCGAGATACGTCTCTTTTTGCAGGTCGTCGCCGACGAGTTCGAGCAGGTGCATGTTACCCTCGTCGGGTGCGTCGACGCGCATGGCGGTGGCGCCGAGTTGACTGCGGCCGGCCTCCTCGAAGACCGGCAACGCGTCGCGGAAGTCAACGCCCATCCCGCCGTACTCCTCGGAGATCTGGGGCGCGTAAATGTCGTACTCGCGGGCGGCTTCGCGGAGTTCGGCGACGGTGCCACTCGAGACGGCCATTCCCCCCGGGCGCTCTCGTTCGATCGGGAGGACGACCTCTTCCATCAGTCGGTTGGCACGGTCGGCGAGTTCCCGCGCTCGGTCGGAGTCAGCGTAGTCCATGTGACTCGTCGAATCGGAACGACGTTAGGGGTGAGTGGGAACTCCCGTGGGTGTGGAACTCTCCCAAAGCTATTTGCGCCTGTAGTCGTAGTTTCGGTGTTTGCTTCCACCGAGCGGGGAAAACGATCGTAATCCTACCGATGGAAACGAAAAGACGGCGACGCGGTCGAGAGAATCGCCCGCCGGCTACCGAGCGGTCCAGCCGCCGTCGACCGCGAGACACGTGCCGGTTACGTAACTCGCGGCGTCGCTTGCGAGAAAGACGACTGGGCCGGCGATCTCCTCCGGCTCGGCGAATCGATCCAGCGGCGTGCGATCGACGATCGACTGCCGGAGTCGGTCGTCGGCCTCGAGGTCCGTGGTCAGCTCCGTCGAAACGTAGCCGGGGGCGACGGCGTTGACCCTGACCTCGGGCGCCCAGTCAAGCGACATGCTCTTCGTGAGCCCGACGAGGCCGTGTTTCGAGGCGACGTAGGGATGCTGGCGCGGGAGGCCGACCAGCCCGCCGACGCTCGCGACATTGATCACCGAGCCGCCGCCGTTCTCGTGGAGGTGGGACGCCGCAGTGCGAGTCACCTCGTAGGCGCCGTTCAGGTTGACGTCGAGGACGCGGTCGAGGCCCTCGGTCGAGACGTCTTCCGGCCGGCCGAGCGCGTCGTCGGGGTTGAACCCGGCGTTGTTGACGACGACGTCGACGCCGCCGAAGGCGTCGGCCGCCCGGTCGACGACGTCGGCGACTGCCTCCGGATCGGTGACGTCCGCCGCGACGGCGAGGGCGTCGCCGCCCTCGCGCTCGATCTCGCCGGCGACAGCTTCGATCTCGTCGCTCGAGCGAGCCGACGGAACGACCGCCGCGCCGGCGCTGGCGAGTTCGACCGCGATCGCTCGCCCGATACCGCGACCGCCGCCGGTGACGATCGCGACGCGTCCCTCGAGGTCGAATCGATCACTCACGTCTACCACCTTCCATACCTGCTGACACAGCGGTACCGTGCATCGGTAGACTGCTACTTTCGCCGATCGTATAGGTGTTGCCCGCCAGTCGTTCACTCGACGAGCACCCAGCGACCGCCGCGTAACGTCTTTCGTTCCCACGGCAGCCTCGTGCGATGATATAAATAGTATTACTCTGAAAGGATGGGTGCAGACGAAGGTGACAGCAATATGGATAGAACGCCGAGCAAATTTCGACGTTTACGGAGACATCGTGTATTTCCCACTGTACTCGGGATTATCAGAAGTGGTAATGTATGGATGAATTTTTTGAAGGATGAGAGTTTGGGTGAAGTCAATGGCTATTGACGAGGCCGACCGATCGGATGCCGGGGACTTTTCTGACGGGGAGGCATCCGAGACCGAGTCGGCGGACAACGAATCTCACGAGGCAAGTGGGCCGGACTCGAGTCGTGCCCGCGTCGGTGAATATACGTGGGAGGATTTTATGGACGAATACGGGTACAGCGACGAGGTTTCGGTGCTGTATCCCGAAGAACCCGACGTGGCCGCGGACGACCAGCTCGGCCTCGACACCGACGAAGCACCTGAACACACGGTTCCACGCGGCGACGACTGGGCGCAGGTCGAGTTCGCCCCCGAATCGTATCTCGGCTACCACCCGGACAACATCCCGCGCACGGTCGTTCCGACGGCCGGCGACAACGCAGACGAACTCTGGGAAATTTTCTGTGAGTACGCGGACCCGGAGACGACACCCGTCACCAAAGACGTCTGGACCTGGGAACACTACAAGTGGGAGTACTACTACGATGACGACGGCTCCCGGCCGCGTGACGAGAACGGCGATGTCGTCCACCACGACGAAGCGGAGGCGCTTGGTTTCGATCCGGAGACCATAGAACAGCGCCTGTTCGCCGCCGACGAAGCCGCGATGGAACTCGCCGACCTCGTCGAGGAACGGACGGTCAACGTCCAGGACGATATCGAGGAAGACGAGTTCTTCTCGACGGCAGCAGGAAACACCACCGTCTCGAACCGGTACGACCTGGAAAAGGCCGTCCCGATGGACAAGAAGACCCACTTTCGGGAGGTCGAACGCTACTGGGTACACAAACCCTACGCCTACGTCGTCATCTTCCACTCCGAGAAGGAAAACGAGAAGAAGTACTACCTGGTCGAACCCTACCTCAACGAGATCGAGACGGAGCTACAGGAGTTTCTCTCGGGCAAACTCAGAACGGCGATCAAATACTCCGACGAGGGGATCAAAGAGCAATCGACCGAGGACGGACGACGGACGGTTATCGAAGACGAGACGCGCCAGTTGCTCAAGCGGTACGACCTCTTCGAGAAGCACTCGGGAAGTACGAAAGAGGGACTTCTCGAGACCGTCCGGAACTTGCTCGACGATGACGAAACGGACGACGAGAAGTCGGGTCCGAGCCAACTCGAGGGAATCTCCGTCAGGCCGGAGCCCGCGATCCTCGAGGACGACCCGGACACGCTAAGCGAGTATCAGGTCGAGAAGCTGCTCTACCTGCTCAAGCGCAACTTCATCGGCTACGAGCGCATCGACGGGATCAAACACGACATCAACGTCGAGGACATCTCCTGTGACGGCTACAACTCGCCCGTCTTCGTCTACCACTCGGAGTACGAACAGATCATCTCGAACGTCTACCACGGCGAGGACGAACTCGACGACTTCGTCGTCAAACTCGCCCAGCGCTCCGGAAAGGGGATCAGCAAACGCCTCCCGCAGGTCGACGCGACGCTCCCCGACGGCTCTCGCGCACAGCTTACCCTGGGCCAGGAGGTCTCGGACCACGGGACCAACTACACGATTCGTCAGTTCAAGGACGTCCCCTTCACGCCGATCGACCTCATCAACTGGAACACCTTCAGTCTGGACGAGATGGCGTTTCTCTGGCTCTGTATCGAGAACCACAAGAGCCTGATCTTCGCCGGCGGGACGGCGTCGGGGAAGACGACCTCGCTCAACGCCGTCTCGCTGTTTATCCCCTCGAACGCGAAGATCGTCTCCATCGAGGACACCCGGGAGGTCGAACTGCCCCAGCGAAACTGGATCGCCTCCGTGACGCGGCCGTCGTTCGCCGACGACGAGCAGGGCGACGTCGACGAGTTCGACCTGCTCGAGGCCGCGCTCCGCCAGCGCCCGGACTACATCGTGATGGGTGAGATCCGCGGTGAAGAGGGGCGAACGCTGTTTCAGGTCATGTCGACGGGCCACACCACGTACACAACGTTCCACGCCGACTCCGTCGACGAGGTGCTCAAGCGGTTTACGACCGCTCCGATCAACGTCTCGAAGACGATGTTCACCGCGCTGGATCTGGTCTCCATCCAGACCCAGACGCGCGTGCAGGGTCGGAAGGTCCGCCGGAACAAATCCCTCACGGAGATCAACCACTACGAGGCCGAACACGACGAGATCAACGTCCAGGACGTCTACCAGTGGCAGGCCGAGACCGACGAGTACCTCAAGATGGGGGACTCGAACACCTTGGCGGAGATCCAGTTCGACCGCGGCTGGAGCGACGAGAAACTCGAAGCGGAACTGTTCAAGCGGGAAGTCATCCTCGCGTACCTCATCAAAAACGAGCTGAACACGTACGCGGAGGTCGCCGCGACCGCACAGGCGTTCATCAACGACCCCGATACGATTCTGACGCTGATCGCCAACGGCCAACTCGAGGATAGCCTCGAGGACCTCCGCGAGATGGAAAGCGTCCTGATCGACGTCGATCAGGAGAAAGAAGAGCTCGTTCCGCGACCCGAGGCGACCAACGAGACGTACAACCTCTCGATGGACATCTTAGAGCGCGCCGAGGAGTCGCTGTTCGAGGAGTACCGCGGGAACGTTCCCAGCGGACTCGCGAGTGCGCTCGGTGACGTCGACCGCGAGGAGACGGTCGAAGTCGATTCCGCAGCCGCCGAAGAGTTCGAGTTCGGCGGGAGCATCGACGAGTCGGCAACCAGCGACGACTGGGAACTCGGCAACGACGCCACCGACTTCGGCGTCGGCTCCGACAGCGGAGACGAAGCCGGAGACAGCGAACCGGCCTGGCTCAGTGATGATAGCGGCTTCGACGTCGGCTCGGACGACGAACCGGACACCGCGACCGCGGAGGGGACGACGGCTGCAGCCGAAGCGGAATCGACCGCCTCCACCGACACCGACGACAGCCCTGACGCACCGACAGCGGACGGCTTCGACATGGCGACCGAGCCCGCTGCGCAGTTAGAATCCGCGGAAGCGGCCGAAGCTACTGACGCGGCCGACTCGAGCGATGGCGTTAGTGGACCGCCGGCACCGACGGCCGACGAGTCGGAGACGCTGGAACCGGTGACCGACGCGGCAGAAACCACAGAAACGACGAATGCGTCCGCGGATACTGCTGACGAATCGTCCCTCGGCGGACTCTTCGACGATATCGTCGATACGATCGACGAACTCGACGACCGAGCCGGGACGAACGCGATGGACGGGAACGCCGACTCGTCGGCGGCGAACCGTTCTAATAGCGAGTCCGTGGTTTCGGACGAGGAGTTCGAATCGATCTTCGATCCGGACGCCGCCGAAGACGTCGTCGGCGACTTCAGCGACCAGTTCGAGCCGGCGACAGCCGATGGCGAACAGCGATCAGAGGCTACAGCGTCGGATCAGACCGAACCAACCGCAACAGACCACGACCAGCAATCCGACGGCTCGGACTCGATTTTCGGATCCGATTCGGGATCGATCTTCTCAGACGACGAGGACAGGGACGGGGACGAGGGCGGAGACGGAGACGACGATGGCTCGCTGTTCGATGCCGCCGAATCTCCCAACGGGGACGATTCGATCTTCACGCAGTCGGATCCTGCGGCCGACAGTGATCCCGACGTCGCCGAACGCGACGAACACGACGACGAACCAGACGATCACAACGAGGACGGTGACGCATGAGCCTTCAGACCGATAGCAGCGGCGGCGGCTCCGGCGGCCTCTCCGGCGGCGGATCGGACGTCCTCGGAGAGAGTTTCTACCCGCTGTACGACCGACTGTTCAGCGAGGACAGCGAGTTCGTCGGCGACGTCGAGACGAAGCTCGCTCAGGCCCGAATGACCGATACGGTCGAACTCTATCTCTCTCGAGCACTGGGTATCGGCTTCATCAGCGGGCTGGCGCTCTGGTTGCTCGGCCTGCTGCTCGGTTACGGGCTGTTCGCGACCGGGCTCGTTCAGGTCGAGGAGATTATCGGCTTCCCGGTGAGCAATCAGTCGGTACTCGAGTTCATCGAGATGACTCGCGTGCCGGCGCTCGTCTTCGTGACCGGACTCATCTTCGGTTCGATCGGCTTTGCGATCGGCTTCGGGTCGCTGGTCGCGATCCCCTACTCGCGCGCGTCGGCCCGCAAACGCGAGATCAACATGCTCCTGACCGACTCCGTCTCGTTCATGTACGCGCTGTCGGTCGGCGGCCTGAACCAACTCGAGATCATCGAGGCGATGGCCGAGGCCGACGACACCTACGGCGAGGTCGCAAAGGAGTTCCAGAGCATCGTCAAAGAGACCGAGTACTTCGACGTCGACTACCGGACCGCGATCCGGAAACAGGCTCTCGAGACGCCGAGTGACGAACTCTCGCAGTTTCTGACCGACATGCTCTCGATCGTCAACAGCGGCGGCGACATGGAGAGCTTCCTCGAGGACAAGAAAGAAAAGCACATGCGGACGGCCAAGCAGGAACAGGAACTCACGCTGGAAACCCTCGAACTCTTCGGCGAGATGTATATGACGCTGTCGCTGTTCCCCCTGCTGTTGATCATCATTATGGTCGTGATGCAGATGATCCCGCAGGCGGAGGTCTCGGATATGATGCTCTATATGACCGTCTACGCGCTGATTCCGCTGATCGGGCTCGCCTTCCTCGTGATGGTTTCGACCGTCAAACACGACGAGCCCGGTGACGGCTACCTCACGATGGGGACCGGCGACGAACGAGTCGAGACACAGCATGATCGCGGACTGCTCGATCTCGGACTCGTCGAGAACTTCACGGGCGATCACAGTGTCTTCGATCGCGTCAAGAACCGCGAGGGAACCTACGAGACGATGGAAGTCCTGAAGCGACCGCACATTTTCTTCCGCGATAATCCGCTTTTCACGCTCGCGCTCACCGTTCCCGCGTCGCTCGTGATCGTCGCCACGGCGATGATGAACGGCTCGGCACCCACGAGCTGGGACGGCCTCGTCGAGAACACCATCTGGGGAACGTTCATCTACATCTACGTCCCCCTGTACGTGATCGCGATTCCGCTCGCCGTCTTCCGTGAGTGGAACGTTCGACACCGCAACACCGTCGTTAGCCAGCTCTCGGAGGACCTGCGAAAGCTCTCGAGTTCGAACGAAACGGGGCTGACCCTCCTCGAGTCGTTCCAATCGGTCGCCGAGACGACCAACGGGAAACTGGCTCGCGAGTTCGAGGTCATGCACACCAAGGTCAAGTACGGAACGAGTCTCAAGCAGGCGCTCATCGAGTTTAACAACAAGTACCACATCCCGAGACTGGCTCGTACGACCCGACTGATCACCGAGGCACAGGAAGCCTCTAATCAGATTTCGGACGTCCTTCGGACGGCGGCTCGCGCAAGCGAGAACCACGACGACATCGAGCGCGAGCGCAAGTCCCGAACGCGGATGCAGGTCGTGATCATCATCATGACGTTCATGACCGTCCTCGCGGTGATCGGCATCCTGCAGACCCAGTTCATCGATACGATGGCCGGCCTCGAGTCGAGCAGCCCCGAATCGGACGTCGATGCGGGCATGGGTGGGCCGCTCGCCGATGCGGACCTGAGCGAGAACATTCAGGTCGACATGCTGTCGATGCTGTTCTTCCACGCCGTGACGATGCAGGCGATCCTCTCGGGGGTCATCTGTGGCTACATCCGCGACGCGGACGTCCTCAGCGGGCTGAAGTACTCGGTCGCGCTCGCAACGATCGCCCTCGTCGGCTGGACACTGATCGTCTAACATGATCCGCACGCGAACACGAACTCGAGGCGAATGCAACCGCGAGACAGACCGCACTCGACGCCCGCAGACGGTGTCGATTTCGCTGCGCGAGCGCGGCCAGACCACGCAGGATTTCGCCATCGGTATCGGCGTTTTCATCCTGGCGATCGCCTTCGTCTTCTCGTTTCTGCCGACGGTTCTGACGCCGTACGATTCGTCGGTCACCGGCGCGGAGACGGCACAGGCCGATCGACTCGCGGACCGTGCCGTCGAGGATCTCTCCGCGGCGTCCGACGAGCCGAACACGATCGACGGGACGCTCTTTCAGGACGCCTACGTCGAGGCCGACGACGATACCCTCGTCGAACGACTCGGCTATAGGGAGGTTGGCGACGGCGTCAGTGTTCGACTCGAGTATCTGAACGGCTCGACGATGGCCAATCAGACGGCGTGGGAAGCTGGATCGGTGTACGAGAATCAATCGGCGGCCAGTTCGGCACGGCTGGTTCGCGTTTCGGATCTCGGCGCGCTCGAGGAGACCGATCCACCGAACTGTGCACCGACGTGTCGACTCGTCGTGAGGACCTGGTGAGACTATGCGAGACAAAACACAATCCGACGCCGACCGCGGACAGGCCTACACCCTCGAGGGGTTCGTCTCGGCGATGATCGTTCTCATGGCCATCCTGTTTGCGATGCAGTCGGTCGTGATCGCCCCGACGACCGGTGGGCTCGCGGATCGGACGGTACAGGCACAACTCGAGCAGGAAGCACAGGATGCACTCGTTCTTGGTGCGACGGCAGACGAAGGCGAAAATCTGTCGACGCTCGTTCGGTACTGGAACGAGTCCGAAGGAACGTTCCACGGCGGAGTCGGTGCCGACGAGTACCACTACGAGGTAGCGAACGACAGCGAGTTCACCGAACAGTTCGCACTCGGTGAGATACTGTACGAACGGTATTCCGAGCGCGGACTGAGCTACAACGTCGAACTGATCTATCAGAACGAGAGCGGGGAGTTCGTCCATGATGTGGACAGGCCGCTGGTCAAGCAGGGGCAGTCGGGTGCGGTGACGGCGAGTTACACCGTGACGCTTTACGAGTCAGACAACTTGACCGCTGGCGAAGAAGAACGGCTCCGAGACGCTCACGGAGATGGAGACAACGACTATCCGATTCCGCCCGCGACCGGTGATCCGGCCGAGGGTGGCAGTGAGATCTACAACGTCGTGGAGGTGCGCGTTTCAGTATGGTAACTGATAGAACCCGTACCCGACGGACCGACTGCTCGAGCGAGGGCCGACCGGATCGCGGTCAGGTCATCCTCATCGGCGCGATCGCGCTCGCGTTCATTATTCTCGGCGTGGTCGTCGTCTTCAACGGCGTCCTCTACACCGAGACGCTCTCGTCGGCCGATACCGGACAGAGTGGGAGCGACGCAGAGGTGACCGAACTCGAGATCGAACAGGGAATCGGCTGTTTGCTGGAGCGACTCGAGGATGAGCACGAAGACAAAGAGGGGGACGTCAACAATACGATAATTAAACAAAATATCTCCTCGTTCGCCGAACACTACCGGAACGCGACGGCTCACTCGTCGCCAAAAGACATACACATCGAATACGTTGAGGAAGGGACTGAGAACGTCACGGTTTCCGTATCGTATACCTCGAGCGACCTCAACTACGATCGGGAGCTGACGATCGAACCGGGGTGTCCCGCGTGATTCGAACCCCCGACCACGAAACCGACCGCGGCCTCTCGGTCGCGCTCACACACTCCCTGACGATCGGCATCACGACGGTCCTCATCGCCATGCTCCTGATGACCGGCGGAACGATGCTCGACTCCGAGCGGGAGCGATCGACCGAGGTCGCACTCGAGACCGTCGGCGAACGGCTGGCGGGTGAGATCGATAACGTCGATCGGATCGCGAACGGCTCCGAAACCGCAGACGACGTCTCACTCGAGGTCGAACACCCGCGAACGATAACGAATTCGGGGTATACAGTCGTGTTACACGAGACCTGTTCGGACGACGAGGCGCCGCTGATCGACGACTCGACCTCGTGTCTCGAGCTCGCCTCGGATGGCGAGGACGTGACTGTGTACGTTCCATTCGAGACACACGAAGGGATCGACCCCGATGCGACGGCTGAAGGCGGCGTGATCGAGGTGTACCTCGAAGACGGTGCTATTAGTATCAGGGAGGCAGATCGATGATGAATCGAGACGACCCGGTAGAAGACAGGCCGCTCGGACCCGGTACCCGCGGAATCTCCGAGGTCGTCGCGTTCGTCTTGATCTTCGCGATCATCCTCGGCTCCGTCGGCTTCCTCTATACAACCGGCTTCGGCGCGATGAACAGCTACCAGGAGAACGAGCAACAGACGAACGCGGTTCGTGCGATGGAGTCGCTGACGGACAACTTCAACGACGTGATGCGGAGCGACGGCGTCAACGAACGCTACGGGGAGCTGACGCTGCGTGGTGGAACGATAACGACTGGTGACGGCGGGACAGAGATCACGGTCGACTTAGACGATACGGAGAATCCAGATCCGATCCAACTCGGTGAATTCGCGTACGAAGACGACGGCGAAATCGTCGCCTACGAAGGCGGTGCTCTCATCCGCGCCGACGATACGGGAAGCGTCCCCATCAGAGAGCCACAGTTCACCTGTCGGGACCGCGGTAGCGAGGGCGAAACGACAGCCGTCGTCTCGCTGGTCAGCGTCACCGGCGAGGAGCGGTCCTTCCAGAGCAGTTCCGGTACTGGTGTAACGATGTCGGTCGAGGAGTACGACACGACCGTCTACGACGAGCCGGGAGAAGTGACGATCACTGCCGATACTGATGACGACAACGAGTACGGAGTCGCGTGGGAGTCGATGCTCGGCGACGATGACGGATGGACCTGCGGCGAAGAGAGCGATGTCGACCGCCTCGTCCTGACCGTCGTGGACGTCGAAGTCACGCTCTGATCGACGTCCGATAGGTTTCGTTTCAGTGCCGGTTGCACGGACTCGAGTCCCCGACTCCCGTCGTCACCAGTCACCCGAGAGCATCGCCCGAAACCCAGCTCGAGCGACCAGCGCCTCGACGCGCTCGGCGTGGTCGGCGACGGTGCCGTCGGTCTCGAGGTAGAGACCGTTCGAGAGTTGCTGTGGGTTGCCCATCGGCGTGCCGTCGGGATGGGTCGGCGACTCGTTGAGGGCGGCTCGAGTCTCGGCGTCGTCGTCCGGGCTCCAGGGGACGGTGATACCGGAGAGACCGCGTTCGAAGAGGAACTCGGCGGCGCTGACGAGCGCCTGTGCTGACCGGGAGTGTCCCACCGCGCCGATCGAACCGCGGTCGTTGAAGACGCGGACGACGTACTCGCTGTCGTCGCTGTCGTCCGCTGTATCGGTTCGATCGGTCGACCCAGTGCGATCCGATTCGTCGGCTCCCTCGGCGTCTCCGCTCGCGTCCGGCGGCCGAGGGTGAGAGTGGTCGGACTGGGTACCGTCCGTCTTCTCCGGTGACACTGACGAATCGGATGCTGTCGAACCCGGCGACGAGGTGGTCTCACCATTCGGCTCAGTCGCCGTACCCGACGCTGACCCAGTGAACTCGTCGTCGGGGTCAGTTGCGGTGTCGCCGATCGAAGACTCGGAAAACTCGATCGAAATCTCCGTTTCCGCCGCCTCGAGTTCGCCGACCGGTTCGGTACGGTCGTCCGAAAAGGAGGCGACGAGTCGCTCGACGAATCGATCGGCGGCCGATTCGAACTCGGCTCGGTGGGCGTCGCCGCGGTCGGTGACGGCCGACAGTTCCGCGACGATCGCGTCGACGAGGGCGGTGCGTTCGATAGCGAGTTGGCGGGCGACGTACGGCCGAGCGTGACGCTCGAGGCGCTGGCCGACGGTCTCGCGCGTAAAGTGTGCGACGGCCGACTCGTGGGCTGTGAGTTCTGGAAGGTGACAGGCCAGGCGGTCGACGTCGGTGGTCCCGGCGAGCAAGAGGACGTCGCGGCCATCGGTGTAGATCGCTCGATCGACGCCCGTCCACGCCATCGTCTCGAGGAGGGAGACGGCCCGCGCTTTCGACAGCGACTCGCCGTAGCGCTCGACGGCGACGAACAGCGCGGGGACGCCGCCGACGGAACAGACGTACTCGAGGTCGGTGCCGTCGACGGTCGTATCGAGCAGACAGGCGTTTCCGTGGACATCCCAGCCGAGCGTCTCGAGGAGGGGGTCGACGAGCCAGGCGCGCGTCTCCCGGGGAGTCGCAGGCGGCGCGGCGTCGGTGAGCGTCCGCGCGCGCTCGACGAACGCGTCGAGATCGAATGTACTCATCGACTACTGGTTGTCGGCAGATCGGTATGTAAACTGGTGTTCGTTTCACCGCTCGGAATACGGGTGCGGTTACGGACAGTAACGATCGCTGGAGGACTACGATCGGTTCGATTTCGCAGCTGAGCTCGTCAAACTCGTCGTTTCGACGGCGTCGCGATGATAGATCCGCAGGCGGGCGTCTCGAACGGTAAAGGCGGACTTGAGATTCGGCGGAATCGTCTCGGCTTTCCCGATAACGAGATAGCCCTGTTGCTGGAGCGACTTCGCGATCGTTTCGAGCATCGATCGCTTGTACTCGTTGTCGATGTAGATAAACAGGTTCCGACAGATGACGAGGTCGAAACCGGTCTTCGGCTCGTCGTTGATCAGGTCGTGGCGCTCGAAGGAGACGTTCGATTGGACGGCGTCGTCGATCCGGAACGTCCGACCGTCCTGCTCGACGTACGCGTCGTACCGATCGAGAAAGGACAGTTGATCGGCGATATCGACCGTCCGCGACTCCTCGTAGACGCCGCTTCGGGCCGTTTCGAGTGCCGGTTCGCTGATGTCGGTTCCGAGTACCTGCACCGCGTCCGCATCGATCGCCGGATCGTCGTGGGCGAGCATCGCGACCGAGTAGGGCTCGCGGCCGTCGGCACAGGCGGCACTCCAGACGCGGACGGTGTCGTTGCTTTCGGAGAGCGATCGAAGGACCTCACGGATTCCGTCCCAGACGTCTGGGTTTCGGAAAAATCCCGTAACGTTGATACTCATCGCCTGCAGGAGCGCCTCCTGTTCGTCGGCGTCGGTTCGCAGCGTCTCGAAGTACGACGCGTACGTCTCGCAGTTCGTCCGTCGCATGCGAGAGGAGATGCGCCGATCGAGGTAGCTGTCGTTGTAGTGGCTCGTCGCGAACGCCAGTTCGTCCTCGACGAACGCGAGGAGGGCGTCGAAGTCGTCGTCATCGGTCACAGTTCTTTCACTCCGTGGTCTGCACTTTCATCTGCCGTTTTCACGACGAGCGTCCCCGTCCCCGGCGTAAACTCGACGGTACGACCGTGACTGCCGCCGACGTCCTCGGCGATCAGCGGGACGCCGAGTTTCTCGAGTTCATCTTTCGCGGCGGCGATGTTGCGCTGGCCGACGCCGTCGCCGAAACTCTCGAACTCGAACATATCGCTGCCGCCGGCGATCTTCGCTTCGACGGTCGTGTAGCTGGCACCCTGCTCGACCATCCGCCGGAGTAGCGCACGAATTGCCGTATCGGCGTACTTTCCGGGTTTTCGGTCGCTGTTGTCGACGGCGTCACCGTCGGGGAGCATGATGTGGGCCAATCCGCCGATATCGCTGTCCGGATCGTAGAGGGCGATCGCGAGACACGATCCCAGCCCGTATGACTTGAGTGTATCGTCGCCGTCGCTGACGACCAGCTCGGAGATGCCGACCTGGACTGGCGACGGCGCGCCCGGTTCGCTTCCGTACGTTTTCATGTGTTGTTGACTTCCTGGAACTCCGCCGTCGTCGGCGTCTCTTCGATTCGGTCGACGTCGAGATCGTTCAGCGCGCGCTCGAGATCGGATTCGTCGGGGATCGCATAGATCTCGCAGTCGAACTCCCGGCCGTCGGCGACGACGACGGTGTCGAAGACGAAGGCGAACTCCTGGTTCTCGCCGAGTTGAATGATCACGGGATCGACCGCCGCAGCGCCCATGTCGTGGATGAACTCCGGCGTCGAGTGATCGATCGTCGTGTCGAGGACGTTCGCCCAGCCGTCGAGGAAGCCACTGGCCATGATGTTGCCGAGCTCTTTGATCGCACTCGTCCCCATCTCGCCGAAGCCGTCCTCGTCGACCTCCATGGGAACCATCGCGTCGACGATCTCGTGAGCGGAGTCCTCGTCGAACAGGAAGAGGAGATAACCGCTTGGCATGCCGTCGAACTCGAAGGCGACGCCGACGAGTTTCTCGTCGGCCACCTGCTCGGGGATCGCCTCGAGCGAGACGAAGTTCAGCCGGCGGATCTCGACGCTGGTGTCGATGCCGGTCAGCGTCGTCGCCGTCTTGGCGACCTCTTCGGCGCCGCGTTCGGCCATCCGATCGAAGCCGTCGAGTTTGTCGTACTCGATGCCGCCGCTGGTCCGCAGGCGATCGAGCAGCGACGCCATCGATTCTCGTTTCGGGAACAGGTAGTGGTTGAAGCCGACCTCGGCGCCGACGGTCTCGATTCGACTCTGGAAGAGCAAGGCGAGGTCGTCGGTTTCTGGGGCACTGTCGACGTCGCCGAAGAACGGCTCGGCGGTTTCCCCCTGAACGAATTCGGGCGTCGAAACGTCGATTACCGTTTCCAGAACGTCGGCCCAGCCGTCGATGAAGCCGCTGTTCATGATGTGGCCAACCTCGGTCACGGCGCTTTCGGTCATCTCATCGAACTCGCCGCCGGCGACGTCGATCGGCTCGTTGGATTCGGATCGAAGCGTCTCGACGGTTCGAAGGGCGTTCTCGCGGTCGAAAACGATCATCGAGTAGCCTTCGATGGCGCCGGTCAGGTTGACGCGGACGCCGATTTTCTCCCTCGAGTCTTCGAAATCGCGTTCGATCTCGCGGCCGCGCATGAAGTTGAGTTTCGTGACGCCGACTTGCGTCTCGACGCCAGTCATGTGTGTCAGTCGACCCGCGGCGAGTCCGGCGCCCTCTCGGGCCATTCGATAGAACGTCCCGAGCGCGTTGACGTCGAGTTTCATGCGTGTTGGACGTCGATGCCGTTGACCATCTCGACGAACTCCTCCAGATCCGGGAAGGCGTAGATCTCGGCTTCGATCTGGTAGCTCGGGACGGTCAGGTCCGAGTCGAAGAACAGCGCGAGGTCGTCGCCGCCGAGTCCGGCCGTCCGGGTGACGATCTCCCCTGTCGGGGCGTAGACCAGCTGCGGCGCCGCGATGTCGATCGCACGGCCGAGCACGTCGGCCCAGCCGTCGATGAAGCCGCTTGCCATCATGTTCCCCATCTCCTCGACGGCGCTTCTGGCCATCTTGCCCGAAACGTCGGACATGTCGTCGACGACGTCGCGAAGCATGATCGCCGTGATCTTTTTCGCGCTCGCCTCGGGGAAGAGGATGAGGATATGGCCGTGGGGCGGATCGAGCAGTCGGACGCGAACGCCGACGCGCTTGCCCGAATCGAGCTGGGAGCCGATGTCGTCGACGTCGATGAAGTTCGTCTTCGTCACCTCCATCTGGGCGTCCTCGCCGGTGAGTTTCCCCATGTTGTCGGCGACGCCGTTCGTCCCGACTTTCGCCATCTCGTTGATAAAGCTCAGCTTTCGAATATCGACCATTAGCGTCATTGGTTCCTCCGTGAGTCTGACTGTGGATGAGTGAGTGCTGTCATAGTGTGTTCACGTCTAGAATGTTGACTACCTCCCCTCGCCCCCGTACCGTCGCACCGCTGAGTCCCGGAATGTCGCCCATGAAGCCTTCGAACGGCTTGACGACGACTTCCTGTTGGCCGTGGACGTGATCGCAGTGGAGCGCGACGGGTCTGACCTCGTCGCGGATCCGGACGAGCATCCCGTCGCCGTTGACACCCGACCGTGGCGTCTCGAGGACCTCGTCGAGTCGGATCACCGACTCCGGATCGACGACGGTCGATCCGCCGTCGCTGGCCTCGAGTGCGCTCGCCGGTTCGATGTCCTGGACGGCCTTCGTCGGCACGCCGAACTCCTCGCCGCCGCACTCGACGAACAGGATGTCGTCGATAGCGACGGAAACGGGCAGCGTCATCGTCACCGACGTTCCCTCGCCGGGGTCGCTGTCGATCGAAACCGTCCCCTCGAGGTCGTCGACCGTTCGCTTGACGACGTCCATCCCGACGCCGCGGCCGCTGACATCGGTCACTTCGTCGGCCGTCGAGAGACCGGGGTGGAAGATGAGGTCGTAGGCCTCGTCGTCCGGGAGCGCAGCGGCCTCGTCTTCGGTGAGGACGTCGGCGGCGACGGCTTCGGACCGGAGCCGATCGGGATCGAGGCCGCTGCCGTCGTCTTCGACCGTGATGGTTACGCGGTCCCGCGACCGTTCGGCGCGGACCTCGACGGATCCGTCGGCGGGTTTGTCCGTTTGCGCTCGCTCCTCGGGCGGTTCGATACCGTGATCGACGGCGTTTCGAACCAGGTGAATCAGCGGATCGCCGATGCGGTCGAGGATGCTCCGGTCGAGTTCGATCTCTTCGCCGGTGATCTCGAAGGCAACGTCCTTGTCCTGTTCGCGAGCGATGTCGCGGACGACCCGCGGTAGCCGGTTCGTCACCGTCTGCAACGGCACGAGCCGGATGTCCATCACCGTCTCCTGAAGGTCCGTCGTCAGATCCTCCAGATCGTCGAGTTCCGTCTCGAGGGGGGCGTCATCGCCGTCGCGTTCGGTCACCGCGTGGCGGAGCCGAACGCGGGTCGTGACGAGCCCTTCGACGAGGGTGAGCAGCGAGTCGATCTGGTCGACGTCGACCCGAACCGACTGCACCTCGTCGCTTCGCTGGTTCGCGTCCGGCCGGTCGGGCCCGTCCGGAATCGTCAGCTCCGGCGTGCCGAGGGCGGGTTCGTCGACGCGGGTGGTGACCGTGTCGGCGTCGGCGCCGGCCTCGGTATCGTCACCGCCCTCGAGCGTCGAATCCGCGCCGAACGCGTCCGTCGCGCTTTCTGCGGTCTCCGACGTCTCGACGCCACCGCCGAACTCGTCGAAACCAGTGTCACCGAGTCCGGTACCGAAGTCGGCCTCGAAGTCGTCCGCAAGCGCATCGTCGAACTCGTCGTCACCGAATACGTCGTCTGCAACGTCGATACCGAACTCGTCGTCGAGGTCCTCGAACGCGTCGTCCTCGAGTCCATCGTCGAAGCCGTCGTCTGCGAACTCGTCGGCGGACATCTCACCGCTATCGTCCGTAAACTCGTCGTCGAAGGCTGCTTCGAACGCGGAATCGGCGTCAGTCTCGTCGTCGAGTTCCGCACTCGCGGATTCGTCGAACTCTGCGTCGCCGAACGGATCGGCGGTCTCGTCGAAGGCACCGGCCGCGGATTCGTCGTCGGATACGTCCGTCTCCGTGGTCGAATCTGCAGCAGAGAACGCGTCACCGGCCTCGTCACTGACGTTTCCTTCGTCATTCGTCGTGAACTCGTCTTCGAAGGCCGCCTCGAAGTCGGTCGCGGGATCGCTCTCTTCCGTCGAGTCGGTCGCTTCGGCAGCCGAGACCGATGGATCGTCGGCCGGGGTCGTCCGTTCGTCTCCGCCGTGCGCTTCGTGTTCCGCTTTGCCGTGCGCTTCGTCTGCTGCGTCGACTGCCGACGAGCTGACCGCGTCATCATCCGCTGGCGAGTCGTCGCTCGCCCCGGGTTCGTCGCCGAACCGGTCGCCGGCCGGCTGTGCGTCGTCGGACGCGTCGCCTGCGGCCGTCGCTTCGCTCGTGTCGTCGCTGTCGACGGAGTCGGCGACGGAAGATTCGTCCGTCAGTAACTCGTCGTCGTCCTCGGCAGTCGGTTCGTCGACCAGCAACTCGTCGAGTTCGTCGTCGGTCGGCTCCGCCCCCTCGAGGAACGAGTCGTCGTCGACGTCGACGTCGTCGCCGATGAGTTCGTCCATGCCGACCTCGTCGTCGCTGTCGAACTCGTCGAACTCGAGGTCGTCGAGTTCGTCCTGTAACTCGTCGAAACCGACCATCTCGACTTCGTCTTTGAGTTCGTCGAAGACGGCGCTGGCGTCCTCGACGTCGTCGCTGGCGTCGGTGTCGGCGTCGGTTCCGGTCCCGGTTTCGGTATCAGAACCGGAACTGTCGGATCGATCGGCCACCTCGTCGCCAGCAACCGCGGACGACGCCGGCACACTCGAGTCGGCGGCGTCGCCCTCGTGGTCGTCGCCGTTCGGAGCAGCCGACTCGTCGAGTACCGGATCGACGTCCATCTCGTCGCCCTCGAGGAGGTCGTCGAACGCGCCGGCTTCCCCCATCTCGTCGAATGGCTCGAGGTCGTCGTCGTCGAGGTCCTCGACCATGCCGTCGAGGTCGTCGAACTCGTCGAACTCGTCGAGCAGGTCGTCGACCTCGAGGTCGGCGGCGTCCTCGCTCGAGAGTCCGTCGTCGGCTGTCGCGTCTCCGGTGGCGTCCGGATCCGTTTCGGCCTCTGTGTCCACGTCCGCCTCAGCCTCCGTCTGGGCCTGGGCGAGCGCCGCGAACCGGTCGGAGACGGTAACGAGTTCGAAGTCGGCGACCTCTTCGACCGGCTCGAGTCCGGACGTGATCGCCGTCTCACCGACGGCGCTTCCGAAGACGGCGTCGAACCGACCGTCGTACTCCCCGGCTTCGATCGCGTCGCGAGGCGGGTCGGTGCCGATCAGGTCGAACGCGTCGACCAGCGCGTCGACGACGGCCGAGCCGTGGTTGACGCCGGTTTCGTCGGCAACGGCGAGTCTGACCAGATAGGCCTCGTGGTCGTCGTCAGCCGGCGGCTCGAACTGCTCGACGACGGCGTCGATTTCGTCGGTCGACGGCGCGGCGACCGTCGTCGACCCGCCGACGTCTCCGGATTCGTCCTCAAGGTGCCCGCGAAGGGCCGCGATCGTCGCCGACGGATCGGTCTCGATGTCGCCGGTCGTCGCGATCTCGTCGACCATCGTCTCGAGTTCGTCGACAGCGTCGAAAATCGAGTCCATTAGCTCCGGCGTTACGTCGAGATCGCCGCTCCGGACGGCGTCGAGGAGGTCCTCGATCGCGTGTGCGAGGTCGCTCGCTGACTCGAGTCCCATCGCTCCGCAGTTCCCCTTGAGCGTGTGTGCGACGCGGAAGATGTTTTCCATTGCCTCGTCGTCGGTCGGCTTACGCTCTAAGGTGAGCAACGCGTTGTTCAGTTCCGTAATGCGTTCTTCGCTCTCCTGAACGAAGTCGGTTACATACTCAGTCATCTGTCTCACCGTCCGTCTCGAACGCGTCGACGATCGCTTCGACGAGTCCCGTTGCGGGTGCGACGACGTCGACGCAACCGGTTTGAATCGCCTGACAGGGGATGCCAAAGACCGGACTCGTCGCTTCGTCCTGTGCGACGGTGTGGCCGCCGGCAGTTTTGATCGCCTCGATCCCGACCGCGCCGTCGCGGCCCATACCCGTCAACACGACGCCACAGAGCGGGTCGTCGACCCGCCGGGCGGCCGTCTCCATCGTCACGTCGATCGCCGGTCGGACGCCGTGGCGCCGCTCGCCGTCGTCGAGGCGAACGCGCACGCGACCGTTGACGTTGTTCGCGATTTCGAGGTGGGCGTCGCCCGGTGCGACGACCGCTTCGCCGGGGTGAACCGACTCGCCGTCGGTCGCCTCGGCGACGTCGTACTCGCTTCGCTCGTCGAGTCGATCCGCAAAGCGACTCGTAAAGCCCGCGGGCATGTGCTGGACGACGAAGAGCTTCGCCCCGAGCTCGCGGGGAAGCCGCTCGAAGAGCCGTTCGACGATCTTCGGACCGCCGGTCGAGGCGCCGATGATGACGGTGGGGTTTGCCGCGCACTCGGCGGTCAACTCGACCTCGCTCGAGGCGCGGTCATCGGTCGCCGGGGAACGGGGTTCCGTTCCGACGCTCGACGCCGACCCACCGTGGCGCGTACGCGTGTCTCCAGTGGCCGATCCGTGACCGGCACCGGCACCGGATCCGGCTCGCGGCCCGGTTTCGCTCGCAGCGCCCGCGACCGCCCGATCGGTGGTTGCGTCGATTGTATCGCCGTTCGACCGCGTCGCGTACGCCGACGCTGAGGCGCGTGCGAGCGCGATCGACGAGATATCCGCATCGGCGAGCTCGTCGACCCGGTCGACGACCTCGTGGCTGAGGTCGGCCACGGTCCGGGAATCAGCGCCGTCGGGCTTGTGGAGGACGTCGACGGCACCCCGTTCGAGGGCATCGAGCGTCGCCTCGGCGCCGTCTTCCGTGTGGACGCTCAGCATGAGGATCAGCGTCGGATTCGTTGCCATGATACGTTCGACGGCATCGATACCGCCGAGTTCGGGCATTTCGACGTCCATCGTGACGACGTCGGGATCGTACGCTGCGACGGCGTCGATCGCTTCCGAGCCGTTCGTTGCCGTTTCGACGTCGTAGCCGGCGTCGCTGAGTGCGTTACCGACGACTGTCCGCATAAACTGCGAGTCGTCGACAACGAGTACTCGCGTCATGCCGCGGCGACGTCGGTGAGGGCCTTTCTGACGCTGGGTTCTTCGAACGGCTTCGTCACGTAGCCGTCAGCACCAGCCTTCACGGCGAGTTTCATCTTCTCACGCTGTCCGACGCTCGTACACATGATGACGCGTGCGTCCGGATCGATCTTCTTGATCGCCGCGGTCGCCTTGATGCCGTTGCATTTGGGCATCACGATGTCCATCATGACGATGTCGGGGTCGTGTTCTTTGTACAGTTTGACTGCTTCGGCGCCGTTGGACGCCTCTCCCAGGATGCGGTACTCCTGTTCCAAAATCTGGCGCAGTAAGTTCCGCATAAAATGAGAGTCGTCCACGATGAGCACCCCTGTCGACATTCAGTAGTACACCAACCGCTGATAGAAATACTACTACCATAAATGCTGTCTCTCGGTTATCAGTTGTGATAAATGACGTTTTCCGGACGGAAACCCCGGTCAGGAGACGCGTTCCGGATCGGGCGACACGGCGGCTCAGACGGGCTGTTCTCGATGTCCCGAAGCGAGGAGCAGCCGTTCGACGTTCAACAGCGGCGTCGCTTCGACGACGACCGTTCGCGTCGCGCCGCCGACCGCCTCGGTCGGCTCCAACTCGCCTGCGACCGCCCTGTCGTCTTCCGCCTCGAGCGGATGCGCCGATTCGTCGTCGACCGTCAGCGATCCCGTACCTATATCGACACCGGCACCCACACCAGTCCCCGAAACGCGGTCTGCGTCGCCGTCGGCGGGTTCGATACTCACGTCGGTCGCCCCGCCGACCGGCGCCGCGTGGCTCGAGACGCCCGTCTCGGCGTCGGGCTGGCGCTCGTGCGCTTGCTCGATGAGGGCGTCGACGAGCGGATGCTCGAGCGAGTCCCCGGAAAGCGGGCTGTCCTCGACGGTCGACTCGTCGTGAACGTCGCTCACCGGAACCGTCTCCACGCCGATGACGTCGTCGGCGCGGATCGCCGCGGACTGTTCGTCCGCCGGCCGATCGAGCACCAGCAGTCGCTCGCGACCCGAGCTGTCGGCCGCCTCGTCGGCCTCGATCTCGGGGAAATGGACGCGCGGCTCGACGACGGCGGTGATCTCGCCCCGAAGGTCGATCATGCCCGCGATGGCGTTCGGCGTCCGCGGGACGCGAGTCATCTCGTCCGGCACTTCCGCGAGCGTTCGAACGGCCGCAATCGGCAGGGCGAGACGGTGATCACCGAGCTGGAAGAAGACGAACTGCTCGAGTTCCTCCTGGTCGTCGTCCGAATCGTCGCCGGCTTCGTCCGTTCGGTCGTCGGCGCCGTCGATGTCGATCCCGAGGAGCTTTTCAGAGAGGTCCGGGGCCATGTTCTCAGTCGTGTATCACAGCCCATCACTAAAACGTTGACTCCGGTGACTGTCTCTAACACGTGAGTAACTCGCCGACCGACGGCGCGTTCGACCTCCGTCCGAAACGTTTATAGGCTGAACAGGCGCAATACCACGGCCTTCAGGCCGTGGATACGCGCCGTCACTCAGTGCCATGTTCCACCGACTTCGACAGGGCTNGAGTCGCTCGACCGGCACGGGTGGAGTGCCAGCAAACTGTGGAACGTCGCTAACTACCATTCCCGGAAAGTATGGGAGGAAACCGGCGAGATACCCGACCACGAGGAGTTAAAAGACGAGTTGAAGACGCATCCAAAATACAAGGGACTGCACTCACAGTCCAGCCAGCGGGTTCTGGAGGAACTCGCTGAAGCCTTCAACTCGTGGTACTCCAGTGACGATGANAAATACAAGGGACTGCACTCACAGTCCAGCCAGCGGGTTCTGGAGGAACTCGCTGAAGCCTTCAACTCGTGGTACTCCAGTGACGATGACAGGGACAATCCGCCCGGCTACCGGAAAGAAAACTACTACGACGACGAGGGCCGCCGCGTCCACGAAGAACACCCGCGTTCTACCGTGACGTGGAAGCAAAACGGTATCCGCCACGACACCAAGAACAACCGCGTGCGCCTCTCCAAAGGTGCCAATCACAAGGAACACCCTCGAGCNACGTGGAAGCAAAACGGTATCCGCCACGACACCAAGAACAACCGCGTGCGCCTCTCCAAAGGTGCCAATCACAAGGAACACCCTCGAGCGTGGGAATACATCCTCGTCGAATACGAGACACGCCCCGGCGTCGAGGTTGAGAACTTGCAACAAATCAGGGCCGTCTACGACCAATCGAAGGAGCGATGGGAACTGCACCTCGTCTGCAAAGGCGAAATCGAGACGCCCGACGCCCCCGGCAACGAGACAGCGGGTATCGACCTCGGNAAGGAGCGATGGGAACTGCACCTCGTCTGCAAAGGCGAAATCGAGACGCCCGACGCCCCCGGCAACGAGACAGCGGGTATCGACCTCGGCATCAGTAATTTCGCCGCCGTCGCGTACAGCACCGAAGACGCCGACCTCTACCCCGGCAACCGCTTGAAACAGGACGGCTACTACTTCCCGAAGGAAATCGCCAACTGCGACGACAGCGGTGGGGATAGGGCCACTCGACTCCACCACAAGTGGTCGGAACGCCGTACACACTTCTTCCACTCTTTGGCGAAACACATCGTCGAACGGTGTGTCGAGAAGGGTGTTGGCCGCATCAACGTCGGTGATNAACGCCGTACACACTTCTTCCACTCTTTGGCGAAACACATCGTCGAACGGTGTGTCGAGAAGGGTGTTGGCCGCATCAACGTCGGTGATTTGGAGGGTGTCCGCGATGACGAGAACGGCGAGTCGAAAAACTGGGGTACGGATGGCAACCTCGACCTACACGGGTGGGCGTTCGACCGCTTCACCTCGATTCTCGAGTACAAAGCGAAGGTCGAAGGGATCGAGGTCGTGNATGGCAACCTCGACCTACACGGGTGGGCGTTCGACCGCTTCACCTCGATTCTCGAGTACAAAGCGAAGGTCGAAGGGATCGAGGTCGTGGAAGTGTCCGAACGCGACACGAGCAAGACGTGTTGCGTTTGCGGGAGAGAAGACGATAGTCAGCGCGTTGAACGCGGGTTGTACGTGTGTGAGACGTGTGAGGCGGCGTTCAACGCTGACGTGAACGGGGCGGAAAACATCCGTCTCGACAGCAACGCAAGTAACTCCGAGTCTGCACCCAGTTTGGGTGAGGATAGGAGTACCGGCTGGGTGGCACAGCCCGGAGTCTACCTTCATGACCTCTCCCGAGGATTCCAACCTCGGACAGCGGTGGTAGACTCAAAACCCTAATATCCCAACCTCGGGATTCCTCCGCCTNGATTCCAACCTCGGACAGCGGTGGTAGACTCAAAACCCTAATATCCCAACCTCGGGATTCCTCCGCCTTCAGGCGGAGGTGGATGTCAATGAGTGGTGGTCTGTGAAAATAATGCAGAGATCGAACGATGGTCTATAGTAGTCAGTGAAACGATTTACACACCGATCGCGACGCCACCTTGCGATCGGGTGTGCAGTGACTTTCACTGACTACTATAGCGGGTGCAGGGGAGAGTCGAACAAGCGGTCACGAAGTACGACTACCACTACCGGTGCTCCCGATTCGTGTTTACCGCGCCAAGTACGACGGCGCGAAAACAAACCGTGATACCTGCGAGGAGCACAACTGCGGAGAGGATAACCGTCAGCGGCGAAGTGTACGCTGGCGGAACGTATCCAAGGAGGAAAAATAGCGTCGTAACGAGGCCGAACAGTGCCGCGGTAAAGCCGGGCGCGCCAAGGACGGTGTTCGGACGTTCGAACCCCGCCGTTTCGACAGCTCGTTTTACGAGAACGAGGCCGTGAACGATTGGGTTGTGGCTACTCGCGTTGTCGACGTCGTAGCGGATAGTCGTTCCAACCTCCTCGATCCGGTAGCCGTGGCGGTGGGCGTGATAAAGGACGTCGATACTGGCGTCCATGTGGTCCCCGAGTGGCTCCGTTGCCAGTGAGCGGATTGCTCGCGCGTTGTAGGCCCTGAACCCGCTCTGTGTATCTCGGACCGCTGCATTTCCTCCGCGCATACTCACGTTTACCAGCGTGTTGACGACCCAGAGTCCGATCCGTCGATAGACCGGAAGCATCGTGTTCGAATCGGGTGAGAATCGGCTTCCGACGACGATTTCGGCGCCCGTATCTCGCTGTCGCTCGAGTAGCCTGGGAATATCCGCGGGGTCGTGTTGTCCGTCCCCGTCGAGGATAACGAGGTGATCGACGTCCCATTTGAGCGCCCGTCGAAACACCGTTTTGAGCGCACCGCCGTAGCCGAGATTTTGCCGGTGTTCGAAGACGGTCGCACCCGCACTCCGAGCGACATCAGCGGTGTCGTCCGTGCTGCCGTCATCGACGACGAGAACCGTGTCGACGTACTCTCGGGCCGCCGAAACGATCGACGCGATCGAATCTCCTTCGTTGTACGCGGGGATACCGACGATAGTGTCGGTTCGCGTTTCGTCCGCTTTGATTTTCGCGTGCACGACGTACGCAGCGCTCTCTTCAAACTCGACCAGTGCGCGGTCGTAGTCGATCCGCTTTTCGAGATCGTTGTGAATTATCAGTCCCGGGTAATCGAGCCGTCGACACTCTTCGATGAGCGCCTTTGCGGCCGAGTCGTCGCTCGCTTCGGGAGGGACGACCCGGGCGCCCAGTTGCGTGGCAAACGTCAGCGCTTCTCCCGCGCCCCCCGCTCGATGGGTGACGAGAACGGGGTGCCCGTGGCTGTGGGCACGAAGAATGACGCGGGCGGTCTCATCGGCGTACTCGTCTGCAACGATCACCCCGATTGCCGGCTTCTTATTTGGCTCGGATCGCACTAAATTCGGACCGCTTTGTTGTTTTATATTGTATACCACGCTGAACCATCCCCTTGAAGAACCGGCGACGACCGTACCATATGCTGGCGAGAAATACGTCCAGACGCGTTCGGTCTAGATTCTCCACTCTCACCCCCCTGGTACTCTTTCGGTTCAGCGATAGCTGAACTGAACCATCCTCTCTCGGACATCATTCGTGCCCCGTTGTGCCGAGACTGAAAAAGGAACTACAATCGTTTCATCGCACCTGACACATTAAAACACGTGACGAAAGTTGATATGACCTTCACGAACCCACAGTGTATATAGAAAACAGACATTGATCAGTCGAATCCGTTTTATCATTTTATAATAATCTAGTTAGAATTGAAATAGCTGGTGAAAGGACCGACAGCAGTGAGTCGCGATTCGATTCGGAGCGGAAACAGTAACCGATCGGTCGATAGAAATGTCAGCTCCGTCGAACGGTATACCGGTATTTCTCGAGTCGCTCGAACGGGTTCAAATCGCTCGCTCGCATCGGTATTGGCGGGTAATCATCGATGAACTTGCGATTCCGCCTACTCTGTGACTCGCTTTCACCAGGTGTAATTGGCCGCCGCTCGACTCGTGATTCACCGACGAGATGCGGCAGTGAGCTCTCGTTCGTTTCACCGGTATCATAGCGTCAACAGCCGCCTTACTCCGTTGAACTGGTAAAATTCGTAATTTGGGTCTCCGAAATGCTAGTTACGGTAGTTACGTTTATTATCGACTTTCTCGAGCGATACATCGAAGGTCGGTAGCTCAGTGGACAGAGCGATCGGTTCCGAACCGATTGGTCGGTGGTTCAAATCCACCCCGGCCTGTACGCCGCTCGATTTCTCCGTCATGAACGATTCGGACGATCACAGAAACGGCTTTCGACGCGGACCGGCAGCGACGCACCGCGGTCGTCGACTCCCGACTCACGGGTCGATCCCGGACGCAGTCGATGGCGGTGGCGGTGGATGACGTCTGCCGGATTTCTCGAGCGACGGGGACGGGCGCTCGCGATGGGCGTTCTCCTGTTACTCCTCTGTGCGACGTTCGTCTGGTCGGGTGCGGCTGGCGACGACCGCTCCCGGGAGCCCGTACCGGACGAAGAAGCGGTCGGCCCGACGCCTGAACGCTACGTCGGCGATCGAGTCGAACTCAACGGCGTCGTCACGGAGACCGATCCGGTGCTCGTCCAGCTCTGGTACGACGACGGTGGGTGGGTCGTCACCGTCGAGGGAACCGGCGTCAGCGACACCGAGATCGATTCCGGTGCCGAAATATCGGCGTACGGCGTGCTGACTGACCAGAACACCCTCGAGGCCGAGCGGGCGGTTACGCGCGAACCGTGGGAGCTGACGTACATGTATTTGATCTCCGTTCTCGGAGCAGCCGGCGTCCTCTATCGGGCCGCCGCCGGGTGGCGGTTCGACCGGAACGAGTTCGCGTTCGTTCCCCGCGACTCCGGGACAGCGGCGACGGACGCGTCCGACGAAGGGGGCGCGTCGCACGCCACCGACGAACCGACCGAAGACGAGTACGCGGACTCGAACGGGGGCGGCCGCCGTGGCTGATCTGCTGACGCACGTCCTCGTCGCGTACGTCCTCGCGACGCTGCTCTCCTGGCGGTACGACTGGCTCACGCCGCCGTTCGTTACGGTGGCGATGATCGGCGCCGCGATCCCCGATCTCAACCGCCTCGACCTCGTCGTTCCGTCCGAGACGATCACCGCCGTGACCGGGGTCCCCTTCGATTGGGGCGCGTTTCACGTCCTCGGCGGATCGCTGCTCGCCGTCGCGATCGGGGCGTTGCTGACCGCACCGCCACACCGCCGACGCGTCGCCGGATTGTTGCTTCTGGGAGTGGCCTCTCACCACGCGCTCGACGTCCTGTTGATCGACGCCACCGGCTACTCTTACCCCGTTTTCTGGCCGCTCACCGACTACCAGCCGCCGTCAGGAAACCTGTACCTGAGCACGGATCGCTGGCCGGCCGCGGTAAGCGCCGTCCTTGCGGGCGTCGTCTGGTACGCCCGGTACCACCGGTAGTTCGAGGTGAGCGAACGACCTCACGGCAACGAGCCACGAATCGCGTTTCTGGCCGCCCATCGAAGCCCGCAAACGAAGGGGACGGGATCGTCGAGGCGTGCCATGTCGAAGTTCGGCGACCGGAGGCAGGACTCGATAATCCGCCACGCCGTCGCCGGAACCGACGGGCGGTCCACGATCGCCGACTCGTCGTATCGGAGGCTCAGTAGGTGGTGTAACTCGCCGTACAGCGAGTGCGTGCTGACGCCGCGCTTGTACCCGGGATTGATCGCCGGCGGGCGCCCGGTCGCCAGGTGGCAGTAGTACGCGGGGAAGTCCGCACCGGCGCGGACGGCCGTCGGAAGCGACTTCCAGAACCGCGGGTTGAGTTCGAGAAGCTTGTACTCGCCGGTGGCCGTATCCTTGGCGTACTCTACGCAGGCGACGCCGTGCCACTCGAGCGCGTCGAGCAGCCGTCGGCCGACGCGCTCGAGTGCCGGGTCGTCGATCGATTCCCGATAGACGCCGCCCCCGCCGGTGTAGGAATCGCCGCGGATCTGCCGATGCTGAAACGTCGCGACCGTCGTTCCGCGATCGCAAAGCGCGGCGAAGACGTACTGGTCGTCGTTTCGGACGTACTCCTGGACGATCGGACTGTGTTTCATCGTCGAGCGGATCGCCTCGGGGTCCGGATCGCGCCCGGCCGGAACGTGGATCACGTCCGATTGCGTACTCGATTTGGATTCGGTGTACGACGGGATCTGGGCCGCGGTGAGGTGGTTGTACCGGGATTTGACGACCACCGCATCGTCCCAGCCGTCGAACGCTTCGAAGCGCCACGTCTTCGGAACCGGAACCCCCGCGTCGACGGCCGTCTCGTAGAGGGCCACGCGGTCGTTGATTCGGCGCAACGATTCGGCCGACGGAACGCAAAGCGAGACGTGCCGTTCGAACGCTTCCCCGTACGTCGTGAGAACGTACGGATCCGCCGGGCGGAGCGGCAGGATCGTTCTGACGCGCGGCTGGGCGGCGAGCGTCAGCAGTTCGTCCCTGTAGCCGAGCAGATCCTCGTACGGGCTACAGATGCGGACGTACTCGTCACAGAATCGCGACCGGCCGGCGGGAACGCGCTCGTGTTCCGAAACGACGATCGGTCTGAGACCGCGTCGGGCGAGCGATCGAACGCACGTGTATCCCACGGGGCTGTACGTCGCCGGGACGAGAACGGCATCCCGCGTCGCAGCCCGTTGGGCCATCGTACCGAATACTGCCCCTCCGTACACATATATCCCGGCGACTGTTCGCCCCGACAACTGCTCGTTCCGACGAACCGGTAACGGAGCGAGGGGCTCGTGAGACTCACCTGCCGTCAGATACGGAGTGCGACGATCCGCTCGGACGGACCGCCGAGCGAGGTGCTTCTGAGAGCCGTCGCACCCGGTCGCTCCCGCACCACGTCGAGTCTATTGCCGCGACGTCAGTCGGACCCGTCCTCGAGTGCCACCGTCTCGACGTCGCCCCTCGCCAGTTCCTCGTCGCTGTCGGCGTCCCAGGCGGCGGCGAACCACTCGTACACCGTTCCCGGCTCGAGTCGAGTGAGCGTCGCAGAGAACTCACCCGGACTCGACGTCGAGCCGACTGGTTTCCACTGCCACTCGTCGGCACCGGCCTCGCGATAGTCGACGTAGCGGTTGACCGCATCCGCCTCGCCGAGGCTCTCGAGATCGCCGATCGCCTCGAAGCTCGTCGTTCCGACGTTGTCCGTCCTCACCGACGAGATACGGGCGGCTTCCGGTTCGTCAGGTGCGTCCGTGGTCACGGTCTCGACGTCGCCGGACACCAACTCTTCGTCGCTGTCGGCATCCCAGGCGGCGGCGAACCACTCGTACTCCGTTCCCGACTCGAGGCCGTCGACGGTCGCGGAGAACTCGCCCGGACTCGTCGCCGAACCGACTTCGACCCACTCCCAGTCCCCGGCGCCGACCTCGCGGTAATCGACGTACAGCGTCACTTCGTCCTCGTCGCCGAGCCCCTCGAGATCGCCGACGGCTTCGAAACTCGTTTCGGCGACCTCGGTCGTTTCGACCGTCGAGACGCGCAGTTCGTCGTTCGCGTCCGGTTCACCGGTAGTCACGGTCTCGACGCTCCCTCTTGCCAGTTCCTCGTCGCTGTCGGCGTCCCAGACGGCGGCGAACCACTCGTACTCCGTCTCCGACTCGAGGTCGTCGACGGCCGCGGAGAACTCGCCCGGGCTCGTCGCCGATCCGGCTTCGACCCACTCCCAGTCGCCGGCGCCGACCTCGCGGTAGTCGATATACCGTTCGACTCGCGACCGACCGCCGAGATCGGTAACCTCGCCGGTGGCCTCGAAGCTCGTTTCGCCAACGGTGGCCGTTCCGGTCGTGTTCACCGCCGGTTCGCCGTCAGCCTCGTCCTCGCTTTCCTCGGGAACGGACTCGTCGCCGTCGCCGGGCGTGTACTCCCAGACGCGACACCAGTCGACGGCCATCTCCTCTTCCCACGCGTACGAGAGATCGGCGTTGCCGATGCGATTGACGTGCGTGGTGAACATCATGTAGAAGGGAGCGCCCGCGTTGACCGCGTCCATCATGCTCGAGGCGTCTCTGGACCCGACGTACTCCCCGTTGAAGTAGAAGTCGATGCTATCTTCGTGCCAGGCGCAGCCGTAGACGTTAAACGAGTCGGTCAGGTCGACGCCCGTGTAATGTGGCAGGGAGTTGTGCGTGTGGGTCGACTCGTCGTTCGTCTGGCCGGAGGTCGACCAGTGAACGTTGAAATGAGCCGTCTCGGCGTCGACGCCGCCGTCGTGAAAGAGTTCGACGAAATCGATTTCGGGCGGCCAATCTTCCGTGTTCGGTTTCCCCCAGAACGCGGGAAGCAATCCTTCCCGACCCGGCATCCGTATCCTCGCTTCGAAGTAATGGCCCGGACCGAACGACTGTCGGTTCCGGGAATTGATCGCTCCCTGGTACACGTCGTTGCGCCCTCCCCCGCCGTGGGTGATCAGCAGGCGGAGCGTTCCGTTATCGACGACGACGTTATCCGCGGTAACCGTAGCGTCGTCACCGTTTGCATCGTTCCCCCAGCCGAAGCCGACGTCCCAGTTATCCGTATCGAGCGTCGATCCTTCGAACTGATCTTCGAGGACGAGGCTCCAGTTTTCCGGATCGCTCGGACCGCCGTCGGTCGCCGAGACGGGAGCTGCCCCGATCGTGAGGCCGCCGACCGCCGCCGCGGTGCTCGCGCCGGTCAGTTTGAGCCAGTTTCGGCGACTCACGAGTGATCTGTTTTCGTCACTATCTCTACTTCCAGACTTTCGTTCGCGTGCCATCGTTCCGATTCAGTGAATGAATTCGGTTCCTATAATTCTTTTTTGTAAGAAGAAACTCACGATTCATACATTATTTAACTAGATATCTAGTCGTAAATTTAGTACCGGTGAACGACCATCAAATTCTAGTGCAATAGCTTCAGCTGAGAGAGACCCTCTCTACCGCTCGATCAGCGGCGGCCAATCGGTCGCTGACGGCGGCCATCGGTTCGAGACTCGCGTGTTACTACCGGTAGTTTTTCTGATATCGCACGTGTTTCTCGTTCGCACGCCGCAGCTGACGGGCACAGCAGTTCCCGGCCGATTACGGTGTGCCGCCTACGCACGTGCAAACCGAACGACCGATACCCTCGAGCGGGTGCCGATCAGCGCTCCCACGCCCTAACCCAGTCGATCTCCATGTACGCGGGGAGATCGTCAGACGAGGGCTCGCCGATAAACGACGCGTCGACGCCGAAGTTGAGAATAAGACGCATTTCGGTCGTCGAGATGTACTCCTCGTCGTCGAACCGGTACACTTCTTCGCCGTCAATGTACCAGACGATTCGATCCTCCCGCCAGTCGACGGCGTACTCGTGAAAGTCGTCGCTGAACGTCGAGTCGCAGTACGACGCCTGGTCGTCGGTGATGCTTCCCTCCGAATCGCGATAGTGGTAGTTGACGTACGCACACGGATCCGAGCCGAAGAATTCGAAGATGTCTATTTCGGGCGGCCACGCGTCGTCCGGCGTGAGCCAGAACGCCGGCCAGAAGCCGTCGACGGTCGGCGGAACGCGAATTCGGCCTTCGATGAAGCCCGGCGAGAACGACCGATACGGGGTCGCGACACCCGTCGTGTACGGGACGACGTCCGATTGCTCCTCGTCGCGTTCGTCGTCATCGTCGTCGCCTTCCGTCTCTTCGTCCGGTCCACCGACGTCACGGCTCTGGTCGGCCTCCTCGAGGTCGCCGATATACCGCTCTTCTTCCCTGGCCTCGAGAACGAGCCGATCGTCGTAGACGTACGAGTTGTTCGTGGACGCGTAGGCGTTGAAGTTGTGTATCCGTTCGCCCCACGGGAACTCCGTCTCCCAGACGCCCGCGTCGACGGTGTTTTCCTCGAACCAGTCCTCGAAGACGAGCTCGAGTTCGTCGTCGTCTTCCGGCGGAACGTCGGGGATCGTTTCGTCGTCGCTCGTTTCGTTGTCCGCGGGATCGGTCTCGTCGGGCGCGCTGAAACAGCCGGCGCCGAACGCGGCGACGGCCGCGGCGCCGGTACGGAGAACGGTACGTCTGAACGGGGTATCGGTATTTCGGGTCATCGGTGGGTATCGTACAACGGACGGATCGCCGCTCGGTCGATTACCGCCGGCATTCCTCTCGAATCCAGATCTCTCTCCAGCGGTCGGGATACCGACGCTGCAAGCGGTAGATATCTCGAACCTTGACGTAGGCTGCGATCATTTGGTAAAACTCCAGAAACGCGACGTAGAATCCGCGGTAGCCGTCGAGGAGTCCGCGACTGATCACGAGTCGGTCGCCGGCGACGGCGATTCCTCGGACCAGAAACGAGAGGAAACTCTCGCCGCCGTCGCCCTCGACGGCCTGGAGGGCCTCGAGCGCGCTGTACTGCATCATCTTCGATTCGATCTCCGAGGCGCGGTCGAACCGGTAGTGGTCGATGCGACTCGAGAGCGTCTCCGTCCGATCTTCGTACGCCTCCTCGACGGAGAGGCGCTCCCAGATGTACTCGTTCTGGAAGTACAGGACGTCCTTGCGGGCGAGATACGGTCGTTTGTAGTGGTACTGGTTGGTTCGAGCCCCCATCATGTACTCCTGTTTTTCGATGAGGAAGGCGACGATTCCGGGTGTGCCGAACGTCGAGAGGATCTCGTCTCTGAGCGTCTCCGGTACCTTCTCGTCCGCGTCGAGGATGAACACCCAGTCGTTTTCCGCGTGCTCCATCGCCTGCGTCTTTATCTGGGCGAAGCTCTCGAACTCGTGCTGGTAGACGTTCGCGCCGTACGCTTCGCAGCGCTCGACGGTCCCGTCCTGACTGTTACTGTCGACGACGACGATCTCGTCCGTCCAGGCGTGGACGCTCTCGAGACACGCGTCGATCGTCTCGACGTTGTTTTTCGTGGTGAGACAGACGGAGATCGGCAGCGACTCGAGCGGTCCGTCGTAGCTCGCCGACTCGCCGGAACTGTGTCGGTCCGAAAACGCGGTCTTGACGTGTTCGACGAGGTGATCGTACGTGTAACTCATGCGTCGGTTGATTCGGTGTTGCGCTGCCGGGACGACTCGACTCCCCTCGAACTGTCGGTCGGTCGGTATCCTGCCATGCGTTCAGAGGCTGATATCCTTGCGAACGAACGGGCCAACGGTTCTCGTGACGGGGAGCGGGAGTTTCTTCCAGACGCGCTTTACCGGCTCGTATTTGTCGTCTTCGGGATCCGGAAGGCTGGCGTCGCCGTCGGGGAAGTAGTGATAATCGTCGTACCACGTCTTCGACCCGCCGAAGCTCTTTTTGAACATGTAGACGCCGGACCCCTCGCGGGTCCGCCCCATCTCGTACGTCTCGTACCCCGCCTCGGCTGCGCGCTCGAGGGATTTCCACAACAGCCAGCTCCCGCCGTTTAGCTCCCGGTACTCGTAATCGTTGACGACGCCCCACTGATAGGTGGTTCCGCCGAGCGAGAGATCGAGGATCGCGTTGATCGGCGAGCCGTTTCGCCGTATCATCCCGAGGTGAACGTCTCCGGGTCCCGCTTCCGTAAGCTCCCAGAGCGTCCGGAAGAACTCGAACGAGTGAGCCGGCGTCCCGTGGCCCCGCATCGACTGGAGGTGCAAGTCGTAGTACTCGCGGAGCTCCGACAGGGATCGTCCGACTGTGTACTCGAGCGTCGGATCGTCGGCGGCCTGTTCGATCTGTCGACGTCGACTCTCCTGGACGTTTTCCCAGACTCGTTCCGTGCCACCGGAGAGATCGACGCGGTGCGTTACGAAGCGGGTCCGCTTTTCGAACGGATCGATGTCGTCGAGATCCTTGCCACGGAGACTGACGAAATCGACTGCTAGTTCGTCGGCCAGCGATCTCGCGTGATCCACCAACAACGACGTCACCGCCGAGGAGGCGGCCTCGTCGACGACAACCGAGCCTCGAGCGGCGTACGGCGGGGAGACCAGCTTGGAGCCGAACACGAAACTCTCGATGTGAACGAGCGGAAGCGCGCCGACGATCTCGCCGTCCGCTTCGACGGCGAGGTAGTACCGATCGTGGCCGTACGTTTCGACCGCGTCCCCCCACTCCCACGACCCGTACACCGGGCCGTCGTTCTCCTCGAGAAACGCGTTCCACGCCGCCGGCTTGCGGTACGTTCGGACGTCCAACTGCGAGGTGCTGGGTGAAGACTCGCTCATGATTCAACTCACCCAGCGGTCCACAACGGTCGACAGCAGTCGGACGTCACCGTTCGCTCGCGCGGTTCGTGTTTCGTCCGTTCGTTTCGCGTTGCGGCGTGCGCTGTCGTCTCTCATACGAGGCCACTCAGTACCGGGGGTTATGAATCACATCCGTACCCGACTGACCGGTAAGCGAACGCGACAATCGGTCGCGAATCATTACCCGCGAAACGGTTCTGTAGTCCCTTCGTACCCCCGGCGCTAACGATCGACTACTCCCCTCACTCTCAATACCATCGTTCCTCACTATGCGGCCATGAATCTCGGCCGTTCGACCTTCAAACTCTTTCTCATGCAGTCCGGACGGTCACTGATCCTCTTTTTCGCCGTGATCTATTTCGCACGCCAGCTCGGTGCGAGCGAACTGGGTTCGCTGTTCCTCTTTCAGGCGTTAATCGGTTTACTCTCGATTCCGGCGGATCTGGGCGTTCGCGGCGCTCTCGAGAAGCGACTGAGCGAAGGCGAAGATCCGGACCGAATGCTCGGATCGGCGCTGTTCCTGAAAGCGATTCTGTACGCGTGTGTCGCCGCGGTCGTCCTGGCCGCTCGTCCCTTCGTGAACGCGTATATCGGAGCCGATCTGGCGATCGTGCTGATTCTGGCGCTCGCGACGTTCGAACTCTCAGACCTGTTCGTCCAGACGTTGCGCGGCGAACTTCGGGTCGGCGAAACGGCCGGCGTCATGTTCACGCAGCGGTTGCTCTGGGTCAGCATCGGCGCCGTCGCGGTGTCGCTCGGCTACGGCGTGATGGCAATCGCCGTCGCGCTCGCCGTCTCGGGTCTCGTGACGGCCGTCTGGGGATACACGAAGTGTCGGACCCGAATCGGCCGGCCGGCGATCGGACCGATTCGATCGCTCGTCCGGTACGCGAAGTTCCACGCGATCTCGTCGACGGGAGGCCGGGTGTACCAGTGGATGGACGTCGCGATTATCGGCTTTTTCCTTACCCAGCAGTTCGTCAGCGTGTACGAGGTGTCCTGGCAGGTTACGCTCCTCGTGTTACTCGTCAGCAAATCCATCGGCTGGACTATCTTCCCGCAGGTAAGCCAGTGGGACGCCGACGGAAACCAGGACGAGATCGAGTGGGTCGTCTCGAAGGGGATCTCGTTCGGATTGCTGTTTTCGGTTCCGGCGCTCGTCGGCGGGACGATTTTCGCACCGGAGCTGCTGGGGTTCCTGTTCGGACCCGAGTACGCGATCGGCGCCGCGGTGCTCGCTATTCTGCTGGTCGAGAAGCTGGTGCAGTCCGTTGACGATATCATCGAAAGCACGCTTCGCGGGATAGACCGGCCCGATCTCGCCGCCATCGCGACGCTCGTCACCGTCGGGGTCAACCTCGTTCTCAACCCCGTTCTCGTTCTCACCGTCGGGTTCGTCGGTGCAGCGATCGCGACGACGGTCGCCGGCATCGTCAGCGCAGCGTTGCACTCGTACTACCTCAGTCGGCTCATCACGATCGAGTTTCCGTATCGGATCGCCGGCTGGTACGTCGCCTCGTCGGCCCTCATGGGCGCGATTCTTCTCGGCGTTCAATCGATCGTCCCCGTCACGAACACCGCCGTGTTGTTCGCCATGATCGGATTCGGCATGGTGCTGTACGGAATCTTCGTGATTTCGATCTCGACGGTCCGAAACGACGTCGTCGTTCCGGCGGTACGAGCGCTCATTTGAAGCCGCTCCGTTTCGACGCGGTCGATCGTCGAACGCCGTCAGCGCTCTCCGCCGATCGATCGACTTCGGCTTCGAATCCCCGCGTCCCGTGCAGGTCGTCGCGAGCCGGTCCGATCCGGCGCTATTCCGGAACGCCGGAGCGTCGGAGCCACCGAACCGAGTGACACGCTGATCACGACGCCATCCTGCGAGCAGATGTGCGGGGGCGGTCAGCGGCTACTATAGCGGTGTCGTAGACGCTACGCGTCGCGTTCGGACGACTATCGTCAACAGGGAGTACTGAAACATAAATTGAACATTATTCGAAAAACAGTCGAGAGCCGTTAATCCGACAGGGGTTTTTCGAGCGGTACCCGCGCAGACAACCGCTCGAGATTTCATCAATGGCACACTCAATATCGGTTTTCGATACGTCCGTCGACTGGCGTCCGTCAGTGGTTATTACGATCGTGCTGAGCATGCTCGTCGGATTCTGGGTCAGCATCGGTCTCGGGTCAGTCGGCCTCGCGATTCCGCCCGTTCGAGCGCTGTTCGGCGTGGTACTGCTCGGGATCGTTCCGGGCGGATTGCTCGTTCACCTCCTCGGCGTTCGAACGCGCGGCGCCGGCGAGTTCTCCGTGTTCGCGGTCGGGCTGAGCCTCGTCGTGCTGTCGGTCGTCACCGTCCTCGCGAGCGTGATTCTTCCGCCGCTCGGCGTCGCCGAACCGCTGTCGTTGATTCCGCTCGCGGCTATCGTCTCCGCACTTATCTTCGCGCTGTCTCTTTTCGCGTGGCTCACGAGGGACCGGTCGCGCGAGCTTCACGTTCCGATCGCCAAACCACTTTCCACGTACGCTATTCCGTGTCTCCTTCCGGTGCTGGCCGTCGTCGGCGCCTGGCAGATGAGCCGCTTCGGTGCCAACTACGGAATGGGACTGTTCGTCGTCGGCGTGGCGCTCGTCACGCTGCTTTCCGCGACGCGGTTGATCCGACCCCAGCAGTATCCGGTCACGGTGTTTCTCGTCGCCGTCTCCGTACTCCTCCACCGAAATCTCACCGCGACCCACGTCGTCGGCGCGGACATCCAGTACAACTTCTTTCTCTCCTCGGTGATCGCAGAGAACCACCAGTGGGCGCCGGACGTCGGCGGATCGCTTTCGTCGCTGCCGGTCGTCGCTGCGGTGCCGGCCGCGTACTCCGTCTTGACGGGCCTCGAGCTAACGACGGTTCTCATCGTCGTTTATCCGATCATCTTTGCGACGGTTCCGGTGGGGCTGTACTACCTCGCACGCGATCTCTTCGGGACGAACGTCGCACTGTACGGCTGTCTGTTCTTCGTATTTTACCACGGCACGTTCTATCATACGCCTGAAAAACAGCAGCTCTCTCAGGTGTTCGTGGTGTTGTTGCTCCTCCTGTATTTCCATCGCAGTTCTCACGGGCGGGGGGAGAAAGCCGCCGCCGTCCTGTTGGCGATCGGACTCGTCCAGTCACACTACGGTTCGGCGTACGTCTTCGGACTCTCGGCTCTCGCCGCATCGATCGGGCTTTTCCTCCTCGATCGAATCCACGGGGGATACGACAACGGGCTTTCACCGCTGTACCCGACCGGGTTCCTCGTCGGCGCGACGGCGTGGTACGCCTACGCCTCGAGTCAGTTGCTCGAGACGCTCGCTTCGATTCCGGTGTCGATCGTCGCGCAGCTCGCGACCCTCGGGGAGGATACCGCCGCCGGATCGGGGGCGAGCTACGTCGCGGGCCAGGAAGCGCTCGTCCAACAGGTAAATCTCGCGCTCTACGTCCTGTTGACGCTGCTCATCGCACTCGGTCTCGCCTGGAAGACGTCGTCGACGCTCTATCGCGTCTGGCGGGACGTCACGCTTCGTCGAGACCAGGTCGAATTCACCGCGATCGCGCTTCCGCTGTTTCTCTTTCTGGGCACGTCGTACGTGCTCATCGTCGACCTGTGGGCCGACAGGGTGTATCAGATGGTTCTACTGGTTCTCGCGCCGTTCGCCGTCGTCGGGTTCTCCGCGCTCGCCACAGCGGCCGAGCGCGCTCCCGGCATTTCGAAGGAGCACTGGTCGGCGATCGCGGCCCTGCTGGCCGCCCTGTTCGTCATCAACGCGGGTCTTGCGGGCGCCGCGATCGGGTCCGCCTCAGACTACACGTTCAACGAGGACGCACACGACTACTCGTTCAGCGACGACGAGATCGAAGCCGCCGAGTGGATCGAAAGCCAGCCCGACGTCGAGCCCGTCGAGACGGCGGCCGACGCCGAGGCGTTGTCGGAGGACGACCTCGCGCCGATATACACCGACCGAACGTCCTCCCAGCTGTTTCGCGCCGTGACACCGGAGGGACACTACACCGTCGAGATCGTCATGCTCAAAGACGAGTGGGAACCGACGTTCGAACCCGAAGAAACCCGCGACGGCTACGTGTTCATCCGCCACGCCGCGATCGACGACGGCGACCCCGACGAAGTTCCCGTGTCGTCTCTGAGCGCCGCCGAGGTCGAGGTCGTTCTCGAGGATCGGTCGATCGCGTATCAGAACGACGATGTGACGATCGTCGAACCGGCCACCGGCGCGGATTGAGCGACTATCGGCGAGGCTGAACTGTCAGACAGTCGACAATAAGTGTCCGGACGAAAATACGACGTTTCCGTCCGGGGTGCGTCGGGTAATCCCGTATTCTTCTCCTCAACGTTTATTATGCCCGTCGCAGATGAGCGCTTTCACATGGCAGCCACGCCGACACAGAGCGACGACGGTGAGCCGCTCGTTTCGTACGTTATCCCGACGTACAATCGCCCCGACGATCTGGCGGAAGCGGTCGACTCCGTCCTCGAGCAGTCGTACCGGCCGATCGAGGTGATCGTCGTCAGCGGATCGACCGACGAGACCGCCTCGATGTTCGAATCGGGCGCGCGTTTCGACCGACCGGAGGTCACGCTCTACGACTTTCCAACCCGGTTGAGTCCGCCGGAAGCGCGAAACATCGGCTACGAACGAGCCTCGGGCGAGATCCTCGTCACGACCGACGACGACGCCGTCTTCGCGAGTCCGGACGCGACGGACATCATCGTCTCTCGGTTTCAACGCGAAGCAGACGTCGGAGTCCTCGCGTTTCAGAGTCGCGACTACTACGACGACGAGATCCTCAGAAAAGAGATTCCCGATCCGCCGGACTTCGAGACCGATCCGACCGAGGAGTACCGGACGACCAGCTTCATCGGCGTCGGCACCGCAATCCGTCGGTCGGCGCTCGAATCGGCCGGCGACTTCCCGGATAATTTCGAGTACGGGTTCGAAGAGATGGACCTTTCCATCCGCGTCCTCGATTCGGGATACGACATTCTCTACGTCCCCTCGGTGGTCGTTCGCCACAAGAAGTCACCGACGGCTCGACGGCCGGACCACGTCGTCCTGGAACTGCTGGTCGGCAACCGGATCCGGCTGGCCGTTCGGAACCTTCCGTGGCGCTACGTCGTGTTCTCGACGCTGCTGTGGTCGGCGTACGGATTCGCCCGTACGGGGTTCAAAATCGGACCGATGAAACGAATTTTCGAGACGCTCTGGCAGCAGCGAAACGAGCTGTTGGCGCAGCGAAACGTCGTCGACGGAATGACGATCTCGCTGGTCAAATCCAGGGATACGATGCTGTTTTTCTGGCTGTACGGGCCGCATCCACGGCGCCTGCTCGGTAATCCCGAACGGTTCACCTGGTGATGCGGGCATCGGTTTCCGATCGATCGTCGGACGCGTTCTCGAACGCGGCGTACAGTTCGGACATCGTGACGAAGCGAAATCCGCGCCGCTGGAGAGTCTCGATGAACGATCGAAGGATCGCGTACCCTCGGTCGCGGCGTCGTTCGTAGAGTAGTCGGTACGACGAGGGAAGCGAGTCGATCGCCGACGGGGTCGTGAGGTCGTGCATATGCAGATCGAAGACGATCACGCTCGGCGGACGCCGCTCCGTGAGCCACTGATACGGCCGCCCGAGCACCTTCAGATACGAGAGCGAAACGGGAACCCGCACCGTCGAAGAGAAGGGCGTCAACGGGAGTTCGACCAGGTCGGGACGCGGCGCGTGAGGGAAGATCGGTCGGTCGATATTGTCGAACCGACCGGGTCGCCACGTCGGAAAGAGGCTCGAGCTAAAATCGACCTCGCGTTCGGCGAGGAGTTCGTACCCGTCGGACGGAATCGCCCCGTCCGGAAATCGGTACCCGACGACCTCGTTCGCGTACCGGTCGTCGATTCGCTCGAGACTCTCGTCGAGTTCGGCCGCGAAATCCGCCCGCTTCGGATGCGGGTGCGTGTGCGAGTGCGCGTGGAACTCGACGGGAACCGACGCCCGCTCGAGGGACTCGACGGCCTCGGGCGCGTCCTCGAGCAGCTCCGTCTGCAGAAAGCAGGTCAGCGGCACGTCGTACGTCTCGAGCAACGAGCGCAGTTTCGGCGTCCGTCTCGCGGCCTCGTAGGTGTTCGTCTCGAGCGCCGTCCCGTAATCACACTCCAGATCGAGCGTCAGTGCAACCGCGCCGTCGAAGGGCCATCCGGCGTCGCCGAGGGGCCCGATCGGCCCCGTCATCGATCCGTCCTCCAGGTGCGTCGCTCTTCGCTCGTCGCGTCCCGAGTTCCGAGCCGGTCTCGGTCGTCGGCACCCGTCCTCACTCCGACCAACGCGCTCGGACGCACGATGGGTACCGACTCCGTTGCCCGTGTGCGTTTCGTTGCCCGTGTCACGGCGAACTGCTGTCCGCTGTCGAGCATTGTTATAGGCGGGATACAGAGACGCTCCGACGCGAGGGATTCGGCGCTACCGATCCGTTGTGACTCGTATTTCCGGCGCGACGACACAAGGCGGGGTTTTCGTCGCGTCACCACCGCGATAAACTCGCCCGTGCCGGTGTCCGCCCTCGAGGCGGCCCGCGCCGCCTTTCGACACCACGTGTTTCGTCGACACCGTCGGAAAATGGTTATTGTCCGATAAGATGGCGCCGCGAATTCGGGGCGAAACGCTCTGCCGTGCCGGTTCGCGTGCGACCCGCGCGGCCGCGCTCGGCGATCCCCGCCCAGCGACACCTAGTACGTCAGTTCCTGGTAAACACGCTTTGCCACCGACATCAGCGGTCCGGATTTGAGTTCGTAGTGCGAGACGAGTTCGGGTGCGTACTTGCTCTTCTGTTCGACGAGTTGCTCTTTGTTCGCGTTTCCGAGGTCGTACGCGACGATCGACTCTAGCTCGGGCTCCGTGAGAATATCGCTCATGAGGTGTTTCTCGAGGAGGCCGTTTACGCTCGTGCCCTCGTAGTACGCCGGCGTCCCACCCATCCACGAGTAGGCGACCTCGTCGGAGTACAGCACTAGTATCCCGCTCAGCCGTTCGCCGTCCGGCCCCTCTACGACGTAGACCCGCGCGTGATCGCCGAGCGCGTGTACCAGGTCGATCGCGAAGTCTCGAGACGTCGGCATGGAGAGCCCTTGCTCTTCGAACCGGTCCTGATAGCGATCGTAAACGAACGCCGCAGCGTCCACGTCCGCGACGGAGACCGTGAGCGGGAGTTCCTGTGCGTCCCGTATCTCCGTCCGAAGATCTTTCGAAAACGACATCATCACGTCGTCGATATCGCGGTCGGCGAGGTCGATGCTGTAGGTAAAGCGTGGTTCGACGTCGAACCCGTGCCAGCGAAACGGACGCGGATCCGCGTACGCCGGCGTCGCCACCGTTCCGACGAGCGTTAGCGGATCGTCGGCACCCACCTTTTCGAGGACCTGTTCGACGAACTCTCGGTTCGTTCGCTCACGCTTGTGGGGTTTCGGACTCGCCGGCAAGAGGATCGGTCCGAGCCGAGGGACGCTAAACCCGGGCGGCGGAGACAGTACGGCCGTGACGCCGGCGATCGTCCGAACGAACAGCGGCATCAGCCCGACGAGCTGTTCGCCGCGATAGCCGCCGTACAACAGCAGCCGACCGGACCAGTACTCCTCAAGCACCTGGAGGGCTTCCGGACGATGGAAGACGCCGAACCCGTCCGCCGGAAACTCGTCCTCCCATTCTTCGAGTGTGAGTTCTTCGATTCTCATTACCCGGAGGGGCCGACCACGAGATGTTTCTTATACGCCGGTAATCGTTGTGAGCGACTAATGTCCCGTAACGGGCGGTAGTACCCGGTCACTTCTGCACGAGCGCAACCGAACCGACCGAGCGCGCCAGACCACGTTCGTCGGCGTCGCAACCGATTTCCCGCCAGCGGGTCCAATCGTTGGTTACCTCGTCTGGTCGAGAGTTCTCACTGACGGGTGCACGCGGCATCGTTTCGCCGCGTCGCGGTCTGATCAACCGATCGGCAGTTAGCGTGATGGAGCGAACCGCTTATCCGGCAGGTCATGGAACCGACCAACGTATGAAAGCTGTCGTTCTCGCGGCGGGCCAGGGGACACGTATTCGACCTCTCTCTGATTCGGTACCGAAACCGATGCTGCCGGTCGCCGACCGGCCGCTCGTCGCCCACACGATCGACGCGGCGATCGACGCCGGCGCGGACGAAATCGTCCTCGTCGTCGGCTACGAAGCCGACACCGTCCGCGACTACTTCGGCGAGACGTACCGCGACGTTCCGGTCTCGTATGCGGTCCAGACCGAACAGGCCGGGACGGCCGACGCCGTCAACGCCGCCAGCGAACACATCGACGGCCCCTTCGCCGTTCTGAACCTGTCTCTTATACACATCTCTGAGCGGG
>NZ_AOHZ01000016.1 GCF_000337215.1 Natronolimnohabitans innermongolicus JCM 12255 | reverse complement strand
CGAAAGCGAACGCGGCGAACACGAGATCACCGACGTGCTCTCTCAGGTCGTCGACGAGTTCTCGGTGACGCCCGTGACGCTCTCGCGCTGGCTCGACGTCGGCCGCCCGTGGGAACTGCTCGAGGCCAACGAGTGGAAACTCGGCGACCTCGAGGGGCACGTTGCGGGCGAGGTCAGCGAGGACGCCCACCTCGAGGGGACGGTCGTCGTCGAGGAGGGCGCGACGGTGAAACCCGGCGTCGTCGTCGAAGGACCGGTGTTGATCCGCTCGGGGGCGACCGTCGGGCCGAACGCCTACGTCCGCGGCGCGACGCTGGTCGGCTCGGACGCGAAGGTGGGCCACGCCGCCGAGGTGAAAAATAGCGTCCTCTCGCGGGGGGCGTCGGTCAGTCACCTCTCGTACGTCGGCGACAGCGTGCTGGGGCGCGACGTCAACTTCGGCGCGGGGACGAACGTGGCGAACCTGCGCCACGACGACGACGATATCGAGTTCACGGTGAAAGGCGAGCGCGTCTCGACCGGCCGCCGAAAGTTCGGCGTGGTCGCCGGCGACGACGTGAAGACGGGAATCAACTCGAGTCTGTCGCCGGGACTGAAGCTCTCGACGGGCGCGACGACGCGGCCGGGCGAGGCCGTCGATCGCGATCGGTAACGGAACGGACTCGAGCGTTCGGAACTCCGCTCCGTTTCTGTTCGGTCCCTTCCGCTGGTTCGCTCGTTTCGGGTACTCTTCGCGCCGTTGCTTCGTGCTCTCTTCCGTTCTTCGTGGTCCCTTCGTCGCTCTCCTCTCCGACCGCACTCTCCGCGTCCGCTCGATCCGGGCGACCGTCGCTCGTTCTATCGTTCGTTTTCGCTCCCGCTGGTCGTCGGAAACCCATCGGTCGTCGAGAGCCACAGGTCCTCGCCGTCGGGGTCGCACGCGGCTCGCCACTCGTCGGGAGCGCGAATCGTGGCCTCGAACTCGCCGCGCTGGTGGCCGACCGGCGGAATTTCTGCGATTCGGTGGACGCAGTGATCGACCGCGTCGGCCGCACGGAGGCGCGCGGTAACGGTCGCAGCTTCCGACGGAGTGAGTATCGAGAGCACCCGCTCGGTGTAACAGACGTGAATCCGATCGATATCGAAGGCGGCCCGAAGTCGTTCGAGGAGGTCCTCATCGCGGAGGTCACACCGGTGGAGTCGCGCACTCGAAACGTCGGCCTCGGCGAGCGGCTCGGCCTCGAGGTCGAACCCGTAGGCGTCGACGCCGCGCTCGAGGAGGTCGGCGACGGTCCCGGCGCTGCCACAGCCGGCAACGACGACGACCGGGTCGTCGGGTGCGGCCCGGTCGGTCGCGTACCGTGCGAGTTCGGCGCTCGGTGAAACGAACGATCCCATACCTGGGTCAGCGCGACGGCCGGGAAAAGCGTGTCGGGACGGGCGCGTACCGGTGTCTCACGCGCTGTCGCAGTTGCTGCGTTCGTGTCACCGCTCGAGATCGGTGACTGTAGCTCGCCCTTACACGCCCGTAATCAGGTTCTGTGAACAGTTCACGGTCGAAAGCAGTTTTTCGACTATCGGACCGACTTCGAGCGATTCGCAGAGTATTCGCTGAATTCATATCATAACAGATTACAGTTAGTATTACGATTATTGGCCTTTATGCTGTATTCCAGCTACTCTGTCCTGTGGGTCAAATGACTCGTAATGACGACGAGACGGACCACGGCGAACCGGATCGGGCGATCAGTCGACGGACCGCGATGGCGGGTGCTGGGGGATCACTCGTCGCGACCGTCGGCCTTGCCGGCTGCCTCGGAAGTACAGACACGAACGACGAGGGGAACGGTGACGAGAAGGGGACGGGCAAGGGCACAGACGATCGTCCGGCCGACGACGCCGACAAGCGTCCGGCGGACCATCGGCGCGCACTCGACGTGGCGTTTAGCTATGATGCCGATATGGATATGCGGTTTACGAACCGACTGCAACTCGACGGCGATCCTGCCGGTGGCGATCGAGCGAACGCCGTCCACTTCACCTCCCGCGGGGAGGAATCCGGCGACTACACCGCGACTGCAGTCGACCTCCGCAACCATTCGTTCACGCTCGGCACACTCAGAAAGGCCGAGAAGATTCAGTACGATTACTTCGTCGGCGCCGACGACGACGGCGCCTCCGACGATATCTTCCTGATTCTCGAGACGCCGGACGACGGGCTGGTCGTCACCTACCGCCCGAACGACGGGCCGGCGGCGAGCGAGTGGCAGACTCGCGAGGTCTACGCGGAGCTCGAAGCCGACGGATGGCGCGCCGTCACCGTCGACGACGACCTCGTCGACGTCGAAGACGAACGGGTCACGACGACGACGGAACTCATCGGCGAACACATCACCGAGTTGCGGAACGCGTCCCAGTACGCGAACGTCCTCGATCGATTCGGGACGGAGACGCAACTGCTCGGGCTCGCGATCGGCGACGGGGACCTCCTCGGCGAGACGGTCGTCGACCACTACGTCGACAACCTGCGAATCGGCGACGAGACGGTCACCATCCCCGCGATGCTCACGATGGACGTCGAGTTCACGCCGCCGCGGGTCCAGCCGGGCCGCGGCAACTTCACGACGACGCTCTCGTTTGCCAACCCGGCCGATCGGGAGGTGACGCTGAGCCTCGAGGACATCGACGCCGACTCGGTTCGGATCGCCCCGTACTCGCCGCTCGCACCGCCGGTGCCGGGAACCGACGAATCCGACGCCGCGGTCCCCGCGACGCGGCTTCGAAACGTCACCGGCCGCGGTGCCGACGTCGAATTCGAGGCCGATCAGGTCGCCGGACTTCTCGAGGACGGCCGCGAGACGACGGTGCTCATCTACGGCGCGTTCGAGGGTGAGGAGCCGTACACGTTCCTCGCCGTCGGCGAACTGGAGCAAGCGGGCTAAGCGGCGTCGCGGTTCGCGGTTCGCGGCTCTCGGTTTTCTTTCGTCGCTGCGCTCGACGCGGTCGGCGAGTTCGTTACAGAAACTCGAGGAGAAAGCCTACGACTCGAGTCGTGGCGGAAGTTACGTTGACTCGAGCGTCTCGAGGCGCGCGTCGCTCCCCGCCCGCCAGCCGGCCACGAGCGCGCCGATCGTCCCGACGACGAGCGCGATGGCCCCGCCGAGGACGTAGACCTCGGGCGGCGTCCGCAACAGCCCCTCGAAGCCGACGACGGTCGTCGTCAGCGCCTCGAGCGCGTAGGCCGCCGCCGGGGTCGCGAGCAGACCGAGCGCGCCGCCGGCGAACCCGAGCACGACGCCCTGGCCGCCGACGAGCCCGGCGATCGTCGACCGGGAGAGGCCGATCGCGTGCAACGCGGCGAACGTCTCGCGTTGCTGGGACGCGACGACCGCGAGCACGTTGACCGTCAGCGCGATCCCCGCGACGACCGCGAGGACGACCAGCGTGATCCCGCTGGCGAGGACGAGCACGCGTTCTTCGAGCATCGACTCGAGCTGTTGGTCGCTGGTCTGGACGTCGTACTCCGGATGGGAGTCGGCGACCTCGTCGCGGACGGCGTCGGGCTCGGCGCCGTCGGCGACCGAGAGGGTGACGAACGTCGCCCGGTCCGAGCCGGTCGTGCCGGCGATCTGCTGGAGTTCGCTGATCGGGAGCGTGACGGTCGGCGTCCCGAGGAACTGCGAGTACGTCGAGGCGACGCCGACGACCTCGAGTTCGCGGTCGGCCGCGGCGCCGGGGCTCGTCCCCGCGTGGATGGTATCGCCGACGCCGACGTCGAACTGTTCCGCCGTCGATTCGTCGACGATGATCTCCTCGGTCAGCGGCCCGTCGTAGTCGCCGTCGGCGTAGTGGACGTTCCCCTCGGAGAAGCCCTCGTCGTCGCCGAGGTCGGCGTCGCCGTGGGTGCTGGGGACGCCGACGCCCGTGACGAGTTCGAGGTCGTCGGGATCGTCGCCGACGTAGACCGCGTGGAAGGCCAGCGGCGACGCGGAGTCGACGTCGTCTCGCTCCTCGAGCGTCGCCGCGAGCTGGTGGGCGTCGGTGATCGGATTCTCGATGCCGCCGGTCTGGCTCACCTCGACGCCGCCGCCGGTCACCCAGACGTCCTGGTCGGCGTCCGCGAACTGCTCTTCGCCCGTCTCGAGGACGCCGAGGCCGAGACTCGCGAGCAGCGTCACGGCCAGAACGGCGAGCGCAATCGCGAGGACGACGAGGATCGTTCTCGCGGGGGAGTGACGGAGCTGGGCGAGCGAGAGGCCACCGATCGCGCGAAGTTTCGTGAGTCGGGACATGGCTGTGGGGTTAGCGGTTCAGTTCGTCGACGGCGTTCGTTCGCGCCGCGAGCGCGAGGGGGTACGGCATCGCGAGCAGTCCCGCGACGAGCGCGACGGCGAGCCCGTAGGGGACGAAGACGGGTTCGACGGCCGCGA
>NZ_AOHZ01000015.1 GCF_000337215.1 Natronolimnohabitans innermongolicus JCM 12255 | reverse complement strand
CCGGTTTCGCCGCCGTCGGGGTCGTCGGCGTCGTCGGAGCCGAGGGCGTCCGTCGAGATCCCGGCGACCGTCGGTGCGGGGTCGTCGGCGACGACGCCCAGCGCGAGCACGACGACGGTGTCGTCGCCGTCGGTGGTCCGCATCTCGACGGGCTCGGCGAGAACGGGCGTCGCGTACTCGACGTCGTCGTGCTGGCGGACGTCGGCGGTTCGGTCGTGGACGTCGTCGAGTCGCGGCCCCTCGACCTCGACGACGGACGACAGCGAGCCGCCCTCGGCCGGCGCGACGCGGAAATCGGCGTCGGTGGTCCCCGACGGGTCGTCCGCCAGCGCGACGCCGATTCCGGTGACGACGAGGAGGAGGGCGACCGTCAGCGCGACGATCGAGACGAGCGCAGCCGTCTGTCGGGGGGCCGTCCTCGCGCGCGTGAGAAGACGCTTTGCGGCGAAGCCACAGAGGGCGGCCCACCGCGCCAGCCTCGAGTCGGGGTTATCGTCCATCGTCGGTCACCGTCCCGTCGACGAGCCGGACGACCCTGTCGGCGACCTCGAGGGCGCGCTCGTCGTGGGTCGCGAGGACGACCGTTCGATCGTCGGCGACGGCCGCGAGGCGGTTCAGTATCTGTTGTCCGGTCTCGGTGTCTAGTTCGCCCGTCGGTTCGTCGGCGAGGACGAGTTCGGGTTCGGTCGCGAGGGCGCGGGCGATCGCGACCCGCTGGCGCTCGCCGCCGCTGAGTTCGGCCGGCTTGTGCGTCGCTCGGTCGCCGAGGTCGACCTGCGCGAGGAGTTTCGTGGCCCGGTCTCGGCGGTCAGCCTTGGCGTAGCCGAGCGGAACCAGCGGGAGGGCGACGTTCGCTCTGGCGGTAAGCGCCGGGAGCAGGTGGAAACTCTGGAAGACGAAGCCGATCTCCCGCCGTCGGAGGCGCGTTCGCTCGGCGTCGGAGAGGTCGGTGAGATCGGTGTCGTCGAATTCGATCGTTCCCTCGGTCGGGGTGAGAAGCCCCGCGAGCGCGTGGAGAAGGGTTGATTTTCCGCTGCCGCTCGGCCCCGTGAGCGCCGTGATCTCGTTTGCGCGGATCTCCAGGGAGACGTTTCGCAGGGCGGTGACCGACCGATCCGAACCGGCGGTTGCGCCGTAGTCGTGGGTGAGCTTCGAACACCGGACCGCGACGGTCGCCGCGTCGGGGTCGTCCGGTGCGTGTCGGGCGTCGGTCATTCGGCTGATTGGGTACCGTTTCCAGAGGGGATGATATTGTTTTGTACTTCTTAATTACCGATGTTGCCGATAGTTGTACAGATTGAAATCGGGCGGTTTCACCCTCCATTCTGGTCCAACACGATGAGAAATAGGTATTTACGGTTCGAATGAGTTTCACGATCTATGAGCGTTCATCGATCGCGGCTGGGGCGGATCGATCTCGAGAGCGTCGGGCCGAGCGCGGCCGTCGCCGCACTCGGCGGCGGGATCGCAGCCGGCGCGGTGTTGATGGCGACGGGACGAATGGGATCGGTCGCCGGCCTGTACGGACTGGACGGCGTCGTCGTTGCCTGGGCGCTCCACCTGGTGCACAGCCTGGTGGCCGGTGCGTTGTTCGCCGGCCTCGTCGTCGCTACGGGTCGGCGCGAGTCGCTCGCGGACCTGGCCTACGACCTGCACGACCCCTACAGCGGGCTCGTCCTGGGGCTGTTCTTCGGGCTCGCGCTCTGGGCGGTCGTCGTCGCGCTGGCGGTGCCGCTCTGGCTCGAGGCGGTCGTCGGCTCGAGCCGGCCGCTGCCCTACACGCACTGGCCGAGCCTGGGCGCGTTACTGGCGTTCGGCGGCGCGGTCGGCGGCGGGTATCCGCTGGTGCGCGAAGCGCTCGAGTCGGACCGGTAACGCCGACGACGGGATCGCGTTGCGTTCGCAGAACTCGTCGGGAACCCGGTTCTTCGTGGCCTCGGAGCCGATATACTCGTCGGCGGCCTTCTATTGTTCATTGTTAACATGCTACGTTGATAGTGGTAGTCCGTCTGACTGTGAACGCATACTATGTAATTTGCACCCGTGAGGTTCGATTATGGGATGAGCAGGCGCAAAACCTCGCCCTTCAGGGCGGGGATACGCGCCGTCACGAGATGACACTGACCACCGATTACTGCACGGCTGGATATTCCACGCTCAACCACTACCTTTAATACTGACTACTTCATAAGGACTTATGAACACAGTACGATGCTCGAAACAACCCGCACCTATCGAGCGAAAATCGTCAACCACTCCCAAGTGAGTGACGACCTCGATGACTGCGGACACTCAGCATCCAAACTGTGGAACGTCGCCCGCTACCACACCCAACAAGAATGGGACGAAACCGGAGAGATACCGTCTGAAGCCGACCTCAAGCGCGAATTAAAAGACCACGAACGATACAGTGACCTACATTCTCAGTCAAGTCAGCGAGTTCTAGAAGAGCTGGCTGAGTCGTTCAACGGCTGGTTCAAAAAGCGCAAGAACGGCGACACAGACGCGAATCCACCCGGCTACCGAAAGCGCGGCGACAACCACCCACGCTCCACCGTGACATGGAAGCAAAACGGCATCAAACACGACTCCAAACACAACAAACTCCGCCTTAGCAAGGGCTTCAACCTCAAACAGCACCGCTCGGACTTCATCCTTGCAGAGTACGAGACACGACCAGACGTGACCGTGAAGAACATCCAACAAGTGCGAGCCGTCTGGAACGGCGACCGCTGGGAACTCCACCTCGTCTGCAACGTCGAAATCCCCGTCGAGAACGCACCCGGTGACAACACCGCCGGAATCGACCTCGGAATCAAGAACTACCTCGCCATCGCTTACGATGATGGTGACGCCGAGTTGTATCCGGGGAACGTGTTGAAGCAAGACAAGCACTACTTCACGCGAGACGAGTACGATACGGAAGGCGAGAATGGCCCGTCACGTCGTGCGCTTCGCGCTCGACAGAAGTTGTCTCGGCGGAAAGACCACTTCTTGCACGCTCTCGCTAAACACGTAGTTGAGAAGTGTATCGACCACGAGGTTGGCCGTATCGCTATCGGTGACTTAAGCAAGATTCGTGAGGACGAGAACGGTGACGCTCGAAACTGGGGCAAGCGTGGCAACAAGAAACTCCACGGTTGGGAGTTCGACCGTTTCACGAGACTGCTCGAATACAAGGCCGAGGAACACGGCATACTCGTTGACCGCACGAGCGAGCGGGACACGAGTAAGACGTGTTCGTGTTGTGGTCGGAAGCGTGATGCGAATCGTATGGAGCGTGGGTTGTACGTCTGTGACTCGTGCGGTGTGACGATGAACGCGGACGTGAATGGTGCGGTGAATATTCGGAGAAAGATAACTCAGAATCCTCCAACTGGGGATATGAGTAACGGTCGTTTGGCACGGCCAGTAGCCTACCTGTTCAATCAAACCTCGGGGCGTTTCGCACCGAGCGAACAGGCTGGTTGCAAACCTTAATATCCCAACGCTTGGGAATCCTCGCCCTTCAGGGCGGGGAGGATGTCAAGCGGGGGCGCAGTTCCCTGGCCAACGGAGAGCGGGTTGCGGCCGCGGTCGGCCACAGGCGAACTGAAAAGCGCACACGGACAGGGTTTACAAGCGCGGATCACAGGCGAAGCGGATTCGCGTTGCGTGCTCCGACTATTCAACAGCACCAGGTGTGAGACCATGACACTCAGCCGAAGGCGATTACTGGCATTGAGCGGAGGTCTGACGGTGGCAGCGATCGAGGGCGAGGGCGACCGGAGGAGCGAACGGGGTTCGATACCATCGACCGACAGGTGTGAAATATACGTGGTCGGAGCGGAGGACGACCGCGAAGAGATCGTGGATACGGCCGAGTCCGAGCTCCCCTACACCGCGATCGTCCGAATCGCCGAGAAACGAACGTTCGGAACCGGAACCGATGAGGAGAGCTGGACCGGCGGTACCACCGGACTCCGTTCCGGAACGTTGATCGACGAATCACACGTGTTGACGGCCGCTCACTGCCTCCACGATGCCAACGAGTTCGGCGGCTGGCGGTCGGCGGTCGAGTCGGGGACTCTGTGTGTCGAACCCGGTTTCTTTTACGACGCCGACCGCGGTGGAGGGGTTCGTCCCCGCCACTACGCCGACGTGGTTGACGCGGAACTCCATCCCGACTGGGAGGGAAGTCAGAACCCTCAGTACGACATCGCGGTTCTCACATGAGACACGGATCGCCCCTCCGGTAACCGTTTCACCGATACGCGGTCACAACAGGGACCGTTGATGCAACTCGTGCGGTCGAAGAATATCCGCAAGTGAGACCGGTTGTCCGCGTTCAGGTACCGCTGTTCGTTCATCGTCTGCAGAAGGAGCAGAAACTGAACAAAGTTCACTAGATGGTTACATTACCTGAACCCTCTAGGGATAAGATAACGCTCGGCCCACGCCCGAAGCCAACTTGCACGGATCGGTCGACACGCCGTTTGCGGCAGCCGTGAAACAGCGCCCAAATCATGTCAGTGGAAAGTCAATTGGACGAGATACAACCCGCCCAAACGCTGGAATCGATCGCGAACACCGTCGAGGACGGGATCTATCGACTCGACAGCGCGGGAAGATTCGTCGCGGTCAACGATCGGGTCGTCGAGGTAACTGGCTACGATCGGAGTCGATTACTCGGAACCCACGTCTCGCTTCTTCTCGACGACGCCACGATCGACCGGATCGAGCGGCGAATCCGCGATCTGTTGCGCACGGGCGACGAGTCGGCGACGCTCGAACTCGAGGTCCGAACGGCGACCGACGACACGATTCCGTGCGAGTTGCGGCTGTGCGTACTCCTGTCTGACGGCGGATTCGCGGGCACTGTCGGCGTCGTCCGCGACATCTCCGGTCGCCTCGAGCGCGAGCGAGAACTCAAGCGGCGGTCCGCGATGGTGGAGTCGGCGATGGACGGCATAGGGTTCTCCGACGAAACCGGCCAGCTCCGCTACGTAAACTCCGCACTCGCTGATCTCTACGGCTACGACACTCCCGACGCTCTCATCGGAAGCACGTGGCACGTTCTCTTCCCGCCGGATGAAGTCAGACGCCTCGAGGAGGAAGCCCTGCCGACCGTCCTCGATCGAGGCTACTGGCGCGGTGAGGCCGTTGGGAAACGAGCGGACGGATCGCGCTTCCATCAGGATCACTCGCTCACCGCCCTCGGCGATGGGATCGTGTGTCTCGTCCGTGACATCACCGCACAAAAAACGCGGGAACACCAACTCGAAGCGCTCAACGGCGTCGTCCACGAATTGATGCGCGTAGAGCTGCCCGAGGAGATCACCCAGATCGGCATCGACGCGGTCGAAAACGTCCTCGACTTTGAATTTGCGTGCGTCCGCCTTCTCGACCGCGACGCTAACCGACTCGACTGTGTCGCCCTGACCGACGGTGCGCAGGACCTCCTCGAGACACAGGTTGCATACGACCTGGACGCGACGCTCGCCGGCCACGCGTTCAGACGCGAAGAGATACTGACGAACGTGGTTTCGGAGGCCGATTCGTCCGAATCTGCGTCGATTCTGGGGCAGTCGAGCGTTCACGTCCCGATCGGCTCGTACGGCGTCCTCAGTCTCTTCGTCCACAGCGATGACCCGGTCGACGACAGTGATATCTACCTCACGGAGATGGTAGCAACGGATCTCGAAGCGGCGCTCGCACGCGCGGACCGCACGCGCCTGCTTCGCACGCAGGACCGAGAGTTACGCCACCACCACCACCAGCTGGAGACGTTGACTCGAATCACTGCCATCAACACCGCGATTCACGCCGGACTCGTCGCGGCGACGACCCGCGAGGAACTCGACCGAATGGTCTGTGACGAACTCGTCGAATCAGAGCTCTACCGAAGTGCGTGGATCGGCCTCATCGATGGGCCGACGGATCGGATCGGGAAGGCCGTCGGCGCCGGCGTCGAAGCGAACTATCTCACCACGATCACAAACCGATCACTTTCGGGAATCGCCGACGGAACCGTCGAGCGGGCGATCGAAACGAAGAAAATGCAAGTCACCCGCCAGTACAAAATCGCCGGGATCGACGGGGTGAGCGAGAGCGAGTCCGACAGCAAGATCGAGGCGATCGCGGCAGTTCCACTGTTGTACGGCGATCGGGTCGTCGGTGTACTCGTTATCAATAGCGGCCGCGAAGACGTCTTCTCTGCGGACGCAATCGGTGGCTTCGAGACGCTTGGGAAGCTCATCGGCTTCGCGAAGAACGCGCTCAAAAGTCGGGAGTTACTTCTCAGCGACGCGGTCGTCGAACTCGAGTTTACGGTGCGCGACCCTGCCGTCTTTTATACGCAGCTGACGGAAGAGCTCGACTGCCGCTGTGAGTTCGAACGCGCCGTGCCGACCGAGAACGGACGGATCATCACCTACGATACCATCACCGGCACCGAGCCCGAATCCGTTCTCGAACTGGCAGAGAACGCGCCCACGATCGAACAGGCTCGCGTCGTCTCGGAAGGCGAAGACAGCTTCATCCTTCAATCCGTCACGTCACACTCGTTGGTACAATCTGCACTCGAGGCGGGGACGACGGTCCGATCAGCAGTCGCAGAAGACGGGGCGGGGACGATCGTCATCGAGGCACCGCAGACCGCGGACGTCCGCCAGATTGTGGCCTCATTCGAGCGCGCGTTCCCGGCGTTCGACCTGACTGCAAAGCGCGAGCGCGAACGCTCGGTGATGACCGCACCCGAGTTCCGCGACTCCGTCGCTGAGCAACTCACGGAAAAACAACGGACGGCGCTCGAGGCGGCGTATCTCACCGGCTACTACGACTGGCCGCGGAAGATCACCGCCGAGGAACTCGCCGACTCGATGGAGATCTCGTCGGCGACGCTGCACCAACATCTTCGGAAGGGGGGCCGGTGCTTGTTATCGGCGTTCTTCGATGACTCGGCACAGTGAGTTTCGGCACACCTCAGCTGCGGCGGGCTTCGACGGAGCCGCATCGGCCAGTATCGACTCGCCCGTCTCCTCGATCACGAGGCGTCCGGCCTCGAAGTCCATCGGATCGAGCGCCAGAGCGGCGACGCCGTCGACGACTACCGACGGGAGACGGCGGCTCCTCTGTACACTCCGATCGACGAGCGATTCGCCGGCTCCCAGGTCTGCCCCTCGTCGCCGTCCTCGAACAGTTCGCATCGCGTCTCGTGATTCCCCGCCAAACGGGAAGTGCAGATGACAAGTTCAGTGGCTACTATAGCAGCTTGCTCGAGTGCGCCTTCTTCCACCCTAGGGTTGACTCCCTTCCTATCGCTGGCAAAACACCTTTGATCGGTACCGGGCGTTACTCACCAGTGACCGTCGAAACGCTCCTCTGGCTCGGCTTTGCCGTCGTTGCGGCTATCTTCCTGCTAATCGGCGGACGCGATTTGCGGTCAGTGACGCACATGCTCAGGAGCGATACCATCGACGTTGGCTCCCTTCACGGGTACGACGGCCCGGTGGAGATAGCGGGTATCGCTCGACCTGACGGTGACCACGGGACCGTTACGGCTCCGTTCAGCGGCACAGCGTGTCTCGTGTACACGTACGTAGTCGAGCAGGAGTACACGACGAGCGACGACACGAGCTGGAAAACGCTTGCCCAAGGCCGAGAGGCCGTCATGTTCCTCGTCAGCGACGATACTGGAGCGGTTCGCGTCGATCCCGTCGGCGCAACCCTGAGTTTCGAGGAGCACGTGATGACGGTGGCGCCGGGAGAGGAACTGCCGGCTGAACTAGACCAGTACATCGAGGAAACCGATGCCGTCGAGAAACAGGATCGAACGATGGACCTCCGGATAACCGATCTACACGTCGGGCACAGACAGCGGTTCACGGAGCGGCGCCTCGACGTCGACGAAACGGTCTACGTGTACGGTCAGGCACGCCGCGGACCGTCGGCCGGGTGGGAAAGCGATGCGGTCGACGCTGTCGTTGGCGCTGACGACGCAGTTCCGACGTTCGTCATCTCCGACACCAACGAGCGCACCACGGCGTGGCGGTTCGCACGCACGGGACTCTTGCGCGTCGGAATCGGCGGCGTCATCGCCGTGATCCTGCTGGTGTACGCGATCTGAGCCGAAACACGACAGTCCCGCCCGTTCAGTGACTAACCAGCTTCCCGGCCGCGACCGAATCCCGTGGTTGGTGCCAGAGTGGTGGGCCAACGAAGATAGCCACGACCTTCCGATCGCTCGAATCAGAGAGCCACTCAGTCTCGTTAGAGAGACAGTACAGGGAATACTATCTGCTGGTATATGTCGCTCGAGATGGTATCGCACAACTGTTGATCACGCATTGACCAATCTGACGTCTAGATTACCGGCCCGGTGAGTCCGTTCCCATGAGTAGTCCGTTCGTAGAACCCAGTGGCACGCAAGGCGAATACCTACCCCCGGGTACGGGAGGTGACCGATGACGATCAGACGCACCCTCGTCTGGGTGACGGTAACGCTCTTTCTCACGGTTCTCGTCCTCATCTTGGCGGTATTCACAGTACTATCGGTGATGGACGGATCGTTCGATACGGAGTTGCTGCTGGCGTGGATATTCATCCTATTAGCAGTGAAAATCTTGTTTCAGTCACGGAGATCACCAACCGCTGACGCGACAGCCGACTGAGGCCGAATGCTGAACCTGATCCCAGCTACAGATCCACCAGCCCCATTTTCCACCGGGTGTGTGAGACGAACCCCACCATCGAACGACTGTGTAATAACTTCTCCCCAGAACCGTCCCGTAGCTACGCGCTCTTTACTGACCGATCACCACCCGCTCACAACTCGCCTCCACCGAGTACCACATTCGCGCTATGAATTCAGCGAATACTGACCCGATTCCGCAATTCCTGTCAGAACCGACGCGACCGACTCGGCGGGTACGTTCGGCAACGCGAATCGATACGAGAGCGGCTGCTCTCGTGCGACCGGCTCAGTCGTCCGCCGCGGCCTCTTGTTGCTCTCTGAGATGCTCGAAGATCTCGTCGGTCTCGGCGTCGAAAGCGTCGTGCTCGTACTCGTTTCCGTGCAGCAGCGTCGAGAAGTACCTGGTAGTACTCGCGAGGGTGACCGCTTCCTCGAGTTCGTCCTCCGAGACGTCCGCGAACCGTGCTTCTTCCTTGTGGAAGTAGGTGCAGTAGGGACACTGTATCGCGGCAGCCGCACTTACACCCATGAGCGCCTTTTCGCGCGGGGACAGCTCAGTTTCCCCGAGGAGAAGGTCCCGAAAGATCCCCCAGCTGTGGTCGCTCGCCGGCTCCGCGAGGAGTTGCATATAGCCCGGTACCTGTCCGAACGTTTCTTCCATCTCCTTGACTGTTTGCTCCGATGCCATTTTGGGGACACCCCGCAAACAGAGAATGGTTGCGAGGGGTCACAAAGGCACCTCGTGACATTTCGGCACCGACTGCCGTCGATGCAGCCGCTGCAAACCGGCGACGGCAGGCGGGTCACGAGAGTGGGAGGGGGCGGTAGCCGAGCGGAGCGGTCGGCTCGATCGGTGGCGTTCCGTCGAAATCACCCCTCCACAGCGTGTCACCATCTCACCTCACATCCCTCCGTCTCCGGCCCACAGCGTGAATCGTTGCCTCCCACTCCCGATCTGTTCGTCCTCCGACGTTAATCGCGGCGCTTATAACGTCGCTTCGATAACTAATCGTGCATGACATTCAGTGTCGAAACGGGGGACGACGAGCCGACCCCGGGCTCGAACACGCTAGTGCTGGGTCCCCGACCGAGCGCTCGTGACCTCGTCACGCGCGTCGAACAGGCGCGAGCGAACACGCGGGCCGCGGCGCCACTCGTCGTCGTCACCGTTCGACACTCGGTCGAGTCGATCCTCGAGGCGTGGCAGGCCGAGACCGGTTCCATCCCGCCGCAGTTACACGTGATCGACGTCGGCGAGACGATCCGATCGGCCGCGGCCGCTCGAGAGCCGTCGACACACCAGCTCTGTGGCGCGACGGTGTCGGTCGTCGCGGACGACGACCTGCCCGGGCTCCAGACGGCGATTACCACGGCGCTCGACCGATGGGACGACCAGGAGCCACCCTGGCTCTGGCTCGACGGGGTCACGGATCTGGTGGTCCATCACGGCCTGCAGACGGCCTTTCGGTTCCTCCACGTCATCACCGTCCGGGTTCGAGCGACCGGCGCCATCGGCTACTACACCGCCGTCGAGGGCGAACACACCGATGTCGCCGTCACCACGCTCGCCCAGCTCTGCGACGAGTTGCTCGAGGGGTGAGCACCGTCGCGGGTTCGGGGCGGAGTCGGGGAGTCGAAGCCGGTGGCTGTCCGCGATCGCCGTCAGGGTGTGGCGACTCGCTGTATTGTGAGCGGTCGCCGTGGACGAACGTGACCTCGCAGATTCGAGTCGACCGGGCGAGACCGGCGGCTGCGTCGGTTCGGTTTGTGGGTCTGTGCGACGGCGCAGGTTTGGTTCATCTCGCGGTTCGGTTCGGTTACTCGAGCGGCGATTAATTCACACTAGTGTCGAATAGGATCAATATTAACTAGTGAGATGCTGTCGGTCAGTAGTGTAATCAAATCTCAAACAAAACGCAACATATATTTGTGGGTACGAGAGTTCAGCGCCGTGTTTACTCAATCAACAAGGCTTATATGGGCCATTGACAAATAGACGACAACATGTCTAATCGGTGGAATAGTCGGGGAACATTACTCGTGGGGGCTGTCGCCGTTTCGGCGCTTGCGGCAGGGGGGACCGCGTACGCGTTCGGTGCCGTCCGAACCGACGGTATCGGTGCGCGGTCAGTCGTACTGGTCAGTTTCGTCACCGCAATGCTCACCGCAGTGGTGTGCCGTCCAACCACCGTCGTGCGATCGCGACGCGTCACGACGGTCCTCGAACGCACCTGGACGCGGGTCGGCGTCGTCTGTCTGGCCCTCGCTTCCGTGGCGTTCGTCGGCCTCCTCGAGGGGCTCGGCCCGATGCTCGTCGTCGGAATCGGTCTGTCGACCGGCGTCGGCCTCTCCGGGCTCTTCTGGCTCGGCTCGCGCGGCCCGGGGCGCACGCTCGTCGTCGGCGACGATCCGTCGCTGCTCGCCTCGAGCATCGCCTCGGTCCCCGAGCAACCCGTCGGCATCGTCTCGCCGTCGCTGGTCTCGTGGACGCCCGAGGAGGATGCAGCGGAGCAGGTCGCCGCCGTCGGCACCGACGGCGAGCAGTACGTCGAGCGCTCGACGTCGGACAGCGAAGTCGTCACCGACGGCGGGACCGTGACGACGGGCCAGACGATCAACGGCATCGATCGGATCGGCGGGATTTCGCGACTCGAGTCCGTGATCGACCGCTACGACGTCGACCGCGTCGTGTTGGCCTTCGGCGACGGCGACCGCGAGGAGTTCTTCGGGGTTCTGGACACGTGTCACGATCAGGGTCTCGAGGTGCTCGTCCACGAGTCGCTTTCGGATCGCGTGCTTGCTGGTGAGGACTATGGGCAGTCGTTGGTTCGGGTCGACCTCGAGCCGATTCCGTGGTACAGTCGCGTGGCGAAGCGGGCGTTCGATATCGTGTTCGCGATCGTCGGACTAGTAGTACTAGCACCGCTGATCGCACTCATCTCGATCGCCATCCGACTGGACTCGCCCGGCCCGATCCTCTACAGTCAGACGCGCACGTCGGAGCTCGGAAACGAGTTTACTGTCTCGAAGTTCCGGAGTATGGTCACCGACGCGGAGGCCGAAACGGGGGCGACGCTGAGCGACGAGGACGCGGGCGACGTCGATCCGCGCGTGACGCGCGTCGGCCGCATTCTCCGCAAGACGCACATGGACGAGATCCCACAGCTCGTCGCGGTCCTCAGAGGCGACATGAGCGCCGTCGGGCCGCGGCCGGAGCGGCCGGAACTCGACCGAGAAATCCAGAGCGAGGGCGTCGACTGGCCCAAGCGCTGGTTCGTCAAGCCCGGACTGACGGGCATCTCGCAGGTCAACGGGGTCACCGGCTTCGATCCCGACCAGAAGCTCGCGTACGACCTCGAGTACGCCCGCCGGCAGTCGCTCTGGCTGGATACGAAACTCGTCGTGATGCAGGTCCTGACGGTGATCGAAGACGCCTACGGAATGGTGTTCGGGACGCCTGCGGACGACCCCGAGTCGGCCGGTCGTAGCGACGGGGCGGAGCAGGACGGAGACGTCGTCGAAATGACCGAGAAGCCGCCGGCCGCGGAGGCGAGCGCAAACGATGACTGAGCCGCAGTCGATTGCCGTCGAGCCCCCGTCGGGACGGACGGTGCTCGTCACCGGCGGCGCCGGCTTCATCGGCAGCCACCTCGTCGACGCGCTCGTCGAGGACAACGCGGTTCGCATCCTGGATAACTTCTCGAGCGGGACGCCCGATCGGGTCCACCCCGACGCGACCGTCTTCGAGGGTGATATTCGGGACGATGCGACGCTGTCGCGAGCGATGGACGGCGTCGACCTCGTCTTTCACGAGGCGGCGCTCGTCAGCGTCCAGGCGTCGGTCGAGGAGCCGAAGCGAAGCCACTCCGTGAACCTCGAGGCGACGCTTTCGTTGCTCGAGTGCGCCCGGCGGGAAGACGCCCGCGTCGTATTGGCGTCGTCGGCGGCGATTTACGGGCAGCCGGAGTACACGCCCATCGACGAAGGCCATCCGACCGAACCGAGCTCACCGTACGGCCTCGAGAAGCTGACCATCGATCGGTACGCGCGGCTGTACCACGAGCTGTACGGACTCGAGACGGTTGCGTTACGGTACTTCAACGTGTACGGCCCGCGGCAAGCGGGCGGCGATTACAGCGGTGTGATCAGCATCTTCCTCGAGCAGGCTCGCAACGGGGAGCCGATCACCGTGAACGGAGACGGAACGCAGACGCGGGATTTCGTCCACATCTCCGACGTGGTGCAGGCGAACCTGCTGGCTGCGCAGACCGAATCAGTCGGGGCGGCGTTCAACGTCGGTACCGGCGAGACCGTAACGATTCGAGAACTGGCCGAGACGATTCGGTCGGTCGTGGGCTCGGACTCCGAGATCGTGCATCGCGATCCGCGGCCGGGCGACATCGAGCAGAGTCAGGCGGAACTGTCGGCAATTCGGTCGGCGCTCGGCTACGAGCCGACGGTGACGCTCGCAGACGGATTGCAGACGCTCGTCGAAGCGACGTCGAACAATTGATGCCAGGCGATAGTACGCATTCAGACGATTCGATGCGGATTTTGCGAGTTGCACAGAAGGCCTACCCCGACGTCAAAGGCGGCGGCGCCTACCACGTCCACGCGATGAGTCGCGACCAGGCGGCGATGGGCCACGACGTGACCGTGCTGACGGTCCGTACCGACCCCGAACAGCCGTGGCTCGAGGAGCGAGACGGCTACACCGTGGTTCGGTACGATCCGACGATAACCCTGCTCGGGAACGATCTCTCGAGCGGTGTGGCGCAGTACCTGCTCGAGGCCGACGACTTCGACGTGATCCACGCGCATTCGCACCTGTACTTCTCGACGAACCTGGCGGCGCTGAAGTCGTTCCTCGGGGACGTGCCGCTGGCGATCACGAACCACGGACTGTACTCCCAGACGGCCCCCGAGTGGGTCTTCGACTGGTATCTGAAGACCGCGGGACGGTGGACGTTCAACCAGGCGGACGTCGTGTTCTGTTATACCGACGTAGACCGAGAGCGACTTCGGGAGTTCGGCGTGAAATCCGAGATCGAGGTCGTTTCGAACGGAATCGATACGGAGCGGTTCGCTCCGGACGGGCCGACCAGTGATCTAGTTGACTCGGATGGGCCGGCCGTGTTGTTTGTTGGTCGGCTAGTCGAAGGGAAGCGTCCACGGACCGCGCTCGAGGCAATGGAGGGGCTGCTGGAGCACTACCCGGACGCGACGCTGTATCTGTTCGGCGACGGAAGCCTCCGCTCAGAGCTGGAATCGTATACACGAGAGAACAACCTCGAGGACGCGGTCGAATTCGTGGGCTCCGTTCCGTACGATCGGATGCCGGACGTCTACCGGAGCGGCGACGCGCTGTTGCTTCCGAGCCGGTCCGAGGGGATGCCACGGACCGTTCTCGAGGCGATGTCGACGGAGACTCCGGTGGTCTCATCCCGGCTGCCACAGCTAGTGCAGCTACTGCCCGACGGTAACGAGACGGTCGAGATCGGAGATGTCGACGGATTCACGACAGGTCTAACGAACGTGTTCGACACACAACAAGCAGATACAGGACAACTGACGAATCGCGAAACGATACTCGAGGAACACTCGTGGCACCAGACGGCCACCGAAACGACCGCGGCTCTCAGTCGACTCGTGACGGAGGGTCGTCCATGAAGATCGGATTCGTCGCAACCGAGATCGGCCACCAGGAGGGCGGCGCGTTCATGGGCGGAAACGTAAACAACGTCGTCACCGTCTCCAAGGCCCTCGCGGAGCGCGGCCACGAGATCACGATCATCACGACGAAGCCGCGTGATGCGGCCGAAGACTACCTCGGGCCGCTCACCTGGGCCGACGTGTACAGTATCGACTGCCCGCACGAACACGGCTCACCGCGGTATCTGACCACCTTCTCGAGGTACGCCGTCCAGCGGATTCGGCAGTTAGCGAACGATGGCGAACTCGACGTGGTGTCCGTTCATACGGGCTTTACGATCTGGGGCATCATCGGTTCGCTCAGTAGCGTCCTGGGCTGTCCGTCAGTCCACGTTCAGTACTGTCCAATCGGCCAATCTTCGGGTAGCACGGTCTACGATCTGATCCAGTCGGTGCACCTCTCGAAGCTGTGGTTGCGCGGGAACGATCGGTTCGTCGGCGTCACCGACAACGTCGCGCGGTCGCTCTCGAGTGCGACGCGCGACCGCGTGGACGTGATCCACAACGGACTCGACGTCGATGAGTACGCACCCGAGGCCGACTCTCGATTCGACCTCTTCGAGACCGACTCTCCAGTTATCGGCTACCTGGGGAGCCTCAACGATCAGAAGGGGCTCGACATCCTCGTCGACGCGTTCCAGTCGTTACCGGAGGAGCGGGACGCGACACTCGCGCTCGGTCTCGAGGTGCGGTCGGAACGATCCGAGTCTGAACTCTGGAAACGGATCGAACGGGACCCGGATATCCACGCGTTCGGGATCGTCCAGGACGTGCCGGCGTTTCTCGCTCGCTCGGACGTCTTCGCCGTTCCGTTCCGAACGACCGTCGGCCCCGCCGACTATCCGGTGGCGGCGCTCGAGGCCATGTCGTGTGCGACGCCGCCGGTCGCGACGCGAATCGGTGGCCTTCCGGATATGATCGCACACCAGGAGGACGGGCTTCTGATCGATCGCCCGGATTCCGAGCTGTTAGCGGAGTCGTTGGCGACGCTGCTCGACGATGCAGAGCTCCGGCGTGAACTCGGGCAGTCGGCACGCGAGCGCATAGAGCGAGACTTTTCAACCACGTCCGTTGTCGATCAGTACGAAGCAGTGTTCACCGAGGTGGTGGGTCAGTGAGTTCACAACATCAACACAATCGAGACGTCGTCGAGTTGTTCCTGAACATCGTTGCGGATGGAGAGGCGTCGGATCCGGTCCAGTATCTACCCGCAGCACGGGCAAACAAGATCGGCTATCCGTACCTCAAGTACCTCGAGTCCGAGGGGTTCGGAACCGAGTCGGTCAGGGAAGAACTGTGGGCCGAGGACAGACAGTTCGACGCCTTCGAGCGCGATCTGGGGTTCGTCGACTCGCGGCTGTCCGAGTTGGGGATCGACTACGCGATCATCAAGACGCGGTTCCCCTTCGAGTATCGCAGCTGGGATCTCAACCTCCTCGTCAACCCCAAGTCGCGTGGTGAGGCAATTTCGGCGTTTTTGGAGGACGGCTGGTACCGAACGACGCTTCGGGAGCATCCGATCGCGCGAACCGAACCGGGGAAGTTCATGCTCGAGCACGCGGATCGGCACCCGATTCACGTTCACGATTCGGTCTCGTGGAACGGCTTTACGTACGTGCCGGCCTCGCTCGTGCTCGAGCATACCCGTCGGATCGACGGCGTTCAGTATCCGATCGAGCAGTTGGATTGGTTGATTCACTGTGCCCACTCGGCGTTCGAGAACTACGAGCTAACGCTGGGCGAGGCGTACTTGCTCGAGACGTTCAGCGAGGTTCGCGACCGCGACTTGTTGGAAGCGCTGCGACTGCTCGAGGCGGTCGAACTCGTTACCGAGACTGCTGACGGTATCTGTACCGAGGAGAGCCGTGTTGAGCTTCCCGTCGAGTACTCTCACCGAGACCTGTTTCGGGTGTGGCGGTCGCACGCGAGTGGCGTGACCGGCGGACCGGAATTACTCTCACACTACGCGCAGTACGGATTGCAGGTGGTCAAATGATCGTCGTGTTTACGGGCGTCGACGGATCCGGAAAGACGACGCAAGCGGAGCGTCTCCGTGATGCACTCCGCGAGCGCGGCATCGACGCGAGATACGAGCATCTGACGGGACCCAACCTCAGCGTGACGCGAAAGCTCAAAGATCGAGTTGGCGAGGCGTTCCTCGATCGAGAGGACGAGGTACAGCTGTCCGACGGCGGTCGTGAGTCGAGCAAATCTGGTGGCTCGAAGACGTTCCAGCCGATGGGGCTGTTCTTTCTCTACCGAGGCACCTGGCAGAGCTGGTACAACGTCGTCGCGAACAGAGATGCCGACGTTATCATTCTGGATCGGTACCTGTACGACGACCTCGTCAGGGTCAACTGGAAGTACCGGTACAACGCCGACTGGCTGGCCAAACTCAGACGGCTCGTCCCGGATCCAGATCTCGTCTTCTGGCTCGATACGCGACCGGATGTTGCGTGGGAACGCGAATCCGACGGTCGAACGACGCTCGAGCAACACGAACGAAAGAAAGCGTGTGTCGACGCGATCTGTCGTCGCGTCCTCTCGAACAGTACCACCGTTCCGATCGATACTAGCGAACAATCTATCGAGGACGTTCACTCCGAAGTTCTCACCGAGACACTAGCGGCTCACACTAGTACCCATGACTGAAGATTTCACTGTCACGATCGTCGCGAACAAGGTCAACAAGTCCCAGGGTGGCTCCAACTTCAGCCTCGACCTCATCGCTCGGACGCTCGTCGAGCGCGGCCACGAGGTCAACGTCGTGACGTTAAATCTCTCCTCGGACAACGATCCGTTCCCCGACCGAGAATACGACGTGTACGAGCGCAGCGTCTCGAAGCAGTCGTTACTGACTGCTCGACCGATCGTGGACGTCTTCGACGAGTGGGAGTCGACGTCCGACGTCTATCACGTCTTCAGTCCGCTGATCGCTCCGTACGCTGGTAAATACCGTCGAGACGGGGGCTCGACGCCCGTTCTCTGTCGGTTGAACCAGTACAGTATGTTCTGTTCAAACGTTTCGGAGATGGATGGGGAGTGTCATAAGAACTGCTCGGTGATCGATCGACTTCAACACTCATCAGATGATCTGACCACTCGAGCGCTGAAGTCACCACTGTTCGTGATGCAGTCAAACGTTTTTTCGAAGTGGGGAAACTGCGTCGATAAATACTATGCAGTGAGTCCACGCGTCAAAGAGATTTACTCTGAATACGGAATCGACGGCGATAGAATCACGGTAATTCCGAACTTCTACAATCCAGATTTCATGGACGATGAGCCGTCGATAGATACCTCCAATAACCAACTACGAGTTCTATATGTGGGCCGTCTTAGTGCCGAGAAAGGGATAGATTCACTCATTGAATCACTCTCTTACGTGGATTCACCGGTAATTCTCGATGTTGTCGGAGAAGGTGACGAAAAAGAACGACTAGAAGAAATAACCAAACGTGTTTCGGGCGACTCAACCGTCCAATTCCACGGATTTGTAGAGAATCACGAACTGCGAGACTACTACGACTCGGCCGATATTTTTGTCCACCCAGCGAGTTGGCCAGAACCGTTTAGCCGAACAATCCTCGAGGGGATGCAGTCCGGCTGTGCGCTAATCGTCACTGATACTGGTGGGTCTGCGTGGGCAATCGGTGACGTCGGAAAGGTGGTCCCACCTCGGAGTGCCTCGGAAATAGGTAATGCGATCAATGCATACATGAACAATCCAAAAGCACTCGAGCGAGCGAAACATAAAAGTAGAAAACGGTGTCAGGAGTTCAATCCGGACGACGTTATTGATCGCATGAGACGGACGAAATCGGAACTCGTCGAAGCCGCAATGAAAACCTCGTGAATAGCCAAATTCATATAATTGATCGGAAATGGAAACAATAACCTTCGAATCAATCACCGTCGCTACCTCCCCATAGCAAATGAGCAAACCGAACATCGTTCTAATAGTGATGGATACGGCCCGTGCGAGTACTGTCCTCGAAAATAGGGACGTGATGCCTAACCTTCATCAAATAGCTGATGACGGTGTTACGTTCACGAACGCCTTTACCACAGGACCGTGGACGCTTCCATCTCACGCATCAATGTTTACGGGTCAGTACACGTCCGATCACGGGACGTATGCAGACTCGAGATATTTCGACCCTGACGTTCCAACTGTCGCAGAACGAGTCCAGGAACAGGGATATCAGACAGTGGCCTTCTCGAATAATATGTGGGTGAATCCAGAGTTTGGATTCGATCGTGGGTTTGAGGACTTTATTACGAGCTGGCAATTATTCGAGGGTGGTGCTGATCTAGCGACGATCGCAAAAGAAAACCGAGGAACAGTTAGCCAGGCACTGGCGGTCGGAAAAGAGTTGTTCAGCCGTGATGGATACAAAACGTTCTGTAATGCGCTGTACACACAGCTATTTCGAAAACGGTACGATGATGGTGCGTACTTGACTAATTATCGGATCAAACGGTGGTTTAAAAAACAGCGTGATGCCGATCGGCCGTTTTTCCTCTTCGCTAATTATCTCGAGCCACATCTCGAGTATCGACCGCCTCGAGGATATCGATCAGAGTTTTTCGATTCGGATGCCGACTACGAATTCGCTACGTCCGTTAATCAGGACCCGTGGGCGTATATTGCTGGAAACGAAGAAATGGATGAGCGTGATTTTGAAGCCCTGAAATCACTCTATCGCAGTGAGCTCCGCTATCTCGATCATCGAATTGGAAAGTTGTACGATTGGCTCGATGAGCGAGGGGAACTAGAGAATACTGCGCTGTTCGTCGTCGGTGACCACGGTGAGAATATCGGCGAACACGGACTAATGGACCACCAGTACTGCCTCTATGATACGCTTCTACACGTTCCACTGATCGCGCGATATCCAGAGACGTTTGATTCAGGTAGTAATCGAACTGATCTCGTTGAAGTCAAAGACTTGTATGCTACTTTCATGGATCTCGCAGGTGAAACAGTTAGTGAGCATAGTACGAACGGTTCACAGAGTCTTATCAAGGAAACTGATCGTGAGGCGGCTTTCGCTGAGTATATGGTTCCACAGCCGTCTATGACTTCCCTTGAGGAACGCATCGATGGACTTTCTGAATCCGTTCGGCAGTACGACCGAGGATTGAGAGCAATTCGCACAAAAGAATGGAAATTTATTAAAGGAACGGACGGCGGTAATGAATTATACAATATTTGTGAGGATCCAAATGAAAACCAGAATATTGCAGCCGAGCATCCTGAAATACATGGCGAGTTAGCTAGTCAAATTAAAAATCAGCTTGGAGATTGTATGCTACCATCTAGTAGTGATTCAAATACAGACGCTGATGTCGAACAAGGAACCAAGCAGCGACTTGAGGATCTGGGTTATCTCTGAAAGATGATTGAATTTAAGTCTCCGAAGTATATTGATCACCTCTTCATTGGTGTTCTTATCTCAATAGCTGTGTTAGTCGGATTTCTATCGGTAGAACAACAATCACTGTTGCCGCTACTCCTTGGCTCTCTCTTTGTGGTGATTTGTCTGCCATGGTACCTTTCAATTCGCAGTGGACGATTTGATATCTTCGAACCGATCATTTTTCACTCCATATTTACTGCAATGTTGGCAGTTGCACTGTTTGATCGTGTGTATTTGCAGGAGTGGGAATGGAGATATGAAATAATATCATATGGGTATACAGAAGGTTTTCTCCTCTATGGAGGTGCATTATTACTTGTATTCTCTAGTACTATTGTCGGATATTATGGGACACTGAAATGGGGAAAACCGTATCTTCAGAATGTATCTTTCCAAATGTTAAATAGAACACCCAACAATTTCAAAACACCTCGATCCGGGATTTACCGAATTCTAAATTTAGTTGATGGAGGCACTGGATCCACAGCCATAATCACTCAACGGTTTGCTTTCTTATTTATCGGAGTTGGTCTATTGGCGTTTGCATATCTTTTCATACGTGGCCCACTTGCACAGGACCCTTTCATATTATATACTGAAACTACGCCTCGCAGTCAGCTTTTCTCTGGATATTATATTTTCACCATGATTGCCCGACTTATATATGTTGGTTACTTCTTATGGCTAGCTTCGTCAGTTATTTCTGGAAAATTCCCTTCACTATTCCAGATAGGGGCTCTTCCATTAGTCATGAGCTTCTTTCTTATACTTGGTCAAAGAGGCGTTTCACTAAGCATCGCTATTGTCGTATTCGTATTTTGCTATTATTGTTGGTCATTCAATAAGACGCAGGGATCGGCACTTATGCCAAGAATGCTGAATAAAATCCCTACTAAGGCATATCCGATTTTTGTAGGGCTAGGTCTATTGTTTAGTGGCTTGATCCTCCCAGTGCTTGCTGCGCTTCGGCAGAATCAACCACCTAGTTCAGCATTCAATGATATCGATGTTGTATCCATTCTTACTGCAGGGATACACAATAGCGAGATAGACAATTTTTTGGCTCTAACCGAAGTTGTGCCATCTGAACTGAATTATTATTATGGTTCCTATTATCTTCGAGTGCTTACTAACTACATTCCACGATCATTGTGGGAAGATAAGCCTGTTCTAACTGTTGGTGGCCTATTGCGACGACTCGTAAATCCAGAACGATCAGGTGGATCGCCACCTGGAGCGGTTGGAAATTACTACATTAACGGAGGATACCTTGGAATCATACTAATGGGTGTTCTACTTGGCGTCATATTCGCACTCATGTACTATTCAATTCGGCGTGAAAATTCATCGGGCTTCGCGTTAGTCATCTATTCTATGCTTCTCGTCTCTATTGGTAGGCGGGGACTGGAAAATAATTTGTTAGCTCCACTTTTGATCGAACTCCTTCCAATTTTGATAGTAATCAGTAGCATCTTGGTTCTCGCCACAAATAAACGAGTAAATAGCGTCCCTTGATACAATTATGTCTCCTGAATTAAATCGTCGTTCATTACTGTACGCAGTTGGTGGAGTAGGATCAGTGAGTGTCGCAACTACTGGTTCTGTCATAGTTAGTGGAAGGCACTCGAGGAATGAACAACAGGTAATTGAACGCCGTGCTGCACAACGCGCATTTGAGTTTGAAGACCGTGGCGACTTGCGAGGATCATTAGAATTACTCGAAATTGATGCAACTCAAGAAGATCGAGAAGAGTCGTGTACTATGGTTTCTGGGACAGTTCGTAATCGGAGTAGTAGTACCACTCAATCTGTAAGTGTTGCGCTGCGTATTCAGGATCAAGGTTCAACACAGTATTCATGGGTCGAGCTCGGTGAGATCCCTCCCGAAACCGATCATATGTTTGATGAGTGTATTAATATTCCGATCGAAGCTACAGATAGTATCGAAACTGCTGTGGCACACTGGTTGATTTAACCGCTTGGAATCGATTATTGAGTAATTCAATTAATCTATTGGTAGGTCCTAGCTCCCAAGTTTTCATCAAATCGTTCGAATATGGTCCATCAGACGCTTGATTTCTATATACTCTATACCACCTGCTGCATAGAATACAAGTCCATAGAGGAAGGGTGCGAGAGCAATCGTGAGAATCCAGTTGAGAGTCAGGGATGCGAATACTACTATCATCACTGTGGTCCCTGTAATTGGTGCTAGAACTGTCTGGAGGGGTGGTATTATCTTAAGATATTCTTGAAAACCAATAGCAGTGGTAGTTGCTGCAAATCCATACGCTAAGAGTGTTGCAAGTGCGGCTCCAGCAAGACCAACAGTAGGAAGTAGAATAATATTCGCTACAACATTTATGATAGCAGATGATGCCTGTATAATCAGCGGGATTCGCGTTTTGTCTGCTGCATAGAACAGTTGAGTATAAATCTCAGTTAAGCCCTGAAAGAGAATTCCAGCACTGAGAAGTATCAATAATGGAACTGCAGAACTAGCGATCTCTGATGTTGTTAGAAGGTTCAGTACGTCTTGGCCGACTAGCCACAGACCACCAATTGAAGGAATTGCTAGGGCTAAAAAGTATCGTAGGCCCGGTATAGTAATCATTTGAATTTGTGTAGGGTCGTTGGACCAAAGGCGGGAAAATTCAGGAAAGAGGGAGATAGAAAGTGGTCTAATGTAAATCATCATTACTTGGGCAAGTTGGTAAGCCACGGAGTAGACCCCAACTGCACTTGCTCCCAAGAAGAACCCAACAAGCACACGATCAGCACGTGTTAAGGTTGAACGTGCTACATCTGTACCCATTGTTGGAAGTGAGTAGTTCAAGTAAGCTTGAAGACGAGCTAACGAAGGTTTTGAAAAACCCACTTCAAATATGATTGCAGCGTGCATTATAAGGACTACAAGACAGCGAGTGGCAACGACCGCTGCCATAACACCGACAATCCCCCATTCAGTTAAGAGGACTACTGCTGTGATTGACCCTACATGAAGGTATACTTCGGCTGCATCAGAATATGAATAAATCTTGATTCGCCGAGTAGCACGCAAATATCCTTGTCCAAGACGAAATCCGATAGTCAGGGGCACAAGCCCTGCTCCAATTACAAAAGCAGTGGTGAAGTCGGTGGTTCCAAGTGTATACTGTGACAGCAATGACGACGTAGTTATCACAACTAGTATAGAAACCACACTAGTAACCATTATTAGACTCATAATTGACCAATATACAACTGCTTCATCGTCGTTATACTGCTGTATATATTGAACAATTCCTGTATCTAAACCCAATATGGCAACTTGTCCAACAAGTGTTGTAATTGCGAGTATCTGAACGTATGCACCGTAGTCAGCGGCGCCAAGGTATATGGTTAGTATTGGAATGACGATTAATCCACGAACTTTTAACGAAAGTTTCACTAATGTAGTTACAAGAACATCCGTCGAAATCTTCTGTGAGATTCCCATAAATTTAACTCGATTGGGTATTCTTAGCTTCGTTTGATGATTCCAATATACGCTTAGTTATCGGCATTTGCAAAAATGTTGCTAATGGATATAACTCAGTTCGACGATCTTCCCCGTCCATATGTTCTTCATATATATTCCACACCTCGTTCAGTTGCAATTGGTCGCAGTTTTGAATTAGATTCTCATTCTGATTAATCGTTTGTGGAATGAAATTAGTTAGTCGAATTAGTTCATTGTCGTCTGTCCACGACCCATTCGTATGATGTGGTTCTGATGGATCCTTTCTTCGGCCGAGGTACCTTTGATTGAACTTATAGGCATAACTTCCAAAATGGCGAACAAGAAATGGGGAAGATGGAGATATACCGTTGTTCGCATGTGGAATATTTGCAAGTTCAGAACTCAATTCACACAACGCATCATTCACAATGTTTGTCCGTGCATGGTATTTTATGGGCAATTTATGCTGCAAATCTAGTAGACGTATGTCTAAGAATGGATTGCGGAACGGTTGCATCTGAATCAGGCTTTGATGGAAGAAGTACGACCACGAATTGGTTATTGGGTAGTAGTAACTACACCGTATGAGTTCTGTGGCACTCGGATACTTCACCCCGTGACTTACGATCCCATTCCCATCACGGAATATTTCGTCTTTCAAAACGTGCGCAAGCGGTTCTTCCGCTTCAAAGAATTCTGCCGGAATAGATTTCTTCGGCCGCGTGTATTGCCCGTCCATGAGCAACTGGCGATAATCGTCAATACTATCGACGTTTCTCACCATCGGCAGTGTGATTTGCTCCCCTAAGACGGGTATCTCGAACGATTTCGTGGGTGTGTATTGGTGTTGATATAAGACGTCACTGTACAGCCCACTCATTATGACATCAGACTTTTCGCTGATCTCGTCTCGAAAGTTCGTCGCTTGGCCTTGATCGAACGAACTCACAAAATTCATCTGGGCCGGGTTTTCACCAAGCGCTTTCTCTTGATAATCTACGTCTCTCTGTAAGAAATCGAACTCGTTGCCTGTTTTATTCGATATTTTTTTAGCTAGCTCTGCCTCTTGATTCATCCATTCGTTCATATGATGTCCAGTGACGGATGAATCCATTGCGGCTAATATGATTCGAGAATCAATTCCACCACTTAACAGAACACCATAGTTTGCATCATCTTGCGTGCGGTCGATAACTGCTTGCTTGAATATATCCGCAAACTCTTGAACGAAGTACGAATATGGCCGATCTACTGGTTGATATTCCGGTCTCCAATAAACGTTTGTTTGATAGTCACCGGACTCTATGTCTACCGTTGTTATTGATGCCGGCGGTAACTTTTCAACGTTAGAAATCGGGGTGCGTGTTCCTATCGCTCGTTCGAACGAAAAGAACTCGTATAAATACCGATCTTCGAACGACGGTTTGACGGAGGGGTACTCCGGTAGCGTTTGTAGTTGGGTCGAGAACACCAACTCCCTCTCGTCTGTTATTGTATAAAATACAGGACGAGTCCCCAGTCGATCGGTACAAATCGTTATTTCGCCACCATCCGGGTCGTAAAGAATGACGACGAACTCACTGTTTAGATACTTGACAAAATCCTGTCCGTATTCTTGATATAAGTGTGCACAATATTCTGCATCGGTGCAGTTTGGGTGCGTATCGTGGCGCGATGAATACCCATCGGGTGCGTCACATCCAACTATGGTTCCCCAGACCCAGAGTCGAATATCGTCTACTTCAACTGGTTGGTTTTCGCCGAAAATTTCGTGTTGTGAAAGCACGATGGAGATAGTGTCGTCTTCATACCATTGTGTGTCTTCATCTCCCCACCATTGTAGCATTTCTCCAAAAGAATGGGTGCCGACAGAGTCAGCAGTTGTAGCTCCGAAGATGCCAACCATATTTCTATAACATCAAGGTCTGAGTATAAACCATCTTTGATCAGTGTATTATCCTACCGACTGTATCTTGATTTGTATTGTAACGGATATCAGTTTAAACAGCTGATAACACCAACGAGGCGACCACAAACACAAATCAGCCTGACAAGACATCCTCTACTTGATACCTTGTTACGGAGTATTCGTTTCAACTCATCTAGTGTCCGTCTTATTCGCTAGGTTCGAGCTCTTTCGCGTCGATATTCCCCTCGAGGTACGCTTCACCAATTTCGGTAAGTGCATAGAGTCCAGTGTCAACAGACTCCAATAATCCTGCGTCCACAAGCGCACTGCAACGCCGACTCACGTATTGCCGATCGTACTCGATATTCACTGCAAGCACCTTCGGAGAGACCAGAATCGGGTGCTCGTCGAAGAAGAGCATAATTTCGTAATCGACAGGCGCCATCCACGGGACCCGCTCTACCATCTGTCCGTGAGTACCTGCCAGCAATGCAGAAAAAGTAGCACTATCCGTTGCGTGTTTGTATACGAACGTTGTTTTCTACAGTCGACAGTCGTTGTCAAGATTTATGTCAATGGAGTATGTTCTTCTCAGTACGGAAGCAAATGTGACTCACCAAACGACTGAGTCGCAAAATCGCGACTCGGTGTTAGGGCCACCGAGTCCGCGAGAAGCTCCCGTAACCCGAGTACGGAAGCATGTCAAACGACGATTCCCGGGGCAATGAAAGCTCCGACCGACGGGACGAACAGACCGAAACTGCCACGCAGACGATCCGCACGCACCTCGAGTCGATCGACTATCTCACCCGCCGACTCCTCGAGCACTTCCACGATCCGGCCACCGAAATCCAGAACCAACGACTCACCGACGAGCAGCGCCGCGAGGCGCGCCGTCGCTGCCGAGAGATCAGAGCGGAGGTGGGCCAGCTCGGCCTGTTGTGCTACGGGCCGGAGGCGCTGATCCCGTACCGGCCGGACTGGGAGCAGGGGCGAGACGCAGACGACGCCGACGGCGATAGATCGGGAACCACGGTCTACTCCGGCCCGGATTCGCGGACGTTCGAATACCACCAGCGGCGACGCGATCGTGACGCCGACTCGAGTTCGGACGAGACTGACGATCGTGAACGCGACCCGGACACCGACGACCTCGAGCACGACACCCACCAGAACACCGACGACCACGACACCACCGACGACCACCACACGGACGACCACGACGCCGCGGAGGGCGACGACGATGCGTGACCCACAGCCCACCCTCGAGTCCCTCACGGACCGACTCGAGGCTGTCGAACGCGCACTCGAGACCAGGGACGACCGGATCGACGAACTGGAAACGAAACTCGAGCGACGGGAGCGTCGCCTCGACGAGCTCGAGACCACCGTGGCCGAACTCGAGTCGCGACTCGAGACCCAGGACGAGCGGTGCGCGGAACGGGCGCGTCGACTCGAGGCTCACGCTGACGAACTCGAGTCTCACACGGAAACTCTCGAGACCCATACCAAACGCCTCGAGGCCCACGCGGACACCCTCGAGTCCCATACCCAACGCCTCGAGACCCATACCCAACGCCTCGAGTCCCACGCCACCCTCCTCGAGACGATCCCCACGACCACCAGACTCGAGGCGGCCCTGAACAAGGCCAACGCCAACAAGCGCCGCATCAGGGAGCTCCAGGCCCGCGAACTCGAGAAGGGCGCCCACCTCCGCGAGACCACCGTCGACCCCGCCGAGATCGACCTCGAGTGCGACCACCTCGAGCGATTCACCGCGGACGACGGCCGCGCCTACTACCGCGTCCCCGACGCCGCGGACCCGCTCGAGCGCACCGACACCCGGCTGGCCCACGGGGATCTCCTCCCGATCCAGCAACTGGCCCGGATGGACGAGGAGCTGCGCCGCTCCGCGACGGACGCCCTGCCGACCAGACTCGCCGCGAAACTCTGGAAGGCGAGAGCCGACCCCACCGTGGGCGACGATCCCTGGACCGAGGGCTGTGCGTCCGTCCGCGAGTCCGTCACCGCCTCCGACCTCAAACACTGGATCCGCAGACAGGAGCAAGGCATCAGCGAGACCTACGCCAAGAAGCTCGTCTCCCGAACCATCGACGCCATCCTCGAGCTCTCCAAGCATCGCCTCGCGGTCCGCAAGCACAGTCAGCGCAAGAACGGCCTCGAGTACACCGAACGCCGGCTGATCCTCCCGGCGGACGCGGAGATCCCGGGCGAGAGAACAGGGTCCCGCTCGAGTGAGAGCGAACACGAGCGTGAGCACGACCGCGACCACGAGGGCGATCCCACCAGCGCGAACCTAGGCAAACCCGGTCGCGCGACCTCGAGCGAGAGTACGAGCGAGCGCCAGTCAGACACCGACCGCCCGGAGACAGCTGACGTCCTCGGCTGACCGTGGACGGCCTAGCCTAATGTCCCTCGAGAGAGGTCACCACGCTCTCACCACGCCGTGATCGACCCGCCACGAGCCGTCGTTCGTTGGAGTCGGTAGTCGTGGGTGTCCCTTCTCGAGCAGTCTCGGCAGTCAACAAAGGAGACGCCCTCGAGTCGCTGTCCGGAGACGACGGCTGTCCACGGAGGATCGAGAGATGCCGAGACGTGACGATGGAATTTGACGACTGTAGGAGGACAAACTGGCGACGTCCGCGACCGGCTGGTCGTTGACGACACCCCGTACCCACAGGACGACCTCGAGCCACGGGCCCAGCACGCCGCCGACGAAGCGATGGATGTCTTGTGCCTCTCGAACGGTGGTCGGTACGCGTTGTAGTCTGCATCCGGAAGCCGATATGAAACCGATGGCATCGGCGAGTCGTGTACCTGTCCCGACTGACAGCAGGCGTGACGACCGGACTACTCCACCGGACTGACTGTGTCGCCTGCGTGGCGTACCCGGTCGAAGTCGACAAGATACGCGACCCGGTCTCGGACTTCCTCGAGATCCAGTCCGAGATCGGCGGCCAGTTCGTCGACGGGCATCGGTTCGTCGAGTGCGTGGAGGACCTCGAGTCCCCGATAGTACCGATTCGTCAGCTCTCGAACGCGGTCCTCGATCGGGGTGGTCACTCCGTATCGCTCCTCGAGTTCGACCAGGGCCTCGTTCGCGAAGGTGACGAACTGGTCGTCTCCGAGTCGGTCGATCTGTGTTTCGAGTTCATCTCGGACGATGTCGTAGTCGACGCCAGCCTGCACGAGCACGTTCATGTCCTCGATATCGTCGTCGCGTCCCGCGATCAGCTTGAATAAGAAGATATCCGCGTTGCTGACCAGCCGGACCGTTAATCGACCCGTGTCGAGGAACGGCTCGCTCCGGTCGCGCATCCCCTCGGTCAGCACGAGCTTGTTCGCCACCTGCTGGTTGAAGATATCGAGCCGGCACCCGTCGTCGTTCTCGACGCAGCTGGTCGCGCCCAGTGCTCGGTAGTCAGCAGCCAGTGATTGTACCTCCGCATACTCGAGGTCCATCAGGACGGCCCACAACTGGCCGTACGTGTCGCCGTCCGCGACGACGAGATCGATATCCTTCGTCGCCTCCTTGAGGTCGCGCAGCGACATCGCGCCGCCACCGATCAGGAAGAGCGTGAGCGGGTCGGACAGCCCATCTGCGATTCGCTGGAACTCGTTCTCGATGTATTCGCGTCCGAATGTCGGTCTCATTCTGGTAGATCCACCTCGTAGTCAGCCGCCAGCTCCTGGAACTCGTCCCACTCGGGGAGGCGGTCATCGTCGATTGCTCCCTGCGTCTCGAGGTACCGGAGCAGCGCATCGATCTCGTCTTCGAGGCCGTAGTTCGCCGCTCGGTCTCGAAGATCGCTCTCGTCGACGTCGACGTGACTGAGCAACAGAAGACAGTACGAGCGGTAGCGGGCGTCGTCGTCGATCAGCAACGTATGACAGCAGAGTTCCGCCGGCGAGACTGTTTCCAGGTCCTCGGAGTAGAGGTAGTAGCGATGGCGGGTCAGCAGAAACTGGAGGTCAAACGTCGCGAACCGAGCGAGACCGGTTTCGTGGAAGTGCTCCGCATCGATTGCCGTCTCGGCCTGTGCGAGAAACTCATCGTGGTCCTCCCAGAGAATCGTGCCGTTCGAAGCGACTGATCGGAGACGGTGTCGGTGAAGATGATGGGCGAGTTCCCGTGCGAACTCGTGTAGTCGGTCGAAGTCACCATTGAAGTCGTAGCGCCCGTCGTCCGTGCCGACGAGGCCACGGTCGCGAAGCCGCTTCAGGACTCGGTTGACGGTGTTGCGGTAGTTGTCGCTCCGCTCGGCGATTTCGGACACGGTTCGTGGCTGATCGAGGTAGTAGAGTACCTCGAGGGCCTTCCCAGTCAACAACTCGGCGAAATCGATGTGGGAATGCTGGCGGACGAGATCCTGGAAGACTTCGACGGCTCGGGCATCTGAGGGAACGATCCGCTTCCGGTGACCGTCGCGTTCCGTGTAGAGGAGGCCCTTCCCGACGAGGTCCGCGACGGCACGGGAGAGATAGCTCTCGCTGTGGTCGAGCTTTGTCGCGAGTTCAGAGATTGTGTCGCCGCGTGTGACAGTGGCAAGGACCTTGAGTTCGATGCGTCGCAGCACGTTGTAACATAGTACGAAATCTGAATATAAAGAAGCTTCGAGTGATGTTACAGATAGTGGAGGCGAGCGCCGATCGATCGTTCGAACGGATCACGAAGGCGAACGGGACCCGATACGACCGCCTCCCGGAGCGGGGCGATCCCCTGAACCGGGACGACGACGTCGCACTCGCCCACGCGGACCTGCTCCCGGTCCAGCAACTCGCCCGCCTCGACGAGGAGATGCGCCGATCCACGACGGACGTCCTCCCGACCAGACTCGCGGCGAAGCTCTGGGAGGCCAGAGCTGATCCCACCGTCGGCGACGATCCCTGAACGGACGGCTGCAAGTCCGTCGCGGAGTACGTCACCGCCTCCGATCTCAAACACTGGATCCGCCGTCCCAGAAATCTTCGACTTCTGATGGGCTGCACAAAAGCTTCGATTTTGTGAACGCCAAGAAAGCGGCATCAGCGAGACCGACGCCAAGAAGCTCGTCTCGCGGACGGCGAGACTCCGCAGGAGTCTCGAGAAGGCGGCGAAGCCGCCGATGACGCGATCCTCGAGCTCTCCAAGAACCGGCTGGTGGTCCGTAAACACAGTCAGCGAAAGAACGGCCTCGAGTACACCGAACGCCGGCTGATCCTCCCGGCCGACGCCGAGATTCCGGGGGAGACGAACCGCTCGACCTCGGATAAGACGACCGCCACGACTCCAGACGAGATGACCGACTCGAGCGACGACCCCGACACGGACGACTCGAGCGACGACCCAGACACAGACGACTCGAGTGACGACCGAGACACGACCAACGCCAACGACTCGAGCGAGAGTGAGAGCGAGCGCCAGTCAGACACCGACCGCCCGGAGACAGCTGACGTCCTCGGCTGACCGTGGACGCCCCCGCCTGACGCGCCTCGAGAGAGCCCACACGCCTCTCAACCACCCCGACCGAACCGCCGCGCCCCCCTCGCTAGCAGGTGTCGATAGCTGTGGGTCTCCCTCCTCGAGCAGTCTCGGCAGTCAACAAAGGAGACGCCCTCGAGCGGTCGTCCGGAGACGACAGCTGTCCACGGTCACTTCGGACGGAGACGGCACGAGTTCGTCTGGGGCCACCGTAACGATTTACCAAGCTGGTCACGTATGTACGGACAGACGTTCAATGGGTGCAACAGTCGAGATCACTGAGGAGGACGGCGAATATACGGCTCGAGACCGCGACACAGGGACGACTGGAACCGGAAGCACCCGGGCGACAGCCCTCGCAGTGCTCGCAGCTCGGCTTGGTGCCGAAGAGGATCTGGCGAACGCCGACCGAAAGGCAGAATTCCGAGCGCTCACCGAACGGACTCGCCAGCGATTCGAAGCGGAAGGCGTGACTGAAGACGATCTCGAGGACGCGATCGCATTGGCTCGCTCCGAGTAGTCGTCGATACGAACGTGAGTGTCTCGGCGCTCGGATTCGGTGGACGACCGCTCGAAGCGTTGCTTCGGACGTTCGACGAAGAGAGACAGCTGGTCGCATCTGAAGAACCGCTCAGAGAACTCGAGCGAGTGATGGAGTATGACCGTCTTCCGTTTACGGGTGCCGAACGGACCCAGTATCTCACATTGCTCCGACTCGAAGCCGAGATCGTCCAGACCGAGAACTCGATTACGCGAGTGCGGGACGCTGATGACGATAAATTCCTCGAGTGTGCGGTCGAAGGTGATGCGGACGTCCTCGTTTCCGGTGACGAAGATCTCCTCGATCTCCACTCGTACGACGGGGTGGACATCGTTACACCCGACGAGTTCGTGAGGATGGTCGAAGAAGCGTAGTCACTGCAGCTGCACGTCCTCGGGAAGGCCGTCCGTGCCGAACACCGGTTGACCGATATGCGACTCGCACGTCGACGCATCACGAAGTACTAGTCTCGGTTGGAGCCTCCTCGAGTATACACTGTTCGTTGGATACGGTAGTCGTGAGTATCCTGCTCGAGCAGTCTCGGTAGTTTCGTGAGCGACGCGAACGAAACGACGAGAGACCGAAGGGTCTCTCGGTAGTCTAGAAGACGGACGCCCTCGAGTCGCCGTCGGGAGACGACGGCTGTCTACGGACGCTCGTATCGAACGCGTCCCAGCGGGTATCCGTGAGTCGACCGGACGGACGACTACTGACCGGCCTCGCGAACGATATCGAGACGATTGCGGCCGTCGGCGGGTACGAGGACGAGGACGAGGACGACGTCCTCGAGGACGCTTCGCGAACTGTTGCGTCGCCGCCCGCAACTCCGGACGTCGCTCGCCGTCGAGACGTACCGGGCGGGCGACGGAAGTCTCAATCGGGCCGCCGAACTGGCGGGAACGTCGACCGAGGCCAAGGAGTTCAAAACGGAACTGGCCGACCGCGGCATCGAGCGCGACGCCGGCTTTCTCGAGACCGACGATCGAGAGTCCACGTTGGACGGGTTCTGTGGGTAGTTGAATTGAAGAGGAGTAGGTCCCCGTGATAATCGTTCAGCAGTCGCCGACGCAGCGTTTGTACTAACGAGAACTGGCCCGAGACACCGATAGTATAAGAGGAATCCGGACGTATGTGACGCCATGCGGGAGGATCCGCACGAGTCGGCCGCGGAGATCGCTGCGAGTATCGACCTCGAGGGACTGCGATCGCTGTTCGCTGACGCCGACGTCCGGTACGCCGTTGTCTTCGGGTCGCATGCCGCGGGAACGGAATCACCGACTTCGGATATCGATCTCGGTGTGCGGTTCGCCGAGGGCTGTTCGCGACGCGAGCGGTTCCGGCAACGAAATCGAATCGACGCCGAAAGCCAGTCGTACGCCGCCCCGTTCGTGGACGTCAGTGACATCGAAGCGCTTCCCGAGACGGTCGCGTTGAACGCGCTTCGAAACGGAATCTGTATTTACGGTGATACCGAGACGAGAGCGGCGGACGAGCGACGCCTCGAGCGACGCGTCGAGGCCTCGAGTGACCGACGCGAACGGCAGCGCCAGGAGTTCATCGATCGACTGGCCGAGGGAGACGTCTAATGGTCGACGAAGATGTCGTCGTAGATCGACTCGAACTGATCAACCAGTATTCGAACGAATGTAAAAAGATGCGGAACGTCTCCAGAGACGAGTACCTCGAGGATATCGTTCTCCAGCGCGCCGTCGAACGGTCGTTGATGAACGCGATTCAGTCGTGTATCGATCTGGCGAGCCATATTCGTGCCAACGAGAACCTCGGAACTGCTGAAACCTCGCGCGAGGAAATCGAGGCCCTCGTCGAAGCCGATATCATCGCAACTGAGACCGGTGCAAAACTCGCGGAGGCGGTCGGATTTCGTAATCATCTCGCTCACCGATACGGGGATGTCGATCACGACCTCGTATACGATGTCCTACAGGACGACCTCGAGTGGATTGATCGATTTCAGCAGGAAATTGCGACGTGGTTCCGAGCTCGATGATCGGATCGGAGTACGTTACCGCTGGGAAACGATTCATCGCGCTCGCTGTTCTTTTCCCAGTGGGTATCTGAGAGTCGACCGTACGGACGACTATTACCCGGCCTCGCAAAAGATACCGAGACGATTACGGCTGGCGACAACCGATGCGTTCAGAACAGTAACTACATTCGACAGATCATATCACAAAATCAACCACGGGATTTTGAGCTTCGTTCGTCAAGGGGTACTTACTACCGCGTCCCGGGTTCCGAGGACCCATTAGAACGCACTGACACCCGGCTGGCCCACGGGGATCTCCTCCCGATCCAGCAACTGGCCCGGATGGACGAGGATCTCCGGCGCTCGAGTACGGACGCCCTGCCGACCGGGCTCGCCGCGAAACTCTGGGAAGCCCGCACCGACCCTACCGTAGGCGACGATCCCTGGACCGAAGGCTGTGCGTCCGTCCGTGAGTCCGTCACCGCCTCCGAACTCAAACACTGGATCCGCAGACAGGAACCCGGGACGAGCGACGCCTACGCGAAAAAGCTCGTCTCCCGCACGGCGAGACTCCGCAGGAGTCTCGAGAAGGCGGCGAAGCCGCCGATGACGCCATCCTCGAGCTCTCCAAGCACCGCCTGGCGGTCCGGAAACACAGTCAGCGAAAGAACGGCCTCGAGTACACCGAACGCCGGCTGCACCTCCCGGCGGACGCCGAGATTCCGGGCGAGAGAACAGGGTCCCGCTCGGGCGCACGCTCGAGTGAGAGCGAGAGTACGAGCGAGCGCCAGTCAGACACCGACCGCCCGGAGACAGCTGACGTCCTCGGCTGACCGTGGACGCCCCCGCCTGACGCGCCTCGAGAGCGGTCACCACGCTCTCACCACGCCGTAACCCACCCGTCGCGACCCGCTGTTCGTTGGTGTCGGTAGTCGTGGGTGTCCCTTCTCGAACAGTCTCGGCAGTATAGAGCGGGGACGGCCTCGAGTCGCCGTCCGGAGACGACGGCTGTCCACGGACGGGTGCCGTCGACCGCGTCCCAGCGTTTATCTGTAATTCGACCGTACGGACGACTACTGACCGGCCTCGCGAACGATATCGAGACGATTGCGGCCGTCGGTGGGTACGAGGACGAGGACGACGTCCTCGAGGACGCTTCGCGAACTGCTGCGTCGCCGCCCGCAACTCCGGACGTCGCTCGCCGTCGAGAAGTACCGAGCGGGCGATGGAAGTCTCAATCGGGCCGCCGAACTGGCGGGAACGTCGACCGAGGAGTTCACGGACGAACTGTCCGACCGCGGAATCGAGCGCGACGCCGGTTTTCTCGAGGCTGACGACCGGGAGTCCACGTTGGACGGGTTCAGCGGATAGCAGAAGTGAGAAGATCGATGACGATCGTCGACAGCGTTTTGAGTGCAGTAGCGAAGATAGAACGACTGTCGTTGTTTCCGACCGTTTTCGAGGTCGTCGGTACACCGACGGCAGTCGTCGCTGAACTCGACCGTGCTGATGCTGCTGGATACGAGTTCGTGTCCCGTATCGACACGGTCAAGTCTATAATGATGGCTGGCTGAACGTCGTTTCACCGACCCAGTCCGAACTTCAGTTGACCGCCGAGAACGCCCCGGAGAACCACCGGGCATCTGCCCGAAATATCCAGCAGTTGGTCGAAGAGGGACTACTGATCGAGCGGACTCCGGATTTCGAACGGTATGGGGCCGTAATCGACGAATCGCGACGATAAATAGCAGACGACTCGCTTCCGGAACACGACGTGAAAGACGATCAGTACATCCCGGCACTCGTCTGTGGACTGGCCCGGGACGAACCGGTTCGGCTAGTAACGGGCGATCGAAAGCTTCGCCGAGTCGTCCGAGACGTTGCACGACGACATGATGTCGACGATCCGTCGCGGAAGTGAGTCCGAATGGGTGATCGACTGTTTCCGTCCGTCGACGCGCACGTCATCGATACGAATCCGTTCATCGTCTTCGAACGCAACCAGCAAATCGACCGTCTCGAGCGAGATAGTACGGGGATTCCGTTGGAGAGCAGCCTCAGTAGCCTGTCGTAGAAACGTTTACCCGGTTACGGAAGTAACCAGTGCGTATGGCAACGGCCGTCAAAGTCGACGAAGATGCGAAATCGCGACTCGAGGAACTCCAGGCGGAGATACGGCTTCGGACGGGGACCACCGTCACACAACAGGATCTCCTCACACGTCTCATCGACGACGCGTTCGAATCGCGTGACGACGTTATCGATTCGTTCCGAGAGTCGACGGTCCCGCTCTCGGAAGACGATAAAGAGGCGATGCGTCGTGATCGCTTCCGGTCTGGCGTCGAAACTGACGAATCGGACATCGACGAGATCCTGTACGGATGACGATTCTCGTCGACACGGGCGTGTTGTACGCGGATCACGATTTCGATGCGTCTAGACACGACGCCGCCAGTACTGTGCTCAATGTCATCTACGACGGCGAATTCGGCCAGCCGTACGTAAGTGACTACATCTACGACGAAGCGGTTACGCTCACGCTTCGGCGGAGTGGCTCGTTCGAACCGGCAAAGCAACTCGGCGAAAAGCTTCGGGGCGCCGGGTCGTATCCGAAGGCGTACGAGATGCTCCGCGTTTCGGCGGCGGTGTTCGCCGATACCGTCGATATCTTCGAGCGATATGACGATCAAGCGCTGAGTTTCACCGATGCAGCATCTGTCGCGCTGTGCCAGCGTCACGACATCGATTCTATCGTGAGTTTCGACGATGACTTCGATGGCATCGTGAATCGAGTGGATCCTGCAACGGTATAAAGGGGTCTGCCGGTTATACGAGCGGTATCAATCGACCGAGACTGACGATGAACGTCACGAGATCGCCCTCGAGATGGGAAAACTCGACGGACGTCGTCACGCCGAGATCTACGCGGCACTCGAGCACGAGTGACTCGTTTCGGAAGCTGACACCATACCCGATATACAGTGTTTGATGCTGCAGTTGTCACTAGTGCCGACCTTGAGCGAGTCGACGAACCCGGCCTCGAGTTCGGACTCGAGCACGACCGACGGACCCCCGGAGACAGCTGACGTCCTCGGGTGACCGTGAACGCCCCCGCCTGACACGCCTCGAGAGGGGCCACCACGCGCTCGCACACCGCCCATTTACACGCGATCGCGGTTGGTTCGTGGGCTGGGTAGTCGTGGCTAGGTCCTCGAGTGGTTGTCGGTGGTCCCTGCTGGAGACGGTGCTGGTGTGCGTGGCCGGAGACGACAGCTGTCTCCGGTCAGTCCGTCGGTCTCGCTGGCGTCCGACTCGAAGTTCCGCGGATCCACTGGGGCTCGACCGTCGGTTCACGGGACGGGTGGGGATTCTCTCCTCATCGACCGATCGTATCCTGCGAGTGGGATGCAACCGTGCCTCGAGCGCGACAGAACGTTTTGCGTATGAGTACCCATAGCACGGTATGAGCAAGAACATCTCGATCTCCGACGAGGTCCATCGTGAACTCAAACGGGAGAAAGGAGATCGAAGTTTCAGTGACGTCATCAGCGACCACCTCGAGGAGCGTCGCCAGCTCGCCGACGTCACTGGCGCGGGCGTCCTCGACCGGGAGACCCATACCGCTGTCAAAGAGGATATCGCCGGGTTTCTCGAGGCCGACGATCGGGAGTCCACGTTTGACGGGGGCAGCGGATAGTAGGGGCAAGAATATCGATGCGTTTCTCGTACTATAGTAGCCAGTGAAACGATTTACACACCGATCGCGACGCTGTCCTGCGATCGGGTGTGCATTGACTTTCACTGGCTACTATAGANACTATAGTAGCCAGTGAAACGATTTACACACCGATCGCGACGCTGTCCTGCGATCGGGTGTGCATTGACTTTCACTGGCTACTATAGACCAGCCGCAGTCGCAGTGTCTTCGCGACGGTAACAGCAGGCAGTCGTACTCCCGATCGATTTCAGCAGGAAGGAGGCGAGAGTTCCCACGCTCGAGGAGCGAGCCACTGCGGTTGTGGCGAGCGAGTAGGGTGGAGTGGGGTAGTTCACTGCGACAGGGACCGTGCCGTCAACCGGAGCTGAACATGGATTCGGGGTCGCTGTCGCGTGACCCACCGAACGGCAGCGGACGCTCACGCCGATCCGCAGGGGCGCAAGCGGGCGCGCCGGTCGACGGTGACGGTGCGCCGGAACGGAAGACATTTGCCGACGCTGTCCCCCATCTCGAGGAAGACGATGTCGGAACCGTACGGTCAGCTCGGTCGCGTCCTCGCCGGACTCGCCCTCGCCGGCCTGCTGGTCGGCTGTGTCGTCCTGGCGGGGGCGACGCCCGGTGGGCCCCTGGAGAGCGACTACCCGACCGAGGTCGAGGTGACGCCGGACGCGGAGAGCTACGTGGGCGACCAGGTCATCCTCGGGGGGTTCGTCGTCGACACGGAGCCCGTCGTGATCGCGACGCGCGCGAGCGGCTACGGGCAGTTCACGCTCGTCGACGCCGACGACCAACTGCGGGCCGGTACTGGCCCCCTCGAGGAGGGCGATCGCGTGACCGCTTTCGGCACCCTCGCGGACGACTCGACGCTCCTCGTCGAACGCACGGTTACGCGGGAGTCGTCCGAGACGGGGTACATGCTCGTCGTTTCGGCGCTCGGTGGCCTCTGGGTCGTCGGGCGGGTCGTCCGACACTGGCGGTTCGACCGAACCGCGCTCGCGATCGTGCCGCGAACGGGCGACCGCGGCGACACGCCGACCGACGAGACGGATCGCCGGACCCAGTCCCGGGCCCGCGCGGGAGGTGAGCGGCGTGGCTGACGTCCTCACGCACGTCCTCGTCGGCTACGTCATCGGGATGCTCCTGTCGTTCAGGGTGGAGCGCATCGGGCCGGCACACGTCACGCTGGTCATGCTCGGCGCGCTGTCGCCGGACGTCGTGAAGATACAGCACGTCGTGCCGGACGGCGCCGTCGCGGCCCTGCTCGGCGTGCCGTTTGCCTGGGGGCCGGTGCACACGCTCGTCGGCTCCGCGCTCGTGATCGGCCTCATCGCCCTGGTGGTGGCGCCGGCCAACCGACTGCTGGCGGTCGCGCTGCTCGCGGTCGGAGCGCTCTCCCATCACGTCCTCGACGTCCTGCTGGTGACGCCGACGGGCGAGGCCTACGCCGTCTTCTGGCCGTTACTCGAGTACCGGCCGCCGGCGGGGGACCTGTACCTGAGTAGCGACCGCTGGCCGGCGGTCGTCGCCGGCTGCTGTGCGCTGGTCGTCTGGCTGATCGACCGTCGCCGCGACGAGCCCGCTGGGGCCCCGGCGCGCGAGTGAGACGCCGCGTCCCCGCGACGGCCGGACGGTGATCGGTCGTCGCGAGAGGGTGCGGTCGTCGCCACTGTCACCGCCGTCGAACCGCCCGTCGGGATCGGACCTCCGCGGCAAGTTCTCGCTCGGTGGTGTGCCGCTCGTGCACTGATCGAAGACGTCGTCGTCCGAGGCCGTCGCCGGCGGCCCGGCGCCGAGGGAGTATTCGGCAGGCGGCGCCTCACGCATCGCGTTCGCGACGCTGGATGCGGGCGCAAGCGCGGCGGTACGCGGGGACGTAGCGGAGTCGACCGGGAAGCGATGGCACGACAGTCCCTGCGAGCGCGGTCCACGCGTCGAACGCTCGCTGTCGTCGGGCCGTCCACGGGAGTCCGTACGCCGTTCGCACCGGGTCCGGAAGCGGGCCGACGCCGAGAATCGCATAAAGCGGCTTCAACACGCGCCCCTGGCGGAACAACGCCCGGCGGAGGTCGTCGCCTCGAGTCCCGACCGCGAGGTCCTCGGTGACCGTCCGCTCGAAGTAATCGGTGAAGTCAGCGAGCGTCTCGGGATACTGCGCGGCCGACACGCCGAACAGCTGTCCGAAGACCGTGCAGTCTCGGTAGTACGCCTCACGGGCGGTCTCGGACAGGGTGGTGACGTAGGTCTCGTAGGCCGCCAGCGACTGCGCGATCAGCGTCGCGTGCACCCACAGGAGGAGCTCGGGATCGACCGCCGCGTATCGGTCACCGACCGCGAACGAGCCGACGGTTTCGTCCCGCGTTCCGGTGACCCCCGCGTGTATCGCGCGGACCGTGAGTGCGGCCTCGACGGCGGTCTGGATATCGCCGAATATGACCGCGTGGACGAGCTCGAAGGTGCGGCGAAAGCGCCCGAGGGGGTCCGCTTCGAAGTCGCTGTGCTCGGCGACGCCGGCGGCGACCTGCGGATGCGCGAGCTGGAGCAGGATAGTGGCGACGCCGTTGAACAGGAGCGCTCGCTCGCGGCTGACCGTCCACATGACCGAGTCGGGACCGAAAAATCCGCGGGCGGGCGCGTCCGTTTCGTCGACGAGGGCCGCGATGTCGGGTGGAATCGCGTTCGGCCCTGCGAGAGCGGTGTCATCGGGTTCGAATCGGTCCATCAGCCTCTCGTACGGTTCGCGGTGAGTGTCGGTAGCTCGCGGACGGTCGGAGCACGACGAGTAGCGGACGACGGACACCGCATCACGGCAGCCTCGCCGCCATCCAGTACCCGTTCGTCCGGCTCATTAGCGTGACGCCTCACCCCATCGCTCGGCGATTTTGCCGTCGTCGAAGCGGTAGATCGCGATCACCGAGAGCGTAATTTCTCGGCCGGTGGGTTCGATTCCCATGAGCGTCCCCTCGTGGGTGCCCCGAAGGACGAAGCGGACTGCGACGCGATCGTCCTCCCCGAGCATGTCCTGCACGTCGATCCGGAGGTCGGGAAACGCCGTGGTAAGCGCCTCCAGGTGCCGTCTGAACGCCGCGATACCGTGGGTGTCCCCGATCTCGACGTCATCGCTCGAGACTGGATTGTGGTTCACGACGTCGTCGGCCACGTACTCCTCCAGGTCCGCGACCGCACCGTCGGTGTGCTGTTCGAGCACATCGAAATACGCCCTCACCCGCTCTTTGTTGTGTTCCATCGATAATGCCATATGCTAACACCACACGAAAGAACTACCACGTCGAGGACGAAGTACCTTCGTCTCGCCGGCCCAGAAGACGCGTTTTTGATCAGTAATTTCACAGGCGGTACGAGGCGGATGCCCCGACCCTTGAGGTTGGGGAGGAAGCCGACACTTAATGAGACAAACCACGTCACAATGGCTGGAATTCGCGAACCTGGATTCACCAGCACGGCCGTATGGACCGTGGAAAACACCTCCCGTCTGGGTCCAAATCGTCGCTGTCGCCGTCGTTTCCACCCGTCTAGCGCCGGCGCCGTGGCTCAGCGACGTATGACTCATACCGTCCGTTTCCGGGACCGAATCACGATGCACGTCACACTGACACCCACGGGTATGGTCGGCAGGTATGACGGGAACTATCTTTCTACGAGGAGAGAATCCCCTCCGTTTACGGCGGGGAGGATGTCACGACGGCCTCCCCGACTCCTAACCGAGCGTCTCGTCCCCTGGAGCGGATTCCGATACTGCCGTGGGATCGGTGTCGTCCGCGATCGCCCGTGCCTCGCCTTCCATCGCTGCGATATCCATCTCCATCTCCGTCTCCTCGAGGTCACCGATGATCTCGGCGATGTCGTCCAGGCCGAGCAGTTCCCGGGTTTCCGCGTCGAATTCCAGCCCCTCGAGGTGGTGCTCGGCCGCGCTCACGTCGCTTCCGGTGAGATGGGTGCTGTAGCGGCCGACCAGCGACGTGAGTTCCTGCGGCAGGACGAACGTCGTCGACTCGCTTCGCCCGATCTCCGCGAGCGTACCCAACCCTTTCTCGATCACGGCGCGCTCCCCCATCGCGTCGGCGGCGCGCGCACGAAGCACGGTCGAGATCGCGCCGCCCTGGGCTTCGAGAATCTGGCTCCGTTTTTCGCCCTGGGCGCGGATGATCCGGCTTTGCTTGTCGCCGTCGGCGCGTTCGATCGCGGACCGGCGCTCGCCCTGGGCTTCGAGGATCATCGCGCGGCGTTTGCGCTCGGCGGCGGTCTGCTGTTCCATCGCGCGCTGGACGTCCGCGGACGGATTGACCTCTCGAACTTCGACGCTCTCGACGCGAATTCCCCACTCGTCGGTCGGTTCGTCCAGTTCCTGCCGGATCTTCGCGTTGATCTGTTGGCGTTTGTTGAGTGTCTCGTCGAGTTCCATGTCGCCCAGTACGGCACGCAGTGTGGTCTGGGCGAGGTTCGAGACGGCTTTTGTGTAGTCATCGACCTCGAGAAACGCGCGTTTGGCATCCATGACGCGGATGTAGACGACCGCGTCGGCCGTGACGGGCGAGTTATCGCGCGTGATCGCCTCCTGTCGGGGGACGTCGATCGTCTGCGTGCGCATATCGAACGGGTACGTCTTGTTCACGAACGGCGGAATGAAGTTGATCCCGGGTTCGAGAATGGTACGGTACTCACCGAACACCGTGAGTGCCTCCCGTTCGTAGGCATCGACGATTTCGACCATCGACCAGATGGTGACAAGCACCAGCAGTAGGGCGAGGACACCGATGATGGCGATCGGTTCTCCGGCGGGCGTCGCTTGAAGTGTGGCTGCGAGATCCATATGTACTACTATGCGATCTTCAACGGTAGCTGTTAACATATGACAATTATCCGGCCGGCTACGACTGACCGCCGCTCGGACTCAATCGAGCGGAGCGAAACGGGGTCGCCACACGAGCGTAGTCTGCGTCGTGAATAGCAGAGTGAAGACGCCGAGTCGGTCACGACCCTCTCGGCCGAGGCGTTCGAGAGAGCGTTCCGAGAGGAATAGCGACAGTCCAGACGCTGACCGGTGTGAATTTTGCCCCTGGGTGCGTACTTGTGGCATGCCACGGCAGATCGTCGTCCCGTTCGATGACTCGCCGCACTCGAGAAAAGCGCTCGAATACGCAATCGAAACCTTCCCCCACGGAGAGATCACTGCCTTGCACGTCGTTGACCCGACGAACAGATACATGTACGGAGATAGTGTCGCCAACGAGGCAATTTTCGAACGGAAGCAGAAACGAGGCGAGGAGTTACTCGAGCGAGCGCACGAACTCGCACGCGATCGGGGTGTCGATATCGAGACGGAACTCGAGACTGGAGCGCCCGCTCGGGTAGTCAACACGTACGCGCACTCTCACGACGTTGACCACGTCGTGATGGGCAGCCACGGCCGCTCCGGTGTTGGCCGCATCCTCCTCGGCAGTGTTGCCGAGAGGGTTGTTCGACGGTCGTCCGTTCCCGTGACGATCCTTCGATAACCCTCTTTTCGTATAGCCGTTCGTGAACGTCTCCGACAGTTCTTTCCAGGGATTTTCTGAGGTGGTGGCCCCGAGACACGCGAGTAGACAGATCTCGAGCACCCGTGCGATTTGAGTCGTCTCGTCGGCGGCTGCCTCGAGCGTGTGTGGGAGGTGGTCGACCCGGGACGTCTCTTCGGATAGGGTGCGCAACGCGTCGAGATCGACCGCGACGCGGCGGGCTGTCTCCGGACGGGCCGTAGAGCGCGGCCACACGGGTGCGGAGGGCGACTGCCTCGTCCATCTCGCTCGGATTCTCGTCTTATATTAGGTGCTCGACTCCGCCTCCGAGCGCGGGTTTCGTGTCGAGAGCTGCGTCGACAGTCGCCGTTCGAAGTTGGCCGAGCGGGTGATCTCTTCGCGAATCTTGCGTTCCCGAGTGGTATTCCCGTCACCACGCGCCCAGTCGGCGAGTTGATGGTGTCGGTGTCGGTTGGCGGCGCTGAACAACGCCCACCACTCCGTCAGAATATATACTCGACCTCGGCGGCCGCTCTCGACGTTCAGTTGTGAGTCGCCCGTACAAACGATTACTGACCGTTCTCGCAAACGATACCGAGATGATCGCGGCCGGCGGCGAAGACGAAGACGAGTCCGACACCTTCGGATGCGAACGGGACGCCCCCGCCGTCTCCTGGCACGCGTTCCACTATACCCAAATACCCTGGCGGGAAACCCACTGACCAGTCAACCCATAATGAACTGGCAGTATCGCGACACCGTCCTCGTCCTCTGTGCGCTGGCGTTTTTCGTCACGTACTTCGCGCGGGTCGCGGTCAGTCCGGTCGTCCCGTTCATCACGGACGACTTCGCCGTCTCGAACACCCAGATCGGGATCGCCCTGTCGGGAATGTGGATCGCCTACGGCCTCTCGCAGTATCCGAGCGGGGTCCTCGCCGACAGGTACGGAGAGAAACGCGTCATCCTGCTCTCCGTCGGCGGGACGGGAGTCCTGAGCGCGCTCGCCGCCGCTTCTCCCGTCTTCGCCCTGTTCTTCCTGGGCGTCGTCGGCATCGGCGCGGCCGCGGGGCTCCACTACACCGTCGCGTCGACGCTGCTCTCGCGGACGTACGACGACATCGGACGAGCGATCGGTCTTCACTCGCTGGGCGCACCGGCCGCCGGCTTGCTCGCCCCGGTCGCCACGGCCTGGATCGGCGCCCGGTACGGCTGGCGACCCGCCATCGCGCTGGTCGTCTGCTCCGCGCTCCCGGTCTTCGTGTTGTTCCTGTGGCGCGTTCGGCCGACCGAACCGGCCAAAGACGCCGACGATCGAGCTGACGACGACGGGGCCGACGGCGCCTTTCTCTCCCTACTTGCCCGCCCACCGATCGCGTACGCGACCGTCGTCGCGATCCTCGCCATGTTCGGGATCAACGGTCTGATCTCGTTTCTCCCGACGTTTCTCGTCGAGTTCCACGACTACACGCCCACCCTGGCCGGCGTCGTCTTCTCGGCGTACTTCGTCGTTCGCGGCGGCGCTCAGATCGGTGTCGGGGAGGTCTCGGACCGGTTCAATCGGGATACCGTCGTCGCCGGCTGTCTGTTCCTGGGGGTCGCGTCGATGGGAGTGTTCCTCACCGATCCCGGTTTGCCGACGATCATTCTGGCGACCGTCCTGTTCGGGACCGCGACGAGTTTCTTCGCCGCCCTCGAGCCCAAAGTTCTCGACGGACTGTCCGAGGCCGAACGCAACGCTGGCTTTGGCGTCTTCCGCACGACCTACATCGTCGGCGGCTCGACCGGCTCCATCGGCGTCGGCGCGTTCGCGGACGCCCTCGGCTGGTCGCAGACGTTCCTGATCCTCGCCGTGTTGTTCGCCGCCTCGTTCGCCATCGTTACGGCGAATCGCGTTTTCGGACTCGGGTATTGAAAATAACGAAACGGCGCTCCGCACTCCTGCGTGGATGCGTCCGGCGCGTTCCGACCGGATGACGAGTAGTCGGCGACCCGGGGCAGTCAAGCCCAACGAGTGGAAGGTACGTCCCGATTCCTGGCGTGGGCGAAACCGAGACCGAAGCGTGTCCCTCGGTATCTACGATACCCGACCCGGTCTTGCTCACGCTGGGGGAGCGGTCTCGAGCGCCTCGATCGCTTCGAGGGCTGGACGGAGCTCGTCACCGATCGACGTGAGCGTGACCGCACCGGCCGCCTCGTCGTAGTCGATGATATGGAAATCGACCAACCGAGGGAGCTGGACGTGATGAAGCGCGGTGAGGATGTCATCGCCGTCGAGGGCTGCCGCGAGCTCGTCGAGAAACACCGTTCCACCGCGGGTGGTGAGATAGTAGAGCAGCGCTCGCGTGCGATCGTTGGCGAGCAACTGTAGTAGATCACTGAACGCGATCGGGAGGTCGGCGGCCACCGAGTCAGGGGCGACCGACGCTGTGGGGTCGGCGTACGGAACAGGCTCCTCACGATCCATGCCGTGACGGAGTCGCCGCTGGCACGTAAATATTGTCACGATTACATTCTGGCGTCGGATCTCAAGTGACATCCTCCTCGCCGTAAACGGTGAGGCTTCCCGTACCCCAGGTGGGATATTTGCTGGTCTACGACACGACCTGTTCTCTCGTGCGGAACGTCCCGCTCTCGCGGTCGAACAGGTGTACCGATGGCTGTGCCACACAGCCGTTACTCCTATTCTCACCGTGAGGACTCGGAGTTATCTTCTGGCGCATATTCTCCGCCCCGTTACAATCGGCGTTCCCGACCAACCCACACGATGAACAGACGTACAGGCCCCGTTCCACGCGGTTTGATCGCGTGTCATCACCACACCGTGAACAGGTCTTCGAGGTGTCCCACTCGTTCTCTTTCAGCACCTCAACGCCACGCATCTCCCCCTTGTACGCGAGGTACTGGTAGATACGGTCAAACGCCCACGAGTGCAACTTTTTGTTCCCCGTCTTGCCCCAGTCGGACTCGCGCACGTCTTCAGGCCAGCTCACCGCGAGCGTGCCAACACCGCGTTCGACACACTCCGTGATGATTGTGTCCGTCAGCGTGTGGTAGAAGTGTGTTTCACGGTCTGTGAGTTTCCTGCGTGCCCGCATCGACTTCTCCGAAGGGCCGTTCTCACCCTCAGTGTCGTACTCTGCTCGGGTGAAGTAGTGCTTGTCTTGTTTGAGCGAGTTGCCGGGGTGTAGGATGTACTCGTCGGGGAATGCGACTGTGGCGATGTTCTTGATACCGAGATCGATACCGGCCACTTCATTGCCTGCTGAGTCGTTGGTCTCGAGTTCGACTTTGCAGACGAAGTGCAGTTCCCACTCGTCGCCATTCCAGACGGCTCGAACGTTCTGCACCTTGTTGACTTCTGAAAGGTCAACGTCGGGGCGGGTCTGGTACTCGCAGAGCAGGAAGTCCGACCAGTGTTCTTTCAGGTTCTTGCCCTTTGAGAGTCGGACGCGGTCGTGTTCGGGGTCGTGTTTGAAGCCGTCTGCTTTGAACGTGACCGTACTCTTGGGTCGAGTGTCGCCGTGTTTACGGTAGCCGGGAGGATTCGCCTCGTCAAACTTGTGTCGCAGGTCGAACCATGACTGGAAAGCGTCGGAAAGTTCTTCGATGACTTTCTGACTGGATTGTGCGTTCAAATCTTTCCAGCACGACTGGTTCTTCATGTACGCTTTGAGCGTTCCTTCGTCTGGTATTTCGCCAACTTCATCCCAGATGCGGTCTGCTGTCCAGCGTGCGACGTTCCAGATTTTCGAGGCGGAATCACCGAGCGAATCGAGGCCATCGCAGACCTGTTGCTGGTTCTGGATGGAACCAACATAGGTTCGAGTGGCCTCGACCGCAATACATAGCCTATGTAGACGAACCTACTTAATCATTCAGATTAGCGTTGAATATCCGGTCTGTTATCGAGCGGAGGATTCCGTAGTTGAGTGACGCGATTCACGCCCGCCGTGAACAGCGGGATTCTCTCGCTGGTTAAAGATAGAATCACTGTTTGATACCAGCGAGTGATCAGCGGTACCGACCGGATCGCCGGAGACGGCCGGTCGGATCCAAACCGAGGCAAGGCGTACGCCACTCGGACCCTGCTCGAGTGCTCGAGGTGCGTGAACCGCCTCGGGGTCAAGTGGTTCGAGACGCGAAGCGTCTCGTCACTCAGCGGGATCTCTGATCCCGCGAGGTCCGCGAACCCGAAGGGGTCGCTTGATCACGGAAGACAACGTCTTCCGTACGACCCCGAGGCACTTGGCCTGCTCCGCCTGTAGAGTTCGATCGTGGATGACAGGGGACGTCGAACCCCAGTCCCGACGAGCCCGCGAGTCGTCTCAGAACGATTCGGTCGGGGTATCGGTTCGTTCACCGAGTGCTGGTGGCGTGCGGTCGCTGTAGCCTTTCCGACCGATGGCGTCTTCGGTGACGTTGCTGAAGATCGCCGTCCGGGCGTCTGCGGCCGAATCGAACCGCTCTTCGGACACCGGCTGTAGCACCTCCGCGAGCGTCTGCTCGCCGTTTTGGAACTGGAGAACGGCGTCACCGTAGGTCGCGACCAGTTCCGCGCCCGTCGCCGGATACTCGTGTCGCTCGAGTTGGCGGGCGAGCGCGCCGAATTCGATCCCGAGTTCTCTGATTCGTCCGCTATCGGTTGGATCGGACATTACGCTCAATACTTCATCATCTACCATTATAAACTTGCGCGCGGAGTGGCGCTTCTGCGTGGCGCTGCTACTGTCGGACAGCGGTCACTACGAGGCTGCTCGCGAACCCGGGGTCGTCGCCCGCAATGACGACCCGAATAGAACGATCGGCGTCACGTCGTTCTGTCCGATAGTATGAAACGGAAGACTCGAACGAGCGCCTGCCGAACGCGCGGTCGTCTGCCTGCTCGAGCGCGGCTCTCGCTACCAGGATGAGGCTGCGCCTCGCTGGTCCCGCCCGCGGAAGCGCGATGACGACTCGCTCCGCTGCCTATCACACAGTCGCTGGAACGCGTCCGCTGCCGCGAGCGACGGATCGTCGGAACCGATTCATCGCGAATGCGGTGGTCGAAATCAGTGAGCGCACGGGCGTAGCACCCACCGACGGCCGGTCAGTAGCTAGCTCCCGGGCCCTCGCGTGGCCGGCACCCCGTTGGTGATCACGACGTCGTACTCGGCGACGTCGTCTTCGAGCGTCATGACCTCGAACTGGAGTTCTGCGTCCGCGTCGATGTCGCCGACGGCCGTCCGTTCCTCGTCGATTCGCTCGCCGTCCGCGTCGTAGAACGCGACGCCTACCTCGACGTCGGTGAGGTCCTCGCCCGACTCGTTAGTGAGGGTAATGGCAACGGTCGTCGAGTAGTCGCCCTCGAAGAGATCGGCGTCGCTGATGACGAGGCCGTCGACGGGCGGCTCGCGATCGGGGTCGATCTCGGGTGGTTCTTCCTCGTCGTCCGTTTCGGCATCCGCGTCGGTCTCCTCGTCTTCGTCCCCACTGTCTCCGTCGTCCTCCCCGTTTGCACCGTCTCCGTCGTCTGTCTCCTGATCGCCCTCGTCGTCGCCGTTCGGATCCGTCGCGGAGTCGTCGGTCGCCGCGTCGTCGGCCCCGTTGGTGGTCCCGTCGTCGCCTTCATCACCGGCGCAGCCGGCGACGGCGGCCGATATCGTCACACCCGTTCCGAGTAACACGTGGCGTCTACGCATGGGAACGATAGATATTGTTGGCGATCTTAGGTATGGGCTACTTAGGTCGGTGTACACGACCGATACGAGAACCGCCGGTGTTCGAACGCGACCGTCGGTCCTCGAGCGATCACACTGGGTCGCGGCGCTGCCGTCGAACACGCCGCCAGCGGCGGGATCGTTCTGACGACGAACCGGGAGCCGAGACCGGCCGAGAGGATGCAGAGAGGCTGCACGTCGGCGGGCCCGTCTCGACCGGTCACACTCGAGCGAGAGATGGGTCTGTACCGGTTACGGGTGATAATTCCCAATAACCAGTGCGTTTATACTCGTTTACTCTAGTCGGTTACACATGCCAACCTGTGGTGAGTGTGATGCGTACGTGACCGCCGATTTCGTTCGGGTGTTCGGCGTCAACGGGGAGGTTTCGGGTTGTCCCAACTGTGCGACCTACCGAGAGTTGCAAAACGGGACGGGAGTGGAACACCGTAGCGACGACTCGTGAGACGGACCGCCTCAATCCGTGTCTGGCGGGGTGACCGATCGATCGAACGCGATGCCGGCGGCCGTCACTGTGGTGAGGAGACTGCCGACGAAGACCGCGACAGCGACGCCGACTCCGGCGAGCCACGGGAGTACTCGAGTGCGCATAGCCGTACTCGGTGGCCGAGTCAGGATCCGTGTTCGGGTGTCTCAGTGGACCGTTCAAGTGACGCACGCTCCCGGCGGCCACGATCGTCCGCCGGCGCCACCGCGACGGCGGTCCGTTCGCCGCGGCCGTTCTACCGAAGCGCCGGCCGGTCTACCGCGTCGATCCCACCGGATGGGACGGCCGGCGAACGGGCTACTCGACGACTTTTTAGGATCGCCGCGGAAACTGACGCGCGTGACGATCCCGATTCCGCTGCTCCCGCGCGCTCTTCGCTGGGGTGGTGTCGTACTCGTGGCGGGAGTTATCTGCTACTACTCGATTTTTGCGATCCCGCCCGAGACGCCGGCGCCGGACGGCGTCTCCCTCCCGACGTGGCGCCACGTCCTCGCGTACTTCGGGCTCGGACTGTCCCTCGCCTACGCCCTGTCGGACCGGCCGCTCTCGCGCCGGCGAAAGATGATTCTCGTCGTCGCGGTCGCGACCGGCTACGGCGCCGCGATCGAAGTCGGACAGGCGTTCGTCCCCGAGCGCCACGCCTCGCTCGCCGACGTCGTGATAAACGGCCTCGCCGCGACGCTGAGCCTCGCCTGGTACGCGCTCGAGTCGCGCGCTCGGTTCGTCGAACTCTCGGCCACGGACCGGTAACCGCCGATTGGTAAGGTCCTGCTGTCGCCGAGTACGGCGCGGCTACTAAAGACCGAACGTCGCGTACCGGGAACGTATCTCCGATCCGTAATGGCACCTGCTCTGGTTCACTTCCTCGTCGGCGCGTCCATCCTGCTGTTGCTCGCGGCGCCGCTGGCACGCCGCTACGAGGCCGTTCGTCGAGGGCGGCTGCTGATCGTCGCCGTCGGTGGGCTGTGGGGACTCGCACCGGATGGCTACGCCGTCGCTCCCGCGTTCGCCGACCAGATGGAGGCGTTTCACGACTCCCGGTGGGCCGATCTCTTCGCGCTCCACTACACGCTCGACCAGCCGCCCCTCGCCGAGTTGACCGTGGAGCTGGTCTTCCTGTCGGTCCTGGCCTTTCTGGTCGCGACGACGGTCTTTACGGCCGCCGGCACGGATCCGACGGTCGATCGTACCCGCGATCCCGGCTCGCGACGGCTGCAACTGCTCGCGGTGGCGAGTTGCCTCGGATTCGCGGCGCTGATCGCCGGCGCGCTTCTCGGCGCCGGGCTCCACCTGACCGACCGCCTCGAGTCGATCGCAGCGCTCTTCGGCCGCGAGAGCGCTCGAGCCGGCGCGGCGGCGCTTCTCGCCTGGGCCGCCTTGACGGGTGCGGTCGTCGCGGGGATCCTCGAGGGGACCGACGAGACGATGAAGCCGACGGATCCGGTCGCGGGCGTCGTCGCCGGACTCCTGCTCGTGTTGCCCGGGTGGGTCGTCGGCATCGTGTTCGCGCTGCCGCTGTGGATGCGGTTCGTCTTCGATACCTCGCGGCCGATTCCGTACCTCCACTGGCAGAGTCTGGTGGGACTGGTCGGCTTCGCGCTCGTCTTCGGCATCTGTTATGCACTGGCCCGACGGGCCACTCGAGCGCTGGTGTGTTCGGAGCCGACCTGGACGTCGATTCCGGTCCGGTAGCCGACGCGGTCGAACGGAGCCCTCGGGGGGTGACTATGATGATCGAAGAGGCGGCCATAACAGGCGGTCACCGGCGGTCGTTGTACACTCGCCCTCCAACCCCAGTTTATCGATACCTCCCTATCCTAATGATTACTATCGCTCTTTCATCGTCGATTGTCCACTACTTATATCACATAGCTAACCAATTTTGATTCGGAACGAAATACATAAACATAAGTTTGGTGTGGCACCTCAGTATGTGCGTCGGAAACGAGACGTTTTGCGCACGGACCGACTCGAATCAACTCCCACAAAAGCGGTTATGACGAACACAGCCCGAACGAACGGCGATCGGCGGACGGGCAGCGATGGAAACGCACCGCGGGCGATCCTGCACAAACAGATTCTCGATCTCGCGGGCGCAGAGCCCGATATTTCGATGGAAACGATCGCGGATCGAGTCAGCGGGGCGACGGTCTCGACGGTCGAACGCGTACTCGAGGAGTACGGCGATCCGGCCCTCGAGTCAGCCGAGAACGGCGGGGACGAGACGCCGGTGGTGACGACCGACGACCGGGGGGAGGGGGACGAGGCGCAAACGGTGACCGACGACGAGCCGAGCGAGCAGCGAGCGACCGACGGCGGGACGGGCCCACGAACAACGGCGGGGGCGAACGGAGCGACCGCCGGCGGGTCGTCGCCGTCGGCCACTCGAGAGGTGGCGCTCGAGGCCGACGCCGATACTGAGGCCGGTGACGCCACCGACACCGACGCCGAGGCCGACACCGACGCTGACCTCGAGGGACGCGACGAGGTCGATGGCGACGCCGACCGCGACGACGCTGACGCAAGCGAGGCGCACACCGACGGCGCAGACGATGCGGCCGACGGCACGAACGACGCGTCGTCTCCGTCCCTCGAGCGATCGGCGCTGACCGAGAAACAGTACGAGACGCTGCGGGCGGTCTACGACGATCCCGAGGCGACGCAGGCCGAACTTGCGGACGACCTCGGCGTGAGCGGGCCGACGATCAACCAGCGCGTCAATTCGATCGAGGGGTTCGACTGGGCGGACCGAGCCGAGATCGTCGAGGGACTGTTCGCCGATGCCGAGTCCGACGGCGTCGACGACCGCCACGACGCGGAACCGCCCTCGAGCGTCGACGCCGATCCGGACCGCGCTGCAGACCGGCCGACGGACCGCGCCGCGAGCGACGACAACGCCGAGACCGACGACGGCCGACAGGACGAACTCCGGGACGGACTCGCGACGCTCACCGAGTGCGTCACCGAACTCACGGCGACGCTCGAGGACCGGTCGTCGGGCGATCCGGGGCAGGCGCCGTCGGTGCTCGCTGATCCCGAACTGGCCCCCAAGATCGTCTACGCCTGTCTCGAGTCGGACCGACTCTCGGAAACGGAGGAACTGCGACTGCTCCGGGAGATTACGGTCGCCGGATCGGACTTCCGGCCGAGCGAGCGGGAGACGGACGAGTAGGACGACCCGCTCGGGGGCGACGTCGTCGCCACTGAACGTCAGTGCGAACCCGATTCGGTGCGTACCGGATCGCACAGCCGTCGTGCGATCGGTGTACAAACAGTTTCAGTCGTCGCGATCGCACCTGACACCGACGACTCTACCCCGCACGCTGCAGCGCGTTCCGGACCCGTTCTCTGACGATCGGTCGCTCGGTGAGCCACCAGCCGGCGGCGCCGCCGACCGTTCCGACCAGCGCCAGTACGGCGCGACTCTCGCCGCCGGTGACGATCATCGCACCCAGCGCGAGCGCGATCGCCGCAGCGAACGCACGCTCGGGCCGGCCGCGGGCGAGTCGCGCGATCGCCAGCAGGTATACCGCGCCGAACGCGACCGACGCGACCACGTCGACGAAGAAGTGGACGCCGAGGACGAGCCGGGAGAGGGCGACCAGCGAGACGACCGCCGCCGCGACGGCGAGTCGCGTCGGCCGACGGCCGATCGTCGTCCAGAGCGCCAGCGATCCCCAGAAGACCGTTGCAGCCATCGTGTGACCGCTCGGAAAGCCGTACTCGCTGGGCGACACCGCGTGCCACGCCGCGGGCGGCCGCGGGAGCGTAAAGAGCCCCTTGAGCGCGACGACGAGGGCGAGGCCGCCGAAGACCGCCGCCACGAGAAACGCCGTCCGATCCGAACACAGCGACCGCGAGCCGTCGGCCCCGTCCGTCGTTTCGGTCCCGCCGCCTCGGAGCCCTCGTCGGACGTCGACGAGGTACAACAGCCCCAGTGCCGGGACGATCACCGCGAGGTCGCCGAGATACGAGACGGACGCGAACAGGTCGACGAGCCACTCGGGAACCGACCCGACGATGGCCTCGGTGACGCCGAGACCGCGGCTCATCGGCCACCCACCCCGTCCGTTCGTGGCTGTCCACTCGAGGGCGACCGTGCGGTCACCTCGAGGTCGTCGACCACCGGGACGTCGACGGCCGCTGCGGTGTCGATCGCTCGCATTCGACCCGATAGTCGTTCGAGAGACCGTTAATCTATCCGATTCGTCGACGCCACGAACGCCGCGGCTTCCACCGTCGAACGCGGTCTGCCACCGGGACGATTCGAACCCGGCGGGAAACTCACCGCTCGTTTCGGCGCTCGTTTCGCAATTCGCCTCGAGAACCGTATCGAGAACCGTCTCGACGGCCGTTTCGAGACGTATTTTGAAACTGATATTTAACGCGGATACGCGACGACACTTCTCGTATGCGCTTGCTGACCGGCCCGGTCGCTCGGCTTTCGGCGGCCACGGCGCTCACGACCGTCCTGTTCGCCCTGTTCGTACTGTACGGTGCCGGCTGGTCCGGGTTCGGGCTCGACGATCTCGTGACGGGCGTGACCGTGACGGCCGTCGACGCGTCGTCGACCGCGTCGCTCGAGGGAACGACCGGCACGCTCTCGCTCGAGCGAACGCCGCCGGAGCAGACGGCGGCGACCGAACGGTACAAGTACGCGATTTCGGCGGTCGGACTCGGCTGGGTCGTCGCCAGAACGGCGAACCACTGGCGCCTCTCGGTGCGTCGGTTCGTCGCCGAACCGCGGCGGGCCACGCTCTCGAGTCGGGTCGCCAGCTCGACGGCCGCGCGGCGACTCCGGGACGACGTCCCGCTTGCGACGCGCTTGAGTTCCGATCGACGCGCCCGCCCGTCCGGGACCGAGCGCGGATCGCTGGACCACGACTGAAACGACCACCGATACGATTTCACCACTGCACCGATGGCCGACCTCCTCACACACGTCTTCGTCGCGTACGTTCTCGCGACGGTCTGTACCTGGCGCTTCGAGCGGCTGACGCCGGCGTTCGTCACCGTCGCGATGATCGGCGCCGTTATCCCGGATCTCAAGCGAATCGAACTGCTCGTCCCCGCCGACGCCGTTACCGCTGTCCTCGGCGTCCCGTTCTCCTGGCAACCCCTCCACCGCCTCGGGGGCGCCGCGGTCGTCGTCGCCATCTGCATCGTCGTTGCGCCGCCGCGCTACCGCCGTCGGGTCGCCGCCGCGCTCGTCCTCGGCGTCGCCTCGCACTTCGTCCTCGACGTCTACAGCGCGACGGGGACGACGCGGCCGTTCCTCTGGCCGCTGACCGACCAGGGGCTACCCGCGGGCGGACTCTACCGAAGCCACGAACGCTGGCCCGCACTCGTCTCCGGACTCGCCGCCGTGCTCGTCTGGCTCGAGACGCGCCGGCGGCGGCTCCGAGACGCCGACGGACTCGAGCGCGCTCACCGTGGCGTTCCCGACCGAACGGAGTGAGCCTCGGACCGGACTCGAGGCGGTCTAGGACTGCAACACCAGCGGCTCGTACCAGTCGCGGTTGTCCTGATACCAGTCGATGAACTGCGAGACGCCCTCGCGAATCTCCGTCGAGGGTTCGTACCCCAGCAGCTCCGTCGCCTTCGAGACGTCGGCGTGAGTGTGCTGGGCGTCGCCCGTGGGCTGTTCGCCGTACTCCAGTTCGAGCGACGGATCGATTTCGTCGCGGATGACCTCCGCGAGCGTGTGGATGTCGATGTTGCCGGTCGAGCCGACGTTCAGAATCTCGCCGTCGGCGCTGTCGTCGGTCATGAGCGTCCGGTTCACGTCGACGATGTCCTCGATGAAGGTGAAGTCGCGGGTCTGCGAGCCGTCGCCGTAAACGACCGGCGGCTTCCCGTTCGTACATCGCGAGACGAAGTTCGAGATCGCCATGTTCGGGCGCATTCGCGGGCCGTATACCGTGAAGTACCGCAGCGAGACCGTCGGGAGCCCGTACACCTCGTTGTAGACGCGGGCGTACTGCTCGCCGGCCAGTTTCGAGACGCCGTAGGGGCTGACCGGCGTCGTCGGGTGGTCCTCGTCGTAGGGGAGGTACTCGGGCTTGCCGTAGACCGACGAGGAACTCGCGAGGACGACGCGCTCGATCTCTCCGTCCCGCGCCGCGTCCAGGACGTTCAGCGTCCCGTCGACGTTGATCTCGTTGGGCTTGCGCGGCTCGTCGACGCTCGTTCGCACGCCGGCCTGGGCGGCCTGGTGGTAGACGACGTCCGCCTCGGCGACCAGTCGGTCGACGAGGTCGGCGTCCCGAACGTCGCCCTCGACGAACTCGTAGCTGCCGTCGCTCGCTTGCGCGGCCTCCCGGCAAATGTCGATCGTGTGTCGCTTGATACCGACGTCGTAGTAGGGGTCGAGATTGTCCAGAACCGTCACGTCGTGCCCGTCTTCGACGACCGACTGAGCGATGTGGCCGCCGATAAACCCGGCACCACCTGTCACTAGAATTTGCATTGGGTGAAACGGTACCAGCGATGCTCAAAAAGCTACCGACAGTCGCTCTCGGCGAGATCGATCGCGACGTCGTCGGATCGAGACCACTTGGGGGATACTAGGGCGACCCTAGTATCCGGCTAGTGGGACGACCGGGCGCTGGTGGTTTCGGACGCGAGCGCCTCGACTCGTCAGTCGGACGTCGCCGCGACGTCGTCCGCTTCGGGGACGTCCTGCAGTCGCGCTTCGGCTTCTTCTCGATCCTCGGGGTAGCCGACGTCGATCCGCCACCCCTCGAGGCCGATCGCGTCGATGGTGCGGCCGGACTGGATGAGGAGGTCGATCGCCTCGCTGATCTCGTACTCGCCGCGGTTGGAGGGCTGGACGAGGTGACAGGCGTGGAAGATCGCCGGCGTGAACGTATAGAAGCCGGTCATCACCAGATTGGACGGCGGATCGTCGGGTTTCTCGATCACGTCCGTGATCTCGCCGTACTTGTTGGTGTCGCAGACGCCGTAACGCGAGGCTTCGTCCCAGGGAACCTCCTCGACCAGGAACGCCGCGTCGGCGCGGTCTTCCTGCTGGCGACGGACGACGTCCTCGAGGTTGGCCTCGAAGACGTTGTCCCCGAGGATGAGCATGAAGTCGTCGTCGATGTGTTCTTCGACGGTCAACAGGGCGTGAGCGAGTCCCTTCTGTTCGCGCTGGTGGGCGTAGGTGATCGGGACGCCCTCGTACTCGTCGCCGTAGTGGTCGATGATCTTCTCTTTCAGGTAGCCGACCACGACGACCAGTTCGTCGGCGCCGAGCGACACCAGCTGGTCGAAACAGTGGGTGAGGATCGGTTCGCCGTCGATGTTCACCATTCCTTTCGGCTTGTCTTCGGTCAGCGGGCGGAGACGGGTACCTTCTCCGGCCGCGAGGACGACTGCTTTCATATTTTGGAGCACAACAACCCCCTATTTAAATTTCAGTGGATTGTTGGCTGGTTCGAGGTAACACTAACAAAACAAACAAGTATTTTTTCCAACTATTTGTGTAGGCGAACATCCAAACGAGTTTTCTGACTACTACACTAGAATTTTCAATATCCCTATAATCATAGAAAAAATATATAATAAAATACGAACGTTCATAGTCCTCGCGCTCAAGGGTCAGGTATGGTTCGTTATCCGGATGGACGCTGTAGCGATTGTGGTGAACGGAAGTTTGCTCGTCTCGACGGTTCTTTGTGGTGTCCCAACTGTGATCGTCTCTCTACGGCCACTAATCAGTCTCCGACTGAGCAGGAGGAGGCCTCGAGTGACGACTGACGGCGAGCGCTCCGGACGAGTTCCTGTGCATAGGTAGTACGAGACACGCTATCTAAACACACCCGTGATACGGACCGAACCAGATATACCTCGTCTCGCCTTCATCTCGCCAGTATGTGGCCACTCGGACACGTCGCGATCGCGTACCTCTGTTACGTCGTCGCGACTCGAGCACGTTTCGACGCCTCGCCGGCGCACTTTCCGATCCCGGTTCTCTTCCTCGTCGTCGGCAGTCAGTTCCCGGATCTCGTGGATAAACCGCTGGCGTGGTACCTCGGCGTCATCCCGACGGGGCGGACGCTCGCGCACTCGCTGCTTCTGTTGGTCCCGCTCTCGGTCGCCGTTTACTTCGTAGCGACCCGTTACGACCGCCGCGAGTGCGGGATCGCGTTCGCGATCGGCGCGCTTTCACACTCGATCGTCGACGCCGTCCCCGCGCTCTGGGGGGTGACGGAGAGCGCGACGCACCTCCTCTGGCCGATCACGTCCGTCGAGGAGTACGAACAGGGGCCGCCGACCGTCCTCGGGTTGTTACAGGACTCGCTGACCGACCCGTACTTCCTCTCGGAGTTCGTCTTCGCCGCGGTCGCGTTCGTCCTCTGGCGACGCCACGGCTACCCCGGCCTCGGCGCGGTTCGGACCGCACTCGAGCGGGTTCGGCCGGCCGCGAACTGACGGGCGGATGGCGTTCAGCGGATCTCCTTCCACTCGGCGTCACACTCGGGACAGATCCGGACCGTCTTGATCGAGTCCGGGTCGTTTTCGGTCTTCAGGGCCTTCTCGCACTCGCCACAGACGAGTCGATCGTACGTGTCCTTATCGAGGTCGCCTTCGCGGAGTGCCTTCCGGACTGATTGCATGGTGGCCCCCTACGAAGGTAGGGGAGAAAAAGACCGGTGCTTTTTCGAGAATTGATTCTCGGGCAGACAGAGACGCTATCGTGACAGTCTCCGATCACAACCGTTCGGTTCGCCGGAGTCGTGGCCGTTTTACCGATTCGCTCGAACACCCACCCAATGGAGTACGTACAGGAGCGGATCGCGACGCTCCACGAGTTCGGCGGGACCGCCGGTCGCGACCGCGACCTCGCTGACGCGGCCGCGGCGGCGGTCGCCGAGACGGCAGTCGTCGTTCCGATGGCCGCCCGCGAGCACGGCAACCCCGCGGCCGAGCGCGTCCTCGAGGAGCTCGCGTCGCTCGAGCCCGGACCCGCGGCCGTCTTCGTCCCCGTCCGCGCTGCCCCCGACGAGATCGGGCCGGTCCGGCGCTGGCTCGAGTCCGTTCCCCTCCCGACGCGCGTGCTCTGGTGTAACGCGCCGGCGATCGACGGGCTCCTCGAGTCGGCCGGGCTGGACGGCGACGCCGGGAAGGGGCGGGACGTCTGGCTCGCGCTCGGGCCCGCGGCCGAGGCCGGCGAGTACGTCGTCGTCCACGACGCGGACGCCCGGAGCTACGAGGGCGAACACGTCCGTCGGCTGCTCGCGCCCCTCGTGATGGAGTTTGCGTTCTCGAAGGGGTACTACGCCCGCGTCGAGGACGGCCGCCTCTACGGGCGGCTCTTCCGACTGTTCTACGAACCGCTCGTCCGGACGCTGGCCGCCGACAACGACGCGCCGATCCTCGACTATCTGGGCGCGTTCCGCTACGCGCTGGCCGGCGAGTTCGCCGTCACCGCCGACCTCGCCCGCCGACTGCGACCGCCCCGAACCTGGGGACTCGAGGTCGGCACGCTCGGCGACGCCTTCGCTCACGCCGGCTTCGACGGCTCCGCGCAGGTCGATCTCGGCCGCCACGAACACGACCACCGCGCGGTCGCCGGCGAGACCGGCCTCGAGGGGATGAGCCGCGAGGTCGCGGCCACCCTCCTGCGAGTCGTCGAGGACGGCGGCGTCGACCCCGACTACGAGACGCTCAGAGACCGTTATCTCGCCGCCGGCGACCGCCTCGTCGAACAGTACCGCGCCGACGCGGCGTTCAACGGCCTCGAGTACGACGCCGCGAACGAACGCGACCAGCTCGCGCGGTACGCGGACGCGCTCGAGTCGCCGGTGACGGATCGGCGGCTGCCGGCGTGGGCGGACGCGCCGATCGATCCCGAAGCCGTCGTCTCGGCAGCGCTGTCGGTTCACAACGTCTGATACGGGTTACTGTCCGTCAGGTCCGGCGCAACCGCCGCCTGGGTCGCGGTTGCGCCGGGACATCGGGACAGCAATCCGTACGACGGGTCCCTGCCGAGCCGGGATCAGTACTCGATCGAGACGAGGGCGACCAGGAAGATCGCGCCGGCGAGGACGCCGATGCCGAGAAACGCCTCGTCGAAGTAGCCGTAGTCGGCGATCGCCCCGAAAACGACCGGGCTCAACGCGCCGAGCGAGATGTAGACCGTCCGGAGGGCGCCCAGGTTCGTCCCCTGGGTCCCGCTCGGCAGTCGGCTGGTGAGATCGGAGATCACGATCGTCTCGAACCCGAGGAGGGCGCTCGCGAGCACGGTCACGAGGACGAACAGCCACGCCGCGTCGACGAACGGGAGCGCGACGAGGGCCACCCCGGCCGTGCTCGCGATCACCAGTAGCGGCACCCGAACGCCGATCCTGTCGTAGGCGCGGCCGGCGATCGGCTTCATCGCGATACCGAGGGCGAAAAAGAAGCCGAACAGGCCGGTCGCAACCTGCGCCGAGACGCCCTTCTCGTCCATCAGATACGTCGGATAAAACCCCATGAAGGCCTGGACGATCACCGCCCACAGCACGAGCAACGCGGTCCCACGACGGACGACCGGATGCGACAGCGTCGAGACGATATCGCCGAGCTCGAGTTGCTCGCGAAGCGGCGTTCGATCCGCCGAGCGACTCGGGAGCGTCGCCCAGAGGCCGACCGCGGCGACCAGAAACAGCGGGACGGTGGCGCCGAAGCCGTACTGCCAGCCGACCGTGACCGCGACGAACCCGGCGGCGGGGGGCATCACCGCGTTTCCGACGTCGCCGGCGGCCATCGTCGCGCCGGTCGCCGTGCCGAGCTGGTCGGGGTAGATCTTGTTCAGAATCGTAAACCTCGAGACGCCGTACAGCGCCGTCCCGAGGCCGAACAGCGCCGTCGCCAGGAACAACACGACCGCCGAATCCGCGAGGACGACGAGCGCGAGCATCGTCGCCGCGAGCAGCGAACTGGCGATCAACAGCGGCCGCTCTCCGGCCCAGTCGGCGAGGATTCCGCCGGGCAGTTGTCCCGACGCGTAGGCGATCCAGAGGACCGTCAGCAACAGTCCCGACGTCGTGAGCGTGAGGCCGTACGTCTCCCGGATGTGCGGGAGCAACGCCGGGTAGATCATTCGCACGCTGATCGACAGGAACCAGCCGAAGGCGACGGCGAGCAAGATTCTGCCGCGGCCGTCGCTCGAGAGATCGGCGATCGCACGTCGGACGGATGCAACGTATTCCACGGCGCCGAAGCCACCTTACGTGCGAGTTTTCAACCGCCCTACTCAACACTGTTGAACGACGATCCCGCTCTCGAACGATTATGGTGATTTTTCGCTGACACGCCGCCGTTACAGTACGAACACCGAGGCGAGGCCCGCGATACCGGCCAGCGTGAACCCGAGGCCGGGAACGGCGACGAGCGCACCGAAGATCACGTACAGCGATCCCGACCGTCGGTGATCCGAGAACACCGAGGAGCGCTCGCCGACGGAAATTTCGAACCAGTCGCCGCCGCCGACGCTGGGGCTCGAGTCGACGACTCGTCCGCCGAAGATTCGAACCTCGTCGCCGGGCTCGAGGCGGTGCTCGCGGTACTGGCGAAACGTCGGCTCCCGCTGGTCCGCGTCGCCGTCGGTGCCGGGCAAACCGGTCGCGGCCAGCCGGTCGCGCTCCGCCTTCGAGAGATCCGCGCGATCGACCCAGCCCGACTCGTCGGTCGCCAGCGCGTCGAGCGAGAGGACGGCCTCGGACGGATCGACGGTCGCGCGGTCGGGTCCGTCCTCGACCGCGAAGGGGACGCTGGCCGACGTCTGCCCGTCGAAATTCCAGGTCGCGTCCTCGTCCGGCCGGTCGCGGACCCGCGACTGAACCGTGTAGGCGAGACACGGTTCGCTCGAGAGCGGGGCCTCGAGGGAATTATCCGCCCCGTCGCTCGGGTCCGTCCGCGCGGTTCCGACGAACTCGACGGGTCCGTCGGCGTCGGCGACGTCCGCGATCGGCGTCGGCCCGGCCTCGCGAAGCGCCCGCGCGGTCCGGACGCGATCGAGGCCGACGGCCGCGACGTAGCCGCTGGCCCCGAGCAACGCGAGCCCGAACAGCAACAACCCACCCATCGCGATCGCTTGCGTCGGCATAGCGGCCGCTTGCGCGCCGGGAAGGTTAATTCCCTCGAGTGACGGCGGGCGAGCGGCTGGTTCGTTTTACCACGATCACTTCGCCGATCGAATTGGCAGAAATCGCCCGACGGAACGTCGGCCAGGGAGAACGTTTATCTCAGTCATGGCCGATGATACCAACGATCATGAGCGACGAGACCGACGAGTCTGCGGTCGAACTCGAGGCGCGCCTCGAGGAGCAAGAACGGTTCGAGCCGCCCGAATCGTTCGTCGAGCAGGCGAACGTCACCGACGAGGACATCCACGAGACGTTCGCGGAGAACTGGCCTGACTGCTGGGAGCGGGCGGCAGACCTCCTTTCGTGGGACGAGGCGTACGATAGCGTCCTCGAGGACGGCGACGCCCCGTTCTACGAGTGGTTTACCGGCGGCTCGTTGAACGCCTCGTACAACTGCCTCGACCGCCACGTCGAGGACGGCGGGAAAAACCGCGCGGCGATCAAGTGGGAGGGCGAACTCGGCGAGACGCGCACCTACACCTACGGCGACCTGCTGAACGAGGTCGAGTCCTTCGCGGCGGCCCTGCGCGACCTGGGCGTCGAGGAGGACGACGTGGTCACGCTCTACCTGCCGATGATTCCGGAGTTGCCGATCGCGATGCTCGCCTGCGCGCGGATCGGCGCGCCCCACTCGGTCGTCTTCGCCGGCTTCTCCGCGGACGCGCTCGCGACCCGGATGAACTCGGCCGACAGCGAGTATCTGGTCACCTGTGACGGCTACTACCGCCGCGGCGACGCGCTGAACCACAAGCGGAAAGCCGACGAGGGCCTTCGCGGCGTCGACCACGACGTCCAGACCGTCGTCGTCGACCGCCTCGGCGACGAACTGACCCACTTCCTCGGGAACGACGCCCACGACTACGACGACCTCGTCGACGAACACGAGGGGGCGTCCGTCGACCCGGTCTCGAGGGACGCCGAGGACATGCTATTCTTGATGTACACCTCCGGGACGACGGGCCAGCCGAAGGGCGTCAAACACACGACGGGCGGCTACCTCGCGTACACGGCCTGGACCTCCCACGCCGTCCTGGATGTCGAGCCCGAGGACACCTACTGGTGTGCGGCGGACATCGGCTGGATTACGGGCCACTCCTACATCGTCTACGGCCCACTCGCGCTGGGCACGACGACGATGATGTACGAGGGGACGCCGGACTACCCCGAGCGCGACCGGCTCTGGGAACTCGTCGAGCGGAATCGCGTCGACATCTTCTACACGGCGCCGACGGCCATCCGATCGTTCATGAAGTGGGGCGAGCAGTATCCGGACCGACGCGATCTCTCCTCGCTGCGCTTGCTCGGCACGGTCGGCGAGCCGATCAACCCGCGCGCGTGGAAGTGGTACTACAAGCACATCGGCGACGAGAACTGCCCGATCGTCGACACCTGGTGGCAGACCGAAACCGGCGGCATGATGGTCACGACGCTGCCGGCGATCAACGACGCGAAACCCGGCGCCGCGGGGCCGGCGCTGCCGGGCATCGACGCCAGAATCGTCGACGCCGAGGGCGAGCGCGTCGACCCCGGCAACGCGGGCTACCTGACGATCAACAACCCCTGGCCCGGGATGTTGCGAACGCTGTACGACAACGACGACCGGTTCGTCGACGAGTACTGGACCGAGTACTCCGACCCCGACGCCGTCGACAGACAGTTGCGGGATCCGCACTCGAGCGAGTCCGAGGACGCCGACGACTGGGTCTACTTCCCCGAGGACGGCGCGAAGATCGACGAGGACGGGTACATCACCGTCCTCGGGCGCGTCGACGACGTGATCAACGTCTCNTTCCCCGAGGACGGCGCGAAGATCGACGAGGACGGGTACATCACCGTCCTCGGGCGCGTCGACGACGTGATCAACGTCTCCGGACACCGGCTGGGAACGATGGAGATCGAATCGGCCATCGTCGGCGTTCCCGGCGTCGCCGAGGCCGCCGTCGTCGGCGGCGACCACGACGTCAAGGGCGAGGCCGTCTACGCTTACGTCATCACGGAAGACGAGACGGAACCGAACGAGGACGTCCGCGAGCGAATCGTCGCCGGTATCGAGGACGGCATCGGTCCGATCGCCCGTCCCGAAGAAGTGGTCTTCACGCCCGAACTCCCGAAAACGCGCTCGGGCAAGATCATGCGCCGCCTGCTCGAGGACGTCGCCAGCGGGAACGAACTCGGCAATACGTCGACGCTTCGCAACCCCGAGGTCGTCGAGGAGATCGCCGAGCAGGTCGACGCGAGCGCGGGTGCGGGTGCCGGCGCCGAGGGCTCGGATGCGGAGGATGCGTCGGCCGACTCGAGCGACGAGGCCGAGGCTGCTGAGAGCGATATCGACGAGAGTGCTGACGACGAGGCCGAAGCCGGAGCCGAGGACGAGGACGACTCGGCGTAACCGCCGTTCGTTCGTACCCGCTTTCGCTCCGCGGGCGGCGATCCGCCCCGCTCAGAGCGCTTCCTCGTCGAACATCGAGATAACGACGACGACGAGCAGGAACGTCACCAGAAAGACGCCGACCGTCACGCCGGCGTAGAGGGCGACCGCGGTCGGCGAAATCGGGATCGCTAGCTCGAAGACGGTGAGCTCCTCGAGGCCGGCGAACGCCGGGAGCGCGTACCCGATGAGGGCGCCGACGGCGGCCGCCGCGGCGGTCGACGCGAGGACGATGCCGACGACCGTTCGCCGACCGCTTGAGGCTGACTCGTCGGAGACGACTGCATCAGACACGAGTGACTGTCCGGACTGCGTGACCGAGGCTGTTTCGTTTTTCGCCGCGAGCGCGGGGCGGAAACGAGCGAGTCGAGGAATCGACCGGTCCGCGGCAGTGAGCGTCCTCCCGGTGCGTCGGTCACACGCACACCAAATTCGTTTGGCAGTACTGGTTTGGATGATGCACCCGTTTGTTCGAGTACGGCAGGGACGTCGGCATGGACCGTGCCGCGTACCGACCTGCCGTCGCATCCCCACCACCATCCCACCCGCTCCCCATCCCACTCCCACCCACCCACCCACCCACCCATCGCGTGCCACACATCGCCGTGGCTCCTGCTATCGCAGCACTCGGCGAGCGCTCGAGTTTCTGGCTGTGGCTCGGCGCTCGCCGGCGTCGCTTTTCGCGGACTACTGACTGAGAACGATACCTACTGAGAGCGCGACTAGACGTCCCGCTCGATGACGAACTCCGTAAACTCGTGGAGCTTTCGCGTCGTCTCCGCGTCGAACTCGAGGCGATCGATCTCCGCGCGCGCCTCGGCGGCCAACTCGAGGGCGTGTTCGCGGGCGTACTCGAGGCTGCCGGCGGCTTCGATGATCGCCAGCGCCTCGGCGATCTCGTCGTCGGTGTTCGACTCGGCGGCGAGAACCTCCCGAAGTCGCTCGGCGCGATCGGGATCGCTCTCGCGAATCGCGTGAATCGCCAACAGCGTCGTCTTTCCTTCGCGGATGTCGTTGCCGAACGCCTTGCCGAACTCGCCGGCGCGGCCGAGCGAGTGCTCGACGTCGAGGATGTCGTCGCCGATCTGGAAGGCGATCGCGATCAGTTCCGCGTAGGTCGCGACGGCCCGTTCGACCGCGGCGGGCTGGTCGGTGACGATCGCGGCCAGTCTGGCGACGATCCGGGCCAGACAGCCGGTCTTGCAGGCGCACATCTCGAGGTACTGGTCGGTGCTGATCCGCACCTCGCGTTCGTTGTGCCAGGCGATGTCCATCCCCTGGCCGAGGTGCGTGCGGTTGAGTTCGTCCATCAGCATATCGAACGCGGCCAGTCGTCGCCCGGCCGGGAGGTCGGACTGGTCGTCGGTTAGCACCTTCAACGGCAGGAAGTACAGCGCGTTGCCCGCGTTGAGGGCGATGTCCCGCCCGTAGAGGTGATGCAGGGCTCGTTCGCCGCGTCGGACGGTTGCGCCGTCCTCGACGTCGTCGACGATGAGCGTCCCGGTGTGGAGGATTTCCGGGATACAGGCGTACCGGAGGTACTCGGCGGGATCCTCGCCGAACCCCTCGACGAAGACCAGAAAGAGCACCGCGCGCCAGCGTTTACCGCCGCGGTCGAGCAGGTCCCACGTCGGGGTCGCGAGCGACCGTTGAATGCCGGTGGGATCGTACTCGTAGGTGGGGGCGCCGAAGAACTCCTCGAGGTAGTCGGCGTCGATTTCGCGTGGGACCAGGTCGGCGATCGCCTCGTCGATGGCCGGCCGCCATTCGGCAAGCGTCTCCCGCATACTCGACTCGAGAGGAAGACGGCTAAAAAAGGTTCTCAGTTTGTCCTGTCAATTTCGAGAGTACATCTGCGTGACAGTCTCTGCCGAGAGAGTTTCACGCCGCTCGAGCGGTACAGTTACCCGGACGTACGCCGACGTGGCCCACATGAGCGACTGGATCGGCGACGTGTTCACGAGCGACGTCGGCTGGACGCACCTCGAGCGACTCGTCGACGTCGGCAACCGAATGGCCGGCAGCGACGGCGAGCGCGAGGCGGCCGAACTGACCCGCGACGCCCTGGTCGACGCCGGCGCGCGAACCGTCCGTCTCGAGCCGTTCGACGTCCACGGCTGGACCCGGGTCGACAGTTCGATCACGGCCCGCGAGACGACCCAGGAGTGTATCGCGCTGCCGCGCAGCCCCGCCGAGCGCGTCGCGGCGCCGCTGGTCGATCTCGGCTACGGCCTGCCCGACGACTTCGAGGCGACCGACCTCGAGGGCGCCATCGTCATGGTTCGCAGCGACGTTCCGGACTACTCCGATCGCTACCTCCACCGCCGGGAGAAGTACTCCCACGCCGTCGAACAGGGCGCCGTCGGCTTCGTCTACCGAAACCACGTACAGGGGTGTCTGCCGCCGACCGGCAGCGTCGGAACCGACGAGCAACCGATCGGCGAAATACCCGCTGTCGGCGTCTCGAGCGAGGTCGGCGCGCGACTGGCGCGGCGCTTCGACGGCGAGGAGATCGAGCTAACCGTCGAGGCCGAGAGCCACCCCGTCGACGGTGACGAACGGCGCTCGTCGGGCGGACGGACGAAGACCGACCCGACGAAGAGCCAGAACGTCCACGCCGAACTCGGCCCCGACACCGACGAACGCGTCCTCGTGAGCAGTCACGTCGACGCCCACGACATCGCGGAGGGCGCCGCGGACAACGGCGCTGGGACGGCCGTCCTCGTCGAAATCGCGACCGCGCTCGCCGACCGCGAGGACGACCTCGAGACGCGCGTCGAGTTCGTCGCCTACGGCGCCGAGGAGGTCGGCCTGGTCGGCTCCTCGACGTACGCCGACGCGACCGACCGCGAGACGATCGCGGCGATCGTCAACCTCGACGGCGTGGTCAGCGACCGCACGCTCTCGCTGACGACCCACGGCTTCGACGGCCTCGAGTCGGCCGCCGCCGAGATCGCGTCCCGCTACGACCACCCGATCGAGACGGTGCCGAAACTCGGTCCCCACAGCGACCACTGGCCGTTCGTCCAGTGGGGCGTCCCCGGCATCCACGCCAAATCCACGTCCGACGACGTCGGCCGCGGCTGGGCCCACACCTTCGCGGACACGCTCGAGAAACTCGAGGTGCGCACCCTCCGGGAGCAGTCGATCCTCCTGACCGATCTCGTCGTCCACCTCGCGCGCGAGGACGTGACCGTCGAGCACCGCGACCCCGAGTCGATCGCGGCCGACCTCGAGGACCAGGGGCTGGCCGAGGGCATTCGCCGGACGGGTGACTGGCCGTACGACGACTGAGACGGACCGTCGACCCCCGAGCGACGCCCCGCTTTATACCCGCACGCTTTTTCCTCGATCCGTGCCAACGAACCGGTATGGACGCCGCGTGGTCGGACGCCGAGGAGCCGCTCGTCGGTATCGTTACGGACGACGAGTCGTCGCCAACGATCACAACCCGCGAGGCCGACGCCCTCGAATCGACGCTACGCGCCCACGACGCGCGGAGCGTCCGCGGCTCCCGTTCCGACGTTCTCGCGGCCGACCCGTCGCTGCTGGTCGCCGGCGGCGAGCCCGCGCTCTCGGCGCTCGCCCGCGCCGGTCCCGACGCTCCAGTCCTCCCGGTCGGCGACGTCGACGGCATCGAAACCGTGAGGGCGGACCGCGCGCCGGCCGCCCTCGAGTCGCTCCTCGCGATCGAAGGCCGGTCGGACTGCAATTTCGTCCGGCACCCGATACTCGGCCTCGAGATCGAGCGCGGCGGCGGGTCCGACGCCGGTGATTCGAACCCGGAGCGGGGCGACAGCGACGACGCCTACCGCGCCCTGTTCGACGTCACCCTCGTCACCGACCAGCCGGCGCGAATCTCGGAGTTCGCCGTGGCGAGCCGAGGCGAGCCGGTCGAAACCGTCCGGGCTGATGGTATCGTCGCCGCCACGCCGGCGGGCAGTCACGGCTACGCCAGCGCGATTTCCGGCCCCCAGCTCTCGACGGCGGTCGACGCCGTCGTCGTCGCGCCGATCGCGCCGTTCGTCACCAACGCGTCTCGCTGGGTCCTGCCCGACGAGTCGCTCTCGCTGTCGGTCGAGCGCGACGAGTGCGAAATCGCGGTCGTCGCCGACGATCGGCTCCTCGAGACGGTCGGTCTCGGGTCGCGGGTCTCGCTCGACGTCGACGGGACGCTCTCGACGGTCGTACCGTCGGCTTCGGACGACTGATACGGACTACTCTACCGGTGTACCGGCGCAACCGCCATGCGGGTCGCTGTTGCGCCGGAACTGACGGACAGTAACCCGTATGAGTTCGCGTCGGAGACTCGGTGCGAAAAGGATGAGATGAATGCGACGATACGAGCGCCGGCGTCGACCGGGTCACAGGGCGCAAAGCGCGTTCGCGCTAGCTGTTGTAGGGCTCTTCGTCCCGGTGGTTATCGGGGTTTTCCTGTTCTAGGGCGTCGTCGACGCGGTCGTCGGACTTGTGCTCGATGTCCTGTCGGCGCTGTTCTTCGTCCTGGCGCTCTCGAGCCTCCTTTTCCTCCTCGGTCAGCTCCTCTTCGTCGTCGTCGGCCTCGGTGTCTTCGTGTGCCAGTTCGACGTCGCGCCCGTGTTCGTCTTTGCCGGTCTCGTCGGTGCTATCGGACATACTGATCCCGGTCGATGCTACCATCGAGCTCTGAAAAGGCGTTGGGCTTGCAGAGGTCGGCGTTCGAACACCGGGCCGAGATCGGGTTCGAGGACGGGTAGGACCCGGGCCACCGTCGGCGCGCTCACCAGGGCTCGCCCGACGCCAGATCGACCTCGCTGTCGCCTTTCGCCGACGGACAGATATCGGCCAGCACGCAGTCGCTGCAGTCGGGATTACGGGCCGTACAGGTTGCGCGACCGTGATCGATACAGAGGTGGGTGAACTGCTGCCAGTAGCCCTCGGGGACGATCTCCATCAGTTCCTGTTCGATCGCTTCCGGACGCTGCTCCTCCGTCAGGCCGAGCCGGCGAGTGAGCCGCTGGACGTGGGTGTCGACGACGATGCCTTCGACGACGTCGTGGCCGTGCTGGAGGACGACGTTGGCCGTCTTCCGGCCGACGCCCGAGAGTTCCGTCAGTTCGTCCATCGTATCGGGAACCTCGCCGTCGTGTTCCTCGAGGATGGTCTCACAGGAGCTCTTGATGTAGCCCGCCTTGCTGTTGTAGTAGGTGATCGAGTTCAGATCCTCCGCGAGCTCCTCCTCGGGAGCGTTCGCGTAGTCTTCGGCCCCGCCGTACTTCTCGAAGAGGTGTTCCGTCTCCGTGTTGACGCGCTCGTCGGTACACTGCGCCGAGAGGATCACGGCGATCAGCAGTTCCAGACGGTTCGAGTAGCGAAGCGAAATCGTCGAGTCCGGATACGCCTCCTCGAGGCGCTCGATGACTGTTTCGGCCTGCGTCTCGCGGCTCTCGAGCGGTGTTCCCATGGCGAACTCATTGCGAGAGCGCGCATTTGAGCCGTTCGGTTCGCGCCGATCGGGTGGAGTCGCCGCCGACGGACGGTGCCGGCGGACGGTGGCAGTTCGCGTCGGTCGAGACCACTAAACAAACATTTCTTTCATAAACAAAGATATTATATATTCGGATAGTGTTTCGTACACCAACTGCCGACGCGCTGTCGGTCGGCCGTCGGTTTCGAACCCGCCGACGGCGAACCGATCGGCGCCGTCAGGCGCGAACGACCCGCCCCGAGATTCATCGAAACGCGCGAACGCAATGGCACCGAAACGCGACTCCACCGATTCGGACGGCCGCGAGCCCGACGAGCCCGACGTATCCAACGAGTCGACGGCTCGCCCCGAAACCGACGTACTCGAGGCGCTGCTTCTCGACCTCCGGAGCGATCGGTCCGGCCGCCGGACGGCGGCGCTTCGCGAGGCGCTCTCCCTCGAGGGCGACGCGGAGCGACAGGCTGTCGACGACGCTGACGGAGAATCGGGGGCGCCACCGGCGACGCCCCTCCCTCCGGAACGCCGAGCCGACCTCGTCCCGGCCGCCGACGAACGCGAGTCGATCCGGTCCGAGATCGACGCCCTCGAGGCGATCGACGACGACCTCCGGGCGCGCCTCGAGGAGTCGATCGAACCGCGACTCGACGACGTCTCCCGAGCGATCTCGGACGTCGACGACCGCCTGTCCGAACGCCGGGCCGAGACCAGACGGCTCCAGACCGACCTCGAGGCGCTTCGGAGTTCGCTTTCCCACCGCGTCGACGACCTGGAGGAACGCGTCGCAAGCCTCGAGTCGCGACTCGAGGATTCCGGTGACCCGTCGTCCAACCGCGACCCTCGCACGGACGACCTGGTCGTCGACGACCGCGTCGACGATCTCGGAGAGCGTCTCGAGCGCGAGACCGTCCTGCTTCGGTCGGCGCTCTCCCGACACGTCGACCGCCTCGACGACGACCTCGAAGCCCACGACCGGCGACTGGCCGCGATCGAAGCCGACCTCGAGGCGCTTCGGGAGTGGCGCCGGTCGCTCTATAGTAACAACTGAAACTGTTTACACACCAATCGCACAGCGCTCGTGCGATTGGGTGTGCACTGACTTTCAGTGGCTACTCCAGGAGACGGTTTGATCCGGCGGCCGACGGCGCCGATTCCACCCGTTCGATCGAATGCCGTGACCTTTAAGCGGTCATCATCCGCGTATCCGGGTATGAAAGCGACCGCGATGGCCCACCCGATTCAGGGGCTGGTCAAGTATCACGGGATGCGCGACGAGATTCAGCGACTTCCCTACCACGACAGCATCAGCCTCTGTACCGCGCCGAGTCACACCCGCACCACCGTCGAGTTCTCGATGGACTACGACGAGGACACGTTCGTCGTCGACGGCGAGGAACTCGAGGGGCGGGCCGCAGAGCGCGTCGAAGCCGTCGTCGAGAAAGCGCGGTCGAAGTCCGTCGCCGCTCACACGGTGTACCCGGTTCGACTCGAGAGCGAGAACAGCTTCCCCTCGAACGTGGGGCTTGGCTCCTCGTCGTCCGGCTTCGCGGCCGCAGCGATGGCCCTCGCCGAAGCCGCCGAACTCGACGCCTCGCGCCAGGAGGTGTCGACGATCGCCCGCGTCGGCTCGGCCTCCGCGGCTCGCGCCGTCACCGGCGCCTTCTCGCAGCTCTACACCGGGCTCAACGACGAGGACTGTCGCTCGCGGCGCATCCCGACGGATCTCCACGAGGACCTGAAGATTATCGTCGGCCTCGTCCCCTACCACAAGGAGACCGAAGACGCCCACCGCGAGGCCGCCGACAGCCACATGTTCCAGGCGCGAAACGCCCACATCCACGAGCAGATCGCCGAGATGCGCGACGCCCTCCGGAACAACGACTTCGACCGCGCGTTCGAACTCGCCGAACACGACTCGCTGTCGCTGGCCGCGACGACGATGACCGGCCCCTCGGCGTGGGTCTACTGGCAGCCGGCCACCCTGAAGATCTTCAACGCCGTTCGCGAACTCCGCGAGGAGGAGGATATCCCCGTCTACTTCTCGACCGACACCGGCGCGAGCGTCTACGTCAACACGACCGAGGAGTACGCCGAACGAGTCGAGGAGGCGGTCGCCGACTGCGGCGTCTCCACGACCGTCTGGGACGTCGGCGGTCCCGCCAAACTGCTCGACGACCACCTGTTCTGAGGGAACGCGCTGTTCGCGGCGCTGTTCGGCGATCGGACCTGCAGCGACGTTCTCCGACGACTACGATTTCCCCCTCGAGCCCGTATATCCGCTATGCACGTCGTCGTCTGTGGCGCCGGCTACGCGGGGCTGACCCTGACGCGGACGCTCGAGTCGACCCTCCCCGACTCCGTCGACCTGACGCTGGTCGACGAGTCGCCGGACCACCTCGTCCAGCACGAACTCCACCGGGTGATCCGGCGACCCGAACTGGCCGACGAGATTCGCGTCCCGTTACCCGCCGTCTGCGAGCGCGCGGCGGTCCGCGTCGCCCGCGTCGAGGCGATCGACCGCGAAGCGCGCGTCATCTCGCTTTCCGACGGCGAACTCGAGTACGATATCGCGGCGCTCTGTCTGGGCGCGCGGACGGCGTACTACGGCCTCGAGGGAGTGTCCGAACACGGCCTGCCGTTGAAACGACTCGCCCACGCCCGCCGGATCCGACGGCGGGCGCTCGAGGCGATCCGCGGCGACGACGACGGACGGCTCGTGGTCGGCGGCGCCGGCCTCTCGGGCGTCCAGGTCGCGGGCGAGCTCGCGGCCCTCGCCGACGACGAGTACGGGTCGGCGACGGTCACCCTGCTCGAGCAAGCCGACGCCGTCGCGCCGGGGTTCTCGCCTGATTTTCAGCGGGCGGTCGACCGCACCCTCGCGGACGCCGGCGTCGAGGTGCGAACGGGAACCGGCGTCGTCGGGGCCGACGCGGACGCCGTTTCCCTCGAGTCGGGGGAGTGCCTCGAGTCCGACGCGTTCGTCTGGACGGGCGGCATCCGCGGCCCGGACGCGTTCGAGGGGGAACGGCCGACGGTCGAGGCCGACCTGCGAATCGACGAGCGAACGTTCGTCCTGGGCGACGCCGCGCGGGTCGTCGACGCCGACGGAAAGCCGGTGCCGGCGAGCGCACAGGCCGCGGTTCGCGAGGCGGAGGCGGTCGCGGCGAACGTCGAGCGACTCGTCGAGGCCGACGGAACGGCAGGTAGCGGCGAGGACCCGCAACTCGAGTCGTTTTCGTTCGATTCCCCGGGCTGGCTGGTTAGCGTCGGCGACGACGCGGTCGCGCGCGTCGGTTCGACGGTGGTGACGGGCCGCGCTGCCAAGGCGCTGAAGTCGACGGTCGGCGTCGGCTACCTCTCGTCGGTCGGCGCCGTCGGTAACGTAACCGACCGCGTCTCCAGGCGCCTCTGGCCGGACCGGTCGGATTGAGGGCCGTCCGTCGGCCGTTCTGGGAGTGAAACGGGTCGACTCGGGAGCCGAGACGGTCGTCTCGAGACCATCCCTACGTCATCGTCGACGGTCATCGCGGCCAAAAAACGCAGGAACTGGGTGCCTCCACGCGCAGACGAACGACCAATCGTCGGTATGGAGCGCTTATCTCGGTTGGATTTGACGGGAGTCGGGCGGACGGCGGTTCGTCTCAGGTCCAGCGGTCCAGCCCCGTCTGGGTGACGCTCTCGTCGATCCGCTCGAAGCCGCGGGCGACTTCGTCGTCGTCGACCGCCCACTCCTCGCAGACGAACTCTCGAGCGGCCTCGAGGTCGGGATCGAGCGCCGTCTCGAACTCGTACTCGTCGGTGACGTTCGGCTCCCGGAACAGCTGGCGGACGCGGTCGCCGTGCTCGACGTGGGCGCCCCGAGCCTCGAGGACGCTCCAGAGGTCGCCGTGGTCGGTGATCGCCGTCAGTGCGGTCTTCGGCCCGATGCCGGAGACGCCCTCGTTGAAGTCCGTCCCGATGAGGATCGCGGCGTCGATCAGCTGTTCCAGGGTGAGCTCGTGGCGTTCGAGGGTCGCCTCGAGGTCCATCAGTTCGGGGTCGCCCTTGCTCGTCAGCTGGCGGAGAGTTAGCGGAGCGCCGAACAGCAGGGCGTCGTAGTCTTCCGAGCCCACGTAGTCGGCGTCACCCCGGCGGACCATGTGGGCGGCCTGCGCCTCGCCCTCGGCGGGCGCCTCGACGATCGGGACGTCGAGCAGCCGAAGGAGTTCGCGACTGGTCTCCTGGATCGTCGGCGTCAGCCGCTGCGTTCGGGACTCGAGCTGGGCGATTGCGACCGCGTCGCCTTCCTCGCGGGCCGTCTCGAGTTGCGCTTCGTAGCTGCGCCGTTGCTCGCGGCGGGATTCGATCTCGTCGTCTTTCAGTTCGGAGGGGCCGCCGTCGAAGACCATCACAGGCGTGATGTCGTTCTCGAAGAACTTCGGGAGCCCCTGGACGATCCCGATCAGGTTGGCGACCTCGGTGCCGTCGGCCGTGGTGTACTTCGAGCTATCGGTCCACTTGACGGTCGTCGTCAGATAGCGGTAGAGCCAGTTGTGCGCGTCGACGGCGACGACCCCTTCGATCTCGTCGAAGGGGACCTCCTCGATGACCGCGATGTCACGGAGTGCTGCGTTTCCCATTACCGCTTCGTTAGGCGGACCGGGATTTGTATCATTGGCTTCCCGTCGGTCGAGAGCGTATCGTGCGTCGGTGTTTCGGAGCCGGTAACCGGCCCGCGTGCTCCGACTCGAGTTCTCATCGCTCAGTACAGCAGTAGAGATCGCCGTTACTGCCCTCGTACTGACCACTCCCTCGGATCGACCAACCCCCTCGTACCGACCTCTCGCGTACCGACTACTGCAACCACGTGCGGTGGCGCGCGCTGAACCGCGGCGAGCGAGCGCGAGACGCGGTTCGAAATCGTGCGAGGGACGAGCGAGCGACTGAAAGGAGTGAGCGAGTCGGCTGGGGAGGACGTGGAAATCCCTCGTGTCTACGGTCGGATCGTTGCAGTAGTCGACCGACTACGGTCGGAGTCACTCGGCAAGGACTCGAGCGGGCGGAACCAGTATCGTGGCACCGAGGAGTTCCTCACCCACCCCAGCCGACTCGCTCGCGCCGCCGGCGCTCGCTCGCCCCTCGCGGTTCGTGCTGTGTCTCGCGCTGCCGGCGCTCGCCGCACCACCGCGCGCCAGCGTTTTGAGACCACCGATCTCCCGACCCCCCGATCTCCCGATCCACGGCTCGAGGCTCAGAACTCGAGCCCCGGCGGCTCGCTGTCGCGTCTCGACTCGAGGAACTGCGTTTCCGCCGCGGAGCGGTCGCGCTCGCGGAACTTCTCGAGGCCGCTGTGGTATCGGTCGGTGGCGGCGCTCTCGTCGACCGGCGTCGGAAACTCGAGGACGAGTTCGGCGATGCCGGTCGTCTCGCCCGTGTAGGCGAAGCCGGCGCGATACAGCGCCTCGTAGGCGAAAGGATTGTTGACGGCGATCCGTAGCCGATCGTAGCCGCGCTCTCTGGCGCGGTCGCGGACGAACGCACAGAGGTCGGGGCCGATCCCCTCGCCGCGGCGGTCGCGCGCAACGGTGACGTAGCGCAGCCAGAGCGCGTCGGGGTCGGTACGGTCCTCGTTGAACGCGACGGCGGCGACGATCGACGGATCGGCGGGCGGGAGACCGGACTCGGGTTCGGACTCGGGCTCGGGCCCGGATCCAGAAGCAGCGTCGAGTTCGGAGTCGGACGCGCTCTCGCTGCCGTCGCGTTCGTCCGTGCGCTCGAGTCCGTCGGTTTCGTGGGCGTCAGCCCCGAGACCGCCGCCCTCCTCGGAGACGTCTCGAGCGACGGCTTTCCCGGTGGTGCTCATGACGAACTTGCCGGCGTAGCTGAACCGCTCGTAGTCGAGGCGCAGTCGCGGTCCGTCGGGCGGCCAGCCGAGCAGGTCGTACTCCACGGTCGCCGTTCGGCCGCGAGCAACTAATACTGCCGGACAGCACTACTCGACGATCGGTCGCGCGACTGCGGTCGTCGCCTACGGAGCCGACCGCGAATTCGCGACCGACTGCGCACTGACTGCTGTCCGACAGTATATGCGTCGGTGGCTCGGCCGTCGGTTCGCTCGAGTCGACGAACGGGGAACTCCATCGCTTGAGTTGGGAGCCAGCAACTCGAGTCACCGACGTTGGTGTTGCCAGTCGAATCCTTTTGGCGACGGTACGTATACGGAAGCTATGAGTACAACAACCGAAACCGCGTCGGCGTTCGGCCTCAGCGGTACCACTGGCTGGGTCGTCGGCGGTGCAGTCGGCGGCGCGCTCGGTGCGGCCGCGTTCGGCCTCGTCCTGTGGCTGTTCGATCCGGTGATCGTCGAGGCCGCGATTCCGTCGGTCTACGGCCTCGAGACGGAGGGCGTGATCGGCTGGGGAATTCATATCGCACACGGCGTCCTGCTCGGGCTCATTTTCGGGGTCCTCGTCACTCGCGAGGCCGTTCTCGGCGTCCTTCGGACGGATACCGAGACGGAGGCGCTCTCCGGCGCCGGAATCGTCCTCCGGGTCGTCGGCGCGGGGTTCGTCTTCGGACTCGCGGTCTTCGCGATCCTGCCGCTGCTCGTCCTTCCCGTCTGGACGGACGTCGGCGGCGCCGGCGCGCAGGTGGGCGACTTCCCGACGGCTGCCATCGAGAGCCTCCTCGGACACCTCGTCTTCGGACTCGTCCTCGGGATCGTCTTCGCGCTGACGGTCGACCTCGAGGGGCGAACCGACGCCCGCCCGCTCGAGACGGGAGAATAGCTCTCAGAACCGATTCCGCCAGCGCTCGGTCCGAACCACTTCGTCTTTCATCGCCGAACAGTGCTCTTTCGCGCGCTCCTCGCTGAACTCCTCGTCGTCGGCCAGATCGTCGACGCACGCCTCCCAGGTGCCGCCGATCGACGACCAGTACTCGAGGACGCTGTCCCGATCCCACCCCTCCGGCAGCCCGTCGAGTCCGTCGACGTCTTCGTCGACGACCTCGGTCTCGGCCTCGCCATCGGTCTCCCGAGTCGCGTCGTCGTCCTTGAGGTCGCTCGACTCGAGGGCCGACGCACGGTAGATCGCCGAGCCGACGGCCTCGAGGCCGACGACGTACGCCGGTTGGTCGTCGCTCGCGGAGACGTCGGCGTAGTCGTCCTCGCCGCCGCCCTGGGGAAACTCGACGTCGCCGGTCAGCACGGCCGCCACGACGCCGCGGCCGTCGGAGGTCGCTACCTCGTCACCTTCGGCGTATCTGGTCGCTGCGTCGCTCATAGGCGAGGTTATCCGCTCGGGATCGTAGGAGCAGTGCCGGGATTCGCAAGTGCTTTGGATGACTTCGTCGGCGACTCGAGACGCCGTCGCTACAGCGTGTGTCGACGAGGGTACAGAAACTCGAGGAGAAAGCCCACGACTCGAGTCGTGGGAGAGGTCACTCGATCGACGTCTGTCGGTGGCGCATGTCGCTGCCGCAGTTCGGACACGTGCCCGGATTGGTCGTCGCCTGAACGATCGTTCCGCAGTTGAAACACTCGTAGGCGCTTTCGTCGGCCGGATCGTACTCGATGTCGCGGATCGTCGTCCGGAGGACCTTCTTCGAGGTCTCCTCGTCGAGCGCCTCGATGACGTCGCCGGCCGTGACGGTTCCGACCAGTTCCTGCGACTCGTCGACGACCGGCAGCGCCATGAACTTGTGTCGGGAGAACGCCGTCGCCACGCGGTCGATGGAGTCGCTTCGCTGGACGAAGACGACGTCGTTCGTCGCGACCTCATCGACCGACGTCTCCCCGCCGGCGTTCAGGAGTTCGCGCAGCGAGATGACGCCCTCGAGAACCCCGTCTTCGTCGACGACGTACGCATAATAGACGGTTCGTTCCGATCCGTCCGCCGACGTTCGGATGGTGTCGATCACGTCGTCGACCGTCGTCGTCGATTCGAAGGCCGGTACACTCTCGTCGATAATGTCGCGTGTAGTGGTCATGATCGTGGTTCGAATGTACGTGCGAGGCGTCTATATCTCTAGGGGTCAGTGTCCGAAAACCGGTGCTCGGCGCTGTCTGTCGACAGCCACACTAGAGTAGCCACTGAAACGATTCACACACTGATCGTAACGCCGTACTGCGATCAGATGGGCAGTAACGTTCAGTGGCTACTATCTCTCCTGTTGGTCGACAACTCGAGTGGCCCATCGACGCTATGGAAGTGATGCAGTCCCCGGTCAACCACCCCGCACACGGTGGTGTGGGGACTCCGCCTTGGTTTCCTTTTGAACGTCTGTACACCTGATCGCTAGAGTGCTTGACAATTCGTTCAGTGACGACGGAGGGACACTCGTTCAGTGGCTACGATGGTGCGTACCACTGGATGACCGCTCGAGAAAGTCGTCTGGCGGCCATCCCTCGATTTCTTCAGCAGCCGCAAACAGTTGCTCTACGGACTCGTTGTCGTGTAGAACGACCGTTTCCTCGTTCGGATCGTGGCTGATGACCCCGTTTTCCACTAACTGAGGAAGATGGGTATGGTGTAATCGAACGTGGGCGCGTGGGATTTTGTCGTCGGTAATCTCGTCCGGCGAAATTCGATGTCTCCATACGGCAACCTGTTCTGCCAGTTCGTCTACAGTAGCTTTGCCGCCATTTTTGCAAAGTTCGTGGAGAATAAGCTGACGGTCTGCGCTGGCAAGCACTCGGAACGCTTCCGTCTGTTTCATTATCTGTGTGGACCTCTCCCGGGCAAAAAGCAACTCTCCATGCCATGGGAAGCTGTGACAATATGGGTCTCCGATATCGTTGCTACCTCCGAGACGAGTGACTGTCCGACCGATAGAGAGAGTGCATTCGGCTGGACTTTCGAAATTACTCGTTTCACACCGAGTGTGCATTCGTTTCGCACCTGAATCGAACGAAGAGCTCGGGCTTGTGGGGGTTCGGTTTTGGCGGACCGGGATTTGAACCCGATGCGAGACGGTCGCTCATTCCGTTCGCGCTGCGACTCGCGTGCTTCAAATCCCTAATACGATTGCTGCTGCTCACGGATTTGTTCGCAGCAGCAATGCGCGGACCGGGATTTGAACCCGGGCCATGAGCTTGGAAGGGGTCTGTCACAATCCGTGTGATATCACCCATCAAACAGGGACCAAATCGACGTTGAAGGACACAGACTCAACGACTGTTTCGACGGTCACCCCGCCTCCGTGTTGGATTTTCCCTCGTCAGCGTTCCTGGTTTCCTCGACTCGCAATACTATCTAGGATAGTACAAAGGCCCGTATCGTGAGCTTCGGGGCTTACATCTGTAACACGTACCATCCAGTCTACCGCTGTTTTCAGTCGACCACGATCTCTCATCGCTACGGGGGATCTCAGTGATCGGTCCGAACGATTACCCGAATGTGAAGGCAGACGACGTAATCACTGATTCTGATTTCTCGACCGACGACGGCTCGAGGACATGACACCTGATCCGGTTTGTGAGCGATTGCTGCGGTTCATCGGACGACGCGACATGGACCGTCACCAGGGGATTACGATGCGGTAGCCGACGAATCCTAAAACTCCGTATCAGGATCGTACCGAGCCCGGATGATCCTTGGAAGTCGCGTTCGCGTCACTTCCCACAGTAGTCCGATGGGAGTGTCTTCCAGAAAGTCGATGCCCTGGTACTGATAGTCGCTCTCCGGCGAGGCCCGCTGCTGAAAGTGGTCGAACGGGATGTCCGACTCCTCCGGATGCGGTTGTCGGTGCCAGCCACAATCGTAGCCCGTCGACTCGACGTAGTGAAATTTGAACTGGTCGTCGATTCCGGCCGGGTGCGTCCACCAGTTGATCTCGAGTCTGGCTTCGTCCGCGTCGACGAGCCCATCGACCAGGATCTGCGTATCGAACTGAGCGATGAGTTTCCGATCTTTCTGGTCGCGTGTCGGTCTGACGACTACCGTTTCGGTCGCGGGATGGTGGTTCAGATTGACCCGTAACTGCTCGAAGATCCGACCCCGACGACCGGAGAGACCGATCGGGTCGAATCCGCCATCTGCCAGCAAATCGTCGAGATACATTTATGCAGCAGAATCCACCGACGGTCGGTAGTGTTCGCCGAATTTCTCGTATCGCTCGAGCGCTTCCTCTGCTATCGAGACCATGTGCATGTGCGAGTCCCACTCAGAAGCCTTTTTGAAGTACTCCCGCGCCTCCGTCGAGGAGGTGCCTTCGGCCGTCGCGAGTTTCCGTAGTTCATCCGCGCTCTCGACACCGTACGTTTCCCTGAGCTCCTCGATGTCCTCCTTTGCGGTGACCGCTATCGTCTCGATCTCGCTTCGAGTGTGTTCCTCGATCAGCTGTGATACTTCTTTGAACCGCTGGTACGCGGCATCGGGGTAGTACGTCTTCGCACCTCGCTGTTCGACTGCACTCAGGATATGCAGATCGACCAACCGCTCGAGGTGGTTCCGTGCCGTCGTCGGTGATACCTCCGCTTGCTTCGCGATCCAGTCCGCCGTCCGTGGTTGCTCGATCGTCAACGCGACCGAAATCACGCGGTCGACTCCCGGCATCTCCTCCGTCCATTCGTCGGTATGTTCTGCCTCGTCCCCGATCTCGATCGCTTCGGGTGGTGCCAGAGATTCGTCGTCAGCCATATGCTGACCGATTATTTGACCTCGAGAACAATAACCTTGTGCGTACACTAATTATTTGAAGGGGAAGTACCCCATCTGCTCGAGTGTCGCCTTTCGTTCCTCGATCGGCGCTCGATCGTACCGCACCGTGAACCGCCTCGGGATCAAGTGGTTCGAGACGCGAAGCGTCTCGTCACTAAGCGGGATCTCTGATCCCGCGAGGTCCGCGAAGCCGAAGGCTTCGCTTGATCACGAAAGACTCCGTCTTTCGAACGACACCTTCCGAACAGTGGGAAGGCTGTTGAGAGCAGGCACATTCCAGTCCTGATGCTTCTCGATGCCTTTGACGGCGATGTTGACGCTTGCACCACGGTCACTGTGCTCTTGATGTCCGCACGACCGACAGTTGAACCGCTTCTTGTTGCGGTTTGCTCGTTCGGCGTGCCCGCACAGCGGACACCGTTGACTCGTCTTGCACGGGTCAATCCATCCAATCGGGATTCCCTCGAACGACGCCTTGTAGGACGTATAGAACTGAAGGGCGCGGAACGGGAGGTGGTGCAAGCGTCGGTTCATCCGCGTCCTTCGACTTTCCCAATCGCTGTGCGAGATACCGCCACCAGTGTTCACGCTCATTCGGTGTAACGGTGTTGTAATCGGGAATCTCACGATATTCGAGCACGGCCTCCCGAACGCGCTTTCGTTCGTCACGCGTGAGAAAAATCGCGCGGACCGTGGAGCGATCGCGATGCAAACGATAGTTTCGGCTCCCATTCGACCGCGCTATCGAACTCGTGTCGCTTCCACTTGAACAACGTCTGCACCGCTTTCTGACAGCAGTGTTCCCTCAATCGCGCATTTTCTCCTCACGTTCGTTCGTCGAAAAGTGCGCGGACCGGGATTTGAACCCGATGCGAGACGGTCGCTCACTCCGTTCGCGCTGCGACTCGCGTGCTTCAAATCCCTTTTCCGATTGCTGTCGCTCACGAATTTGTTCGCGACAGCAATGCGCGGACCGGGATTTGAACCCGGGCCATGAGCTTGGAAGGCTCAGGTCCTACCACTAGACCATCCGCGCGCAGTCTTCGATTCTGGTTCCGAGTTTAAGGCCCTTCCGTTTTCGATCAACCCGCTCGAGTCAGCCGGTTCCGACCGCCGTCACCCGTCTGCCCCACCGGCGACCGTCGCGTAGCAGTTCCCGCTCGAGAGTTCCCACGATCGCACTTCGAGGGCGCTGGCCTCGAGTGCCGCGTCGAACTCCGCTGGGGCGTAGATGTGATAGAAGCGGTCGATCGTCTCGCCGCCGGGGAGGGTCCACTCGACCGTCGTGTCGAAGCCTTCGGTTTCGTCGAATCGGTCGTGGGCGGTCGACCAGGCGCTGACGAGCGCGCGGCCGTCGGGGGCGAGCACCCGCGCAAGTTCGTCGAGGCTCTTCCGGCGGGCGCGGGCCGTCGGCAGGTGGTGGAGCGTGGCGACGTAGACGGCGAGGTCGACGCTGTCGGTCGCGAGCGGCAACGCGGCGGCGTCGCCCTGACAGAGCGCGACCGCGAACGCCCGTTCGGTAGCGCGCTCGCGGCCGGTCTCGAGCAGGCCGCGGCTAGCGTCGAGGCCGACGACGGTCTCGCAGTGCGGGGCCAGCAGTTCGGCGTGGCGGCAGTTTCCGCAGCCGAGGTCGAGGCCGACGCGGGGGGTGTCGGCGTCCCCGGGGGAAGCCCCGCGGGCGTGGTCGTCGACGAACGCTTCGACTTCGGGCCAGGGGTACTCTCGCGTCGAGGCGAAGTGGGAGGCGATCCGATCGTAGGTGTCGCGGACGGCGGCCCGCCGCGCCGCGTCGGTTGGCTGCGACGCGCGCTCGTCCTCGCGGTCCTGCTGGTCGGCCATGCGCCGAACTCCTCGCGGAACGCGCAAAAGCCGTTCGCACTGCGGCGCTCGGGCTCCCCTCCGGCACCAGAAACGCGACCCCCGTCCCGTCGGAGTCGAACGACGCCCGCGGGCGGTCGTTCGGCCCTCAGATCACCACGGCAAACGTCACGATCGACAGCGCGATCATCGCGGCGGCGTGTTTCGCGCCGGCCCGGACGTCCCCGCTCGAGAGTTGGCCGGCGATCAGCCCCGACAGCAGCCCCTGGACGAGCGTCGCGTGGTAGAACAGCGCGTCGTAGGTTGCGCGGTCGGCCGCCGAGAAGCCGCCGAGGCCGTCGACGGCGGTGCCGGCGGCGGCGTCGCCCGCCGCGTCAGCCCCCTCCGCGGGAAGGTTCGGCAGGAGGGAGCCCGCGAGCACGGCGATGATAAACAGGAAGACGAGAAAGGAGACGTAAACGACGAGCAGGTACTCGACCATCGCCTGGGCGCGCTCGCGCTCGAGTCGTCGATCGGCGGCGGCCTGTCTGGCGGCGATCCGGAGGACCGTGCCCAGATTGCCGCTCGCGTTCATCGCCTGGGTCAACAGCGTGACGACGCGGGACGTCGACCGCGTCCGAACGCGGCTCTCGAGGCGGGCGAGCGCCGTCTGGAGGGACGCACCTAGCTGTACGTCAGCCCGGACGCGATCGAGTTCCGCCCCGAGCGGCCCCAGTTCGGAGCCGCGGACGTGGTCGATCGCCGAGACGACCGATGTGCCGGCCTCGTTGACGCCGGCCAGCCGATCGAGGAAGTCGGGAATCGCCGCTTCGATCGCCTCGATTCGCCGCCGATGGGACTCGTAGCAGACCGCGAAGACGGCGAGGACGAACAGTAGACCCACGGCCACGGCGTCGTCGACCGCCGCGACGTCGAACCCGCCCTCGAGTGCGCCCCGAAGCTGCCAGAGGACGCCCGCGAGGGCGATCGGAACGGTTACCAGAAGCGACAGCGCGGGTCGATCCCGAAGCGTCCGCAGCGGATCGCCGAATCGCTCGCGAAGCCCGCGAAGCCGACGATAGTACCGCAGTCGTTCGAGGTTCGCGCTGACGCTCGAGTTCGGATCCGCGGCCGCGGTTTCGGCGTCGGAATCGGTTACCCCGGTACCGACGGTCGCCCCACCGTCCGCCCGCGGCCGCCGGACGGCGCCGGTCGCGAACGGACTGCCGTCGACGCTCGAGTCGGCCCCGCCGCTCGAGTCGCCGGGCGTGATCTTCTCGGTGACGACGCTCAGGTAGACCACGAACGCGAGGTTGCCAAGCGGGAGGATCACGTAGACGAGCGCCCGCAACGGCTCGAGCGTGTCGCCGACGGAGATGCCGATGACGACCAGCACCGTGAGCAAGAACAGCGGACCGGCGACGAGAACGGTGACGTAGGCCTCCGCGAGCGTCGAGAGCAGGTCGAGGGTTCGCTCCTGCTGGGATTCGGCCTCCTCCTGGTACTCGCGGTACTGGCGCTCGAGGAACGCAGAGCGGCTGTGGCCGCTCCGGAGGACGCTGACGAAGTTCTCGGTGAACTCGCGAAACTGCGGGCTCGGCGACCGTCGCCCCATCGTCTGGAGCGCGGTGACGACGTCGACGCCGAAGGTGTCCATTTCGCGGACGGCGACCTCGAATTCGGCGGCGGCCTCGCCGTAGGTGTCTCGCTGTGCGGCGACGATGCGGATCACTTCGGGGACGGCCATCCCGCTCTTCGAGAGGGCGTAGACGAAGGCGACGGTCGAGGGGAGGCCGGCCGCGATCGCTCGCGCGCGGGTATCGGCGACGGAGGCGGGGTACCACCAGCGAAGCCAGTAGGTGGCGCCGCCGGCGAGCGCGCCGAGCGTGAGACAGGACGCGACCAGCAACGCGAAGAGTTCGGTCGGCGACAGCGCGGGAACGCCGCCGAGGTTGGCGAGAAACGAGAGGACGCTCGGCAGCGCGTCCCGGAGCGTTTCGGGATCGATCGAGAGCACGAGCAACAGCCCCCAGACGACGTAGATCCCGAGAACGGATCCCAGGATCGCAGCGAGGGTCGCGTACAGGACGGTTTTCGCGCCGTACTCGCGGTAGGTCACCGGCACCCGCGCGGCCCGGAGCGCAGCCCGCCTGTTCGGGTGCTGGTCGCGAAACTCGTCGACGTAGCCGCCGAACAGCACGATCGCGGTCCGCGTCAGCCGGCGATCGACCCCCTGGTGAACTCGTGCGAGACCGATCGGCACGCAACAACACACTGCGACCAGCAGCGGCAGGGCGTTCGCGAGCGTCATGCGTGATCGATCGGCTGTCGGGAATCGGGCTCGAGTACATCGTCGCTGGCGTCACTCGAGGGGCAATCGTCGGAATCGGCTCCGGGCCGATCACCGTCGCCGGCGTCGCGCCGGTCGTTCTCGTCGCCGACGTCGGTCGCATCGATCCGCTCGAGGACGCGGTCTCGATCGGCGTCGTACTCGTTGACCAGCGCGGTAAACCGGCGGTAGTCGGTCGTGCCGGTCGCCTGCAGGTACTCGAGGAAGCGTTCGCGGCGCTCGAGTTCGGCGAGCAGGTCGCCGCGGGACCAGCCGCGTTCGTCGCGGATCTCCTCGAGAACGCGGCTCCCGCTCGAGCGGAAGCTGTCGGTCTCGCCGTCCCAGGTGAACGCCGTCGAGTAGTCGAGTTCGCCCGTGCGCTGGTCGATGCCGTCGATTTCGGCCAGCACCTTGTTTCGGCGGGCGCGACCGTCATCGAGTCGAGTCAGCGTCTGTACGGAAAGGATATCCAGGCTCTGGACCATCGGTCGGGGGACGTCGATCGGATCGTTCTCCAGGCGGTTGATCGCCGTCCGGATCGAGTCGGCGTGCATCGTCGAGTAGGTCGTGTGGCCGGTGTTCATCGCCTGAAAGAGCGTGATCGCCTCCTCGCCGCGGACCTCGCCGACGACGATGTACTCGGGCCGGTGTCTGAGCGACGACCGAAGAAGATCGTACATCGTGACGTCCGTCCCGTCGTGGAGCCGTTCGCGCGTGACCGACGAGAGCCAGTTGTCGTGATACAACTGGAGTTCGCGGGTGTCCTCGATCGTCACCACCTTCGCCCGCGGCGGGATGAACATCGAGACGGCGTTCATGCTCGTCGTCTTCCCCGAGGCCGTCCCGCCGGCGAAGACGAGGCTCTTGTTGTGCTCGATCGCCAGCCAGAGGTAGGCCAACTGCTCGACGTTGAACGTGCCGTACTCGAGGAGGTCGATCGGCGTGAACGGCTCCTCGGCGTACTTGCGGACGGTGAACGCGGAGCCCCGCGGTGTCACTTCGTCTCCGAGAGCCAGCTCCGCGCGGGAGCCGTCGGGGAGGGTCGTCTCGACCATCGGTTCGCCGACCGAGATGTGTCGTCCCGAGTGCTGGGCCAGCCGGACGACGAAGCTATCGAGAGCGTCTGGCCCGAACGAAACGTCGGTCTCGACGTCGGTGTACTCGTCGTGATAGACGAAGATCGGCAGGTCGTAGCCGTCACAGGAGACGTCCTCGACGTGGGGGTCGCGCATGATCGGCTCGAGTCGCCCGTAGCCCCGGAAATCGCGGTGGACGTAGTAGAACAGTCGGTAGAACGTCGCCGCGTCGATCTCGGCGCCGTAGCGCCCGAGGTAATCGCGGATCGTCTCCCGGAGGAGCGTCTCGACGTCGGTATCGTCGCCCCCTCGGTCGTCCTCGCGGTAAAGCAGCGGATCGCGAACGTCCTCGAGCAGCGTCTCGAGCAGCGCCGCCTCGTCCTCGCGAAGCGTCGGCTCGACGGTGCGGTAGCGGTACTGGTTGGCGTCGGGATCGTGCCCGATCGTGACGAACGAAAACGGCGCGTCGACCCAGTAGCGGTCGACTTCCTCGAGGCCGGCGACGCCGTCGAACTCGACCAGGGGATCGTCCGTCGCGGGGTCGTAGGCTTCGATCTCGATTTCCGAGCCGCGAAGCGTCTCGCTCAGCCGCCGGATCGTCCGACGGGCGCGCTCGAGCGTCGACTCGAGGCCGGCGCCGACGCGACGCGGCGCGAGACGGAACCGTGACTCGTCACTCCCGGCGTCGGAGTCCGCGTCAAACTGCTCGGTTCCGTTCGGATCGGTGTGGTCTCCCATCTGTAAGATCGGTCCGGAAGGTCCGTTCCGTGGCATGTCGCGTGCCGACTCCCATAAGTGAGACGGCCGTTTTCGTCGGGCAGACGGTGGACGGTATCGGAGAAACCGTCCCGATCGCTGACCGATCGTGCGTTACGTTGATACGGTGTGAGGTCGAACGTTCGGGTACGGAATGAGGCGCGAGCACTTCACGTTAGATGTCAGCAATATCGACTGGGTCGAGACCGACAGCGAACCGAGCAAACCCTCGGTATCGATCGATTTTACCGGCCCGGAAACGATGCTTCGCGAGCGCCTTACCGGCCCCGACGGAGACGTTCTCGCAGCCGAAGAGACCGACGTCGCCCTCCGACTGCAGGGTCCACTCGGTGACGAAACGGCCGGCGTCGTCAGCGTAACGAACCGCGTCACCGGCGAGTTTATTCTGGAACTCAACGAGTCCGCCGACAACGTCCTCCAGTTCATCAGCGCTGCCCGGGGCTACGGTGAGGGTGCAACCGAAGACGAGGGACGCTACGACGTCGAAATCCTCCTCGAGGGCGACCAGTACGTCACCTACGACAAGCGAACCTTTCTCGTCTACGACGACGACGGTAACCTGCTTCGCCAGCACAGTCTGATCCCCAGCGGCGTCGAACTCTAATCGTATCCGGTACCGTTGTTCGTCTTCCCGACTGGCTGGAACGGACCGATATCTATAAGTGTTTTAGGCCTGCCTAAACAATAATAGACACCGGCGGACGCCGGAGGGTCGATACATGGCGAACGGACAACTGCTTACGTCGGCGGCCGAGGCACAACGACCGGATCCCAGCAGCGACGACGTCGTCCTCGAGTTATCGGGCGTCGCCAAGTCCTACGGGGCCGAAGACGTCATCCCAGAACTCTCGCTGTCCGTCCGCGACGGCGAAATTCTCACGCTGCTCGGTCCGTCCGGCTGTGGCAAGACGACGACGCTCCGCCTCATCGCCGGCCTCGAGAAGCCAAACGAGGGTCGCATTCGCCTCCGCGAGACTGACGTCGCCGGCAACGGTCGGTTCGTTCCGCCCGAAGAACGCGGCGTCGGCGTCGTCTTTCAGGAGTTCGCGCTCTTTCCGCACCTGACCGCCCGCGAGAACGTCGCGTTCGGGCTCCAGGAGTGGTCCGACGAAGAAACCGAGGCGCGCGTCTCCGAACTGCTCGACCTCGTCGGTCTCGAGTCCCAGGGCAGCAGCTATCCCGAGGAGCTCTCCGGCGGCCAGCAACAGCGGATCGCGCTGGCTCGCTCGCTCGCGCCCGAACCGGAGATGCTGTTGCTCGACGAGCCGTTCTCGAACCTGGACGTCGACCTGCGCGTCGAGATGCGCGAGGAGGTCCGACGGATCATCAAGGAAGCCGGCGTCACCGCCGTCTCCGTGACCCACGACCAGGAAGAGGCCCTGTCGATCTCCGACCGCGTCGCCGTGATGAACGACGGCGACATCGAACAGATCGATACGCCCCAGCGAGTCTTCCAGCAGCCCAAATCGCGCTTCGTCGCCGGCTTCCTCGGCCACGCTAGCTTCCTCTCGGGCGAGGTCCACGGCGACAGCGTCGACACCGCGCTCGGTCGCGTCCTTCGGGACGACGTCAACGGCCTCGCCGAGCAGTACGACGGGACCGGCATCGACCTTCTGGTTCGACCCGACGACGTGACGGCGTTCCCGGCCGACGGCGAGGAAGCCAACGGAACCGTCGTCTACCGGCGCTATCTCGGCCCCACCGTTCTCTACCGCGTCGAACTCGACTCCGGCGAGACCATCGAGTGCATGCACAACCACTCCGACCGGATCAATCTCGACTCCCGCGTCGCCGTCCGCGTCACCGCCGACCACGACCTCGCCTGGTTCCCCGTCGGCCAGCGCGAGAGCGCCACCGCGGTCGCCGCCGACTAACCTGCGCCCGCTCGAGGCTGCTCGATCGTCGCCCAGTGTTGGGAATCCCGAACAAACCCAGTTCGGCTCTCTACTCGCTGTGAACCGCGCCGCTGGCCCGTACAGTTGGCTTTTGCGCCTATTTCGCACACAACGCTTAAGCCGAGACCGTTCCTACACGTGAGCATGCATAAAGACGAACTCCTCGAGCTCCACGAAGAACTCGTCGTCATCATGGAGTACTTCGCCGACCGGGAGGACGTCGACGAGGAGTTGTTCGAGCCCTACCGTCAGCTCGACGTCGACCCCTCCCACGTCCACAAGTCCAAAAGCGAGCACAAACACGCCGTATTCGTCCTTGGCAACGCGCTGGCGAAAGGGATGAGCGAAGACGAGTTCTCGAGTGCCGGTCGAATCGGCAAGCGCATGAAAGAGCTTGCCGAGGACGCCGAGTCGAAGATCTGAGGACCTCTTCGGACCGTCGGTCGCGGTTTTCGAACGCAGACGAACAGTAACTAAAAGCAGACAGTATCTAGGCGAAACGTATTTGGTCCGGTTCCCGCTTGTTGACGTATGGACCCGCGCACGCAAGAGCGCGTCGAGCAATGGGATTCTCGCCCGTTCAACGGCGGCTACGACGGTCTCTCCGATCTCGCTGACGCCGACTTCTCCGGCGCCGTCACCGCTGCTGGGACGTGGCTGTTCATGCTGAACGGCCGCGTCGTGGGCGTTATCGACGGCGCGATCGACACCTTCGAAAGCGCCACCGGAACCGCCTACGAGGCGCCGGATCCCGCACTGCCGCTTCTCTGTACCATGGAAGAACGCGGCGGCGACACGCGAGCGAAGTACTACACGAACGAGACGCCCCTCGAGGAGGTCGACGAAACGCTGCAGGACGGCTCCTTTACGGGCTACGTCGAACTGAGCGAGAACGTCCTCAGCGGCGATTACTATGCCGTCTACTACGGCGGTCGCCGAATGGCCGCCGCCTACGTCGGCAACGCCGAACGGCTCTTTACCGGCGACGACGCGTTCGACCGCGCCGCCGACGAAGTCGGCATTTACGAGGTCGTCGACGTCGATATCGACGTAACTGACGTTCCGGAGACCGGGACTGACGGGTCGTCCGCCGTCGACGCCGCCGCTGGTTCCGGACTCGGTTCCGAACCCGGAGCCACGGGTGCTGGCGCAGGGAATGACCTCGAGTCGCCGACGGATGCGTCCACGGGGTCGGAGCCGAGCACCGATCCGACCGAATCAGCCGTCGGTTCGATCGATATTTCGGATACGGAACCGGTCGACGCGGCGACCGACGAACGGACCGCCGAATCGACGATCGAGAACGTCTCGTTCGACGAGGCCGCCGCGACCGCAGATACCGACGCAGACGCCGATACCGCAGGGTCCACGGACGCCGCGACTGTCGACGCTGACGGCGCCACCGAGACTGATTCCGACACCGCTCCTACCGGAACCAGCGGCGACATCGTCAGCAACGCCGTCGAGACCGTCACCGACGGAGCCGACGCCGCGGAGTCGTCAGAGCCGATGGACGACGCCGAGTTGACCGACGGGACCGACTCGACGGACGCCCCGTCGGGCATCACCGCTCCCGACGAGACGTCGGTCGAGCGAGAGCCCGCCTCGAGCGGGATCACGGACGCGACGACAGACGTCTCGAACGCGGGGACGACGGAGTCGACACCGTCCGCGGACGACGCTACCAACGGTAGCTCGCCGGCGTCGACCCGCGACGCGCGCGCCGAATCCAACGCCGGCGATACCGGCGGACGGATCGAGCCA